>NZ_DATKKA010000012.1:0-29926 GCF_035543475.1 Methanoregula sp.
CCAAAATAACGATTTAAAAGCATATTCGTGGAGTGGATTGGCACCCCTTCCACTGGAACCTTCCCTACAGGGATCCACACGTTCCCACCCTCCGTCGGAGAAAAGATCCCGGCAGACCATGGCTCCGGCCCTGTTTCCACACATATAAGGGAGGTCCGGATTGTAGACCTTCCCTCTGTCCTGGAGGGGTACTATCACAGTACCTGGCAGGATGAGATGCAGATCGCCGCGGATCCCCCCATTCAGGATCAGATTTTTCGCGGGAGATCTTGAGGAGAATCTGACCAGATGCGGTTGCCGGCGATGGCTAAGAATTTTTGCAGAAATGTCAAAAAAGATCGGGGGTAGGGACGGTCCCGGCAGTTACATAATACTTTCGAGTTTCTGTTCCAGGAAATCGAGGCCCTTTTTGATATCGTCGAGATTTTTCCCGCCGGTTAAGATGATCTTTCCCGAGGAAAAAAGGAGAGCAACAATCTTGGGGTCCTTGATCCGGTACACAAGGCCCGGGAACTGCTCGGGTTCGTATTCGATATTTTCGAGATTGAGGGTGACAACGACCTTGTTGAGGTTGATGTACTTACCGATGTCATAGGAACATACGATATTGGTGATTGCAACACGGGGTTTATCCAGCGTCTCGACGCCCGCTTCCTTGAGGGATTTGATAATGATGGCAAGGCCGTCTTTCAGCGCCTTGTCATCGCGGATACCGGTGAGCACCACTTTACCCGAGGAAAAAATCAGGGATGCGATCTTCGGGTTCTCAATCCGGTATACCGCCCCGGGGAACCGTTTGGTATTGAGTTCGCAGCTCTTGATCTTGGCAGAGACCTCGTTGAGGTCGATGGATTCGGCGATGACCCCTGAAGCCACGACATTCTCAATTTTCAATGAATCGTACCGTTTGTCAGCCATCCTGTATACTATGCAGTCTGTCGAATCATAATACTAATGGAGAATCTTTATGTCCCTGCCATCTCTGACGGAGACGGGCTGGGGAAAATGGGTATGAACAACCAAAATGCCGGCGGCAACGCCTGAAAGACAGATTGAAATGGGAACACCGTCAATATTCCCGCACGCATCCAGGCTGATTTTTATGGGCGAAGACCAGCACAACATGGAAAATTACGACCAGGTCAAGGCAGCATTCTCAACCGAGGTCCCCGAACATTTTAACTTCGGTTTTGATGTCGTGGATGCCTGGGCAAAGAAGGACAGGAACAAGCTTGCCATGATCTGGGCTGACCAGAATGGTGTTGAGAAAAAATTCAGTTTTCTCAACATGTCCAACCTCTCCAACCAGGCTGCAAATGTTCTCCTGAAGTACGGGATCAACAAGGGCGACCGGGTCCTGATCATGCTGCCCCGGATCCCCGAGTGGTGGATCTTTGTCGTTGCGCTCATCAAGCTGGGGGCGGTCGTCTGCCCCTGCCCGACCATGCTCACCCCCCGGGATATCAAATACCGGGTGAACAAGGGGAAGTTCCGGATGGTGATCACCGATCTCGGGAACGCGGAAAAAGTTGAAGAGATCTGCAACGAATGCCCCACCCTTGCCTGCCGGTTCCTTGTTGACGCGGAGCGCAAGGGCTGGGCGAGCTGGCCCTACGAGCTGCTGTACCCGGCGCCGGTCTCGCACCATACCCCGAGCATACCGGACGACCAGAGGACCAAAAGCACCGACCCGATGCTGATCTATTTTACCTCCGGCACGGTGGGGGAGCCCAAGATGGTGCTCCATAACCACGGTCACCCTCTCGGCCAGATCGTCACCGCACGGTTCTGGCAGGACCTCCGGCACAATGACCTCCACTTCACGGTCACCGATACCGGCTGGGCCAAGTGCGGGTGGGGGAAGATCTTTGGCCAGTGGATAGAAGGCGCCTGTATCTTTGTCTATAACTTTACCGGGAAGTTTAACGCAACGGAGATCCTGCCTCTTCTTGAGAGATACCAGATCACGACGTTCTGCGCCCCGCCGACCATCTACCGGATGCTGATCCTTGCCGATCTCGACAGGTTCGACCTCTCTTCCCTGCGGCACTGCACCAGTGCCGGCGAGCCCCTCAATCCCGAGGTGATCCGGGTCTGGAAGGAAGGGACCGGCCTTGATATCCGGGAGGGCTACGGCCAGAGCGAAACCTGCTGCTGCGTGGCCGAGTTCCCGTGCCTTGAGGTCCGGCCCGGCTCCATGGGCAAGCCCTCGCCCGGCTGGAACGTGGAGATCCATGATGAAGAGGGCCGGCCGGCCGGGGTCCGGGAGGAAGGCAGGATCGCGATCTCCTGCACCCCGCCTCCTGCGGGGCTCTTTGTGGAGTACCTGGACAATCCCGAGGAGAACAAGAAGTCGTTTGTGAACGGCTGGTACTACACGGGCGACAAGGTATACAAGGATGAGGACGGGTTCTTCTGGTTCGTGGGCCGGGATGATGACGTGATCAAGTCGTCAGGCTACCGGATCGGGCCCTTTGAGGTGGAGAGTGCGCTTCTCGAACACCCGGCAGTACAGGAGGCCGCGGTGATTGGTGCACCGGACCGGATCCGGGGGCTGATCGTGAAGGCATTTGTGGTCCTTAACACGGGATACGACCCCTCGGAGACCCTCATCAAGGAGATCAAGAATTACGTAAAAAAGACCACGGCCCCGTACAAGTATCCCCGGGCCATCGAGTTTGTAACAGAGCTCCCCAAGACCCATTCCGGCAAGATCCGGCGGGCGGAACTCCGCGAGCGGGAACTGCGAAAGTACCGGGAGTTCCGGTAAGCGGGAGAGAGCAGTTCCCCCGTAGTTTTTTCTTTAGCGTAACCATTGCCGGTCGAAGAGATCCATCAGTGCATCGGAAATGCCGGTAACAAAAACTGATAGCCTGATCCGGTGCACCTGAACCCGGCCGGGGCATGCACCAGAATTTTCCGGCACGTACCGGAAAGACCCTCACGTTTTTCCGGGAATACCGAAATTTTACCAGATGCAACGAAAGAACGGGGATTCACGAATACTACCGTGCTGATACCAGGAAATCTCGATTTCCCTGGATCGCAGGGTTTTCCCTTTCAGACAAATGCTGGTGCACCAAAAAGCAAAACCCTGATAAAGTGCACCAACAAACAGCACTGGTATGGTGCGGTATTCAATATCCATGGACGATACCCTGGCTACCCGTATCGATAAGGCATGCGAACAACGAAAGATTTCACGCTCGGACTGGATCAGTGAAGCCTGTTCAGACCGGATGGCGGGTACCAGTACAGCGCCAGGTGCAGGTACCGGTGGTGCACCTGTGGCAGGTACACCAATTCTTCCGTTCGTCAGCCCGGTATATTCTGCCGAGCATCACAATATCGGCGATTACGAAGAGACCTACCGCAATTTCCGGATCGATGTCCCGGAATATTTTAACTTCGGGTTCGATGTGATCGATGCATGGGCGGACCGCGACCGGAACAAACTCGCCATGATCTGGGTGAACCAGAAAGGCGAGGAGAAGAAATTCACGTTCTGGGACTTAAAGAGAATGTCCAACCAGATCGTGAACATGCTGATCAAGTACGGGCTCAACAAGGGAGAGCGGGCCCTGATCATGCTCCCGCGGGTACCGGAATGGTGGACGTTTACCATCGCTTTGATCAAGCGTGGTGCAGTATACTGCCCGGCCCCCACCATGCTCACCCCAAAAGACCTGAAATACCGGATTAACCTCGCCGATATCAAGATGGTGATCACGAGCGTGGAGCACGCCGACAAGATCGATGAAATCGCAAATGAGTGCCCCTCGCTCACCTGCAAGATGCTGGTCGATGGCAAGCGCGACGGCTGGATCAGTTACCCGGTTGAGATGGACTACCCGGCGCCGGTCTCTGCAAAGCTCGTAAACATACCGGGGGCAAAAAAGACCCGGAGCACCGACCCGCTCGTGATCTTCTTTACCTCCGGTACAACCGGGGAGCCCAAGATGGTGCTCCACGACCAGAGTTACCCGCTGGGGCATATCGTCACGGTCCGGTTCTGGCACGATGTCCGTTCAAACGACCTTCACTTCACGAACTCCGACACCGGGTGGGCCAAGAGCGCCTGGGGCAAGTTCTACGGGCAGTGGATCGAGGGAGCCGCGATCTTTGTCTATGATATCCGCGGGAAATTCAATGCCACCGAGCTCCTCCCGCTGATCGAGAAGTATGGCATCAACACCTTCTGCTGCCCGCCGACAATCTACCGGATGCTGATCCTTGCCGACCTCGACAAGTTCGATTTTACCGAGCTCCGGCACTGCGTGAGTGCGGGAGAACCCCTCAATCCCGAAGTGATCAAGGCCTGGAAAGACGCCACCGGCCTGACCATCTACGAGGGGTACGGCCAGACCGAGACGGTGCTCTGCGTGGGCACGTTCCCCGGTATGACCCCCAAGTTCGGGTCCATGGGGAAACCCTCCCCCGGGTGGCATATTGAGCTGCACGATGACAACGGGAAGGAAGTCGCAGTCCATCAGGAAGGAAAGATCGCGATCAGGGTCAACCCGCGGCCGGTGGGCATGTTCCGGGAATACTTAAACAACCCCGAGGAAAACAAAAAGTCCTTTGTCGGCGACTGGTACTATACCGGCGACAAGGCATATCGCGACGAGGACGGGTACCTCTGGTTCATCGGGCGTGACGACGATGTGATCAAGGCATCAGGGTACCGGATCGGGCCTTTCGAAGTGGAGAGTGCACTCATCGAACATCCCTCAGTACAGGAAGCGGCCGTGGTCGGTTCGCCCGACGAGATCCGCGGGCTTATTGTCAAGGCATTTATTATCCTGAAACCGGGTTTTGCCCCATCGGAGGCACTCGTACGGGAGATCCAGAACCATGTCAAGAAGGTCACCGCACCGTACAAGTACCCGCGTGCCATCGAGTTCGTGGACTCGCTGCCCAAGACCATTTCCGGTAAGATCCGGAGAAACGAACTGCGTGAACGCGAACTGAAGAAGTACCAGAGCGAAAACAACAACGGGAAGAAGGCATAAAATCTGCCCTTACCATTTCCCCTTACCTTTATTAAACCGGGAACATAATCTATACAGGCGCGAGGGTAGCCAAGCCAGGTCAACGGCGCCAGGTTCAGGGCCTGGTCTCGCAGGAGTTCTTGGGTTCGAATCCCATCCCTCGCATTACCCACGCAGGGTCAAATCTCTTCTTTAATGGTTTCTGAAAAGATCCGGGCCTGTAAATCGCCGGGGATTGCTTTTATTATTATCCCACGATACCGGTATCCATCATGAAGCTTACCGGTAAGGACAGCCTTGTCCGTTCCCTGCTCCTGGCAATTGTTTTTGGTGTACCGGGGGCGCTAATCATCATTGGAATATTCAACGTTATTCTCGGGGACTCCCTGATTGCATTCGGGTTTATCGGTGAGAAAGCACACGGCTGGGTCTTTATTGGCGTCGGTGTGATGGTGTACCTGATCGAACTTTTTGTGTACTCCATAATCCTGAAACGCGGTGAAAACACCAGCGGATAGATGCACCCGCCCGATCTTCCTTCCCGGGCAGTCCGGGCTGATGGCAGGGAAGTACCCGGGGTCCTGCCCTAACAGAAGGTATTGTCCCCCGTCCCTGCCGGAACGCGATCTTTCCAAACACATATCAGCGCCCGCCATCGAATGTACCTGTACCCATGAGCGGTCCGGCACGGTACCCCGAGATTGACATCTTGCGGGGTATCGCCATCCTGATGATGATCCTTTTTCATACCCTCTTCGATCTCGCGTTCTTCCGTATCGCCCCGATCGATGTGTCGGAGGGGTTCTGGCGGTACTTTGCCTATGCCACTGCTACCCTTTTCCTGCTTATCGTCGGGGTGTCGCTCTCTGTCAGCCACGCCCGGGCGCTCAGGAAAATCCAGGGCCGGGCCCTCGTGCAGAAGTTCCTTCTCCGGGGCGGGGGGATCTTCTGCTGCGGGCTTCTGGTGACCGTTGCCACCTGGTGGTACCTTCAGGAAGGCTACGTGATTTTCGGTATTCTCCACCTCATCGGGATCTCGGTCATGCTCTCACCGCTCTTTTTCCGGTTCCGCACCGGGAACGCGGTGATCGGGATCCTCTTTATTGTCATCGGGTGGATCCTTGCCGCTGTCCCTGGGCCGATGGCACTTCTTGTCTTTGGCATCCATCCGCTCACGTTTGTGAGCGTTGATTATACGCCCATCTTCCCATGGATGGGAGTCGTGCTGATCGGGCTTGCTATCGGTGAATATGCATATCCCCGGGGAGAACGGAGATGGGTGGTACCGCGGCTTCCGCCTATTGCTGAAACACCGCTTTCCTTTCTCGGCCGGCACTCGCTGGTGATCTACCTCGTCCACCAGCCGGTGATCCTCCTTATCCTGTACCTGGTCACCGGTGCTCCTGTCCTGTAACGGTCCCGGGGATCCCGGCTGTTTTTGGGTACTGCCAGTTACCGGATACAATCATTTATATCCCGCTATAGGAAACTTCCCCTTATCGGGAGATCCGGCCATTCCGGCAAGACTCCAGAAAAGGATGGGCCGGTGCCATTCCGACCGATACGATTACCCGCCGGACAGAGCCTGCAACGGAAGGTGGTGAACTATCATGAACTTACGACAACCCAATGCAAACGAAGCAACCAGTACCGTCAACCGATCGCGGAATGTGGTTCCCTGCTCGGGGATCTGTACCCGGTGCATGGACGGATGTAAAGGCAGTTGCGAGATCTGGCTCTCGTCATTCCGCGGCAGGGAGGTTCTCTACCCCGGCCCGTTTGGCGGGATGACGACGGGCGCCGACAAGAACTACCCGGTTGACTATTCCCATCTCAACATCCAGGGATATGCGGTCGGGGCGAAAGGGTTACCCGAAGGTACGGATGCCAATTCAGACACCGCAGTCTTCTCCATGGCGGATACGATAACCGAGTACGGGCGGGAGAAGAAGGTGAAGATGAGCATCCCGATTTTTACCGGGGCGCTCGGCTCTACGGAGATTGCACAGGTCAACTGGGAACACTTTGCCGTAGGTGCTGCAATATCCGGCATTACCATTGTCTGCGGTGAGAATGTCTGCGGTGTTGACCCGGGCCTGAAGCTGGACGCAAAAGGAAAGGTGATCGAATCCCCCGAGATGGACCGGCGCATAGAGATCTACCGGAAGTTCCGCGGGGACTATGGCGAAATGCTGGTCCAGATGAACGTGGAAGACACGAGAATCGGAACCGCCGAATACGTATCTTCCAAACACAACCTGGAAACGATCGAGATCAAGTGGGGCCAGGGGGCCAAGTCTATCGGGGGAGAGATCAAGGTCACGTCCCTCGAGCGGGCCATCGAACTCAAAAACCGGGGATATATCGTTCTTCCCGACCCGACCGTAAAGGAGGTGCAGGCGGCATTTAAGGCCGGCGCCATAAAGGAGTTCGAACGCCACTCGCGCCTCGGGTTTATCACCAAGGAAGGGTTCCTTGACGAGATCGACCGGCTCCGGGACATCGGGTTCAAGCGTATCACGCTCAAGACCGGGGCGTACTCCATGGTCGAACTCGCCATGGCGCTGCGCTACGCCTCCGAGGCAGGCCTCGATCTCCTGACCATCGACGGGGCTCCCGGAGGGACCGGCATGAGCCCGTGGCCGATGATGAACGAATGGGGAATCCCCACCTTCTACCTCCAGTCGCTTGCCTACCGGTTCTCCCGCGAGCTGGAGAAGAAGGGTATGCGGGTGCCCGATCTCGCCATGGCCGGGGGATTCTCGGACGAGCCCGGTGTCTTCAAGGCGCTCGCCCTGGGCAGCCCGTATTTCAGGGCCGTCTGCATGGGACGCGGCCTGATGATCCCGGGGATGGTTGGCAAAAACATTGAAAAATGGCTGCAGGCCGGCGATCTCCCCAAGTCGGTGTCGAAGTACGGCAGCACCATTGATGAGATCTTTGTCTGCTACGAGGAACTCAGGGAAAAATACGGAACGCGGATCAAGGAGATCCCGATGGGTGCAGTGGGCATCTACACGTACACGCAGAAATTCAGGACCGGGCTGCAGCAGCTTATGGCAGGCAGCCGCAACTTCCGGCTCTCCACCATCACCCGCGGCGACCTGATGGCGCTGACGACAGAGGCCGCAGGTATCTCAGGCATCCCGTATGTGATGGAAGCACGGTTCGATGAGGCCATGGCCGCCCTGCTGGACTGACACCTGAAAATCCTGGGCGCTGCAGGCCCCCTATCCCTGCTTTTTCGGGGGCTCTTTTACACTGAATGTTTTGAGGATCTCAAGGGAGATATGGGTCCCGAGCGTTGGCTCGAGCGATTCGATCCAGAGGAAAAAGCCCACCCTCGAGGGAGTCGGCCGCTCAAACCGGAAGTGGCCCTCCCGGGTCTGCACCATCTTGAGATACTCCTTCTTCTCGCGGGACCTGAGGTAAATGATCAGCTCAAAACCGGGAAGGTCGGTGGCAATAATCGCCTTGGAAAAATACCGGAAGAATTCGCTGCATTCCACGCGGCGGCCCCTGACTACGAGGCCATATTGCTCGCAGACCGCTTTGATCGCACGGGGATACAGCGCCCCGTAGAGGATCTTCTTTACGAGAGCCTCTGAATCGGTAGATGGTGCGAGATCCTTTATTGGTCGGCCCTTGGTAATATCGGTGAAGATCCGGTTCCGGAACTCATCATGGCACTTCCGGTAATCAATCGGGTGCCTGAGGGGGATGTCCGTAGCCCGGATCAGCTTGGGATGGCGGTCGGGTTTTGTATACAGGATCCGGGGGCGGTAATGCTTCACCAGCGACTTGATCTGCTCGCAGGAGCTCGTATGGATGATCGCGTTGTCCGGGTCTTTTGCAAGCCTTTTTACGACAGAATAGTTGGAGATATCAAACGAGGAGACGAGGAGGAACGAGACATGCTCCTGGCCGTACAGGTAACCGAGCAGCCGCTTTTTAAAGGCAATCTCGACTTCAAACTCCTTGAGGTCCGCCGGGGAGGTGACCACTTCACCGAATGCGACATGATCCTCTGAATCGACCAGGATGAGGTCGAATTCAGCAAGGTCCTGCCCGTTCCCGCGGAACGTGATGTCCCCGTACTTGGAGTAGAAGATCCCGTTCTGGCCCAGGTAAGCCTGGGCACCCGCATGCGGTGCATCGGCCCCCTTGCGGGCGAGGTACTTGATCTTCTGGGATTTCTGGGAGATCTCAAGGAACATCTCGTACACGATTGCCTCGAACCAGCGGCCTTCGGCAGTCCGCATGGGCTCGATATCGGGAGAGAACAGTTTTTTGCGCTCTATTGTGTTCATGTGGCGCGTGGCGTTGAGCGCTATGGCCGCAGTGGGTTTAAAATTTTTAAAATTTGAGTTCAGCCACGGGATCATGATAGAATACCTTAGTTTCTCACCGGTTGGCTAAATAACAATATGCGACCGGGCGTGTTGACTGTAACGAATGGAAATCCGGCCGGGCTAAGTATATATATGAAGGCAATATATTTCCACCTTATTACCCGATGCCCGGGCACCGGGGGATTAACGGGGGAGGGGGTAGCCATCAATGACAGATGCGAGGAAACCATCCTCGGGGGCAGACCCGCTGCCGCGATATGCAACCGCGGACGGGTCAGCGCCGGAGTACGAAGTGCTCCTTGAACAGATCCAGGAATACCGCGCCTCGATGATTGGCCGATCTTTTTATTACATCCGTACAGGGGAGTCTGAACACCTCTGCCTCTGCCGGATCATTCCCGGGGCCGGGAAGATCTTTTTCCACGAGATCGTCGACCACCAGAGGTTGGGTATATCGGATGACGATATGGAACACGCACAGAGATTTGATACCGGGGCATTTACCCTGCCGGGGCATTTCCACATTTCACCCCATATCGAGAGAAAACTGCGTGCACTCTTAAACGAAAACGAGTGAATTAACGGGCCGCAGTACCTGAAAACCGGGGCGGTGCGTAACAAAAAGGATAAGAAAAAGCGGGGAGAAGGTCCCGCTTTTCTGGTTTATTGTGCTGTAGTTGTTGTGGTTGGACGGTACTCGTGTGCTGATCTTCCCTGGCTACGACTCGATATCACCGGTCCTGATCCGTATGGATTTCTCGACCGGCAGGACAAAGATCTTTCCATCACCGATCTTTCCGGTCCGGGCTGCACCGGTAAGGGTTGCAATCACATCTTCGAGATCCTTGTCGCGGACAACGATCTCGAGTTTGACCTTGGGCAGGAGATCGACGGTCATCTTGCCGCCACGGTACTCGAGCGAGATCCCTTTCTGTTCGCCCCTTCCCTTGACCTCGGTGATGGTCATGCTGACATAGCCTTTTTCTTCAAGCGCTTTTTTCACGAACTCGAACCGTTCCGGTTTGATGATTGCTGAGATCATTTTCATGATGAACACCCGAATCCTTCAGGCCCTCTCTCCATGCTGGGAGATATCGAGCCCGACATATTCTTCTTCCTCGGTCACACGCAGGCCAATCGTTTTGTCCACGATGACTGCAAGGATGTACGTGACTACGAACGCATAGATGACTGCTGACCCGGCACCAACAATCTGTGCGATGAACTGGTGGACATTGCCCTCGATAAGACCGGAGGCGCCGTTCACTGCTGCAGATGCGAAGATACCGGTGGCAATCGCACCCCAGAGGCCGCCCATACCATGGACAGCCCACGCATCCAGGCTCTCATCGACACCTTTGCTCTGCCGCCAGAGCATGATGAAGTAGCACATCACACCGGCAACTGCACCGATCGCGATGGATGCCATCGGTGTAACGTAACCGGCGGCAGGCGTGATCGCAACCAGGCCGGCCACTGCACCCGAGATAAACCCAAGCGAACTTGGTTTGCCACCATGGGCCCAGGAGACAAGCAGCCATGCCATGGCCGCAACTGCCGTTGCGGTGTTGGTGGTCACAAAGGCGTTCACGGCAAGGCCGTTTGCGGCCACCGCACTGCCCGCGTTAAACCCGAACCAGCCGAACCACAGCAGAACCGCACCGAGGATCGACCACGGGATGTTTGCGGGTTCCATCGAGTACTTGCCATAACCTACGCGTTTTCCTATGACAAGCGCCAGGGCCAGCGCGGCAAAACCCGAGCTGATGTGGACCACCGTGCCCCCCGCGAAATCGATCGAGCCGAACTGGGAAGTCCAGCCGCCACCCCACACCCAGTGGGCGAGCGGGTCGTATACGATTGTCGTCCATATCAGGGCAAAGATCAGGTACGAGCTGAACTTGATACGCTCGGCAAACCCTGAAGTGACGATCGCCATCGTGACCGTGGCAAAGACGAGCTGGAAGACCATGTACAGCATTCCCGGGACCACCGTGCTGTACGGGCCGGGGTCGGTCATGCTCACGCCATTCAGGCCTAAGTTACTCAGGTTCCCGACAAATCCCGCAACATCCGGGCCAAATGCGAGCGAATACCCAAAGAGCACCCACTGGATGCTCACGAGGGCAAAGGCCACAAAGGAGAGCGTGATCATGTCGATGAAGTTTTTCTTACGTACAAGACCGCCATAGAAGAACCCGACTCCCGGCGTCATGATCATGACAAGCGCCGTTGAGGCGAGCACCCATGCAATTGCTCCAGAATCCAAAGCCATGTTTATTCACCTGATTACCTGTAATGAGACAGATGTAGCACGCCACGAACCATAGAACTCTCCGGTCACGTGGCTGCCGGGGAACTTCTCCCGGATACAGGTCTCCGGCAGAACGCCGGTGACAGATCCGGGAAGAAAGTCCGGTATCACCCTTGCAATCTGCGGTTCCTGTATCATGGGAAGACCTCACCTTTCGTAATGATTGCTAAGATTGTAGGAAGGAAGTTCTATTCCTAGACTTATAAATATTACTATACTTCCCCTCCGTGGGCAACACCAAAAAAGAGACAGCACTAAAAATTTCCGTCGTAAAAACGAATTTGACGCCCGGACAGGACAGGTACCTGCGCATGTACCTGTGGATCCTGTAATCCCAAAACAGTACGATCAGGGATTATTTCGCGTAATTACGAAAAAAAATGATGAATTTCAGGCCCGTTCGCCATGATGGCAGATATCGAGCCCGACATATTCCTCATCGGGCGTGACCCGCAGTCCCATGGTCCTGTCAAGGATCCATGCGATGACCAGGGTCATGACAAAGGCATAAACCACGGCTGCAATGGCACCTATCGTATTTGCCACCAGCTGGTGGGCATTGCCCTCGAAAAACCCGGAGAAGCCGGCCACGGCTGCCGCAGCAAAGAGACCGGTGGCGAGTGTCCCCCAGACACCGCCCATGCCATGGATCGCCCATGCGTCCAGGCTCTCGTCAAGCTGTTTACTGATCCGCAGGAGCATCATGCCAAAGCAGAGGACACCGGCCACTGCACCGATAAGGATTGCCACCATCGGAGTCACAAAGCCGGCCGCGGGCGTGATCGCCACCATCCCGGCGATTGCACCGCTCACCATACCCAGTGAGCTGGGCTTTCCCTGGTACCAGCTGGCAAACATCCATGCAAGAGCACCGGCAGCGGCAGCGGTGTTTGTATTGATAAATGCCGTAACCGCACTCCCGTTCACCGCAAGTGCGCTCCCGGCGTTAAAGCCGAACCAGCCAAACCAGAGAAGGGCCGCACCCAGGAGCGCGATCGGGATGTTGTGGGGTTCAAGCGAGTACTCGCCAAAACCGGACCGTTTCCCGATGACAAGCGCCAGGGCCAGGGCGGCAAAGCCCGAGCAAATCTCCACCACGGTTCCGCCGGCAAAGTCGATCAGGCCCATCTGCTGGGCCCAGCCACCGCCCCATGCCCAGTGGGCAAGCGGGCAGTATACCACGGTCAGCCAGATAAGGGAGAAGACAATAAATGTCGTCAGCTTGATCCGTTCAGCAACTGCAGAGGTCACGATAGTGAGCGTAACCGAGGCAAAGAAGAGCTGGAATGCCACGTATACCAGCGGCGGGTAGGCCGCGGTGCCGGTGGCAGTAGCACTCACGCCGGCAAGCCCAAGATACTGGAGGCTGCCGATAAATCCCCCGATATCAGAACCAAACGCAAGCGAGTACCCGACAAGGATCCACTGGATGCTCGTAAGGGAAAGCACCAGGAACGAGAGGGCAATCATCGAGATGAAATTCTTCTTCCGTACAAGTCCACCATAAAAGAACCCGACACCCGGGGTCATCAGCATGACCAGAAGCGCCGAGACCATGAGCCAGGTTGTAACACCGGTATCCAGAGCCATATCTTTTTTCTCCTGTAACTAATTGTGGGGTGACCCTTGAAGGATCCAAAGGAGTGCAGGAGCAGGATGGGTACAGGTTATGCATACGCCTGCGTGAGACGTTCATTCCAGTACAGCACCGGCCGACACCGGCCGTTTCTCCTTTCTTATTCCCGGATCCAGACGGGTGACGGGCAGTTACCGGATAAAAAGTCCAGCCTGTCCCGACATGCGGGAAAAATTTTGGGATTTTTAAAGATTAGTAGGTAGCGAGGTACCGGTCCAGTTCCCACGGGTGAACCGCGAGGCGGAATGCATCGGTCTCTGCTTCAGTAATCGTGGCAAGGGTCTCAAGGATGTGCGGGCCGAGTGCTTCGCAGATGACCTTGTCCTTGACCAGTTCTGCCTGGGACTCCGCGAGGCTGCCAGGCAGCATATCGATCTTCATCTTCTTTCTCTCTTTTGCGGAGAGGTGGTAGATGTTGGTGTTGGTGGGCTCGGGCGGCATGATCTTGTTCTTTATACCGTCGAGACCAGCGGCGAGCAGGCAGGCGAACGTGAGGTACGGGTTGCACATCGGGTCCGGGCTGCGGAATTCTGCACGGGTGCTGTTGCCGCGGGCGGCCGGGATACGGATCTGGGCCGAGCGGTTGGTGGTGCTCCAGGAGATGTAGCAGGGCGCTTCATAACCGGGTACCAGGCGTTTGTACGAGTTGATGGTCGGGTTTGCAACACGGGTGATAGCCTTTGCGTGCTTGAGAAGACCCCCGATATAATAGAGGGCAGTGTCGGAGAGGCCGTTCTCGGCATTTGCATCGTAGAAGGCGTTCTTGCCGTTCTTTGCGAGCGAGCCGTGGGTGTGCATACCGCTGCCGTTGATACCGGCAATGGGCTTGGCCATGAAGGAGGCATGCAGGCCGTGCCTGAGGGCAATTGCCTTCGTGGCGAACTTGTAGGTCATGACACGGTCAGCAGTAGTCAGGGCATCGGCATACTTGAAATCAATCTCGTGCTGGCTTGCCGCGACCTCATGGTGGGACATCTCGATCTCGAGGCCCATGCTCTTGAGGGAGAGGACAATCTCCCTGCGGACGTCTTCTGCCTTGTCATTCGGGGCAAGGTCAAAGTAACATCCCTGGTCGGCGAACTGAGTTGTCGGCTTGCCGTCAACAAGGTTGAAGAGGAAGAACTCGAGCTCCGGGCCGGTGTTAAAGGTATAGCCCATCTTCGCGGCATCCGCCAGAACCTTCTTGAGCACGTAGCGGGGGTCGCCTTCAAAGGGCTTGTTCCCGTACGTGTACACATCGCACATGAACCGGGCAACCCTGCCTTCCTGGGGCCGCCAGGGCAGGACTGCATACGAGGCCGGGTCGGCCTTTAAGAGCATATCCGATTCCTCGATCCGGGTGAAACCCTCGATGGAGGAGCCGTCAAACCATGTTCCGTCGGTCAGGGACTTCTCGGCCATATCGACCGGGATTGCGGCATTCTTGGGCATGCCAGGCACATCGGTGAACTGGAGCCGGAGGAATTTTACATCGTCCGCTTCAATCTTCTTGAGCAGTTTGGAAACATCCGCAGACATAACGGAATTAATTTTCCTACCAATTACATTTATATTTTCTTAACTAACTCCCTGAGGAGAATGGTTACATTCAATTCAGGGAACGTACCAATACTGTACGTTTCAATTTCCCGAAGAGGCAGCTGCCAGCCCGGGAATTCTATGAGTAACCAGATATCCCGACTGTGATTGACAATGTGTGGAATTATCGGTGTTATCGACAAACGCCGCCGGTCCATGGACGGCAGTAAGATACGGGAATCGCTTGCCCTGATGGACGAGCGGGGGAACGGGGAAGGGGCGGGTTATGCAGCCTATGGCATTTACCCGGAATACAAGGATGCCTATGCACTCCATGTTTTTTTTGATAACGTAAAGGAGAATCATCCGGCTCTGGTAAAAGATCTCGAGGAGTGGGGGCAGATCGTCCATGATGAGCCGATCCCGGTCTATGAGACCGGGATCAAAAAGGTCCACACACCATGGCGCTTTTTTTTCCGGCCAGATACCAGCCGGGCACAGAAACCCGGCACCACTGCTGATGATATTGTCATGCAACTGGTCATGCGTGTCAACACCGCACGCAAAGGTATCCTGATCTTCTCGTCGGGAAAAAATATGGGCGTTTTCAAGGCCTCGGGATGGCCTGAACAGGTCGCCGATCTCTACCGGATCCAGGATTACCAGGGATACCTCTGGCTTGCCCATAACCGCTACCCCACGAATACTGCCGGCTGGTGGGGCGGGGCGCATCCCTTCAACCTCCTTGACTGGAGCGTTGTCCACAACGGGGAGATCACCTCGTACGGCACCAACCAGCGCTACATCGAGAGTTACGGGTACGAGTGCACGATGTTCACCGATACCGAGGTCGTGGCGTACCTGGTCGACCTGCTGGTCCGAAGGCACGGCCTCTCGGAAAAGCTTGCGATGCGTGCCCTTGCCCCCCCGTTCTGGGATGAGATCGATGCGATGCCCGCAAAGGAGCAGGAACTCAACCGGGCGCTCCGGCTCACGTATGGCCCGGCGCTCATGAACGGCCCGTTTGCCATCTGTGTGGCGACATCAGACACCCTTCTCGGTTTCACCGATCGGATCAAGCTCCGGCCGCTCGTCAGCGGTGAACATGGAGACAGGCTTTACATTTCCAGCGAGGAGGCGGCCATCCGGCGCATTGAACCGGATATTGAGGACGTTGCCATGCCAAAAGCCGGCGAACCTGTGATCGGGAGGGTCATCGCATGAGCATCGGGAGCATCCCCCTCCGGTTCAAGGTGGAACTCGATACCGAGCGATGCATGAACTGCGGGCGCTGCATCGAGAACTGTTCGTACGGCGTCTTCCGCAGGGAGGGCGACAAAATCGTCGTCAATTCCCGTAACTGCGTTTCCTGCCACCGCTGCCTTGCCTTCTGTCCCCGCGATGCGATCAGCATCTACGAGAAGCCCACGGATTACCGGAGCCACCCGGTCTGGACCCGCGAGATCCGCGAGGCGGTCTTCAACCAGGCAAAGACAGGGAAGATCATCGTTGCCGGGATGGGGAACGTACTGCCCTACCCGATGATCTTCGACCGGCTCGTGCTTGACGCCTGCCAGGTCACCAACCCTTCCATCGACCCGCTCCGCGAACCCATGGAGCTGCGGACCTATATCGGGAAAAAGCCTGCGGCTCTCTCGGTAAAGGAATACCCCAACGGCGACATCGATCTTCTCACAAAACTTACCCCGAACCTCAAGATTGAAACTCCCATCATGATCGGCCATATGAGTTATGGCGCGATCAGCCTCAATGCCCAGACCGCGCTTGCCAAAGCGGTAACGAAGATGGGCACCTTCATGGGGACCGGCGAAGGCGGGCTGCACGAGTCGCTCTACCCGTACCAGGACCACATGATCGTGCAGGTTGCCTCGGGCCGGTTCGGGGTTGATATCAACTACCTTGAACGCGGCGCAGCCATCGAGATCAAGATCGGCCAGGGCGCAAAGCCGGGGATCGGCGGTCACCTGCCCGGCGAAAAGGTCTGTGCCGATGTCTCCTGCACGCGGATGATTCCCGAGGGGAGCGACGCGATCAGCCCTGCGCCCCACCACGATATCTACAGTATCGAGGACTTAAAGCAGCTCGTGCACAGCCTCAAGGAGGCCACCGAGTGGAAGAAGCCGGTCTTTGTGAAGATCGCGGCCGTGCACAACTCTGCCGCAATCGCAGCAGGGATTGCCCGCTCGGGCGCCGACGCCGTGGTCATCGACGGGTTCCGTGGCGGGACGGGGGCTGCACCCCGGGTCTTCCGTGACCACGTGGGTATCCCGGTCGAAGCCGCCGTCGCAAGCGTAGATGCAAAACTCCGCAAGCAGGGTATAAGGAACGAGGTCTCGATCATTGCAAGCGGCGGGATCCGGCAGAGCGCCGATATTGCCAAGATCATCTGCCTGGGTGCCGATGCAGTCTACATCGGCACTTCGGCACTGGTTGCCATGGGATGCCGGGTCTGTGGTACCTGCAACCGGGGCGTCTGTGCCTGGGGAATAGCCACCCAGAGGCCGGAGCTCACAAAACGGCTTGACCCGGAGACAAACGCCGTGCAGGTCGCCAACCTGATCCACGCGTGGACGGACGAGATTGCAGAGCTGATGGGTGCGGCCGGCATTAACAGTATCGAGAGCCTGCGGGGCAACCGCGACCGGCTCCGGGGCTACATGCTCGATGAGGGCCTGCTCAACGTGCTGGACGTCAAGTCCGTGGGGGCGTAAACGATGGCGGCATTACAGATCGATGCAAAAGACCTCCACTATACGCCGCTCAACCAGCAGATCCGGAAAGCCGTCTGTGAGGGTGTAAAAGAGATCGTGATCGACAACGTGCTCGGCCAGCGGTTTATCGCAGACGGGCTCAAGGGTAATGACGTGACGGTGACCGTCAACGGTGTTCCCGGAGGCGATCTTGCCATGTTCATGAGCGGTCCCACGGTGATCGTCCACGGCAACGCGGACCATGCCCCGGGCAACACGATGAACCAGGGCAGGGTGATCATCCACGGGAGCGCAGGCGATGCCACCGCCCACAGTATGCGGGGCGGGCGTGTCTATGTCCGGGACAATATCGGGTACCGGGGCGGCATCCACATGAAGCAGTACATGGAGAAGCGCCCGATCGTTGTGGTCGGGGGTTCCGCCCGGGCCTTCCTGGGAGAGTACATGGCGGGGGGTCTCCTGATCGTCCTTGGACTCAACGGCCAGCCACCGGTTGCCGAACGCGGGGTGGGCAGCGGGATCCACGGCGGCGAGATCTACGTCCGCGGAAAAATAGACGAGAAATACCTCGGGGTTGGGGCAAAACAGCTGCCGGCAACCGATGACCAGATGGCAATCATCAGGCCCATCATCGAGGATTTTGCAAAGGTGTTCGGGATCGATGCAGCACCGCTCGTCTCTGCGTCCTACTCAAGGATTGCGGCAGTGAGCGCACGGCCGTTTGCGAGCAAGTATACTCCGGAGTGATGGCGATGGCAGAAAAGAGTTATCTCGATTTGAAAAGCGAGGTCTGGGATACGAAGAAATGCTCGGGATGCGGTGCCTGCGTCGCTGTCTGCCCGGCCGATGCCCTCTCCTTTGCGGAAGGAGAGATGGTGGCAAGCCCGAGGAGCAACGGTTACTGCAAGCAGGCAACAGACAGCGTCCCCTGCGGGGCATGCTACGCGGTCTGCCCCCGGACCGGCGAGCAGCCGGACGAAACGATCGGTGCACATCTCGAGCTGTTTACGGCAAAGGCCGCCTTCGAGATCCCGCACCGGCAGAGCGGCGGTGCGGTGACCGCAATTCTTACCAATGCACTGGACGAGGGACTGCTCGATGCCGTGGTTACGGTGACCGAGGATCCCTGGACGCTGAAACCATCGTCTGTGGTCATCACGAAATCTGATGTCCTCATCCGGGAGGCCGGCAGCCGCTACAGCTGGTGGGTACCGCTTCTCGCCTCGCTCAAGGATGCCGCGGTAACCCGGAAGTATACGCGGATAGCAGTGATAGGAGTCCCCTGCGCAGTCCAGGCCGCAGCGCGGATACGGGCAAGTGAAAACGATCTCCTCCGCCCGTACGCAAAGGCGATCCGGCTGGTCATCGGCCTCTTCTGCACGGAGACCTTTGACTATGCCGGGCTCGTGCAGGGCAAACTTGAAAAGAAATACCACCTGGCCCCGCACGAGATTAAAAAACTGGACGTGAAGGGCAAGCTCGATATCCTCAAACAGGACGAATCCCACCTCTCGGTCCCGCTCGCGGATCTCGAAGACACGATCCGGCCGGGCTGCCGGATCTGCACGGACTTCTCCTCGCTTTCTGCCGACATCTCGGCCGGTGCCGTGGGAAGCCCGGCAGGATACACCACGCTTATCGTCCGTACCGATACCGGCAAAGGGTTTGTAGAGAGCGCCCTGCGGAACGGGAAGCTCGCAAAAGGCCCGGCTGCAGATACCGCTGCAATCGAGAAACTGGCGTCCGCAAAGATCAAGAAGAACGCGAAAAAATAATTGTATCTTTTTTACCTGTCCCGTGAAACAGCCGGAACCCGGGAAAAACCCTTTTTCTAGCGGGAACGCCCGTTGTTATTCTCAGGTGTTATCACCGGATTTGAACCTGTGATGACCCACAGTCCCGGGAAAAGATACCGGCATCCTGTATTTCGTCCATGACCAGCACAAACAACCGGCTGCAGGATATATTTCACAATAATTATCCGTGTACAGAGCGTATCTGACGAGGATCATGAACATTCTCACCCTCTTTGCTGCATTTGTGCCATGGATCGCCTTTGCCCTGATCGCTGAAGCACCGATCGGAAACCCCTTCCTCGCTCTCATCCTCGCGTTTATCGTGGCCGTCGTGCTTACCCTCCTGACCAGCTATAAGCAGATCCTCAAAGGGTACATCCTGTCAGTCGTGTCGATTGCGTTTTTTGCCATCTTTTTCATCCTGATCGTGGGACTGAAACAGTACTATCTCGCAAATTACCTCTCGGTACTGTCCATGCTGGTCCTGACGCTGGTCTGCTGGGCGAGTATTGCCTTCCGCTTCCCCTTCACCCTCCAGTATTCCCGTGAGGGCGTGGAACCCGAACGTGCCGCAAGTGCGCTGTTCCTGCGGGTCAACTATATCATTACCGCGGTCTGGGCCATTGCGTTCACCCTGGGCTTTGCAATCGACGAATTCATCCTGCTCAACCCCAACTCAGGGCTTGAATTCTGGGACAACCTGAAATGGGTGTTCATGGTGATTGCAATTGTCTTTACGGTCTGGTACCCGGCCTATGTACACAAGGAAAAGACACTGCAGATGCTGCTGAAATATTATCCGGCTTTCCTCAGAAAAGAGTAAATTTTTTCTCTTTTTTTATGAAATGTCCTTTGCCGGGATTTTTTTTTAGGGATTTATCCTGAACTATCCCTCCTGACAGGTTCGTTTTCACAAAGATTCCCGAATTCTTTTAAAGGAAGCCTTCCTCATTCTATACTACCGGAAAATTCCCGGGGGAGGATGATGAAATGCCCTCTCCTGCCCCGGTCAGGTGATTACCATGAAGATGATCAAGGCAATGATTCGGCCCGAAAAATTCGAAGATGTCAAGATGGCACTGGATACCGCCGGCTTTGGTGCGATGACGATTTTCGATGTTGAAGGCCGCGGGGTCCAGAAAGGGATCAAGCAGCAGTACCGGGGCGCAGAATACATCGTGGACCTGATCCCCAAACGCGAACTGGAGATTGTGGTCGCTGATACTGCAGCCGAGACCGTAATCGAGATCATCAGGAAAGCGGCGTACACCGGGAAGGTCGGTGACGGCCAGATCTTCGTGCTCCCGGTCGAGGACTCGATCCGGGTCCGGACCGGCGAGAGGGGATCCAAGGGGATCTGACCCGCTCCATACTCTTCTTTTTTATTCTTCTCCCCGGCATACCAAGTAACCGGAAAAACGTAGCCCGAATAAGCCCGATACGGCCCCGGATGGCCGATCCGGGGATCCACTTTTCCGGCCCCACAGGAAATGATGTCCACGCCCACGGAAAAAGCCGCTTTTTGCCCGTTATTTTAAAATCAGAGGGTAAATAAGGCCATTCAAACCTGCACAATAGCGGGCCTGTACGGGCACCTGTTTTCCGGACAGGCAGTTGCAGGGGGAAGAGGGTAAAAACGGCCATTATGCGAAGATCATCCCGGGAAAGGATCCATGACGGCCGGGTCAAAGACCGGGTCCCGGGTGCCGGCTCTTCAGGGACCGGCGGGTTCACCGGTGTCCCGGTTTTCCCCGTTCAATCCGGACGAGCGGCGACCTCCGGGAAAAGAACCCGGCAATGAATGCGGAGAACTCTTCCTGCCAGCAGTCGGCGCCCTCAAGCACGCACCAGTCCTTTGCAAGCGACTCCCGGATATGCCGGCCCACGCCCACGTTCAGGAGGGAGGGTGAGCTGAGGAGATCGACCACCCGGACAAATTCCCGGGGCACCTCGGTCACGTACCGCCCGTTTTCGATAAACGGCCCGGGCAGGGACGAGCCCCGGTACTTCTCCCGGAATTTTCCGGCATTTACCTGGTTCCAGACCGGCGGGCCTTCATGGCGGCGGACGGGCGGGAGTTCATCGACAAGAAACTCAAAGAGGAGCATACACCGCTCCGGTCCCATCCGGTAGTGAGCGTGGTGCACGACAAAACCGCTCCGGGCGAGGAGCTCGCAGACGGCTCCCGTGCTCCGCTTGAGCTGGGGAACCACAATCTCCTCGATGAACGGGGGAGTGGCAAACGTGACAGCATACAGTGATGTGCCACGGGAGGCAAGCAGCGCTCCAAGATCCCCCGGGCAGCACGGGTGCTCCTTTCGGATGAAAAAGAACGCGTCCGAAGGTGCATCGTGGTAGCCCCGGGCAAGCTCGACAAACTCCGCCATCCGGTCAAGCGAAACCGCCGCCGCTACATTCCGCCTTGGATCCACCGGGTCAATTACCACGAGGGGTTCATCAAATTTTTTTGCCGCATGCTGCCCGATGTCGATCACCGTGGGAGGGTGCCAGCCGGCTGCGGCTGCAATGAGCGGGGTAAACCCGCCATAGTGGAGTACCAGCAGCTCGCAGAGGTATCCCGAGAAGCCCTCGGTCATCTGGTCGGAGCCGTAGATCCCCCCGGCCTTTGCAAACTGTTTCAACAGAAGGACGTCATCGGTCAGGCCGTTGATCTTGTCCGTGATGTACCGGGTGTGGAATGGAGTCCGGTCCACTGCGCTCTGGATATGTTCCGCGCTCGCCACATTGTAGCAGGGTACGAGATCCACGTCGATTCCATCAATCGTTGCATTGATGTACGGGTGCTCGGCGTATTTCTCGTGGAAAGCTGAGGTGAATGCCCGTGCAATGCTTCGTGCGAGCGCAAGGCCTTCTGTTTCGAGCGCCTCGCGGGGCATCTCCGGGGAAAAGAGCAGGAAGACATCAAGGTCGCGGTCGCCTTTCACCCAGGTGTTCCGGGCAATGGACCCGACCACCATCCCCTCTGCTTTCCCGCTCTCCCGGATCGCGGCCAGCAGCCGGTCCGCTACACCGGAGATGTACTCCCGCTCTTCCGCGGACGGGCGGAGCTGCTCTGCAAGGATCTTCTCCTCGAACGGGAGCCGGCTGTTCACCATGCCACCTCGCAGAGATCCCCATACACCGGCCCCCGGGGCGTGAGCGTGCTCTTTTTGAGTTTGAAGCCGGAGATTTCGCAGGCACCACAGGAGTGATCTTTGAGCGCCTCAAGGCAGGAGAAGAGCGAGGGGTCGGCCTCCTTTACCCGGGCGAGCGTGGCATGGCACGTGAACGGCCGGGTCTCACGGGGGAACCCGAGTGGCGCAAGCACCGCTTCCATGGCGGATACTACCTCGCCGGCCTTCCCGCCATCATCGATCGCGCACCAGACCGTATGCGGCCGCCGGGGATTGTTCACCGTGATCCGGCCGCCCTTTACCGGGAAGGGGGTGGATTTTACGGAACCGAGTGCCGCGATCACCCGGGGCACTTTTTTCTCGTCCACTTCGCCAAGGAACTTGGCCGTGATATGAATGATCCCAGGATCCACGAACGTGAGCCGGGCCGTGCTTTTCCTCAGCACTGCCTGCGCTGCCGCGAGATGTTCCTTCATCTCCGGGGACAGTTCGAATGCCGCAAACGCCCTGACCATCAGGGTACCATTGTCCATTCACCTACAAATGGTGATCGCCCGCAGGGGCAGGAAACGCCGTACACACGTACTTAACCACGAATATTTTATTCCACCACGGCATTATGCTAGATAGAGACAAAGGGTGCTTTTTATGCCGAACACCGAGCCGTTGATCGTCTATACCCTCGAGACCTGTCCGCACTGCGTCATGCTCAAGAATGCCTTGAAAAAGGGCGGACATGCATTTTCCGAGCGCGACCTCTCCACTGCCGAGGCCCTGACCGAGCTCCGGGTGAACGGGGTCTTTGTCAACGAGGCCCCCGTACTCCAGCGGGGCGATGACTTCTATACCACGGATGACCTTTTCCCGGGCGGAGCGCTTGACGAGAAAAAACTCGGTGCGATAGTCTCGGGTGCGTAATGGCTGCGCAGCGGGAGACCCGGCAGCTGACCTTTGATGGCGGCTTTTCCCCAGCCCTCCCCTATGTCCGGACAACTGACGGCCATATTGTTGAGTGGAACCGCAACCGGATCGCAGAACAGATCGTAAAAGAGACGAAACTCGTTGAAACCTTTTACGGGTACGAGGGGGCTGACCCGGCGACCGCACAGGAGATCGCCCGCGAGATTGAGCAGCGCATCCTTGCCCTGGACCTCAAGTCCCTCTCGGGCCCGCTCATCCGCGAGATCATGAACATGACCCTGCTCGAAAAGGGCATGGTCCGGTACCGGAATGTCTGCACCCGGGTCGGGACACCGGTGTACGATGCGCACCTGATCGATGTGGGAAAAGGCTTTGAGTCCCACGAGAACGCAAACCTCCAGGAGAATGCCGAGACCAGCCACAAGAAGAAGGCGGACAAGATCTCAAAAGAGCAGTACCTCCTCCAGCTCCCCCCGGAGCTTGCCGATCACCACCTCTCGGGCGAGATGCACATTCACGACCTCGAGTACTTCGGGACCCGGCCATTCTGCCAGGACTGGGACCTGCGCTATTTCTTCTACTATGGCCTGATGCCCGATGGCAACGGGACGAAAGCCTCGGTGGCCGGCCCGGCAAAACGGGCCGAGGTTGCTATCCTCCACGCGGTAAAAGCGCTCGGGAGCGCCCAGACAAATTTTGCCGGCGGGCAGGGCTACTATAACTTCCTCACCTTCCTTGCGCCGTACATGGAAGGGATGGCTTATGACGAGATCAAGCAGAACATGCAGATGTTCGTCTACGAGATGACACAGATGATGGTGGCCCGGGGCGGCCAGCTCGTTTTCTCGTCCGTCCAGCTCTCGCCCGGTGTTCCCACGCTCTGGCAGGACAAGCCCTGCATCTTCAAGGGAAAGATCTGGGACGGGAAGCTCGCCCCGCGCCGGACGTACGGTGAGTTCGAACGCGAGGTCCGGCTCCTTTTCAAGGCGCTCATGGAGGTGATGATCGAGGGAGATTACTGGGGCAAGCCCTTCAACTTCCCCAAGCCCGAGATCAGTATCGAGCCTGATTTCATAAACGAGCGCGAGGCGTTCAACGCGGCTCACCCGGATCTCCCCACCTACCGTGATCTCTACCTCATGACGTTCGAGCTTGCGTCCAAGTTCGGGACGCCCTACTATGACAACCAGCTCCCGGCCTACCGGGGGGCAGGCAAGGGGATCTCCTGCTACCAGTGCTGCGCCTACCAGTTCTCCGCCGTGGCCGACAAGGACTCGGATTTTGACAAGAAACTCTTCTTCGAGGGCGGGCGGCACTTCTCGATGGGTTCGTGGCAGGTGGTCTCGGTGAACTGCCCGCGGGCGGCCTACAAAGCGGAAGGGAGCGACGAACGGCTCTTTGCCGAGCTGCGTGCCCTCATGGACGTGGCCGTGGAACTCTTCCGGATCAAGCGCCGGTGGATGGATATTATCCGGGAGAACGGCAGGATGCCGTTTGCCATGCAGCGGCCAAAGGACCCCAACACCGGCGAGTGCGGGGCGGTTGCCGTGGATCTCGAAGGCCTCGTGTACACGATTGGCGTTGTAGGGGTCAACGAGATGGTCCAGCACCACACGGGCAACCAGGTGCACGAGTCAAAGGCCGCGTTCAAACTCGCGGTCCGGGCCATGACCGAGATGGAGCTCTATGCCCGCACGCTCTCGGAGAAGCACCACATGACGATCGCGCTCGCACGGACGCCGGCCGAGACCACGGGACAGCGTTTTGCCGTGGCCGACCTCATTGACCGGCGCTACCATGACGCGGCGGCAAAAGTGATCAAGGGCGACCTCGAGTACGCGCTCGGGAACCTGGGCAGGAGCCGGGACCTCCCCGTCTATTACACGAACGGTACCCACGTGGCACCGGGCGCCGATATCCCGCTCACCAGACGCATGGAGATCGAGAACGTCTTCTTCCCCATCGTGGATGGCGGGAACATCTTCCACATCTGGCTCGGCGAGGCCCGGCCCGATCCCCGCGGCCTCATGGACATGGCAATGAACCTCTGCCGGAATACGCAGATCGGGTACTTCGCATTCACCCGGGACCTGACGGTCTCCCTCCGGCAGTTCCGCGAGTTCAGGCCGGAAAAGAAGGCAGAAGGCCCGTGGATGCCGGCAGATGTACCTGCAAAGGCGTAACTTTTTTCTTTCTTTTTTCTGGGAGGCGCCCATTTACGGCAATCCGGCGAACGCCGGTAGACGTTCCCCTGAGGAATGCATGCGTAAAAAAAGAGTGATTACAGGTAGTCCGGGACCTTCCGGAGCGTGATGTCCATCACGCCGCGGTGCACCCGGTACGTACTGTGGATGATGTCGATGGGCTTTTCCAGGTCTATGGTCGTCGTACTGTCATCGACACAGATCCGGACCTCCTGCGGCTGGATGTCCGCATAGGGAGCGTGCTCCGCATCGGGCGGGATCGCGGCGGTGATGAAGATGTGGGTATCGGATTCCAGTACCTCATACGGGATGTCGTCGTCGCTATTGTCAGCTCCGTCAACAAAGATGCCGGGTTCGCCGGGGACATGCCGGGTCACGATGGTATACCCGATGACACGGGCATGTTCGGCTTCGGGCATATTCCGCACGATCTCCTCTACAATCCGGGAGAGGTTGCCAAACACTTCATCGTAGGGGTTATTGGGATTGGTCTGCATGGACTCCTCTGAGTGTAATCCGGTTCTTCGATCTCGATACGATTCCTCTCTTTGCAAATTCGTCCAGCACCGGTTCGAGTTCATCCGGTGTGCACCCGGTAACTTCCCGCAGTTCATCGGGAGTCAGGGGCTCATGGGAGAGGGCGACTGCAACAGATAGTTCTCGTTCGCTCCTGAATAAATCGTTATGGTTGCGGGCAAGGTCGGTCAGTTTCGTATCGATGTCGTGGTTGAGCTGTTCTAAGTGAGCGATCAGCTGGTCGTGGGCCTGCACCATCTTTGCGAGCATGATAACGGCCTGCCGGGTCCGTTCGTTCTCCGCATTTCTTCCGGCCTTCTCTTCAGTAACCACCTGGAGGCTGCGCAGGGAAACGTCAACGAGGATATCGTTTGCAAGGTAGTAGTACTTGCGCCGCCGGTCATCCATCTGGCAGGAGAGGATCTCTTCCCGCTCCATGAGCTGGAGGTGCTCGATGACGGCCTTGGGGGAGATCATCAGCGTCTCCGATATTTCGGTGACAAAGCAGGGTTTCTGCCGCAACAGACCGATGATGCGCCGCCGGTTCCGGTTCCCGAGAATGTCGAGTAGCCGGGCGATTTCCGCGAGGTCCTCCATGTTTACTTTATGTTAGTGTTGTCAGGATATAAAGAAATCTGGGAGGGGGTTCTGTAAAGTTGTCGTGACTTCGTGGCTTAAATCATGGCGCTTTCTTTGCGTTCCCCGTTCGATAATCTCCTTTTTAATCTCTTCATAAATTTGCTTGACTCGCTCCACTCTTTCATTATCTGGAGGGTGTGAATCAAATCCAATAAATTCTTCGTATTTCCTGAATATGTAATTTGAAAAGGACTCTTTTCTGCAGTTTCTGCATTTTTTAGACAATTCAAAATAAGCTTTTTGAACCTGATACCAGATGACAGTAGGGTTTACTTCTGTCAATGTTTTAACAGCAAATTCGTCGGCACGATATTCAGTATCCCAGTAGGGTTCCGGGTGAGATTTGTGGTAATATTCAACAGAGCACCACATCCCGCAACCAAATAAAACAAGATACGCAATTGGCAATTCACGGAACACTTGGAAACAAACCAACCCGATGGATACGCAAAATGCAATAATTATAGGGAGAAAAATCCACAAACCCCTTTTATTTCTTCTTGCCTCTATCTCCACCGGTGGATTTCTTAAATGTCCCTCTTCGTGTAGCAAAACCAACAAAATTTGTTCATAATTTAAATAATGCACAATACACGGATCATAAAAAATTTTGTCCTTTTCCGCTCGAAAATTACAGAACTCTTTCGTGTTTGGTAAAATCTGCCTATCGGGGTTATTGATTATTTCTTTAAAGATATTTACCGTTCTGTTAAACTCCTCCTCGTCCATAGTTGTACGATGGGACTGCAATATAAAAATATATTAGATTTTATTTCCCCGCCGTTGCGAGCGAGATCATAGTCATCCAACGGTTGCCGGTTAAATCCAGCGGGATATTCGCCATCTGCGCCGGCATTATTCCGTTAATACCCTGATGGGGCCGGATATAATCGTAATACGTCTGCATCTCCTTCCCCTTAAAATCCACCCCCGAAAACTACAATTGCCCGAAAAAGAGAAGGAACCGGTATGGTAGGGACCGAAGAGGCACAATTTATCACACAAACATTCAGTAAGCCTACCCTGTTTGCAAAACTGAAAAGAAGACTCAGGCGGTTGTTTACCAGCAGCGCGGGGATTATCACGATGCGCAACCGGTTGATCATGGAATATAAGCCGCTTTTTACAAGAAGGGTTGAAATAGATGCCCTGGATTTTGAGGATGCCTGGTCCAAACAAATGATCATCGATCATTTCGACGAGCGGATCAAAACATTGCCGGATGAGGTCATCCTTGACCTTTACGGAGATTATGTACAAGCAGGAGCCATGAAAACAATACCGGGAAGAAATGCCGTCAACAATTACATCTTACATTTTCTTGAGCTCAGCTATAGCCGCGACGGCTGGTTTGATAAAGAGAAAATGGGCGCAATGAGCCGGAAAAAGAAGTTCTGATGTTGGTATATCGTTCACGCTCCCCGGTATATCGCGGATGATCCAACATAATTTAATCTCAGCAAGGTGAAGATTGGGCATGAGGTTGTTCCTCATTGGGATGGTCACCCTGGTTTTTCTTACCGCAGGATGTTTGTCCCCCATTCCCCTGAGCAAACAAACGATCCCTCTTAACCAACCCTACGTAGTTCAAACCTCCGATTATTCATTTACCGCGTATGTCAGTCAGATACATGTCCAGGAAAATGGAACGGTGGTCAAACTCGACCTCACCGTTCAAAATACAGGAAACCAGGGAACGACCCTCGCAAGCTTGCCGGAATTAATTGATCCGGCCGGTGAGGAATATGAGGGAACGGAGCTCTTCTACAGCCGGTTTACGGGGGGCCACGCCTTGACGGAGACAGACACGATATATCTCCCTCCCGGCACCTATGACACGCTCAAACAGAACGCTATCCTCCACGTCCGGTTCCAGGGGGCCGATCCATTGCCATTTGACGCATACTGGGCGATTGACTTTACAAAATTACCGCAATAATTCTCTCACTGTTGCGCCGGGCCCTCCCTGGATCCTGGAAGGTGGAACGTTGCACGCTGCCGGTTCAGGATAAACAGGTATCCCTCTGAATGCGGGATCAAGCGGGATTGCGAAGTATTGTGCACAATTTGCCCGGCCCATAAAAACAAAAAAAGAATTATTTTTTGAGGTGCGTGATGAACTGCCTGTTCACCGCATCCCAGTTCACGAGGTTCCAGAACGCCTCGATATACTTTGCCCGGTCGTTCTTGTAATCCAGATAGTACGCGTGCTCCCAGACATCGAGCACCATGAGGATCCGGAAACCCGGGTACACGTTCACGTTGTGTTTCTCGATCTGGTTGATCAGGAGCCGGGGAGTGGTCGTGCTCGCGGTAAGCGCTGCCCAACCGGATCCTTCCGCACCCGATGCCGCTGCGGTAAACTCCTTTTTGAACCGCTCGAATGATCCGAACTCTTCATCGATCGCCCGGGCCAGTTCCCCTTTCGGCTGCCCGCCGCCACCTTTCCCGGCCGGGGCCAGGTTCTCCCAGAATATGGTGTGGAGCCGGTATCCCCCGATGTGGAACGAGAGCTCCTTTAAGGTAGCCTTAATGTCAAGATCCGCTTTCTCCTTCCTTGCCTTGTCCAGCTTCTCAAAGATTGCATTTGCACCGGTCACGTATGCCTGGTGATGCTTGGTGTGGTGCAGGGTAAGCTGCTCCTTAGAGATATGCGGTTCAAGCGCCGCGTAATCGTACGGCAGCTTGGGAAGTGTATACAGTTTCTCGTTTGCCATGCACATCATCTCCCGAATGGGATACACGATACTATCCTCTCCCCCCTATTTGATGTACGGTATGGAGGCAGGAAGCGAAAAAAAGAGTTACTCGAAGAGCCGGTAGTTCGGCGCTTCATCGGTGATTAGGATGTTATGCGGGTGGCTCTCGGTCATGCCGGCATTGGTGATCCGGACAAACCGTGCTTTCTTGTGCATCTCCTCAATTGTCGCGGAACCGGTATAGCCCATCGCGGACTTCAGGCCGCCCACGAGCTGGTAGATGACCTCGCCCACGTGCCCCACATATGGTGTGACACCCTCGACGCCCTCGGGCACGAACTTTGTGGCCCCGATCCCCTTCTTCTGGAAGTACCGGTCGCTGGACTGCCCTGAGCTCATGACCCCGAGAGAACCCATGCCCCGGTACTGCTTGTAGCGCCGGCCCTTGATGGTGATCACCTTGCCCGGCGCCTC
>NZ_DATKKA010000013.1:0-10930 GCF_035543475.1 Methanoregula sp.
GGCCCCTGAATGAGGTGAGTTATGGCAAAAGGCTACGTAAAAACCGAGGCTCCCGAGGAGCTCCAGAACAAGGCGCTTGAAGCCCTTGAAGTTGCAAGAGACACCGGAAAGATCAAGAAGGGTTCAAACGAGGCAACAAAAGCCATTGAACGCAGCGCCGCACTGCTTGTTTTAATCGGCGCTGATGTCGAGCCCGCAGAGATCGTCATGCACCTTGCTCCGCTGTGCGAGGAGAAAAAGATCCCCTACATCTTCATCAATAAACAAAACGACATCGGTGCCGCGAGCGGTCTTGACGTCGGTTCTGCTGCAGCAGCAATCGTCAAGCCCGGCAAGGCAAAAGAAGTGGTTGAGGATCTCGCAAAGCAGCTGGTTGCCTTAAAGGCATAAGGGGTACTCATGGCTGACGACGCAACGCCCGCAGAAGTCATCGAGGTTGTCGGTTCCACCGGTATGCACGGGGAAGCGATGCAGGTCAAATGCCGGATCCTCGATGGCAACAACAAAGGGCGCATTATCACCCGCAACACGGTCGGCCCCATCCGGGAAGGAGATGTCATCATGCTCCTCGAGACCGAACGCGAAGCAAAGAAACTGTCAAGAAGGTGAACTTCATGGTTGAACAGCACATCTGCAGTTTCTGCGGTGCTCCGCTTGAGCCAGGCACCGGTAAAATGTTCATCAAGAAAGACGGCACGATCTTCTATTTCTGCAGCACCAAGTGCCAGAACAACCACAAGCTGGGCAGGGTTCCCCGCCGGGTTGAGTGGACCGCTGCAGGGCAGAAAGGGACAAACAAGGAGTGAGATCCCCCATGGATCGCACCTTTGTGATGGTCAAGCCTGACGGGGTCCAGCGCGGACAAGTCGGCGAGATCGTCTCCCGGCTTGAGGCAAAAGGCCTCAAACTCGTGGCCGCCCGTTTCGAGGTTCTGCCGGAGGCCCGGGTCACCGAGCAATACCGGGAACACCTCTCAAAAGCCTTCTTCCCGTCCCTGAAGTCCTATATCATGGGAGGCCCATGCTTCCTGATGGTCTGGGAAGGCAGGAATGTGGTTGCCATCGTCCGAAAGATCATCGGGGCCACAAACCCCCAGGAAGCAGCTCCCGGGACTATCCGGGGCGATTTCGGGATTGATATCGGCAGGAACGTGATCCATGCCTCTGATTCCCCCGAAAGTGCTGCACGGGAGATCGGTATCCACTTCAAGCCCGTGGAACTATTCGCATACACCCGGATCGATGAATCCGTGTTATACGAATACTAAAACTTCTTTTGCCGGAAACTTCAATTAGCCATAAGGAAGGTCTTTCTTTATGGACAGTGATCTGCTCAGTTTCTCCCTGCTGTGCCTGTCCTCTATTATTATCATCGTTAACCCGCTCGGAGCTACGCTGACGTATATCACGTTGACAGAGAACCTTGAAAAAGAGGTAAAAGGCCAGATCATCCGGGATGCCTGTTCCATAGCCCTTATCATCCTTATCATCACCGGCATTGCCGGTACAATAATTCTTCAGATCCTGGGGATCACCCTCGAAGCATTCCAGATCGCCGGAGGGCTCCTCCTCTTTGGGATCGGTATGGAAATGGTCTATGCAAAAACCTCCCGTACCAAACTGACGGCTACCGAGAAATACGAATCACGGGATAGCGAGGATATCTCTGTGATGCCGCTTGCCATCCCCATGATTGCCGGCCCCGGGGCGATCACTACCACCATCGTCTTTACCAACAACGCCGCGAACCTGTCAATTGCTGCGCGGCTGGTGGTTTTTGCCGCGATCGGCATATCGATCGCGATCACCTATTTTATGATGAGGAACGCTGAATATATCATGCGTAAGATCGGGCAGCGGCAGTACCGGGTGATCAACCGGTTACTGGGGATGCTGCTCATCGCGATCGCTGTGCAGTTTGTGATAACCGGGATAAAACTCGCATTTCCCGTTACAGGAGCGTTGTGATGTCTGATTGGGACGGTGCTTCTATAGGTCTGATCCTTGTTGGTTGCAGCATTATTACCGCAGGGATCATCATCGCTGCTATGCTTCTTGGCCTTCTCCAGTCATCCTCGCGATTCCTTCTGCTCACGGCAATTTTCCTTGTCGTGATGGGAGCAGCAGTCGTCCTCTTCATTGACCGGAGAAGCGGACAGGAATCCTGATTCCACGGTTCACGGAGATTTTTCTTATGCTCTGCTGCAGCGCCCAGATCCGCAGCGCCTGGGAGGATCCGGACCGGACGCTTGAGATTGCGGCGGACTGTTTTTCCCGTGCAGCCCGATCCGGGGCCAAAATGATCTCTTTTCCCGAACAGTTTGCTACCGGATGGGATCCTCATTCGCTACAAAACACCGGGGATCTCACCGGCCCGACTGTGAGCGGTTTCAGGAAACTTGCAAAGGAGTATTCAATCGCGGTTATCGGATCATTCCGTGAAACCTTTACGCCAAAGCCACGAAATACGGCGATTGCGATCGATAGCAGGGGAGATATCCTGACTACGTATGCAAAGATCCACCTCTTCACCCCCGGCCATGAGGATAAAACTTTTTTCCCGGGAACCAGCCTTGCTACCTTTACTCTTGAGGGCGTGCAGATCGGCCTTGCCATCTGTTACGATCTCCGGTTCCCGGAACTTTTCCGGTTATACCGGCGCAAAGGTGTTCATGCAGTGATTGTGCCTGCAGCCTGGCCACAGAGCCGGATGCTGCACTGGGAACTCTTCATCCAGTCCCGTGCAGCGGAGAATCAGATGTACGTGGCGGGGGTGAACACGGTCGGAACAAATCCCGTGGACCGGTATGCCGGGGAGTCCATGACCGCCGATCCGCACGGGGCGATCATCGCACGGGCCGGCCCGGAAGCTGAGCTCCTGTACTATGAGATCGATCCCCGGGTTGTGGAGCAGGCCCGCAGGGATTTTCCCGTAGAAAATGACAGGAAGGACGATTTGTACAGCATTCTCCTGCAAAAACATCGGGAGTAATGACAATCTTTCCAACCACTTCTATATGTACCCGGAAAACCAATAACTGACTATGTACCATCTCGTGTGCGTTCACTGCGGTGCTACTTATCCCGCTGACGAGATTCTCTATAATTGTAAAAAATGCGGCCACCTGCTCGCGGTGAAATACCCTCTTGATACGATCACCGTGAAGCGTTCCACCTGGGATGCCCGCCCGCTCTCGGTCTGGCGCTATAAGGAGCTGTTACCGGTGCACATCGAGCCGGTATCCCTGCAGGAAGGGGGGACCCCTCTTTACCACTTAAAACGCCTTGGGGATGAGATGGGCCTTAAGCACCTCTACGCGAAGCACGAAGGCATGAACCCCTCGGGATCCTTCAAGGATCGCGGGATGACCGTAGGTGTCTCGATGGCGCTCCAGCTCAACAAGAAGAGCGTTGCCTGCGCAAGCACCGGGAACACCTCGGCAAGCCTTGCAGTCTATGCCGCAAAGGCAGGGATCCCTGCCGTCGTGCTCCTCCCTGCCGGGCACGTAGCAGTCGGGAAGATCGCACAGGCACTGATGCACGGTGCAAAGGTTATTTCGATCCGGGGGAACTTCGATCGAGCGCTTGAGATGGTCCACGATCTCTGCCTCACGCACGGGCTCTATCTCCTGAACTCCATTAACCCCTACCGGCTTGAAGGGCAGAAGACCATCGGGTTTGAGGCGATCGACCAGCTGGGCTGCGTTCCCGACCGGATTGTCCTCCCGGTCGGAAATGCCGGAAATATTTCAGCGGTATATAAAGGACTGCTGGAACTCGAAGCACTGGACTTTATCGACCGGCTCCCTAAAATGACCGGTATCCAGGCAGTCGGTTCGAGCCCGGTCGTCAGGGCAATCAGGGAGAACCTGCCCGCGGTGATAACTGAAGAGCACCCCGAAACCCTTGCCTCGGCTATCCGGATCGGTGCTCCGGTGAACGCAGAGAAAGCCCTGGTCGCAATCCGGAAGACCGGCGGGACCGCAGAGTCCGTGACAGATGAGGAGATCCTTGCCATGCAGCGCGATCTTGCACGCAAGGAAGGAATCGGTGTGGAGCCGGCATCGGCTGCCTCGGTTGCCGGCATCCGCAAACTCTGCGAGATGGGGGCAATCGATCGTGACGAGAAGATCGTGTGTGTGGTGACCGGCCACCTTCTTAAAGATCCGGATACGGTGATCAAGCAATGCGAACCCCCAATCGAGATCGATGCGGACCTGCCCTCGCTGCTCTCTGCGCTGCACTTGTAATCATCCTCTGTGCCCCCCCGGCTGGGGCACTTGATGCCACCTACCAGGTGTTGCCCAACGCTACCTCGTATGCCGCCCGGGTAGACATCACGGGTGCATCGAACTATATGTTTGCCGACACTGACATGCTGGGGGAGAATCTTCCGGTTACCGTTACTAACGTGACCCTGATCGCGGAGAACGGCACACGGGTAGATTTTAACTGGACAAACCCGTGGAACGCACCCTCATCCATCACTTTTCCCAAAGGAAACTATACGGTTACCTACATCGCTCCCCTGAATAACAACCAGCTCCAGGAGACGTACCTCTCGCCCTACAACGTGAGTGTGGCCCTGCCCGCGGAGTACGATGTCCGTAATCCCCTCCTTGCGGGTTTGAGCCAGGGAGCAAACGTGACCCGGCTTCCGGACAACTCAACGCTCGTCTCCTGGAACCAGGCACTCTCGTTTAACCTCCGCTTCTATGACCAGGCCCGGGAAGACCTGCTGTACCTCTTTGCCGAGTTCATGGTGATCCTTGCTGCCATCCTGCTGATGCCGTTTTTCCTGATAAGAAAACCTCCTGAAGTGTAGCGGGTTTCAGGATCCCATCATCTCACCTTTCCGGGAACGGCCACTTCAGCCGGGTAATTCCAACAGATTGTGATTGTCGCCGGACCAGAACAGCAAAACTTAATGCACCATCTGCCCTGATCAGGAGTGATGATACGGGTTACCGCTGTGGCAACCGGTAAAGTACAGGGAGTGGGATACCGGCAATACGTATCGGACTGTGCCCACCAGCTTGGACTGCATGGTTCGGTGCAGAACATGCATGATGGATCGGTACAGATGATTGCCGAGGGATCGCCTGCCGCCCTTGAAGATTTTATCCGGCGGGCATGGGCCCGGGAAGAGCCGGTGATCCATGTCGAGGACCTGCAGGTGGCCCAGAGCGGGGCTACCGGGGAATTCAGGGGATTCTGGGTAAAATGGTAATTCCGACGTATAACCTGCCGTATTACCCGATTTCCTTTTAAAAAAGACCACGCTGCAATAAAAAAAGAATTACTGTAACCCGAACGACTTCAGGGTTACATCGGTATTGACAGCACCGACATGGTAGACGCTGCCGTCAGAGAGCTCGTTGATGACAACCTCCGCCGGGGAGAAGAGCGAGGTATCGATCTTGTAGAAGTCGTACCCTGCTTCCTTGAAAATGTCGTTGAACGGCTTGCCGTAGCCCTTGGACTTGCTGCTCGGGATCTTTTCAAGGTAGTCCTTGATCTCCGGCGCATTCATCGTGAGCTGAATCTGACCATGGTAGATGGTCGCATCGTTCGTGACGCCCATCGCCCGCTTGGCTCCCCGGACCGGCGGGATCGGGGCAGTCCCGATTGCAGAGGTGATCTTTCTTGTGTCAAAACCGAGTTCGTTTAACTTGTAGATCGCTGTCTCCACGCAGCGCCCCGAGACCTGGATCGATCCGACAATCGAGGATGTCGGTGCCACTACTGCACATGCATTTGCCACATCGACGTGACATTCCTCGGCAATCTTCTCCATGACTTCGCCGTTGGGCAGGTGATCTGATTCAAGGCAGATTACAGCACAGTCGTAATCGTCCTCGTAATCGATCACTTCAAAGGTGTGCTTGGGCTTGAGGGAGAGTGCCCGGGCCGGGCCACTGCCCATGGCAAAATAGTTCCCCACCTTGACGGTCCAGCCGGCTTTCTGGGCACCAAGGCAGGCTATCGAGGGAAAATCGGTATTTACATCGATGAACGGCTGGGGGAATTCCTTGATGTGCCCCATCCTGAAGTTGACCTCTCCAAGACCGCCCATACAGATCTCGGTAAATGCCCGCCCTGCTGCATATCCTCCTCTCGTGCTGACCCCGCAGTCGACAATGCGTGCGCCATTGTCGAGTTCGTGGTATGCTGCGTTAAACTCCTCGGCCAGATCGGCGAGGTTGTCAAATATTTCAAGTGCCAGTTCGTTAACACTTAACATAGAAAAACCCCTGTCTCATAAGAAGAGGGTTCTCAAATAGATAAGATTTTTGAAATATTCCGTCGGGCTTATAAAAGATATTCCAAGACTCTGGCTGGTTCGTACCGGAGCGTAATAACCCGGGTCCGGCCCTTCCCGTCACGGTAATGGAGATTGACCAGTCTCATTGCATCCATCTTTTTTACGATCTCATAAAAGCGGGTATAACCGATGGGGAACTTCTCCTTGATGATTTTATAGACTTCACCTGCATTCATCTCGGCGCCGGCGGTGCTTGCCGTGGCAAGTTCCCGGAGGATCCTGCGCTCTTCGTCTTTGAGCGTCCGAAGCGTATATTCGAGGTGGAGATATTTCGAGACCGCGTATGCGCCACAGATATCCTCCCGCTCAATACTGCGCCGGGCAGACCGCTCTGCATTGAGTGCAGCCCGCTTGAGGAGATCGATACCCACCCGCAGGTCGCCGCTCTTCTGGGTCTGCTCCACCACGAGTTCCAGCATCGGGTCGCTTAAAACCCCTGAAAAGAACCCCTGCATCACACGGGCGGTCATGATCTCCCGCACTTCTTCATTGCCATACGGCGGGAAATAGATCTCGGTGGGCCGGAAGACCGAGGAGACCCGTGCATCCACGGCGCGGGAAAGGTCCACATCAGGATCGCTGATGATCACAATCACCCCGATCCGGACTCCCTCGTAGGACTCGTGGGCCCGAAGCAATGTATAGAGCACCGTGTTGAGTTCGTTCTCGTAGAGGAGATAATTGGCATCGTCAAGTGCGACAAGGAGCACGCACTCCTCTTTCTGGAGCAGGCGGGCGACTGCGTCGAAGACCTGTTTGAACGAGGTCCCCGAAGAAGGGGGAAGGTGACCGGAGAGTTTTTTGTAGATCTGGGAGAGGATGGCAAACTTGGTGTTATCCATCTGGCAGTTGACATGGACCGGGATCAGTTTCTTGGTGGTTTCCTCGATCTCCTGGAAGAGTTTTTTGATGCTCGTGGTCTTTCCGGAGCCGGGGAGACCCTTGCAGATCGTATTGAGGGGACGGCCCCCCCGGAGTCCGGGCTTAATCTGGAATGCGAGTTCTCGCATCTGGGTATCACGGAACTCGAACTGCTCGGGGACGTAATCAATCTCGAAGACATCCGGGTCCCGGAACAAGGACTCATCCCACATCAGCAGGTTCTTTTTCATCGTTAGTATTCCATCAACGTTGCAAAAGATAACAGCTCTGGTTACCCGGGCCGGATCGGTTTATGCACTAGGTACGCGCTTCAGGCTGCCTGACCGCCAAACCTATATCCGCCTGAACGAGAAACGACAAATGCAGATGAGGCAGATGATGAAAGTTACCCCCACTGAAAAAAAGATGATGATGCAGGGGACTGATGCCACATCACCCTTTTACCCATCACGTGAACAGGAATGACAGAAACTCTGTTGCTTCCCTTGTTCCGAACATCCCCGACTGCGCTTCTTTCTCGGAGAACTGCGTGCAGGAATCCGTACCCTTTCCCGTCACCACAAAAGGCACCAGCTCACGGGAATGCGTCTTGATTCTGATCGGTGTTGGGTGATCGGGCAGGACTGCAACGATCCCGTCAAATTCCGCCCGGATTGCGCCAACAACGCGGTCAACGTTCTCGATGGCCCGGACCTTCTCCTCAATGCTTCCTTCGTGCCCGGCCTCGTCCGGGGCCTCGATATGGATATAGACGAAATCGAGGCGCTGGATTGCATCAAGGGCATACCGTGCCTTTGCCATGTAGTCCGTATCGAAGTACCCTGTGGCACCGGGGACTTTGATGACCTCCATGCCGGCACAGCGGGCAATGCCGTTGAGGAGATCAACCGCCGATATCATGCCCCCCGTGCGCTGGTATTTTTCAAAGAACGAGGGAAATGCCGGGCGGCGCCCGCCGCTCCACGGCCAGATCTGCGTTACCGGTGGTTTGCCGGCCCTTACCCGTGCCATATTGACCGGGTGCCCGGCAAACACTTCGCGACTCACTGCCATGCAGGACAGGAGGAGATCCGCGTCACCGTTGCGGGGCAGGTATTCCGCAATCGGCTGGCCCACGATGTCGTGAGGCGGTGTCGAACCTGCTGCCGAGCCTTGGGGAACGATCAGGAGATTACGGTAACTGACCCCGGCTTTTACCTCCACGCGGGGCACCTGCGGGGCAAGTGAGGTCAGGAGTGCTGCACCTTCGGCGCTCGTGATGTGACCTGCGGAAAAATCCTCCATGATTTCATCCCGGATAGTCACGAGATTACACCGGTAAGCAACATCCGTGGGGGCAAGATCGACACCCATACTCATCGCTTCGAGCGGCCCGCGGCCGGTATAGTACTTCTCCGGGGCATAACCGAGGATGGACATGTTCGCGATATCGCTTCCCGCTTCGAAACCATCGGGAATCGTATGCAGCATACCGCACGCCCCTTCCCGCGCCATCCGGTCCAGATGGGGTGTCTGCGCGTACTCTAAGGGGGTCTTTCCTCCCAGTTCCGGGATCGGCTCATCTGCCATACCGTCACCGAGAATAAGGATACATTTCATCGCGATGCCCCTCACGAGGATTTAAGGAGATCGCGGGCCGCAAGCCGTACGCTCTCCCGGGACCCAAGCTCTGGCTTCCAGCGCCTGTTTTTGATCCGTTCTATGGACAACTGCATCCGGGGCACATCGCCCACCCAGCCGCGCTCGCCGCCCGTGAACCGGAACTTCACATCCGGCAGGTGCATCTCCTCGGCTACGATCTCAGCGATGCTCTTTACGTCGATCCAGTCCTCGGAGCCGATGTTAAAGATATTGACGGTCCCCCGTGTGCGCAGGGCAAAGAGCATAGCGGCAACGCACTCGTGTACTTCAAGATAGGACTTGGCCTGTTGCCCGTCCCCAAGGATCTCAAGCTCGGCCGGGTTTTCTTTGAGCTTCCTAATGAAATCCGTGATAACACCGTGGCCGCTGCGCTCGCCCACGATATTGGCAAACCGGTAGATCCAGGATTTCATGCCAAAGGAATAGCAGTACGAGGAGATCAGCGCCTCGCAGGCCAGCTTGCTTGCCCCGTACACGGATATAGGAAGGAGGGGGGCATAATCCTCCGGCGTGGGAATAACGGTTGCATCGCCATATACCGTGGATGTGGAGGTAAACACGAGCTCCGTGACCTCGTACCGGCGCATTGCCTCAAGAACCCGGTACGTGGCCATGATATTGTTCTGCATTGTGGGATCGGGATTAATGGCGCTCTGCCGGACATCCGGGTCCGCTGCAAGGTGGAAGAGGCGGTCCGCCCCATCGATATGTTCCTGCCAGCCGTCGTCCAGCAGGTCAGCCTGGACAAACCGGGCCGCGCCGTTGTCGATGTGCCGGGCAATACATTCCCGGCGTCCTGCACAGAGCGAGTCGATGACCAGCACCTCGTTACCCTGGGCAACGAGCGTGTCAACCAGATGGGAGCCGATAAACCCGGCCCCGCCTGTCACCACATCAAACATCAATACCTAATATGTAGTTTATGCTATAGGATTACTGCTATGTTCATCGGGATCGATCACGGCACGACCGCCATGCGCTTCTCCTCAGAGACCGGCCGTTTCAAGCTGACGCGCGAGGAGGCTACCGGCTTCTCCGTTGAAGACCTCACCCGCCTCTGCCCGCCCGACGAGATCGAGGGGATTGCCCTGTGTTACTCGATGGGCGATAACTTCTCCCGGATCACTAGGATAGACAAGGTACAAAACCGGGGAATCATCAGCCGCGAGGGTGCAGGCAAACACATTGGCGGGGGAACGAAAGTCTTTGATGAGATCCAGAAAAGCGGTATTCCTGCCGTGGTCATTCCCGGCCTGCACCGGGGCTCGCCGACCGATCCCCGGTTCAAGGCCTATTCCCACCAGTCGAGCCCGGAAAAGATCGGAATCGCATTCGAGGTCTGCCACCATCTGGGCGACGATATCGTGGTCTCGGATGCCAGTTCCAACACCGTGACGCTGCTGGTCTCTGCCGGAAAACTTGCCGGGGCCTTTGATGCCTGCATCTTTGCCCCGGGCACCCGGCACGGTGCGCTCGATGTCGATGCAATCCGCAGGATAGACGCCGGGAAGTGCACCGCAAACGAGGCATTCCAGCAGGCCGGGGTAAACTATTCCCTTCCCGATGACGAGTTCTTGCGCATCCGGACCGTGGCCATGTTCTCCGCCATGGAATGCGCCGCGCTCCTGTTGCTCAACCCGCGCGCCCGGGTTGCACTTGCCGGGTCGCTTGCCCCGGTCATCGCTCCTGAGGTAGAGTCCCTTCTGGGCACGGATGTGGCTGTTTACGATGAATGGTGCGCATCCCGCGGTCTGGCACGCATTGCCCGCGATGTCTTTTCCGGGGCAGAGGAGATCCTTGGCCTCGGAATAGATCTCTAGATTTATATCGATTTATCATGTAAAATTACTGAGGGGTTTTTCTTTGAGAGAACTTCGTATCCACGGCAGGGGCGGCCAGGGATCGGTCACCGCTGCGGAACTTATTGCAACTGCTGCATTTGAAGGAGGAGTTTTTTCGCAGGCGTTCCCTGCGTTCGGTGTCGAGCGGCGCGGTGCCCCGGTGCAGGCATTCGTGCGGTTCGATGACCGGAAGATCCGGCTCCGAAGCCAAGTGTACGAACCGGACTATATCATTGTCCAGG
>NZ_DATKKA010000014.1:0-6395 GCF_035543475.1 Methanoregula sp.
CCTTGCATTCGCCGCAAAGCACGCCGGTGTTATCCAGATGGCAGACATCCTGCCCGCCCGCCGTGCCCGTGGCCCGAACGAGCCAGGTGGCATCAAGTTCGGTCACTTCGGTGATATGATCCAGGCAGACCGCAAGTACCCCAACGACCCCGTCAAGGCAACCCTTGAGGTCGTCGGTGCAGGTGCGATGCTCTTCGACCAGATCTGGCTCGGATCTTACATGTCCGGCGGTGTCGGATTCACGCAGTATGCAACCGCTGCATACACCGACAACATCCTTGACGACTTCTGCTACTACGGTCTTGACTATGTCAAGAAGAACCACGGCGGTCTCGGCAAGGCAAAGCAGACCCAGGAAGCAGTCAGCGACATTGCATCCGAAGTCACGCTCTACGGTATGGAGCAGTACGAGCAGTACCCGACCACGCTCGAGGACCACTTCGGCGGTTCCCAGCGTGCATCCGTCCTTGCTGCAGCATCCGGTATCTCCGCCTCGCTTGGTACCTTCAACTCCAACGCAGGTCTCAACGGCTGGTACATGTCCATGCTGATGCACAAGGAAGGCTGGTCACGTCTCGGCTTCTTCGGCTACGACCTGCAGGACCAGTGCGGTTCCGCGAACTGTATGTCCGTCCGGCCCGACGAGGGCTGTATCGGCGAACTCCGTGGACCAAACTACCCGAACTACGCAATGAACGTCGGACACCAGGGAGAGTATGCCGCAATTGCAGCAGCTGCTCACTACGGACGCCAGGATGCCTGGACCCTGTCCCCGCTCATGAAGATCACGTTCGCAGACCCGTCGCTCAAGTTCGACTTCTCCGAACCCCGCCGCGAGTTCGCAAAGGGTGCCATCCGCGAGTTCATGCCCGCAGGCGAGCGCTCGCTGATCATCCCCGCAAGGTAAGCACGATCGTCCCCAACCAAATTTTTTTTCTTTTTTGCGAGTGTTTCCTGATACAAGGATAGTTACTGCAGGGGGATCCGTTCGCTCGTCCCCCATCGCAGGGATCCTGTTTGTCTCATTCAGGAAACAGGGAAGGCACTCATTAGGACCCCCGTAAATTCTGGAAAACGCGGTTTGGCGATGATCCGCTCTGGAGCTGAAAAGCCTCCCGGTTATACCGAATGGTGAGACCGAAACATTCAGCTGCAGGGAGTGCCCGGATAACAAGGTTTTAAACATTTATGCGCATATGAGTAATTATAATACAGCAATTTCAGGAATCTACCATGCCAGAACCAACAACCAGTAACCAGAAATCCGTCGCCTCCCGTCACGGGTGCATCGATGAGCACACCTGCGCCTGCGGTGAGAAACACGAAGAGCACGAAGCCGGGGTCAGTCACCGGGAGTCCTGCACGTCCCCCTTAAAATTCGGTGAAACCTGCTGCTGCCAGTCCGAGGATGATGCCAAAAACGCACGCCATTCCTGTGGGCATGGGCCGCGCTGCAGGTAATTTCCCCGTTCCCTCGTCAACCCGGAGGCTGGAATCATGCCAGAATCCCTTTTTCTTCCCGATCTGCTCGAACAGTACATGAGCCGGCGGGGCTGCCCGGAATGCTGGATCACGGTCCAGGAAATACGGGCCGGGTTTCCGTCTCTCTGTCTTTCCGGACCAGCGGTCGCCGGATTCCTGCGCCGTTGCCACACGATGGCCTTCCCCTCCTGCAGGTACCGGGTGACCAGGATCGAGAAGATCCGGGACACGGTGCCTCCCTATCGTTCCATCAGGAGATACCTGGTGCAGGAGCGGCAGATTGCCCGTATTGATGGACACTAGCATCAGGAAACGACGGGCAGGTCGTTCCCGGCAAGGCTGTTATACTATTCCGGATACACTATCTCAGTGAGCGTGCGTTTGTGGCTGCCGAAATTCCTTCTCAGAACGAGTGCCCCCGCAGGGGAAGGCCCCGTCTCAGGCGTATCATCTCCAATACATCAGAATCGCGCTGCTACAAGCCCTGCTGCTGCCCGGAAGATGAAGGATCCGGCATCTCGCTCCAGCCCGATGAGATAGAGTTGATACGACTCGTCGATCTCGAGGGACTGGAACAGGAGGAGGCAGCAGAACGTCTGGGGGTCTCGCGGAAGACCGCGTGGCGGGACCTGCATGAGGCCCGGCGGAAGATCGCTGACGCGCTGGTCAACGGCAAGGGGATCGAGATGGCTGGCTGCCAGAAAGCGGCAGAAGGCCGGTGCCCGAAGTGCCCGCGGTAACGCACAGCACCGCCCTTTTTTTGTCCCGTTCCGTCATCTTTTTATGGTTTCGCTCATATGGGTAATTACCCTGTCTGAACAGACGAGGAGATGCTTATGGTTTACGAGAAGATAGAGGTGAACTACCACGAGGCTTCGGAAACGCTTAAAAAGCTCCTGAACCTGAAAGGATCGCCGGTTGCTATCAGGTTTGCGCCCACGAAAGCGGATATCCCGGCAGGGATCCCGGAGCTCGACAAGACCATCCGGCACTGTTCGATGGTGAACCTGGCACGGATGGAGGGTAAGATCTTCTATGCCCCTGCGGAGAAGCACGAATGCAACGGCGGCGCATGGTCGCTGGGCTTAAAACCGATCACACCCTCCTTAAAAAACGGTGAATTCTACTTCAAACTCGGGAAATTTGACAGCGATGCGGCCTGCAAACGGACGATCGAGCGGATCCCGCACCTGGACACGGGAGAGACCTATGCCACGATGTATGCTCCTCTGGAGAAGACGCCGTTTTCCCCGCAGATCATCCTGATCGTCACCACGCCCCGCAACATGCTCAAACTTGCCCAGAGCAGCCTCTTCCGGCTCGGCGGGAGAATCCACGCCGAGTTCTCCGGCATCCAGTCGGTCTGTGCGGATGCAACGGCACAGACCTATCACTCCGGTCAGCCTAACTTCTCGCTCGGCTGCGACGGATCCCGCAGGTTCTCCGGCATCGGCGACGACGAGATGGTGATGGGATTCCCGGCCGAGATGCTGCCGGAGCTGGTCACGGCCCTCCCCATCGTACTCGGGGCAGCCGGTTCAAAATAATCCACTCCTCGAAAGGGGGAATGCCCGGTGTGCCGGTGCTTCTGCAGCAGCCGGGAGATGCACGCAGGGCAGGATCCCTCTTACCCTTTTTTGTACCCGATCCTTAAATCTTTATGCTCATATGCGTAATAATTCTCTGCGAAGATCGCGAAGGTTACACTTATGCCGGGTTTTGACGGGAAAGGACCGATGAAACGGGGAAGACTGATCGGGCGGGGGCGGGGACCCTGCGGGAAGAACAGTGACGGCAGGGATCCTGAAGAGGAGCCCGTATCCGCCACCGAACCAAAACCCGCTGCACCCGGGAACAAATAAAAAAGGAGCAGGAGATACCATGCCAGCCCCATTTGTCAGCGTACGCGACCTCTGCATGGATTTTGGCGACACAACAGTCCTCAGCAACGTCTCGTTTGAGATCCCGGAAGGGGAGATCCTCGGCGTCATCGGGAGGAGCGGGACGGGAAAAAGCGTGCTGATGCACCTTCTCCGGGGGGTCGAGGATCCCCCTACCAAAGGCTCGATCGTTTACCACATGGCCGCCTGCGACCGCTGTTCATTCATGGACGTGCAGAGCCGGGCGGGGACCCGGTGCCCGAAGTGCGGCGGAGAACTCGTTGCCGTTGACGTGGACCTCTGGGACGAGAAGAGCAACGGGATGAAGTCCCGGGTGATGAACCGGACCGCGATCATGTTCCAGCGCACCTTTGCCCTGTACGGCGATGACCGGGTGATCGAGAACGTGCTCCATGCCCTCGACGATATCCGGTATCCCCCGGAGCAGGCGGTCAACCGCGCCGCAGACCTGATCGACCAGGTGAAACTTTCCCACCGGATGATGCATATCGCCCGCGATCTCTCCGGCGGTGAGAAACAACGGGTGGTGCTCGCCCGGCAGCTCGCAAAGGAGCCTGCCCTGCTCTTTGCCGATGAGCCGACCGGCACCCTCGATCCCGAAACCGCCCGGCTGGTCCATGCGATGCTCACCGAAGCAGCGGAGCGCAACCGGATGGGGATGATGGTGACCTCGCACTTCTCGCAGGTGATCGAGGACATGGCAGACCGGGCCATGCTGCTTGCCGATGGCGGGATTGCGGCCATCGGGTCCCCCCGTGACGTCATCGGTTCGTTTTCCCGGGAATACGAAGAGATCGGGGCAGTGGAGCCTCCGGAGCTCGGGGAGAAGATCCTCGCTGCCCGGGACGTGACCAAGCGCTATGTCTCTGCCGACCGGGGAATGGTCCGGGCCGTAAATTCCGTGACCTTCGATGTGGCAAAGAAGGAGATCTTCGGGATCATCGGCAAGAGCGGAGCGGGAAAGACCACGCTCTCCCAGATCATTGCCGGCATCATCGAGCCCACGAGCGGAGAGATGAACATCCTGATCGGGGACGACTGGGTGGACATGACCAAACCCGGCATCACCGAACGGGGGCGGGCAAAGGAGTATATCGGCCTCCTCCACCAGGAGTACGACCTCTTCCCTCACCGGACAGTCCTTGACAACCTCACCGACTCCATCGGGCTTGAGTTCCCCAAGGAGCTCGCGCAGCGCAAGGCGATATCAACGCTCGTAATGGCGGGATTTTCCGCGGAGAAGGCACGGGCCATCCTCCCCCGCTACCCGGGAGAACTCTCCAACGGCGAACGGCACCGGGTGGCGCTCGCCCAGGTGCTGATCCGGGAACCTCTCCTCGTGATCCTCGATGAACCGACAGGTACGATGGACCCCGTCACCAAGCAGGACGTGAAACACTCCATTCTCAACGCCCGCGACGAGATGGGAGAGACATTCGTGGTGGTCTCGCACGATATAGACTTCGTGCGGGACATCTGCGACCGCCTCGCCCTGATGCGGGGCGGGAAGATCCTCTCCATCGGCCCGGCTGCCGAAGTCCTCGCACAGGTCTCTGAAGATGAGAGCCATGACTGACACGAACACCCCCTTTCCAGGATGATCCGGATATGACCGTACCACCACACACCAACGAACCGGCATGCGACCAGAACTGCAGCACCTGTGCCTCGGCACAACCGCACAGCGCCCCTTCGGGACTGCCTCCCAAGGCGAAGATCGATGTCCGGCACGTGATCCTTGTGCTCAGCGGGAAAGGCGGGGTCGGGAAATCCACCGTTGCGGTAAACCTGGCGTCTGTCCTCGCAGGCCATGGCAGAAAGGTCGGCCTCCTCGATCTCGATTTCCACGGCCCCAATATCCCCAAGATGCTGGGGATCGAGAACCAGCGGCCGGCGGTCCTCAAAAATTCCATCGAGCCGGTTCGCGTCACCGGCAACCTCGCGGTCATGTCCATGGCGTTCCTGCTCCCGGACACGAGCTCGCCCGTGGTCTGGAGGGGCCCGATGAAGATGACGGCCATCCGACAGTTCCTTGCTGAAGTGAACTGGGGGGCGCTCGATTACCTGGTGGTCGATCTTCCCCCAGGCACAGGCGACGAAGCGCTCACCATAGCGCAGCTTGCGCCCAACGTGCGGGGAGCGGTGATCGTCACGACCCCGCAGGACGTGGCAGTGATGGATGCCACCAAGGCGGTGAAGTTCATCGAGAAACTGGACCTGCCGGTCCTTGGGATTATCGAGAACATGAGCGGGATGGTCTGCCCCCACTGCAAAGGAACGGTCGATGTGTTTGGCGAGGGCGGGGGAAAGAAGGCAGCAGAGGATCTTGGCGTGCCGTTCCTCGGTGCTATTCCACTTGACCCGGAACTGGTCCGCGCCGGCGATGCAGGACGGCCCTTCATCCTGCGGCATACCGGTTCCCCGACCTACAAGGCAACCGACAGCGCAATGCAGCTCCTTGTGGCCCATATTGAGAGCAAAAACTCCTGACCGGCAGGCAAAAGAGACACCTGCCCCGGCCTTTTTTAAAGATATGAGAAAGTATTCCGGTATCCCTGAGCTTCTGGAACAGTTCATGACCGAGCAGGGATGCGAAGAACGGTGGGTTACAGTAAAGGAGCTCCGCGACCGGTTCTGTCTCACCCGCTACCAGTGCAACACCGTTTCGGGATTCCTGCGGCGGCTGGAGTTCACCGCGTTTGGCCGCTTTCCGTATATCGTGGTAAAAATCGAGCACCTCCGGCCGCTACACCCGTCCGATCCGCCACAGTGCCGGTACCTGGTCAGGCATAACGGCAGGTCGGCCCGTGATACCGGCTGTAACGGTACAACACCGGGGGCCTGTTCTCATGGGGCCGCCGTTCACTCTTTCTCCGTCACCGTAACTGATGAGTAGGAAACTGACAGGAGGGGAAGGAGCAGGGATTGTCCCGGCAGCACCCGGGGAAATCCTCTGATGAAAACAAATATACCCTGACGGAAGGAAGAAAAATGAGATGAAAACCCCGTTCA
>NZ_DATKKA010000015.1:0-8696 GCF_035543475.1 Methanoregula sp.
TTAGCAAACCTGCGCCATACCAGGCTTGGCTACCTCAACAGAGGAATCTCGCATCTTCTCAGACACTCGCAACGGATGATCCGCTGCTCCATGAATGGTGCTTTATACTATGGTAGGGGAGGGCTAATAAGTGTTGTGGGAATGACACCCACGGGATCCCTGTCGATACCAAGAGAGAGACGGATCCTGAATTTGCTCCAGAGAGTTTACTTAGTGATATTGTGCAGTGAGGTTGTTTGTTTTTTCCTGTAGTACTGTACACTTAGCTGAAGAGTATGGGGAAGCGACCCTTTGATCTTCACTCATGATTCCGGCAGATGGGGAGTGCGATCACGTATCGCTTGTATTCTGAATCAGGGGGTCAGAGAGGAGAATTCTGTTTTTATAAAAATTCTTCCTCAAGGGATTTCTCCCCGTAATTATTCCTGGTTATGTACGGCTTGTGACCGGGCAAAAACAATTTTGGATCGTGTGACCTCCCTCAGCAGGATCCGCTAAAAATGTGGGATCGCATTTTTTTCAGATGTAAAATTACCCGGTTTTCGGGAAAAATTTCCGCATGCTGGTGCAGGGGGTCACATGAGTACATTTTGTTTATCAATCCTGTAGAGACGTTCCCGCCCCACGAGAGAATCCTTATTACTGCACTGCCACTGTCTTAGATGATCATCCATGGAACGTCCCGCACTGCTGATCATCGATATGCAGAACGATTTTGTCCGGGAAGGAGCGCTGCTCCGGGTCGCCCAGGCTGAAAGCGTCATCCCGAAGATCCGGGAAGTGCTCAGCGCTTTCCGCGCACGAAACCTCCCGGTCTTTCATGTCCTGCGGGTTCACCGCAGCGACGGGTCCGATGTCGAGATCACCCGAAAGGAGATCTTCTCCCGGCACCCGTTTGCCGTCTCCGGGTCGGAGGGTGCCAGGGAGATCACGGAACTTGCGCCCCGGCCGGACGAGTACACGATCGAAAAGGTCCGGATGAGCGCGTTCATCGGCACCGAGCTCGACTTCATGCTCCGGACGCTCGGCGTCACTGAACTGGTCGTGACCGGGGTCCAGACTCCCAACTGTATCCGCACAACGGTCTTCGATGCCATTGCCTACAACTACCCGGTCACCCTCGTAGACGATGCCACCGGCGCCCAGTCCGGGGAGATCCACCGGGCAAATATCCTGGACATGAAAAATATCGGCGTTCGGATCATGGATACCCGGACGCTCGTTGGCACGCTGGGATAATCGTCCCCTCCGGATTCATCCATACCGCACGGGAACATACGCATGCTCACCGGAACTGAATTTGCACTCGCCGGGATTGCCGCTGCTGCTGCTGGCATGGCAAACGCCCTCGCCGGCGGCGGCACCCTGATCTCGTTTCCGGCGCTTGTCGCTCTTGGGGTTCCCGAAGTAGTGGCAAACATCACCAATACCGTTGCGCTCTGCCCGGGCTACGTGGGCGGTGCGCTTGCCCAGAGAAAAGACCTGGCAGGGCAGGGAAAGCGCCTGCTGATGCTGGTACCTGCCGCCATTATCGGGGGCCTTGCCGGCGGGATCCTCCTCCTGTCCGTGAACGCACAGGTCTTCCATGTACTTGTCCCGTTCCTGATCCTCCTTGCCGCGGTCCTGCTCGCGGTCCAGGACAGGATCCGGGACTGGATCCGGCGGCAGACCGGGCACGATGGCACGGACGGCACAGGGTGCCGGAACGCGGCCCTCCCGGCCGGGCTTGCCGCAGTCTACGGGGGGTATTTCGGGCCGGGGCTCTCCGTGATCTACCTCGCGGTGCTCGGCCTCTTCCTGGACGACACTTTAACCCGGCTCAACGCACTCAAGCAGTGCCTGTCGCTTGCCACCAATGTTGCAGCCGCGGTCTTCTTCCTCTTCTCCGGCCTCATCATCTGGCCGCTTGCGGTGGTGATGGCCGCAGGTGCACTCCTTGGAGGAGCAGCCGGCGGGCATGTCGCCGGCAGGATCAACCCGGCGCGGCTCAGGTGGCTGATCGTCGGCATCGGAATGGTCGTGGGGCTGTACTACCTGATCCGGCTGTTCATCTGAGGGAGCATGCATTCTCTGAAAAAAGGTGCTTTGCTAAAATCCAGGTAGAGAATTGTACGAACGCTCCCGGGGACTCCGGCACGCTTGTGGTATCCCCCGGTTGCGCTCGTGTTGTATTCCCTGTACTCATGTCCGCATCCCGACGCAGGTAATACGGAGACATCGCATATGCCCCCGCCCATTTCAGGAGCAGGACTGGCGTAAGGGGGCGAATATTTCACGAAACGGGATTTCAAGAGAGCAAAAAAAGAGAGGGGGCTGGTCCTTCCGGACCTTCACAGGGCCCGGACCAGTGAGCGGCGGGTGACAAGCCCCGCAAGCTTCCCCTTCTCCAGGATGGGCACCGTGCTGATATTCTTTGAAACCATCAGGTCGACGACCTGCCGGTAACCCACATCTGCCCCGACCGAGATGAGCGGGGCGCTCATGATGTCCCGGACCAGGAGGTTCCGGATCTGGTGATCCTGGTGGTGCTCCTTGACTGCCTCGCGGAACTTGCGCATTGCGATGGCTACGTCGGTCTCGGTCACGATCCCGGTGATCTTGTCGTTTGCAGTCACCACGAACCGGGAGATCGCGTCGTCCAGCATCCGGCGGCGGAGGTGGACAACCCGTTCTTCGGCATCGATCGTGACCGCACGTTCGACCGCATCCGCAATGCTCCCCTCGAAGGAATACTTCTTTAACAGGTCAATGGCGGTCACCTGGCCGATCAGGTTGTGGTCGCTGTCGTACACGACCACCAGCTTGTACTTCTGGAGCAGGGGAACGAGAACGTTCACGCTCTCGTCAGGATACACGCTCGTGAAATCCTCTTCGACCACGCTTGCCACGTGGATGGCGGAGGGTGCAAGGGCGGTATTCTGTTTACTGCCCAGCTTCTCCGCGATCGCCTCGCGGGAGACCGTACCGACAACTGATGTATTATTGAGCGCGATTAACGGATCGATGCCCTCATTAAGCATCTTGTCGAGCGCCTCGGTGATCTTTGCGGCTTTGGATATGGTCGTTGGTTTTGCCATGATATCTTTGATAAACAGTTCTTTTGTCATTTCGCCACTTCCTTTATGATATCATCTCGTTTCAGTATCCCCACAAGGGTGTTATTTTCGACGACAACAAGGTTGTTGACCTGTTCACGTTGCATCAGTTCTACCGCGTACAGGAGCGTGCTCACCGGTGCGACCGTGATCGCGGGGCCCGACATCACGTCCCCCGCTGTCACCGGGGCCGTTCCGGCCGCATCCGACCGGCTCCCTGTACCGCTCTGTTCATGCTTTCTTACTGCTTCTTCATCCGGGTTCCTCCCGGGTCGCCTCCGGCTCTCCTCATGGAATGCGAGGTTTGTCTCCGTGATGAGGCCGGCGACCGATCCGTCGTTGTTGGTCACCACCAGTTTCTCGTTCCGCTCCTTCATGAGGGCCACCACGTGGGCGAGCGAGTGCCAGCGGTTGACCGTCTCTGCATCCTCCATCGCGTCCCGCACCATACCCTTCAGGCCGGCGACCAGGGCGGACTTCATCAGATCGCTCTTGGTGATGATCCCGACAACCGTCCCGTGATCCACCACCGGGACACCGCTGATGTTCCGGGCAAGGAAGAGCCCGGCAACGGTTTTCGCGAGTGTCGGGGGAGCCACGGTTACCGGGTCTGGCGTGGCATATTCGGCCACCGGGATCCGGTCGGGCGTGCGCCGCCGCCAGGCCGGGCCCGGCTGCTGCAGACGGTACCCGATATCTTTTTTCGTGAGGATCCCGGTGAGATTTCCCGCATCCATAACAAGGACACGCGAGATCTTGTGGCGCACCATCATGTTCCGGGCATGTGCCACGGTATCCCCGGGGGCGACTACAAAGACCGGGCTGCTCATGAGATCGGCTGCGGCAAGGGAGCTGGCAGGCATACTCTTTACTCCTCGGAGAACGCCCGTACGAGGTCGAACTCCGTTACGAGGCCCACGAGCCGGGAGTTCTCGATGACCGGGAGCGCCCCGATGTTCCGGGTAAGCATCTCCCGGGCTGCCTCGTTGACCGGGGTTTCCGGAGACGTGGTGTAGAGACTGCCGGCCATGAGCGTGCGCACCGGAAGCTGCATCACCTCGGCAATGTGCCCGGTCCCGAGCCGGGAGAAGACCTCGCGGCTCCCCAGGTACCGCATGATGTCGGTCGCGGTGATGATGCCAAAAAGCACGTCATCGCTGACCACGGGCAGCCGGCGGAACCGGAACCGGGTCATGTCCTTTGTCACCTCCGCGATCGGGCTGTCCGGTGCGGTCACCCGCAGGGAGCTGCTCATCGCCTCCTCGACCGAGAGCGGGCTGCGCTCAGCCGCAAGCATCCGCAGCACGTCCCGCTCCGTCAGGATACCGGCAAGCGTCCCGTCGTTTTCCACGATCGGGAGGCCGCCGATCTTCTTTCCTACGATGATCCGGAGCGCATCGACGATATGGGCGTCGCGCGGGAGCGTCTGGGGCTTTGCCGTCATGATCGTGCGGACACTCTCGTTTACTGCCGCACACAGGTTGCCGTTGTGCCGGACAGTGACCAGGCGGTACTTGTCGCCGCCGCCCATGAAACTGATCACGTCACCCGAGGTAACAATCCCGAGCAGCTTCTTTGTCCCGGCATCGGTCACAGGCAGCCGGCGGAACCCGCAGTCCGTCATCGTTGCCACGGCACTGATGATGCTCTGGGTGGGTGGCACGGAGATCACATCCCGTGTCGCGGCCGCCATCACCTCGCCTTCCTGCTGTACGATATGGGATTTGAACTCAACCGGGCCGCGGTCGAGTTTTCCCCGCATTTTGAGGAGCCGGTCGCCCTGTTTTGCGGCCTGCCCGTTCCGGTGCATGCATATCCTCCAGATTGCTGCCCGCCGGGTTCCCCCGATCTCCCTGAAAACGGGAAGGGATTTCCCGGCCGGTATGATATCCTGTTCTTTTTACCCTCGGGATTCGCTGTCGCGGTTGCCCGGGAGATTCCAATCCCCCGGATACCCGGGCGTATCGTTATAGGTTCCCCGGTATTCCGGTCTTTCCTCCATCAGGCAAGGCCACCGAGAACGTCATGGCGGTCGATGATCCCTACCAGGCCCTCCCCGTCCACCACCGGGAGCCGGCTTACGTCATTCTCGACCATGAGGCGTGCCGCTTCGGACAGCAGGGCACCGGGCGCTACAGCGATCACGTTTTTCGTCATCACGTCCCCGACACTCCGCGTACTGTTCTGGGCTATTGCCGACCGCACACCGCCGGAACGGATCAGGTCCCGGCGGGAGACCAGCCCTACGAGCCGCCGCTTCTTTATTACCGGAAACGCGGTAAACCCGCATTCGATGACCTTTGCGTACACCTGCTGGAGCGTATCGCCCGGATCAGCGGTCTGGATCTTCTTTGACATGTGTGAACTCACCCTGCCGGAAAGCTCGTTTCTCGATATGATGACCGGGAAGAGATCGGAGAGAAGCACCCCGCCCAGGATATGGCGTCTGTCGTCCACGAGGGCGGCGCTGTCCGTGGCATGCTCCCGCATGGCCTTGGCTGCGCTCTCGATGGACGCTTCCGGGCCGGCACACGCTGCCTCCTTGACAAAACCCTCAACGGTCACGTTCGATTTCGTTGCGGTGACCCGCAGGGCATCGGTAATATCGATGTACCCGAGCAGGTCCTTTTTCGCACCGGTGACGTAGATTTCACGGAACCGGTCGTCTCTCAAGATCTGCCGTGCCTTGGTTATCCCGTCAGAAAACGTAAGCACCGGGATCTCAAGCATGAAATCCCGTGCTGTTTTCATGTAAGGGTATCCTCCTCTCGGCAGCGGGGGCAGAGCAGGACGGAATCTACACGCTTAAGATCATCAGACATCTGACTGCAGCGACTGCACATACCCACCTCGATATGCTCTTCGCGGTTGATCTCGATGAGATCGTTGAGGAGCTCGTTCTGCTCGTTGAAGGTGGTCAGGAGATCCCGTACGGTTACGATACCGATGACCTTACCGGCCTTATCGACCACGGGAAGCCTTCTCACCCGGTGCTTGACCATCATCTGGGCTGCGTCGACTACCGTCTTATCCGCACTCACCGTAATGAGTGGCGTACTCATGATTGTACTTACCTGGATTGAGCTTGGTTTGAGATCCTTGGCCACCACCTTGCAGTTGATGTCCTCTTCCGTGACAATGCCAATGGGCTCGTTCCTTCGGAGAATAATAACACTCCCTACCTCTTCACGGCACATGGCCTTGGCTGCTTTTGCAACACTGGCCTCAATGCTGATCATGATCGGGTTGTGTTTCATCACCTCGCTTAATGGGACGCGGGTCTCAAACCGGATCGTGTTGGTTGTCTTTTTCATGAGTCACCTCCGTTTGAAGTGCTTGGCTGATGATTACAATTAGCATCCTTTCCGCCCCTTGTATAAATATCATGTGGCAGCGGCATTTTTTCCCATGCGGCCGGGTAATAGAGATACGGTCCCGGGGGAATCGGCTGCACGAATCCCCGGCGGGCATTACGAGAAACATAATAAAGAATCCTTTCCAAACACTACTAGCGATTGATGGCAGGCAGTAACGCCGGCCGTCCGGATAAACGAGGGCCCTATGACAACATTTTCCAGGACATTGGGGAACGCAAAGAAGAGATTTTCCGTATTTCTCAAGCGGTTTTTCAAAAAGAAGCGGACCCGGATCGGGATCTACGGCCCGCCGAATGCCGGGAAGACCACGCTTGCCAACCGGATCGCCCGGGACTGGACCGGCGATGCGGTCGGGCCGGTGAGCGAGATCCCGCACGAGACCCGGCGGGCACGCAAGCGCGAGGATATCGTGATCACGGGTGCAAACGGGCACACCGTGACAATCGATATCGTCGATACCCCGGGTGTCACCACCAAGATCGACTACCACGAGTTCCTCGAATTCGGGATGGAGAAAGACGAGGCGATCATCCGGGCCCGCGAAGCGACCGAGGGTGTTGCCGAAGCGATGCACTGGCTGCGCGAGGACATCGACGGTGTGATCTACATGCTGGACTCGACGCTCGACCCCTTCATGCAGGTGAATATTATGATGGTGGGGATCATCGAGAGCCGGAAGCTGCCGGTGATCATCGTGGCAAACAAGATCGATCTGCCCGAGGCCGCACCAGCCCGGATCCGCAGCGCCTTCCCCCAGCACCCGGTGGTCGCCATCTCAGGGCTTGAGGGCAGGAATACGGAAGAGCTGTACGAGAAGATGATCCACAGCTTCGCCTGATTGCCGGAGGAATCATGCCACACAAGTGCACCAAATGCGGCAGGGAATACAAGGACGGGTCCACCGAGATCCTCAAGGGATGCGCAAGCTGCGGCGGCAAGAAGTTCCTCTACGTCAAGGAAGCGGATATCAACAAGGATGTTTTCGAGGAGAAGACGATCGAGGAGATCAAAGACGAATCCAGGGAAGATGTCCTCGAAGTAGTCGAGCCCCAAGTCAAGGGCAAGGCCAAAAAAGAGGTCGAGATGTTCGACCGGGTCGAGACGATCCGGATCGTGGGCCCGGGCTCGTATGAGCTCAACATCGAGAAGATGGCGAAAAGCGACGAGCGGATCGTGAGCGTCGGGGGCGAAGAGGGCAGTTACATCATCGATCTCATGTCCATGGCAAAGGACGAGCCGAAGAAAAAGAAGGCAAAAAAGAAATAACCGGGCCGGGCCCTCATTTTTTATTGCATTTTCAACGGATGAAGGGGACGATCCCCTCCTTTATCGATACGGATATTCCACCCGCCGGTGCCCACTCAGGAACCCCCCATGCTCACCGGGTCGCGAGATCGTCCCGGATTCCCTCGTAGGGGGCCGGCAGGGAAAGCGCCCGGAAGAACCGGTCCGTGAACGAGAGGCTGGTGGTAACCGCCCATTCAGCGCAGCCGTGGCCGAGGCAGCGGTCAGGGAAGAAGGGGAGGTTTGTTGCCGCAAGCGGGTTCTCGGCGAAGCGGTGTGCAAGGAGTTGCCCGAGTTTCTCCGCATGGGTCTCGCCCCGGGCACCGGTCGTCCCCCCATCCCGGATCTCCACCCATTCGCGTCGGTAATGCATCAGGTAGTTGCGGATCCCGATCAGGTTTTTTATGCCGGAAAAGTCCGGGTCCTCTTCGGCAAAGAGCGGTTTTTCCCCAATCTCCAGGATCTTCTGGTATTTTGCAGGGAGCGGGGTCCGGTCAAAGTAGTTCTCGTTTCTCCACTTCTCCCCGATCACCCGGAGCAGGGCCTCGGTGGATTCGTCATAAAAGAAGTACGCGTTGTCCGCTGCATCGGACCAGAGCTCGTTGATGGTAGACTCGAGGAAGGCCACTGCGGAGAAGAGGGCGTTGAGGACAAATGCCTCGTGCCGGAGCTGCTCTTCTGCCGTGAGCGTGCCGGTACGCCGGTATTCCTCCTCCAGCGCGTACCCCATGCGGCAGAGGAGAGCTGCCGACTGGATGTACCGCACCGAGAAGCAGTCCCGGAACCGGATACCGCCTTCATCGCCCGTCTGCTCGGGATGCAGCCCGTCCATAGTACTTTCCCATAGGTCGCTGTCCCGTAAAAATGATACGGGCGCCCGGGAACGGTGGGCCGGATGCCCGCAGGCACAGATACCCTTAATATTTGCGGCCGTTAATAG
>NZ_DATKKA010000016.1:0-55404 GCF_035543475.1 Methanoregula sp.
TTTTGTTGCCTCGTTTGAACCCTTCTTGATCTTTCCGGTGTCTCTTGCAACTTCAAGGGCTTCAAGCGCCTTGTTCTGGAGCTCCTCGGGAGCCTCGGTTTTTACGTAGCCTTTTGCCATAACTCACCTCATTCAGGGGCCAGAATGCCCCTTCATTACTCATCAGTAGCAGTGATGCAGCCATATCATTTCATCAGGAGGAGAAATAAAGGTTTGTGAACGGTAGAGGGAAATCCCGCCCGGCCCGTCCCGGATCTGGGTCGGGATACCTCACCCCGCAATCCGGTAAATATCTGTACCAGGCCCGGAATATACCCGCTCCAGTCCGGTGGAGGGGAGGCTCACATTATAGGTATCTCTCTCTGTGTCCCCGACATAGAGGAGAGTAGCATTGTATTTTTTCATGAGCGCTACGGTTTGATCGGGATTCTCGTAGATGGATTTGATATCGGCAGGCCGGGTACTGTACCATCCTGTGGTATCCCCGCGCCACATATCTTCGTGGAACGGCTCTCCCAGGATCGCGGGGATGCCGGTGAACGATGAGATTCGGGAATAATACGTATAATCCCCGCCTACTGCCTCGACAATGATCTCATTGCTGGTCAGGTTCCTGAGATAAGCGACACCGCCGGCATCGTCAGGGTGAGAGGAATCGAGGTAGGCCAGTCCGTCGAGTGTCCGGCCCCCGTAGTTGAGATCAAGGGGAACAAGGAAGGGTACGACAAAGAGAAAGCCTATCATCAGGATGGCAAGGGCGGCACTTTTCCTCGCCGGCATTACTGGTACGCGTCCCGGTTGTGCAAACCAGGTCCCTATCATGGCAAAGGAGCTGATCCCGAGAATGATCCACGCGGGCACGTAACATTTGAAGACCGTGTTCATCCGGAAATAGGTGTCTCCCATGTTATCCTTGAGGTAGAAGATCTCTACGATAACGAGGATCAGCAGTCCGAAGATGGCAAGGAAGTCAGGGATACTGCGCTCCCTTTTTGCCAGGAAATAGATGAGGGGGATGGCCGCGATCGCTGCCGCAGTATAGCCGGCAAGGACAAACGGGACCGCGATAAGCAGGAGGTACGGCCGCTCCCGGATCTCTTTTACAAGGAACAGCAGGAAGATCGCAATGAACCAGCCGTTCACGAGCAGGAACTGAAAAGGATCTGACGCTGTCCTGACGATCGCGATCCCGCCGGTGCTTGTCGTAAGCATCAGGTAAAAGGGAAGATAGATAATGATGGCAAGGGGTGGGATTGCGATAAGAGGGCTCCACGACCACATCACGGATCCCTTCTTCCAGTCCCTCCAGATAATCAATGCTGCAACCAGCACTGTGATCGGAGCATAGATCAGGACATCCCATGTATTGATCAAAGGCATGGAGCCTAGGCTGAGCGCTGCAAGGCCGCAGATCAGCCATCTCCCCCGGGATTCAAGGGAGTCCCAGAACTTGTACAGGTAGATGAGCAGGAAGATCAACAGGACCTGGTTGAAGATCGAGATGACATGGGCATGGAGATCTCCCCAGGTGAACGAGAAGAGCGGGTACTCGTTTATGGTGTTGGTGATCGTGCGGGTACTGTTCCAGAGTGCAGAGCTGAGACTGCTCCCGGTGATAAGCTGGGAGAAGAAGGAAGGATTGGGGAGAAAGAAGAGAAGAAGCGGGATCCAGCGGAACCGGTCGAGCAGGAGAGTGCCGATGGCATAAACCGTCACGGCCGCAATCCCCAGGACCGTGGGCAGGGAGAGGTTGAATGCGACATTCGAGGGAACGCCGCTTACGATACCCAGGCAGCCGAAGATCCAGTAGCCCAAGTAGTAATACACATCCATTGTTCCCCCGGCAAACCAGGGATCCAGCGGGGGCACAACCGGACTGTGCATGACGGATGCGAGAAATGCGTGGTCCATGAACTTCTCTGCGTACGAGATTGTCGGGTTGACAAACCTGACCGTGAGCATCAAAAAGAAGAAGATGAGGAAGATGAGCTCCCAATGCCACTCTTTTTTCAGTTCACTCCAGGTGTATTCACGCCGGTAGATATGATATCCGAGGAGCAGGACAAAAGGAATGAGTCCCAGCTGTACCGGGAGATGGGCTAGACCACAATACCAGGTAAGTAGAGTAAAGAGAAGGAGGGATGCAGCAAACGAAGCCGGAAAGGCATATTGTTGCAGATATTTTTTCAGCGCCGGGTATAGGGCAAGCTGGAGAACGGTCACCACGAGCAACCAGCTGACCACGGACAGGATCTGTAACTCAGGTGTCAGGCTTCTTCCCTCCCTCCAGTTTTGAGGAGATTGCCGATTTTATTGTCGGGATCACCCAGTCGCCAAGATAGTATATGGAGACAATCCCCCCAGCAAGGGTGACGAGGTTTTTGATCAGGTCATCGACTACGGCAATAAGGAATGCTACCGCGGGTGCAACCCCGGTAATTGCAAACGTTGCTGATACGATCAGTTCGTAGGTTCCAATGCCGCCGGGAGTTATCGGCACCGCTTTGACGAGGTTTCCGAGCACAATGGCAAGGATGATCACCGCTAACGGTATCTGTTGTTCGAACATGGCGGCAACCGAGTAACAGACAAAGACATCGAGCATCCAGATAACGATCGAGGACGCCCCAAGGATGAAAAGAGATCGAAGGGAGAGCGAAGCTCGCCGGATCTCATCAAGCATGGTCAGGATATAACGGACATATTTGTTTGACGTGGTCAGTTCTCCCACGAATATCAGGAAGATAAAGAACCCGAAGCCGATTGCAAGGATGGCAATCATAATAAAAATGTACACATTGATCCATCCCGGGAGGTCAGGGATAAAGAAGAGGGAGGCCGCGCCAAGTATGGCGATGGCGATGATATCAAAGACCCGCTCCACCACAAGGGAAGAGATACCCTCCGAGTAAGTGGTCTGGTAATCATGTTTCAGAATAAAGATCCTGACAAAGTCCCCCAGTCGGGCTGGCACAATAAGATTCACGGTCTGGCTTACAAAGACGCAGGCCGTCGAGAAGGTGACCCCTACATGGTAATTGAGCCCAACAAGGATACGATTATACCGCCACCCCCGCAACCACCAGGCGGAAAGACAGATGATCACACCTGCTACCAGATAGATCGGGACAATATGCTGGAGCGCGGTGAGCAGATCATCCCAGACCCGGTAAATCATATAGACTATGATCCCTACCGCGATGAGGCTCGGGATCAGGATTGCGCTAATCTTCCGATACATGGATCTGCCACCAGAGACGCAGGATGGATGAACCCATACTGAATACATCTTTCAGCCTGACGGTTGTTCCCTTTCCTGCACGCCAGCGGACAGGAAATTCTGTCACAACAAACCCTTTCCGCTGTGCCCGGACCAGGAGCTCGGTGTCCCAGAACCAGTGGTTCGATCGTATTGTGGGAAGCAGGGGAAGAATTTTTTGCTTGTTGAACGCCTTGAACCCGCACTGGTGATCGAAGAGCCGGCTTCCAAGGATACAACGGACAAGGAAATTGTAGGACCTGCTGGCAATCTCCCGGCCACCCGTACGGTGGATATCGCTCTCCGGGAGGAGACGGGAACCCGTGGAAACATCGGCGCCTTTCCGGATTTTTTCGATGAGTTCCGAAAGGTGCTGCATGTCGGTAGCCAGATCAACATCATAGTAACAGACAATAGATCCCTGTGCCTGCCGGATAGCGCGATTCAGTGCGGTACCCCTTCCCAAGCGCTTGTCAGAATGCAGCAGTTTTACACGGGGATTTTTTGCCTCATATCCCCTGACAAATTCTGCACTGCCGTCCGTGCTCCCGTCCTCGGCAACGATCACCTCGAAATGCTCCGTGATCGAAGAAAGAATGACAAGGGATTCCGGTATCGCCCGTTCGAGAGCCTGCCGGTCATTGAAGACCGGGATAATCGCGGTGACTTCAGGTGCAGCCATTGCTATCCTCCCTCTGGATACAGGCCGCAATCCGGTTTCCAGCCCGGATTGATCCCTCCATGCTCCGTTCCGGGTAATTCTCATCAGAGAACATCCCGGCGAGATAGATGCCATGGCGTTCATATGTTGGAATAAGTGAACGGTACCCGGTCGTATACACAGGGCCTGCCCAGGGATCAACCGTCATACGGCTCCAGTGGATCTCCTGCTCCGCAAGGCCAAACCGCGAACAGAAATCCTCCTTCATTTTCTGGTCGAGCCGGGGAGGGACGGTGCCGCTGAAATAGGAGGCTAAATACACGATGTGCTCCCCGTATCGCTCTTTCGGGATAAAATTGGTATGGGCCACGACAGCCCCGTAGGGCCCTTCGTCTTTCATATTGGTCCAGTACACCCCTTTGCAGACATCGCGTTCGATCCCCAGAGTCATGCAGGCTGCTCCCTGATAGGGGATATCCGGCATGGCAAGGCCGGATAATTTTTCAAGCTCCTGTGGCGGGATCGTGGATACAATCGCATCTATGCGTTCATCGTTAACTCTCCACTGGCGGTTCTTTCCTGAGATCGAGGTAACCGGTGTCTGCAGCATGATGGTACCACCTCTGTTCAGGATAGACGTTTCAAGCCGGTCAATGATCTGGTGAAATCCCCCGTTGATATAGCCCAGGCGCTCCCCGGAAACTCCCCGGTTTGACCGGATAGCGATGCGGCTGATAAGCCATGCCGCAGAGACCTTGCTCCGGTTCTTTCCGAATTTGCTTCTCAGCAGGGGCTCAAAAAAAGAGGCATAGATACGCGGTCCGAGATGCTCAAGAATATAGGTCTCAGCAGTAATGTCATCCAGTGCGTGCGGGTCAATTTTTTTAGCTTGGCGGGTAAGCAGGGCAAGTTTTGCCTTATCGATAAGGGGGAGCTCCGGCCAGCGCAGGATCTGAACGGGGGTGGTAAGAGGATAGAGCGTATCGCCAGAATAGTAGCCAGTACTTCCCTGTCTCCATTCGAGTTTTTCGTCTAATCCGAGTTCATGGAGGAGGGTAAACAAAGCCTGATCGTCGGAGAAGCAGTGATGATAATATCGTTCAATCCAGTATTCATCGATGTGATAGGATGAAAGGCACCCGCCGAGATAAGGCATCGTTTCGAACAATACGATGTCGTGCTCCTTGGCAAGTGCATGGGCAGTAACAAGCCCGCTCAGCCCTCCCCCGATTATCCCGACTTTCATGATATGGTACTGGTATTATTTGTTCGGGATCAAATGAAAAAGGCTCCGTAACCATCCTGAATAAAGCAACAAAATATGACGATATTTGTAAGAAAGTTTTTGTATTGTCGGGATTAAAGTTCTTAAAACAAAGGTCTTAAAAGAATTAAAAGAAAATACTACATCGTTAGCCCATTGGATGGTGTAACCGGATGCGGGTCTTTTTCATTGGTTTTGGTCAGGCGGGGGGCAAAATTGTCGACATGTTCATTGAACAGGACAAGAAGCTCGGGACCAACAGTTTCCGGGGCATTGCCGTCAATACCGCACGGACCGATCTGATGGGCCTCAAACACATCGAAATGAAAGACCGCATCCTTATTGGGCAGACCCTGGTCAAAGGCCACGGCGTGGGTACTGACAACGTGACAGGGGCAAGGGTTACCGCTGATGAGATAGACAGCATTATTAATGCGGTAGATTCCCGCGGAACCCATGATATTGATGCGTTTGTCATTGTTGCAGGACTTGGCGGAGGAACCGGTTCCGGAGGATCACCCGTTCTCGCACGTCATCTGAAGCGGATCTACCGCGAGCCGGTGTATGCCCTGGGAATTATTCCCGCACCGGAAGAAGGCCGTCTTTATTCATATAACGCAGCCCGCAGCCTGACGACGCTGGTTAACGAGGCCGATAACACCTTCATTTTCGATAACAGTGCCTGGAAGAACGAGGGCGAGAGTGTCAAGAGCGCATTCCAGCGGCTCAATAATGAGGTGGTCCGGAGATTTGCCATCCTTTTCCGTGCTGGTGAAATGAGCAGGATGGGTGTCGGTGAGATGGTTGTTGACTCAAGTGAGATCATCAACACCCTTCGCGGGGGTGGTATTACCTCTGTGGGGTATGCCATCAGCGAAGTGATCAGTGCCCGTACCAAGCAGCAGCGTGGGCTTCTCGGAGGTATCCAGAAGAATATCAAGGATACATTCGGGGGTAAAAAAGAGGCAAATGAGGAAGTACTTATGGGAGAGGACCGATCAGCAAAGATTGTCGGTCTTGTCCGAAGAGCGATGCTCGGCCGCCTTACGCTACCCTGTGATTATTCAACGGCCGAGCGTGCGCTTGTTCTTATCGCAGGACCCCCGGATGAGATGGACAGAAAAGGCGTTGAGAAGGCAAAGAGCTGGGTTGAAGAAAATATTGCCGGCGTGGAAGTCAGAGGTGGGGATTACCCGGTAAACAGCGAATATGTTGCAGCAGTAGTCATGCTTGCAACGGTCGGCAATGCGCCCCGTATTAAGGAACTCCTTGATATTGCAAAAGAAACAAAGGAAGAGGTTATAAAATCCAAGGAGAAGAAATCAACTATGTTTGAGGAAGGAATCGAACCATTGTTCGAATGAGGTTTGAGAATGAAGGGGATGGGATTGAAACGGTTTATTTTGGTTTTTGGCCTGTTGGTACTGCTGGTTCCGGCACTTTCGGTGGCATATACGGTTAATTCAATGACGATCAACCCGAGTAGTGGTGCACTGACTCCGGGAACATCTGTAAGTCTTTCGTATACTGTTCAGGAACCCAGTGGGCAATCGTCAATGAACGATCTCATAATGAACACGGCATTGACAGCGCCCCAATGGTCGTACATTATTTATGTAAATGGCAATCCGACCGCACCTACTCAGTCTTCATCAGCAACTGTCGATATCAGCTCTTTTTTGTTGGAATATAAGTCAAGTGATGATGTATCGATTGGAGTGACATTAACAGGGAACGCTCCAACCGTCACCCAAACTTCCAATCAGACATTGGTCTCGATGTGGGAGGAAGATTCAAATGGCAACCAGCTCGCAACCCCCTATACCCAGACTGCCCTTGTTGTCAATACGGCGGATGTCACCACCGCAATCGCAAATGCAAATACGCAGCTCAGCCAGCTCAAGGCAGATATAGATGAAAAATCCGCTTTGGGTATTGACACATCTGCAGCTCAGACACAATATAATACAGCACAGAGCCAGATCACACAAGCCCAGTCTTTACCTTCAAGCCAGTACACTGATGCGCTGAATGCGATCTCTTCAGCAACAACCGCGATTACCAATGGGGAGACCCTCCTTGATAAATCATGGGCAGAATCGGAGATTGCCACGGCTCAGAGCCCGGTGAATAATGTAGATGCCCTAATTGCATATTTCCAGGGTAACTCAAGTACGGCAAACGATGCCCGGTTATCCACAATCATAACCGAGCGGGAAATTGCAGTCAGTTATATCTCGGCAGCAAACGATGCAGTGACCGCGGGCAATTTTGCGCAGGCCCGATCAAAGGCAGAGCAGGCGTATACTGAGGGAAATCAGTCCTATAATGATGCACTTGCATTCCAGGCGGCAGTAGAAGCAAATCCCTTTGCCAATCTGTTGGGTGGGCTGGGCGGCGTTGGCTCAGTGTTCAGCTCGAGTATTCTCTTAATTGGTGTAGGGGTCGTTGCGGTCGTGTTGATTATCGTTGGATTGATCATCTACCGTAAACGTTCCCGATGGGATGAACTCGGTTAATATCCCCCTTTTTCCTTCATACAACAACATTTGAAAACATCCATCATCATCCTAATCCGCATAATCTACTTCTCATCAATCCTGCATTTTCTATATTCAAAGGATATACGCAAAACAAGATCCTCCAGATTCCCCTTCCTGAATGTTGTTATGGAGAAAATTTGGTTCGGGAATTTTCCCTTCTGATGTTTTAAATGTTCAATGATTACGGAATGTTCATGTGAGCGCAAAAAAGTTTGTGCGTGCGTAATTTGATCGAGGAAAACAAGTATCAGATAGAGCAAAGCAAAAAATTTTTGCTAATGCTGTCGGGTAAAAATATCGAGATTTATACTCCCCATGGTTCCGTCACGGTGGAAATAGTAATCGGCCAACCGGTTATCGTTATCATAAAATGAGAACCAGTAATCGAGTTTATAGGTCTGTTTACTATATCCCGGTATGGAATCATAACTCTCGGTATCATGGAGAATGATCGTATCCGGATGGTCCGCGGTAAGAGTTGCGATATCCTCTTTCTCGCCGTAGAACCTGATCTTGTCCCACCGATCGCCGCGGTAATACCAGGGCAATGGCCAGTAATCCTGTGATGCCAGGACCACATGGCTCGAATTGTCGATGATGCCCATGACACTCCTGAGATCCTCTGAGTTCTGGACCTGGACAATGGGCTCATTAATATCCGCAGGAATAAATGCAACGTGCCAGGTTATCAAGGCCAGGAACAAGCATCCGATAAGGGCGAATACGATCTTCTGCCAGTTCAGTTTATACACGGCAACAAAAGACATCGGGAGCAACTGGTGAATAATGAGCCATGGCACCTTTTCACCGACATATCCATAAAATGCCATAGTCAGGATCATCCAGTAAATACATAACTGGAAGAAAAGATCAGATTTGTTTGAGGGAGATCTTGAGTTTTTAATCTGGGTGAGGCTTGTTGCAGCCAGATCCCTTGTGGACAATTCGAGCCGTTGTGTTGTCAACCAGTTTTTCAGACGTTTGGCCGTAAGGATCAGACTGGCATCCGTGAATATAAATTGCAATGTCCCCAGTATGGCAAGGAGGAACATGGGCACTTCATACAGCAGATACAGCGGGATATAGAAATAAAACGGCCCCCCCAGTCGCTGTTCATTGGACATGGATACCCAGTGATCAACGGCCTGGTACCAGCCAGTAGTGTTGACCTGGAAATTCTGCCCGACCAGCGTTTCAGGATGCATACCGAATGCTGAATAGAGAGTAATTAGAACCCCGGTTACGATCAGTACCCCTATCAGGAGATCATTTTTCCATTGCGGGGGCAGGCTGATCCGTTTTCTCCAGATGGCAAACCCGAAGAATGTGATAAAGATCAACAGGATAAACGGCATCTCTTCCTTGCAGCATAAAGCCCCGCCAGCTGCCAGTGCCCCGATGATTACGTACCGCAGCTGTCCCCGATCGAAATAATAGAGCAGAGCCACGAGAAGAAGCATCGTGAAGAAGAGCATGAAGATATCATGGCGCAGGAACCGGGAGAAATAGACCATGTCCGGGGAGAATGCAAGAAAGAGCGCAACGACGAGCGTCTGTGCCCGGGTGATATATCCCAGCCGGTAAATGCAGTACACCAGCGGGATGAGCAGGGTACCGAACAATGCCGGAAGCAGTCGGGCAACCAGATCCGAGGCACCAAACAGGGAAAACATCCCGGCAGTGACATAGTAGAGGAATGGGCCGTGATAACTGGGATCGTAGATCCACGTACCTTTTGTTAAGAGGGTAAAGGAAAACCACGAATGGATTGCTTCATCATGGTGGAACAATTTGAGATCCAGATGCCAGAACCGGAGAATAATGGCAGCCAGAAGAATGAGAAGAAAGACTCTCTCGAAAGTAAAAATGGTTTTTATCTTGCTGGAAAAGAAAGCGGCCTTTTCCACGTGCTGCACCTTCAACTTTCCAGTACAATTTCAATTCCGATATCTTTTGGCACCTGAATCCGCATCAGCTGGCGGAGCGCTCTCTCGTCCGCATCGATATCAATCAATCTCTTATGCACACGCATCTGCCAGCGATCAAATGTTGCGGTCCCCTCCCCATCGGGGCTTTTACGGATAGGCACAACAAGCCTTTTTGTCGGGAGTGGAATGGGTCCAGCCAGATTTACTCCTGTGCGTTCGGCTATCTCACGGATCCTGTTACAGACCGTCTCTACCTTGTTGAAATCTGTTCCTGTCAGGCGAATTCTGGCTTTTTGCATTTTGATCACCAAAAAAATATTATCTCATCTGTTTCGGCTGAATCGCAATGCACATTCCGGCAGCGATCGTTGATCCCATATCACGGACGGCAAACCTGCCCAGCTGCGGGAGTTCCTTGACGTTCTCGATGACCATGGGTTTTGTGGGCTTGATCTGGACGATCGCCGCATCACCGGTTTTTAAGAACGTGGGGTTCTCTTCCTTGGTCTGGCCGGAGCGCGGGTCGAGCTTTTTCTTGAGCTCAATGAACGTGCAGGCTGTCTGGGTAGTGTGGCAGTGGAAGACCGGGGTGTACCCGACAGTGATTGCACTGGGGTGCTGGAGCACGACAACCTGTGCCGTGAACTCGTCTGCTACGGTCGGGGGCTGCTCGGCAGGACCGCAGACATCGCCGCGGCGGATGTCACCCTTTGCGATACCACGGACGTTGAACCCGACATTGTCACCGGGAACTGCCTGGGGGATCTCTTCATGGTGCATCTCGATGGACTTAATTTCTCCATCCTTGTTTGCCGGCATGAATGAAACTTTCATGCCCTTCTTCATGATGCCTGTCTCAACACGGCCGACCGGTACGGTCCCGATACCGCTGATACTGTAGCTGTCCTGGATAGGTAAGCGGAGCGGCTTGTCGGTGGGCTTTGAGGGTTCCTTGAAGGTGTCGAGTGCAGTAACCAGTGCCGGGCCCTTATACCACGGGGTTTCTGGGCTGTTTACCTTGATGTTGATGCCCTGAAGTGAGCTGATCGGGATAAAGAGTGTCTCCTCAGGTTTGTACCCTACCATCTTGATAAGCTCAGAGAGGTCTTTCTTGACTTCGTTGAACCGCTTCTCATCGTATTTTACCGCATCCATCTTGTTGATGGCGATGATAATCTGCGTGATACCGAGAGTACGAGCAAGAAATACATGTTCTTTGGTCTGCTCCATGACACCGTCGGGGGCTGCGACAACAAGAATTGCTGCATCAGCCTGTGATGCACCGGTGATCATGTTCTTGACAAAGTCTCTGTGTCCCGGGCAGTCTACGACCGTGAAGTAGAACTTGGGGGTATCGAACCGCTTGTGCGCGATATCGATGGTGATACCTCTCTCACGCTCTTCCTTGAGGTTATCCATGACCCATGCAAATTCAAAAGTCGCCTTACCCTTCGATTCAGCCTCCTTGCGGTAGGCCTCGATGATGTGTGCAGGTACTGCACCCGTCTCAAACATCATACGACCGACGGTGGTTGACTTTCCGTGGTCGATGTGTCCGATGACGGCCAGATTCATATGGGGCTTATCAGCTGCCATTTTTATGTTCCTCCCAGAATGGGGTAATACGCATACCGTCTGTCTATGCGAGTATTACATATATGAGACGCATCTATATAAAGTATTTCGATTCCCCTGATTGATTTTCAGGTGAGAATTCATTCCGATATTCTCATATTGTTTGTTCGATTATTATCCGGAATATGAAAACTCTACCATTTCAGCGTGATCCGGCAAAAAACCGAGTCACAGTTGCCTGTGCGATGGGCAGTGTCTCGGTATACAGTTCATGCGCGTACTGCCGGCATTGTAAGGGTGTCCGGCTTGGAGAAAAAGTAACGCCTTCTCCCCAGATAAAGGCACTCAGTGATCTGCGCCAGCTGGGTGTTGCTGATGAGACGCTGATGAATGCAGCACTGATGTTCAATGCGCTGGTCCGGGACGGATCTGCAATAGAATGCGAGGATGATTGTAGTCAGGGTTTCCAAAAGCTCTACTGATCTTTTTTTCGTCCGATGAATCCGTGAAGTCTATATTGGTGATTGCATTCCGATATAAATCTGCATCCATGCATTCCCCGTTTTTCAGAATACTGGCTATCGCCTCACGGTAGTTGTCTATATCATAAAAATTCCCGGATCCATTGCCTGCCCGCATGGATTGTGATGCGGAGATAAGTATAGCGTCGAAAGGGGACCATTTGATCAGATCAGCGCCAGTGCAACAACAACCAGGGCCCGAGTGATCTCGTTTGCCGCCCCGACTACATCTCCATTGACGCCTCCGAATAAGCGCTCTGAAAGGATGAGGAGCCCGACAGGGCAGAGAATCATAACCGTTAGCGCCACCACAAGGCGGAACGGGGATACCGGAAGGAGGATAAGCGGTATGCAGAGCAGAAATGAGAGGAATGGAAAGTAGGGTTTGGCAGACCGGTGGAGGTAACTGTGCATTCCCTCCTTGAACGGTGTCCCGTATGCTGTAAGGAAGGACATGGAAAATTTTGCTGCAACCTCTCCGATGATCAGGACTGATATCAGGGATGCAGCAGCATGGAGGCCGGCAAAGAGGAGAAGGGTGACGACAAGTCCGGCGGCAATGCCTCCTGCTCCGACGTATTTATCCGTGAGGGCACGTACTCGTTTGTCCTTATCACCCTGTGCCATGAGACCGTCACCCAGATCGAGCAGGCCGTCAAGATGGTGGGCACCCGATAAAACGATCACACCTGCAACCGCTACGGCCGAAGCGAGCATCGTATCTCTGATAAAAAATACCGGGATGGCAACCAGCAGGGCAATCACATAACCTGCTACCGGAAACATCCAGGAATGCCGTGCAAAAAGATTGAAATCCTGGGGTTTTCCCAAGGGGAGAATGGTGGTAAACTGCAGGAGCGACAAGACCGACTTCATACGCATTCACTGTACAAGCGGGAAGTGCACCCGGCGATCAGGCCCGCAACGGCGTCATCGAGAAAGGGCCCCAAAGTCGCAAGAATGCCGGGCTTTTTCTGATCATACCGGGTAAACTCAAACCGTGCATAGGTCCCTCCAATACATTCGGCGATGGCCATGCCAATAATCTCATCACTGAGCAAAAAGACCGGATCTTCCGCAATTTCGGAGTCTTTCCTGTTCTCGTAGAGTTCCTCCTCGAGCAGTACGGCGCCGAGGAGCAGTGAGGCGATATTGGGATCGGTAAGATATTTCTGCATCTTTCTTCTGATATTTTCAGCTGCCTGTTCGTCCGGCATCCCGTGGGATACATACAACCCCATGGCCGCATCTACCATGGCGTCAAGGGTTATCCCTTTTTTTTCCAGACGGGCTTCGATCTCAAACATGTCAAGATTACTATGGAGTGTTCCTATTAGAGGGTTATGAAACGAAAGGGCGATATCTTCAAACCGAATGGATAAAAGATAATCGTATCAGTACTTATGCCATTTCTCACCGGTGTGCCGGGCCATTCCGGCAAAAAAATTTCCTTCTGCGTCATCCTCGGGAACACTCTGGTCTCAACCATTCCCGGCATCTCCGGGGCCGGTCCGAGCCCGGAAAAAACTCTCCTCACTCCGAATCTGGATGCCGAACTGGTCACGACCGGCCGGATAGCCAACCCGGATTTCAAACCCAATACCCCCACCGGCTGCCCTACACCGGCTACCATAACCCGGGCGATGGTGGAGCTGACCGGTGTTCACCCGCTTTTTATCAATGCAGGTCTCCGGTATCCACTGACTGTTCCGTACCTGGATGCAATGGGATGTGTTGGAAACGATCCGCGAAATGGTGATGCGGTGCCGCTCGCGCAGCAGCTCTTCTCGCACGGAGAGGAAATTGGAAAGATTTTGTCCGGGATGGGTGATATGCTCATTCTTGGTGAATGTGTCCCTGGTGGAACGACGACTGCGCTCTGTGTGCTCCGGGCACTTGGGTATCCTGCTGCGGTCAGCAGCAGTTTTGTCAACAATCCTCTGGACCGGAAAGAAGCGATCTGTCAGGAGGTTCTTGCTAGCCTTTCTCCGACAATCAGGGAGGATCCCATGGCTGTAATCCGGCATGTCGGGGATCCGATGATCCCGGTAGCCGCGGGGATTGCCCGGACGTACTCCGGGACACTGGTCCTTGCCGGAGGAACCCAGATGCTTGCTGTTTGCGGCGTGATCAAAGCGATGGAGGGCTGCATGCCTGAGGTAGCTACGACGGTTTATGTTCGTGATGATCCTTCGGCAAATGTTGAGGAGCTTGCCGCAATGATCGGTGTACCGGTCTATTATGTCGACCCGGGATTTGGAGAGATTGGCCATGATGGCTTGGCGCGGTACTGTTCCGGTGAGGTCAAGGAGGGGACCGGCGCCGGAGGAGCCATGTTCATGGCGTCGGTTATGGGATTTACGCCGGACCAAATCCGAAAGAAGATCTTTGAAATGGTGAATGCATATTGCTGAACATGCTTAATACCCCGTTTAGCCAATAAATCTATAACAATGCTTCCCATCTGCGTGGTCAATAATCATGGGCAGTTCAATCACCTGATCCACCGTGCCCTAAGGGATTTGGACATTGATGTGGCGCTTATCCCCAATACAACTTCCAAGGATGAGGTTGCCGCAGGATACCGGGGTATCATTCTTGGCGGTGGGCCGGATATCGGGCGTGCCGGTGTATGTGCGGAGTACCTTGATCTTGGGATTCCGGTTCTTGGGATCTGTCTTGGGCTTCATATTATTGCACGGAAATTCGGGGGGGAGATTCGCCCGGGTAAATCTGGTGGATATGGATCCGTTGAGGTTTGTATCCGGGAACATGACGATGTCCTTCGGGGGTATCCCGATAAACTCCCGGTCTGGGCATCGCACGCAGATGAGGTCTGCAGAATTCCCGAAGGATTTACGCTCCTTGCCAGTTCCGGGATCTGCGATGTGGAAGCTGTTGCCTGTTCAGAAAAGCGAATATATGGTCTCCAGTGGCATCCTGAAGTCAGTCATACGGTTGATGGAAAACGTGTGTATGAAAATTTCGATAAGATCTGTATGGAATAATACCCCTCTCTTTTGAGATCTGTTTTCCGAATATAATTCTCGTAAGACGCCGGCCAATACGACCAACTCTTCGCTTTCCGCAGAGATTGTTGCGTGGGAGCGTCACGTTTTTTAAGGCCAAAACAGCATTGAAGATTATGCGAACAGAATTAAAAATCCGTCTCGGGATTGTTCTTATCGCGCTGTGCTTTCTTGCGGTTCCGGTACTGGCTAGTGGAGGCTATACGACCATCAAACAGGGAGGGACTGTTTATATAGGAGAGCAGGGACTTGATGTAACAGCGGCAATGGGGCCGGATTCCTCGGTAGGATGGTGGGCTTCCGGGGCAGCCTTTGCTACCACATCACCTGGAAGTCAGGTTCAGGTCACCACACCCTCAAATTTTTACATTTCATCTTCAGCATTTGGTCAATACACGGGAAACTGGTACCGTTTGGATGCGAGTGGAAAACAGGATGGCATAGCTTTTGTGGTCGCTGATCCGCAGCTGGCTATTCGTGTCATTGATACGACGATTAATCTGGATGTAACCAATAAATGGATACCCCGTGGAGACCAGGCAGCATTCCAATTAGATACAAATCTGAATCCATTGTTCGCGAGGGGAGTTTCAACCACCGAAGGAATTACTATTTACGTTCAGTCCCCTGCCGGGGGGACCTACTCCGCCCTTCTGGACAGCGCGGGGACTGCACATTCTTTGCTCAATCTCGCCATAACCTCTCCTTCTTACCAGACTCCGTGGAGCTGGGATACCGGAAATTCCCAGTACGTAACGGGGACATACACGATCTGGGCAAAGTGCGAGGTGAATAATATGTACAATAATTACGGGGTAGCCGGGAAAACGGTGAGCCAGCAGACCTCCTTGCTCGATCAGGAACAGAACCCCCTGATATCGGTAAATGTTCCTACGACAATTATTATCACTAAAGGAATTACCGGGCAGGCAACGCCATCATCGGTTCCCATAACACAGATCACTTCTGTGCCTGCCACCCAGATTCCGACAACTACGGGTACTCCCGCTCCTATAAATACAACTATGACACTCCCGACTCCTACAGTTACCAATCAGCCGGTAACCGTTGAGACAACCACACCCAAGGTAGCCGGATTTGGTGCGATCATAGCAGTGATCTCTATTAGTTGCCTTATTGGATTCAGTGCGCTTAACAGGGAACACAAATCTTCCTCTCCATAATCTTTTTATCCGCCACTTCTCCATATCCGATGTATGAATGTTGTAACTGCGATCATCAAGGGACGGCACAGTGTTCGTAAATTTAAGCCAGATCCCGTGGATGAGACTTATATTCATGATGCTATCGAATGTGCGGTTCATGCTCCCACTGCCATGAACCTGCAGCCATGGCTGATCGGTGTTATCCGGTCAAAAGATCTGCTCAAAAAAATTGCTGCAGTAACGGATCACGGGAAATTTATCGCAGATGCGCCTGTCTGTTTTGCGGTCTTTGGGGAGCGTAATACAAAGTATTACCTTGAAGATTGTTCTGCGGCAACCGAAAACCTGATACTCGGTCTCCAGGCTTATGGTGTAGGATCCTGCTGGGTGGCAGGAGATAAAAAGGAATATGCGGAGGAGTTGCGGACGCTCCTGAATGTACCGGAGAAATACACTCTGGTCTCATTGGTTCCCGCTGGACTGCCTCAGGAGATCACCCCGGCACCGAAGAAGGATACAAAGATTATGGTCTTTTCCGACGTTTTCAAGAAAGAATGATCGCCAGATAAATCAAGATCTTTTTTCTGTCAGAAGATCCACTCACAATCCTTAAACATCCCGTACATCCCACAATGGTTTATGAAAAAGGTTGTCCTGCAGGTGGCCTTGGATCTTCTGGAATTAAACCGGGCGATCCAGATTGCGCGGGAGGCACTTGCCGGCGGTGTTGACTGGATAGAAGCCGGGACGCCCCTCATTAAAAGTGAGGGCATGCAGGCAATCCGAACGTTGCGTGGGCAATTCCCGGATGCGGTCATCGTGGCTGACATGAAGATTGCAGATACGGGGACTCTCGAAGTCGAGATGGCCGCAAAAGCCGGGGCAAACATTGTCTGTGTCCTCGCGGATGCGGACGATGCGGTCATTGTTGAAGCAGTGAGGGCCAGCAGGCTGTACGGAACCCGGCTGATGGCAGATCTTATCAATGCCCGGGATCCTGTGGCGCGTGCCCGTGAGCTTGAGGCACTTGGGGTGGACATCATTGCGGCCCATGTTGGTATTGATCAGCAGATGATCGGGAAGGACTCTCTCGATCTTCTCCAGGCCCTTCAGGAAGAGACCCATATCCCGGTCGCTGTTGCAGGGGGGTTGGATGTGGTCACAGCCGGAGAAGCAGCAAAGATGGGCGCGGATATCGTGATTGTTGGTGGTTGGATCACCCGCTCTGCCGATGTTGAGGGATCAGCCTCCTTAATTCGTAAATCTCTTGACTTACCTGCACTTGCAGCTCCGGAAAAAAAGAGCCAGGATGACGAGATCCGTTCACTTCTGATGCAGGTCTCAACCCCCAATATAAGCGATGCTATGCACCGGAAAGGTGCACTCCCTGGTCTGGTCTCCCTCTGCGGGGATGTAAAGATGGCTGGCAGGGCCGTCACCGTGCATACGATGGCAGGTGACTGGGCAAAACCGGTGGAAGCTATCGACGGTGCTGCCCCGGGTAGTATTCTTGTGATCAACAACGATGGCGGGAACCACGTTGCTCCCTGGGGAGAGCTCGCTACATTAAGCTGCATCCAACGCGGCATTGCCGGTGTCGTGATCGATGGCGCAGCCCGGGATATCGATGATATACGGGCCATGAAATTTCCCCTCTTCGCCAAAGCAGTTGTACCTAATGCCGGAGAGCCCAAGGGGTTCGGGGAGATCAATACAGAGATCCTGTGTTGTGGGCAACAGATCAGACCCGGTGACTGGATTGTTGGGGACGAGAGCGGTGTCGTGGCCATCCCCGGCGAGCGGGCTTATGAAGTAGCGAGAAGGGCTCTTGAAGTTAAAAAGGCCGAGGCGAGGATACGCGAAGAGATCCGGCGGGGGAGCACGCTCTCCACCGTGGCAGAACTGATCAAATGGGAGAAAAGATGAGCGGGCTTTAATGGAATACGGAATATTCCAGCAGGGTTGCACCGGATGCCAGAATCTTATCGATCGCATCTTCAACCTGATCCACGCGGAGGATGAGCACTGCGGCTTTCTTCCCGGAATATGCATAGGAATATTCAATGTTGATACCGGAGTCGCCCAGAACCTTTGCGATCTCATAGAGCCCGCCTGGCTGATCCATCATCTGGACAGCAATTACATCGGTGAAGGCAACATTGAAGCCGAGTGACGAGAGTTTTTCGTATGCTTTCTGGGGGTGATCCACCAGAGCCCGGATTACCCCAAAGCCGCTTGCCTCGGCTATGCTGAAAGCAAGAATGTTGATCTTCTCCTCACCAAGGGCATGGGCGACTGAGGCCAGCCTGCCCGGCCGGTTTTCCGAGAATATCGAGATCTGTTTGATGACGTACTTTTTCCTGTCCATCTTACAACACCCTTTTATCAATCACTTTCTTTGACTTTCCTTCAAACCGTGGCAGGGATCCCGGCTCCACCAGTTCGACGTCCACGGCAACGTTCAACGCATTCCTGAGCCGGTGTTCTACATTCTGTCGGATCTTCATGAGGTCGGTGATTTTGTCACTAAATGACCCTTTGGTCAGTTCCACCCTGATCAGCATGTCATCGAGGGCGCCTGATCGCTCGATAACAATCTGGAAGTGCTCACCTACCTCGGGAATCGACATCAGGGTATATTCTACCTGAGAGGGGAAGACGTTGATACCCCTGATGATCAGCATATCATCTACCCTCCCCTGAATCCGTTTGATCCTCGGGCTTGTTCTGCCACAGGGGCACACGTCATCATCGATTGAGGAAATATCCCCGATCCGGTACCGGATCATCGGGAGGGCCTCTTTCTGGAGCATCGTAATCGTCAGTTCACCCTTTTCGCCCGCTTCAAGGGGCTCACCCGTTTTGATGTCAATGACTTCGACATAGGCGATATCTGACCAGATGTGGAACCCGTTCTGCTCCGTACATTCAGTAAACATCGGTCCGGAGAGCTCACTTGTACCGTAAATATCGTAGGCTTTGATGCCCAGCCAGTTTTCGATCCTGATTCGCATATTTTCCGTCCAGGGTTCCGCTCCGAGAATACCTGCCTTGAGATGAGTATCCTTTTTAATATTGATACCCATCTTTTCTGCTACTTCGCCAATGTGGAGCAGGTAAGATGGAGTACAAGCAATTGCTGTTACTTCGAGATCCTGCATAAGCTCGAGCTGGCGTTCGGTATTACCGACACTTGTCGGGAGTACGGTTGCGCCGATCCGCTCTGCCCCGTAGTGCATCCCCAGGCCTCCCGTAAAAAGACCGTACCCATAGCTGACCTGAATGACATCTCCCCGCCCGAGACCGATAGATGTGAGTGCACGTGCGAGCGAAGTGGTCCAGATATCGAGATCGCGCTGTGTATATCCTACCACCGTTGGTTTCCCGGTAGTGCCCGAAGAGACATGATATCGCACCAGTTCATCCTGCGGGGCGGTAAAGATCCGGTTGGGATAATTGTCCCTGAGATCGCGTTTGAACATGAAGGGCAGTTTCCTGATGTCGGAGAGGTCCTTAATGTCATCAGGATGGACATGCTGCTCCTTCATACGGTCATGGTAAAAAGATGAAAAACTGTAGAGCCGGCAGACCAGACTTTTTAACAGTTTATACTGGACTTTCCGGAGCCCTTCAGCGGGCATCTCTTCTATTCGGGGATCCCAATACTGCATCAGATCTCACCTCTGCGGTCTATGACCCGCTTGGCTTTTCCTTCAAACCGGGGCAGCGAGCCGGGCTCTACCAGTTTTACCGTTGTCCGCAGCTCAAGAGTGTCGTGCAGTTCTTTTACTACTTTTTTCTGGATCTTGGCAAGATCTGCAAGTTCCCCGGAAAAATGGCTTCGGTTGATCTCGACTTCCACGGTCATCTCATCCAGATGATTGATTCTGTCGATATATACCATAAACTGATGGCCCACTTCCGGAATTCTCAGGAGCACATGTTCGATCTGGGAGGGGAATACGTTGATACCCCGGATAATCAGCATATCATCACTTCTGCCGGTCAACCGTGCGATCTTCTTTCCCCGCCCGCAGAGGCACCCGTCTTCCATGAGCATGGTGATATCACCGGTACGGTAGCGAATGAGCGGCATGGCCTCTTTTACAAGCGGCGTCACTACCAGCTCGCCCTGTTCGCCGTCAGGGAGGTTTTCACCTGTGACCGGATCAATGATCTCAACCAGATAACTATCGTGCCAGATATGCAGACCGTCCCGTTCGGGGCACTCGAATGCGACTCCCGGTCCGAACAATTCGCTCAGGCCGTACGAATCAAAGGCCGTAACCCCGAGACGCTTTTCCAGCGTATGCCGCATCGTATCAGACCAGGGCTCGGCGCCAAAAATTCCTGTCCGAAGACTCTCCAGGGATTCATTCATCTCCTCTGCAACCTCTGATAAGTGCATCGCATAACTGGGCGTACAGTGAATGGCAGTTACCCCGAAATCCCGGATCATCTCTATCTGGCGCCGGGTGTTTCCGGTAGCACTCGGGATCACAGTCATCCCAATCAGTTCTGCGCCATAGTGAAATCCCAGACCTCCGGTAAACATCCCATAATTGACCATGTTCTGGAAGATGTCATTCTCATCAATACCGATCATGGTCATATTGCGGGCAATGAGATTTGCCCAAGTGTCCAGATCCTTCCGGGTATAGCCGACAACGGTAGGTTTGCCGGTGGTTCCAGAAGTCGTATGGATCCGGACAATCTTTTGCATCGGGACTGCAAAAAATCCGAAGGGATACCCGTCGCGGAGATCCTGTTTTTTGGTGAAAGGCAACTTTCTGATGTCTTCAAGGGTTTTGATATCTGCAGCAGAAACTCCGGCCTTTTTCAATTGCTGCCGGTAAAAATCCACTGTTTGTACAGCGTGGAGGGTTTTTTTCAGCCGCTTAAATTGAAGAGCCTTGAGATCAGCGGGTTTCAGCGTCTCTATTTTTTTGTCCCAGAACATCCGCGTCACCTGTTATGCTATTGCATGACATTGTACGTATGACACCTTATATTTTTTATACTTCATTGTAACGGTGCGTGTGAAAGAGCGGCAATTACCCCAAAACACCGGATTTTAGGGCGCAGTATTCAAAGCGATGCTTTAATGAGGGGGAAAAGGGCACTATGTAGATTAAATCAAGCGTTTTCGTTCGGGCTTCTATGACACGAGCAATCCCCTGGGTGGCAGTGTACGGGTTTGGTGCTCACATCAAGTCCACACAAAAAAACCTCACTATCCTCTCCAAAGGGAAAGTCGAAGAGTATCCCCTTGATGAGGTTAAAAATCTCCTTATTGTTGGCGGACATCACATCCATTCGACCACTATTACTCACCTGCTCAGGAATGGTTCGTATATTTCTTTTTTCGAACCCGATGGAACACCGCTTGGAATCCTTCAGCCGTATGGGAAAAGAGGCAATGAAACCCTGCAGCGTCTCCAGGAGGAAATCCCACGCTACCGGCTCGCGACGGCATTTGCACAGGTATCACTGAAATCCCGCCTGATAGCCATAGAAAAACTACAGGAGGAGCGGGGATCGACCCTTTTATATGAGGGAGAACTGCAGATTCTCCACAATGCCCTCCATGATCTTGAGTACCTGGTGAAATTGGATGAGATCCGCCGGCTCTCTGACCTGACAACACATATGTATTACGAAATTCTCTCGCGGGACATTCCCCGGGATTTCGATTTTCGGAGGCGGACCGTACGCCCCCAGTGCGATCCCATCAACGCCATTTTTTCATTTGGCTATGCAATGTTATTCGGAAACTGCTGTGTATCTGTGATTGGAGCCCGGCTGGATCCCGATCTTGGATTTTTACATGAGGGATCGGGTTCTCTTATATTGGATCTTATCGGGCCATTCAAAGCGACAATGATCGATCCTGTAGTTTGCAAAATTGCGCGGGAATCCCTGGAACCCGGCGATTTTGAACAGTCCTCATCACGATGCATGCTTTCGGATAGTTTAATCGTGGATCTGATCTCTGCGTTCAGGCACTCCATCGACAACCAAAAACTGGATCTTCAAGTGAATAATTTTTTGCAGGCCATTCAAAAAAAGGAAGACTTTACAGTAATGTACTGACTCGACCATCACTTTTGATGATGGAAAATTCAGCATAGGTCCGTGGCAGAATCTCCGTGGTTCGTATATCCCGTATCACTGCACGCGGGCAACTGTAAAGCATTGAAACAAATTTTTCCAGAATAATCGGTTCTGCCGTAGCATATATCTGAACCTTACCGTCGGCGAGGTTCATTACCGTACCGGTCACATTCAGATCGCTTGCGATCTTTTTGGCACATGCACGAAATCCCACCTTCTGGACCCTGCCGGTGATAATAATCTCGAAGGTCTTCACTCCGGCCCTCCTCCTTGCATCATCCTCATGACCAGTCCCAGTTCGTTAAAAACCGCATCGCGAAGGACAGACTGCCGTATATTTGTTGCTGCATCTATCGCACGATCAAGAATATCCTGCGCAATGCTCTCATAGCCTGCGGTATACATCTTTATTGCCATATCACACCGTATGTAGGCTCTTTTCGATAGTGGTCGGATGATGTCTGCTTCCTGAATTGCATTTTGTAACATCCTTTTTGCAGTTTTATTATCGTCCCGGTCCCGACAGAATATGGAAAGCCGGCAGTAGACAAGCGCCCTTTTTCCCCGGTCCGGGACGGAACGAACCGTTTGTTCGAGTGTAGTGACCTGACTGGGAGGACTCCCCTCGTCAACGATCCGTGTCAGATTCATCATGATCCGGGTATACGGCATAATTGTGTCCGTTGCTTCTGCAAACCCGATCTGGGCAAGGCGGGTCTGACGCAATTGATCGTCTTCTATTTGGGCAAGGATATCTGCAGCCTTTTTCAGGAACCGGGCATTATCCTGCCTACGGGAAAGTTCTATCAGGACTCCTGCAGCATCATCACGGATGGCATCTGCAACATGCTGGATATTTATTATCTTCGCTACCTGTTCAGCCCTGTCAAGGAGATTCAGGGCAAAATTGTTCTCTCTCCCCTGGATTGCAAGGGGAACAAGCTTTAACATAAGCAGGGCACGGGTGTAAGGAGAATCGATCTTATCGATCGCTTCTGAAATATGGTGCAGATTCGTTTGATCCTGTTTTTCATTTTCAAGCGAATAAGCAGCGATCAGTGCTGTTACATACTCCACCGGATCTGATACATCCGCAATGATCTCCCTGATCAGATTCATCCTGACGTCTTCACCGAGCAGGTTTCCCATTCGGACAATCGCTGCTACCACCTGCCTTCGAACAAAGGCATTCTGATCAGATTCTACACCCGCCCGAAGTTTCTCAAGACCTTCCTGTATACATATTCTTGCTTTATCCGGATCGATGTCGCGATATCCCGGCACGAGATCCGCTAGAACGAGAACTTTCTGGGATTGAGCAGTAAGATTGGAGATCCCCTGGTAGACTTCATCAAGTAATTCCCTACAAAGGACGTCGTCATGTATCCGGTGAGCTGAATCTGCGAGGGCACAGAGTCCCTTGAGACGCACAAAGGGATTATGTACCAGATCGAGAAGGCGATGGATCAGATTACTGATTTCAGGTGTAATTTGCAGGTGATAGTGATTCTGAAGGATATATGCCAGGGTCTCATATGGATCTGCTGAGTCCGGATCTGCTATTTCCTCATTGAGTTTGCCGACTACCCGTAACATCATGGCATTGCGTTCCAGAGGGTTTTCTATCTCTATGGAATACATGGCTAAAGGAAGGAGATAGTGGTGACTGGCACTCTTTTTTGAGGAGAGGAGGATGATATCAATCATCCCGGCAATTTTTAAGGAGATCTGTGGCTTTCTCTCTTCGGCATTGAGCAATTCGAGGCTCTTTCTGAAAGGTCGTAAAAGAGCACTGATATTCACTGGTGCTTTTGGGTCCCTGGAAAATCCCTGGATACGGTCACATCCAATCCGGACAAATGATTCCGCAATGAGTTCAGATATCTGAAGTCTCAGTGAGGGATCATCTATCTCCTGTGCAAGGCGGTACGCCTCGTCAAGGACTTCTGGGTCCTGTTTGCTGGTAGCATATTTTATGATCCCTTCAATAATATTTTTTATTGCATATACAACAAGACCTGCATCAAGGAATGAGCTGCTCCAGACTCGCATCCGTAAAAGAAGATCGAGATCGCCATCTGTAGCGGCAAGGCGTGTCGCATCATCTATGATGCTGTTCAGAGTTGAAGACCTGATAGCCTTACCTTCGATCAGGCAGGTGATGCCTACAGCCTGCTGGAGAAGATCCCGGCTTCTTGATTTTACTCCGATCTCAGCGAGTTTCATAACTACCGTTGATATTGCCTGTTCCCTAGCAGACGGGTCCTGGATCAGTTTTGCAAGATCCACCAGAATAAAAGCGTCACAGGTGTCCAGAAATCCCCGGTTTGTCAATGTTGTAATAAAATAGGTGAGATCCGAATCATGACCGGAATTCAGGGTGAGGAGCTGCCTGAGTGAACTGCTGTGTTTTACAATCTCGGGAAATGGTGTGGCATGACCTATCTGGCGAACCGCCATTGATATGGCATATGAGTTTACAGAGGGGTCATTTGTACCAAGAATATTTTTTAACTGTTGTGACACCTGATCATGTAAAATACTCTCCTCCAGCAATTTTGCATAGCAGGAATAATACAGGGGCATATTCTCCCGGGTGGGTTTTATGCGTGAAAATAACGAGATCGCATGATCGAAATCGTCCAGTTCGAGAATGATATGGAGGAACTGAAGATAAATTCCTGAAGTCTCGCTTTGGGAACCTGTTCCTTCAATATAGGGGAGAAGATCGATTAAAGCCTGAGAAGAGTGTGTCGCTCGTGCAATGGCGACACCTGCCCGGACAACCTCTTTAACTGGAAATCTCTCCTTGGTCCGGGTATTTAGGATAAATGGAATCGCTGTGGTAAGGTACCAAGAATCACCGGATAGTTCAGCTTTTTTAAGGAGGTTCAGTATTAGGAGACTGTGAATCGGGGGCTTATTTTTATCGAGAAAACAAAAATCTTCGTAAATCTGTTCTTTACTTTTTATCCGATCCAGATAGTGCTCGATCAGGGAATTGATAAATTCCTTCTGGAGATCAGGAGGCAAATCGTCAAAGCGGTTGGCAAGAACACGGATGTTAAGAAGATTTTTGCCGAAAGCCGATCTCGTACCGTTGCCGATAATCTGATTAAGGGTTTCCTTTCGCCGGACTTTCTGGTGAATTTCTGTGGTATAATGTATCCCCTCAAGAAAAAGATCAAAATCTTCTTTGTTTATTGCAATTGTAGCGAATGCAAGGGCGATCTCAGCATGTAATGCCGCCCTTTTTGAGACATCACTAATATCCTTGATGAGATCGCGGATCCGGAAAAGGATCGTTGTATTGCCACTGATAATCGTCCATCTGGTTATCCCGAACGATGCATCGATAATACAATCTGACCGGTACTTCCTGAAAGTAATTTTATCCAGTACTTCTAACCCGCATTCGATGTATGCCGGGTTGGATGAGGATATTCCATAGGTGATCAATTCCTGAACGATACGGGAAACAATCTTCGATTGAAGGCTTTTTTTCCCCAGTTTTTCTGAGAGATTAAACAGGGCATTCAACCATCTTTTGTCACCGGTTTCAATATATTTCTTTAAAATCAGGGAAAAAAGAGTATCAGCGCCTTCCGTTGGGATTTTATGGATTGCCTGGAGTGTATCAGGCAAATTACCCTGAAATGCAGATTCAAGGATAATATCATTTACCGATCTTTCCATCTGTATCCGGGTCTTTTTGTCCTTAAATTGTGAAGAGTTTGCCACTATCGTATCGATTTTTTCCCAGTTTTTCTCTACGAGTGCCTGATGTATTTTTTCTATGATGGGGGCTGACAGGATCATTTCTTTACTCTGAAAGGAATCAAATATTTTAGAAACACAGTGACATTGACTTAATTTATATATATTATTTTCTTTTTTTAAAAAATCCAAAAATGATTCTGTTTTTACATTTAGATGCAAATTTTTTGAAAAAAAGAACTTTTAACAAGATTTAGGACAAATATGAGTGTCCGAGTCTATTCTGTAACAAAATGCACTGATATAAAAAAATATGGGTAACCCTATACCCGCCGAAAACTGTTTTTCCTCTTATGTGAGGGCAGCAAGTATATCCAAAGCGCTTTTCTGTATTTCATTAAACATGGCCTGGCCGGACTCCTGTCCATCGCTATCCACCATGATGCGGACCAGTGGCTCTGTTCCGGATGCTCTTATTAAAGCCCATGAAGTGGAACGCTTGATTTTCAGGCCGTCCGTGTGGTCTGTGGATTCCCCTACGTAGTGTTTTTCAAGCCTTTTGATGAGCTGGGATCCATGGGGTGTTGCAAGTTTCTCCTTGATCATGTATCGTGTCGGTAACTGCTCAATAAGCGCCGACAGGTTCTGCCGGGTAGCAGCAAGAAGGGAGACCATAGCCGCGGCGGTCATTCCACCGTCTCGGCAGAACTGGTGATCCGGGAAGATTAACCCCCCATTTCCCTCCCCTCCGAATATCACTTTTTTCCCGGAGTTGAGAAGTTCTCGCATCGTGCGGGCTACATAAATACTTCCCACCGGCGTGTAGTGTACCGTGCACCCGGCTGCTTCGGCTACCAGTTCCACGATCTGGGATGTGCTGACCGGGGTAACCACAACACCTTTTTTCGTGATACAAATGTGCCGTGTAATAAGGGCAAACTCATGATTTTCTTCAATATAGTTCCCCTTATCATCGATGAAGACTGCCCGATCTGCGTCCCCGTCGTGGGCAACACCGAACGCGGCATTATTTGCCGTCACCATTGCTGCGAGACCTTCAAGGCCTTCGGGGGAGGGTTCAGGCAACCGCCCCGGAAAGGTACCATCCATAATGCCATTAATGGTAAGGACCCGGCAACCCAGTGCCTGGAGAATCGCCGGTGTTGTCTGGCATGCAGGACCGGATCCAGGATCGACCACGACGGTCATTCCGTGCCCGGGCTTCCCTTCAAACTGACCAACTATTGCTTGAACATATTCGTCAATCAGATGAGGAGCCGCAATCTCTGTCCCAACCTGGTCCCAGGGTTTGACCTCCGATGATCGATCTGCAAGCAGTTCTTCAAGCCTGATGGTCTCTTCATCTCCCATCTCGGTCCCGTCAGGTTCGATTATTTTTACCCCGTTATACTCCGGGGGGTTGTGGGAAGCCGTGATCATTGCACCCCCGTCATAATGTTCTTTTACAATATACTGGAGGGCCGGCGTCGGGAGCACCCCGCAATCGATCACCTCACAACCGGTGGCAAGGAGACCTGCCTTGAGCGCATTGGCAAGGACAAAGCCGGTGGTTCGTGTATCGCGGCCAACAGCAATTTTTCCCGGGCGCATCGTTCCAAGTGCTTTTCCGATACTGAGTGTAAGTTCCGGGGTGATCTCTTTCCCCGCTATCCCGCGGACACCGTTTGTTCCAAAAAGCTTCTTCTGGATCTTTTTAACTGCCATTTTCGTTAAGATGCATCAGGTTTTTGTATTTTAATAATCTTCGAAACGGGAGAAATCAGAGACAACTTCACGCACCGTCGGATTTCGCAGGATGCAGCTTTCACTGGGAAGATCCCCTATCACGATCTTCGGGAATGGGCGAGCTTTGAATCCTTCTATGACTGCAAAATCGATACCCTGATGTTTGAACAGATGAAGCATGTGATCGAGGTCAATGGTGCGGAGGGCAACGACGGATTTGTCTGCATCAATCCCGGCTGAGATATCCGCTTCATTTTCAAAAAAAATTGTTGTGTCTTTTCCCTCTTCCTGGCGGAAGTCATGATCGCCAAGGTGTTTGATTACCCCCACACGACCATAGGGTTTCAGCGCCGGAATAAGATGGGTAATAAATGTGGTCTTTCCGGTATTTGCACGGCCGACCACCTGAATAATTTTCATAGTGGCCGGCTCTCATTGTTTTCGGATTTATTTACGGGATCGACCTTTGTGTGTCTTTCATCTTGGATGGATTTCTTTTCGAGGGGTATCCCGGATATTTTTTCCTGATTATCGTGGATCTCCGAACCTGAGTTTCCTTCGTGGAGGTCGCTGTTAGGAAAGGTTGTATTTTTTATTTCAGTATATAGTCGGTCATTGGGAGTGCTTTCCACTGAAGAAACCCGAAAGTTTTCCGGTGGAATCCTATTATCCGGCAGTTCCATTTCCCCTTCGGATATGGCATGAGGATTTGAGGTATCTGCCGAGGTATTCTCACTTCTTTGGGTCAGGATAGTCTTCGCGGTCTCCCCGACACTCCGCATCACTCTGGTGATACGATCTTCAATATCGATCTCCTCATCGATATCCAGCGTTGTTCCCTCTACCTCCAGAAGGAAGCGTGAGACCTCGCTTGCTTCAAAAAGAAGATCGTCAAGTTCGTCCGTGGTGAAAAACCCGCACATCGCCCCATAAAAAAAGGTGGCACTTGCTTTTCGGACTTTTTTCTTGAATGAGTGACGAGCCTGATTGACAGCCTGGGGCGAGTACGGTTCTTCCATGAAAGGGACCAGTTCCGTGAGATGTTTCCCGATAAAGGTCATCTCTGCGCCACCGGAGGTCCTGAAATCTGTACATAACCGTGCAAGCGCCCATTCCCGTGCAGTAATATAGGTACGCTTACGCAGGAACTGGTTGACCTTCCGGTAGGTGGCTCCGTCTACTTTTTTGAATTTCCTGTATTTGCCGATCGCATTCTGGCTGTCATCGTCCATGAAGATCTCCCTATATAGTGGGTGAATGGCGAAATGAATGCTTGTTTCCTGTTGTTCTCGCTATGTGATAGATCCCGTTTGTATATAGCAGTATGTGGTTTATATCTAGTGGAAATTCCCCCGGTAACGGGAAAAACGAATAATAAATCTTCCCCTTCTGCTGGTATTTGAGATTAATTGGCCCATCATTCTGTGATCCTCTGGAGGGATCTCGATAGGTGCAGTGGTCTTTTTATCTGATCCGCAAATGTGGGTCATCTGAATTATAAAAACGGGGGACTAAACCCATCGAAGAATCAGGGATGTTTTTTAGTAAATAATTTAGTTTGATCTATTTTATACTCGCAAGGAAGACCCCTTGCCAATATCCCAAAATAACCGGGTTAACTATTTGTTATTTGTCTGGTTGGAGTTGTCTTCCCCCATAATATCCCGGATATAGTGTTTCATCCTCGCTCCGGGATCCTGAGGTGAGGCGTGATTGTCTGGAGATTCCGGTCTCTCCTGATCAGCGGCAATTTCTTCATGACTCGCTTTTCTGGGATGCACATTACTGTTCTTTGCAATGAACTCATCCAGTGCCGTGCGGGGAATCCTCCAGGCACGATACGAGATCTTTGTTCCGGCAAGTCTGCCGGTACGGAGCCAGTGATGGACAGTCTTCTGGTGGACGCCAAGGATCTCCGCCACTTCTTTTGTACTCAGAAAAAGGGCATCCGCGGTCATACTACATTACCCATGATTCCTTTTACTGCCATAATAAAGTAGTTCTAAAAATTTCGTAACTCTGGCTGTTTCGACAGTACACTTAAGGGACATGATGTTTCCGGGAGGGGTACACCTGGTGAGAACTTCTGGTTCATTAACCGATGAGCACTTGCCAGGGATTGTCGATTGATCTCGTGGAGGAAGGTCGATAAGGTGTATGATATCTCCTCTGCTGTATCCTTTGCAATGTCTTTGGTACCTCGGTGACAATAGTTCAATAGTGTATGATCTTCTTGTTCTGAAGGAAAAATGGCCCTTTAGTATATAGCATCATGTGGTTTATAATGTTGGTCATTCTGTTGAAAATGCTTATCTTTTAAAGGGCAAATTACCCGTTATTTCCGGATATCTCTGCAATTTGCACGATTTCTCTACCGAAGGAAAAGAAATAATAGGGTAATCTATTTGGGTGAGTTAGCAGACAAATGACAGTCAAGAATCCATTTTTACCATCAGACCAGGGCACAGGTGACCTTTGTTTTCAGTAATTGTATAACGATATCCAATTAAAAAAGACAAAATAACCTTTACTTGGTTCGTGGCATTGAATAAAAGATGCTGAATTATTCGTCGATCAAGGATTCAGATTCTCTTGTCTGGGGAAAGGGCACGTTTATGGAAATCCATGCCTGTTTCCCGGTTGATTCCCTCTATTTTCCAGTATTATTTCATACATGTATCGGAATTTTTTCTGATCATCCGCGTATTTATCCGACCTCCGGGCTGCTCCCGGATCGGTTTTTATAGGTTTGAGACTGTTTTTCCAGAGAACATATCAGGATTGCAAGATTCGCAATATCAGAAATGGGAGAAAGGGGCGTGAATCTCTGTGATGAAACTTGCTACCTAAAGAGAAAATTTGGAAAATCCAGATCTTTCTTCGACGGCACAATCCGGATTTTCCACATTTTCCCGGAAGCAATCTTTCTGTTTTTGCTATCCCGTTTTCGGCCAGGTTTTCAGGACTTTTCTATACTCTTCCGTTGGGAATCATGGCGGTATAACGTAGTGTAGGGAATATCCAGGATCCGTGAGATCGCTGCGAGGGAGATATTTTTTTCCTGCAGTTCCTGGACGCGTTTCCACGGAATGGATCGTATCGGTCTTCCCAGTTTGACACCGTCGGCTTTTGCCCGAGCAATGCCGAGTTTTGTACGTTCGATCAGGTTTTCACGCTCGCGATCTGCGACCCACGAAAAGATGGAAAGCATAAGGTCCCGGAGCTTTTTATCCTCAATCCTGCTCCATGATTCTGCAGGGGAGAGTGACCAGACGCGGGTACCTGACTCTTCGAGAGTGCGGACCATACTCAGTGTGTCAAGGAAAGACCGGCCCAGCCGCGAGATCTCGAAGACATACAGGGTGATCGGCTCGCCTGTGTGGGTCTTGATGAACTGGATCATTTGTGAGAATCCTTCCCTGTTCTGCATATCGGAGATCCCGGATATATGATCTACGAAAATATGATCCCGGATTAACCCCTCGTCCAGAAGGACCTTGATCTGGTTCTCCGCATTCTGGTCCTCCCGGGACACGCGAACATAGCCAATTTTTATCATAAATCATACCTTTTGATAAAGTAATTTTATCAAAAACTAATAAACTTTTTGATATCTTTTATCGTTCGTTTTTGATCAACAAATCCGGGAAAACTGGTTAAAAATGGGAGAAATTGTGAGCTGCACCGGAGAAAAAAAGTGGAAAATTTGGAATTATCCGGATTCCGAAGTCAGCCTCACTGAAGCAGGGCTTTCCACCAGGGAAGCAGAATCGAGGCTCCCGACATTCGTGCAACGTTGGAAATTTCTTTTTTAAACGGTATCAGTATCTCAGCGTGACATTGTGCACGAAAATTATCCGTTTTTGTCCTGATCATTTTAGTTCTCAGCTGGGAGGATTGTGCCCCTCCGACGGTAGATCGCAAATAGCCGTGTTTCCAGGCCTTTCGTGCTCTTGGATCAGTAAATGTATAGGGGAAGTGAAAAAAGGCCGTTTTTGTGGCCTTCCGAATCCGGAATGGAATTGGTGCAGTCCTGCTCTTGTTCCAAACATCCTGGCATCTGTATACGATCCGGTCAGGGAGCCCGGTTCAGGAAATGCCGCTAATCTGCCATTCTTTTTGAAAAAGGAGAGTTCGCAGAATATGTATTCTGCGCAAACCTTTATTTATTTGAGATAAAAAAGATTAGGCCATGGGAAGCGGGTATTTTTCGGACTGGCTCAAAACCTACCGGAATTACCTGCGGATGCGCAACTATTCTACCCGGACGCTCGACAGCTACGAGCAGGTGATCAAGCATTTCGGCTATTACGTTTGGCTCCGCCGGCATACCGAAGTGACCAAGCTGGTCTTTTTCTGGAAGGATTTTGAGAATGCCCGCCTCGATACAAGCGTGGATGTCCCTCCGACGATGGTCACGGATTTCCTCTCGTTTGTATCGTCCATGCGTACGTATAAGCCAAAGACCTTTCACCGGATTATCTCGACACTCAGTTCCTTTTACCGGTTCCTCTCCACCCAGGGGGCGGTAGTTGCAAATCCCCTGAGCGGGATCGAACGCCCACGGATCAAGCAGCAGGAGGTAAAATATCTCAAGCACAACCAGGTGCTCCGTCTGATTGATTCGATCGAGGACCCTCGGGACAAACTGATTGTCCGGACGATCTATTCGACAGGCGTCCGGGTCTCCGAGCTCTGCAATATGAATATCGAGGATATTGATTTCGACGAGCATACCATCCGCATCCGCGGAAAAGGCGATAAGATCCGTATCGTCTTTGTTGACGACGATACGCTCGCCGGCATCCGGACCTTTGTGGGTAACCGGATTGTCGGCCCCCTCTTTATCGGGCAGCAGGGCAAGCATATCTCACCGAGGGCAATTCAGCATATTTTCAAACATTATGCCCCGAGTGGCATCACCCCTCACAAGATCCGCCACAGCTACGCAAGCGAACTGTACCGACGATCAAAGAACCTCCGTGTCGTTCAGGAGAACCTGGGCCATACTTCGATCAAGACCACGGAAATTTACCTGCACACGGATATCGATGAACGGCGTCAGGTGTACCAGCAGTTCTTCCCGCTTTCCGGTGATAACGAGACCACGTGAACGGTCTGTATTCACGTATCTTTCCATGGTAGTTTCCTGTTTTCCCTTATTCTGTTCCTTCTCTATCAAAAACCTCCCATTGCCCTCCATTTATCGAAATACGGCGTTATTCTGATTTTTTCGCATGTTCAATGTGCATCTTCTCTCTCTTTTATAAACTGTATAATGCTATACATTAAAGTTGCCTCCGGGATCTTCATTTTTCATGCAGTTTCTCCGGGATTGGACCGGATCCGGCAGTATACTGGCAGCTCCTTCCCGTTCGTTTGTTTTTTTCCGGAAAAAATTGTCAACTGCCCTGGTTGTGCGGGCCTGGTTTTGGAGCCCGGGGACTCAGAAAATGTCCGTTTATTTATAAAGGGGCCAATCCGGAATTTCCACATTTTTCCAGAATTTCAGGGAACGGTGAGGAATGGTCTGTCGTCAGAAAACAGGATTTTTCAGCACGATCCGTTTCCAAAAATTTCCATTTTTCCCATTTTGTGAAAGGGAACATTCTTCCCCATACGTCCCTCCGCTTTTTTGGTAACCAGTATACTGATTTTCGGAATCTTTTCCCTTCCGAAATCGGAAACTTGCAACGAGGCTCAGCCCGGATCCAAATCCGCTATACCTTGGATAATTGGACATAAAAAGAGAATTTTGGAAAATGCATGAACGTAAAGGAATCTGAGTGGGGAATTTCATATCAGAAAAGATGTGTTAATAGCTGCTTCTTTAAAAAGGAAAAATCCAGAATTTCCACATTTTTCCAAAATACGGGGGTGATAAGGGTAATTTCTCTCTCGTAAAACCGGAAAAAAGGTTCTTTTCTTATTCCGAAATATTCCACTTTACCCGATTGTGAAAGGGGGAGGTTCCATGGGGGGTTACTTTCGGATTTTTTCGTAATCCCTTTCATGGTTATCAATGCTTTTTTGAGTTTGGCGAGTGATATAACCGGGACGTTACACCACGAGATCCAAAAACGTCAGATTCGTGGTTTCATCGTCGAGTACCCCCGTAGTGTAGCGGTCAATCATGCAGGACTTTGGATCCGGCGACACCAGTTCGAATCTGGTCGGGGGTATGTCTGTGATCAGAGGGACAAATTCGTTTTTATATCCGGGCAGGCATACAATCCGGGTGTGACCAAGACCCTTCCCTTCCGCCTGCGCCTGTATATCTCTCTCATTGCGGTAGTAGTGGTTGCCGGAATTTCCGGCATGATCATTTTTGAAAACCGCACGCCACTCGATGCATTCTATTTTGTCGTGGTGACCATATCCACGGTAGGGTTTGGGGATATCCACCCGGTGACAGAAGCAGGAAAGCTGCTCACGATTGGCATCATCATTTTCGGTGTCGGCTGTTTCGTGGGGCTTGCGGCTTCGGCCCTGGACCTGATGATTGAGAACCGCGAACATTCAGTGCGCCTGCAGAATCTCAATCTTCTGGTAGGGGTTTTCTTCTCAGAAGTAGGAAACAACCTGATCCGGCGCTTTGCCGTTCAGGACCCGGCATCCGGACAGGCACTGCCCTTCCTGTTGGTCTCCAGTCAATGGACGGATGGGGATTTTACCCGGGCATCTGCGTCCATGAAACAGCATATCTCCATGCTGGACAGCCGGACCCTTGACCTCCCCGATCTCAAAGAATTCCTGGGGAACCACAAAGGAGTCCTGCTGACGCTTTTCGAGAACCCCCGGATCATTGAACACGAGGGATTCACTCCTCTTTTACAGGCAGTGTTTCACCTTGCCGAGGAACTGGCAGCACGGGACCAGCTTGCAGATCTTCCGGCATCTGATTATGCCCATCTCTCCGTAGATATCAACCGTGTCTACGGGCTGCTGGTCCAGGAATGGCTCACGTACATGCGCCACTTGAAGGTGCACTACCCGTACCTGTTCTCCCTTGCTGTGCGGACAAACCCGTTCGATGCACATGCATCTGCGGTTGTCAGGGAATAGCATCGGCTGACTTTCCGTGACCAGCACTCTTCTTTTTCAGGGCACGGTGCGTTCAGGTGTAAACCGGAAAACCAGCCTTGAACTGATCGATCAGAAAAGGTGATACCTGCTGTGCCCTTCAGCAGTGGCAGCGGAAGAGGTCCCGGACCATGTCCGGGATCTCCGAGACGCGGGAGGCTACCGGCACGCCGTGCTTTTTGAGCCGGGCGATCTTGGATTTCGCATCGCCCTCTCCACCCTCCACGATCGCTCCCGCATGGCCCATCCGCTTGTCCGGCGGGGCCGAGACTCCGGCAATGTACGAGACGATCGGCAGGCTGGTGGACGTGGCACCCTCCTCTTCCAGGTTCCCGCCGACTTCTCCAATCAGGACAACGGCCCTGGTCTGCGGATCCTTCTCGAAGCGTGCGAGGACGTCCACGAACGTCTGCCCGATAACCGGGTCGCCACCGATACCGACCACGGTACTCTGGCCGATGCCGGCCCGGGTAAGCTCGTCCACGACCTCGTAGGTGAGCGTACCGCTCCGCGAAATGACCCCCACGTTGCCCCGGGAAAAGAGTGCAGCCGGCATGATCCCCATCTTCACCTCGCCGGGCGAAAGGAGCCCGGGACAGTTGGGGCCGATTACGCTGGCACCTTCCATCCTCGCGTACGCGATCGCCTTCATGGTGTCCTGCACGGGAATGTGCTCGGTAATGCAGACGATGGTTGCGATGCCGGCGTTCGCCTCCTCCATGATGGCGTCGGCCGCTGCCCCCGCGGGGACGAAGATGACCGCTGCGCCGATGTCGTGCTCCTTCATGGCATCCTTCACGGTATTGTACACGGGAACGTTGTGCACCTGCTGGCCACCTTTGCCGGGGGTGACACCGGCAACAACGCCCCTGCCACCGACCTGCTTCGCGTACGCGTTCATCAGGCCGATGTGGAACTCGCCCTGCTTGCCGGTAGCACCCTGCACGAGAAGACCGGTGTTCCTGTCGCCATAGATCATGTGGTCACCTCCACGGCCTTCTTCACCACGAGGTCCATGGTGTCCAGCATCTCATACCCCTTTTCAGAGAGCAGCTGTCTCCCCTCCGCCTCGTTTGTCCCGGCCAGCCGGACGATCACCTTCTGGGAGATGCCCGCCGCGATGATTCCCTTAGCCACCTCGTTGCACTTGGTGATGCCGCCGAGCAGGTTCACGACGATGACCCTGACCGACGGGACGCTTGCCACGAGCCTGACCGCATTCTTCACCCGTTCACTCTCTGCCCCTCCGCCCACGTCAAGGAAGTTTGCCGCCTTCCCGCCATAGTACTCGATGAGATCGAGTGTAGCCATCGTGAGCCCGGCACCGTTGCCGATCACGCCGATCTTCCCGTCCAGCTCAACATAGGAGAAGCCGTGCTTCTCGGCCTCCCGCTCGCGCTCCGAGAGATCGCGGTTCATTGTGATCCCCTGCCTGCCCAGCGCATTGTCGTCCACGATGATCTTCGCATCTGCGGCAAAAACACCGGACGGCGTGGTGACCAGTGGGTTGATCTCGGCCAGCAGCGCGTCCTTCTCGATGAAGGTTTTATACAGTTTGTTGATGATCGGTCCGATCTCCTTTGGGGCTGTCCCGAGAAGTTCCCGGATCAAAAATGGCGGGAGATCCTTCATTAGGGGGTTTGCGACAACCTTCCGGATCAGTTCCGGGTGGTTTTTTGCGGTGATCTCGATCTCAACTCCCCCTGCTTCGGTGAAGAGAATAAGCGGCTGCTTGCTGGAACGGTCGACCGTGATCGAGAGATAATACTCATGCTGGATCGCGAGTTTCTGCTCGGCCAGAATCTCTTTTACCGGCAGTCCCCTGATCTGCTTTCCAAAGAGCTCCTGTGCGACCATCACCCCCGAGGTCTTGTCAGCCATCAGGATCCCGCCGGCCTTGCCCCTCCCGCCGACATCTACCTGCGCCTTGAGGACAAATGCATCGCCAAGTTCCTCAAGGTGGGATGTGAGTTCGTCCGGCGAGCGTATCAGGAATCCTGCCGGGACCGGGATCCCGGCGGCCTTTATCACATTCTTTGCCTCGTATTCACGGAGTTTCATGGCTGTTTCCCCAGCTGCAGGCCGAGCTGCATGGCTTTCAGGTTAAGGTCCTCGGTCCCTTTGGGCACGGAGTCGAGGATGGCTTTCTTTAAGGACTCCTCGCTCACCACGTGCGTTGCGGCAACGAGTGCCCCGAGCATGACGATGTTTGCCACAATATCCTTTTTTAGGGTCTGCTTCGCCTCCCCTGTCGCCGGGACCTCGATGCACCGGCACTTCGGGCGGGAGTGGACCAGGGTGGAGTCCACGAGCATCACGGCGGGGTCCTCTGCCGCTGCCCCGTATTTCTCGAAACCCTCCTGTGACATGATGACGTAGATATTCGGGTCCGCCACCTTGGGGTACAGGATCTCCTCGTCGTCAATGATGACGGCGCTCATGGAGGCCCCGCCCCGGGCCTCGGGGCCGTAGACCTGTGTCTGGACGGCAAACTTGCTGTCGTACATCACTGCGGCCCTGCCGATGATCACGGCCGAGAGGATGATTCCCTGGCCGCCAAAACCGGAGAACCGGATCTCGTTTCTCACAATTTCACCCCCATGGCCGGGCGGTTCCGACGCATAAGCTCCCCGACTACGAACATGTCCTCGGGGACGGCCTGCCCCTGTTCGAGGAGGCGATCGCGCTTTGCCCGCAGGAGGGAGTGGGTCTTTAAAAACTCGACATGGTCTGCCACCTGCCGGAACTTGTTCCTCCGCCCGAAGGCGGTGGGGCACTGGACGAGCGCCTCGACAAACGAGAAGCCCGGCGTCTCGAGGCCGGCTTTTACCGCCCGCTCGAGTTCTTTTACATGGTACGATGTCCAGCGGGCAACATAGTTGGCCCCGGCCGCGATGGCGAGTTCGCAGAGGTCGAAGGGGGGCTCGGTGCAGCCGTAGGGCGTGGTGGACGAGAGGCAGCCCCGGGGCGTGGTCGGGCTGCCCTGCCCGCCGGTCATCCCGTAGATCTGGTTGTTCATGCAGACCACCGTTATATCGATGTTGCGGCGGCAGGCATGGATAAAATGGTTGCCGCCAATGGCCGCAAGATCGCCGTCGCCCGTGAAGACCACTACATGGAGGTCCGGCTTTGCCATCTTGACTCCGGTGGCGAACGCGAGCGCCCGCCCGTGGGTGGTATGGAGCGAGTCGGTGAGGATGTAGCCCGGTGCCCGCGAGGAGCATCCGATGCCGGAAACAAAGACCGTCTCCTCTTTCTTCCAGCCCATGGAGTCCACGGCCGCAAGCGTGCAGTTGATGATCGTGCCGTTCCCGCAGCCGGCGCAGTAGATATGGGGCAGCCGGTCCTCGCGGTACCAGTCCTCAAAGCTCATACCTTTTCCTCCAGCACGGCGACGAGTTCGGCAGGGGTATGGAGGTCCCCGCCCAGCTTCGGGATGCTTGTCACCGGCACCTTCACGTGTCGCTCGATCTCGCGGGCGATCTGCCCGAGGTTCATCTCGGGGACGAGGAAGCGCTTTGCGTTCTTGAATTTCGCAAGCGCCTTCTCGGGGAACGGCCAGACCGTACGGAGCCGGAGGAAACCAATGTTTGCTTCCTTTTTATCGTGCATCACCTGCATGACCGTGCGGACCGGTCCGCCATAGGCTACAAAGACCTGCTCTGCATCGGGATTGGTGATATCGTAATCCGCGATCGTATCCCGGGCATTCTCGATCTTGTCCACGAGACGCTTTACGAGTGCCATGTGGAGCCTGGGGTTGGTTGCGCATGGGTACCCCCGCTCGTCATGGGTAAGGCCGGTCACGTGGACGTGCTGGCCGGTACCGAACGTGGGGAACCCGGGGACAAGGTCGGGATCGGTTGCCTTAAAGGGGGGTGTGCCGGGTACGAACTGTTTCCGGCCCACCCGTCCGACCGTTTCAGGGATGAGGATCTTCTCCCGCATGTGCCCGATCGTCTCGTCGGCCATCAGGAACACGGGGACGCGGTACTGGTCGGCGAGGTTGAATGCCTTTACCGTCAGCTCGTACATCTCCTGCACTGTCGCGGGGCAGAGGGCGATAATCGCATAGTCGCCGTGTGAACCGAACCGCACCTGCATCATGTCGCCCTGGGCCGACATGGTTGGCTGGCCGGTGGAGGGGCCCCCCCGCTGGACGTTTACGATCACGCAGGGGGTCTCGGTCATCGCCGCGTACCCGATGTTCTCCATCATCAGCGAAAAGCCCGGGCCGCTGGTTGCGGTCATTGCCCGGGAGCCGGTCCACGAGGCCCCGATGATGGAGGCCATGCTTGCGATCTCGTCCTCCATCTGGATGAAGACCCCTCCTTTTTTCGGGAGCTTTGCCGCCATGTGCTCGGCAACCTCGGTCGAAGGAGTGATAGGGTAGCCGCCAAAAAAGGTGCAGCCTGCCGCAAGCGCCCCCTCGGCGCAGGCCGTGTTGCCCTGCCAGAACTCAAGTCTCGACGTCAATATTCAATCGCCACCTTGTGGGGTTCGTACGGCTCCTCCTCTTCCCAGTGGATGGCCTGGTCGGGGCAGGTGAGCTGGCAGACGCCGCAGAGCTGCCTCCCGTAGAGATTGCGGAGCCGGCAGTTGGTGCAGCGCTCCGGCCGGTCCAGTTCCGGCACCACGATCCCCCGCCGGTTCGGGTGTTTGCCCTCCTTGAAGATCCGGTACGGGCAGACCTTCGTACAGAGGTTGCAGCCCTTGCACCGGGTCTCGTCTATGGCGAGTTTCATTATGGATCTGTCCTATCTATGTTGCAGGTGCGGTGAAAAAAATTTATGTGTTATCGGCAGTCCCGGCTCTGCCCGGGCCCGGCCGCACGTTTTGCTTTCTCCAGCACGGTCCCGAAGAGGTCGTTTCCCCGTGCATCGATCCCGACTACGAGGGGGAGCCGGTCGAGCTCGATCACCCAGACCGCTTCTGCCATGCCAAGATCCGGGAAATGGACACCTTTAAGCGTCATGTGCGAGGCGGCGAGCGCCGCACAGCCCCCGGTAAAGGCAAAGTACACGGCCCGGCCCATGAGCTGCTCCCTTACGGTGGCATCCATCCCGCCCTTGCCGATAAGCCCCCGGACCCCGGCATCGAGCAGGAACCCGGAAAGCGTATTCATCCGGGCGGATGTGGTTGGGCCTGCGGCAATGATTATATCGTCTTTTATGACCGGGCCGCAATGGTAGATCACCGCTCCTCTGGGATCGAAGGGGATGCCCTCTTTTTGCATGCGGAGGTGTACCTCGTCCCGGGCCGTGTAGACCCTGCCCGAGAGCTCGACCCGGTCACCGGCGCGGAGGGTTAGGACCTCATCGCCGAGAGGGGTGGTGAGCTGGATCGCCTTTTTTGTCACCAGTCCACCTCCACGGTCGCATGCCGGTTGGCCCAGCACTGCACGTTCACGGCCACCGGCAGCGAGGCCGTGTGGCAGGCAGCTGTCTTGACCTTGACCGCAAGCGCCGTGGTCTTTCCGCCCAGTCCCATCGGGCCGATCCCAAGCCGGTTTACCGCGTCGCAGAGCTGCTGCTCGAATTCGTTCATTGTATCAATGGGCTGGAGCAGCGCCTCCTTGGCAAGCGACGGGGCGGTATCGAAGGTCCCCCCGATACCAACCCCCAGTACCACCGGCGGGCAGGGCCGGCCTTCTGCGGCAAGCATTGTCCCGACCACGACTTCTTCGATCTTTCCTGCCTGCGAAGGGAGGAGCATCGTGATCCGCGAAACATTCTCCGCCCCTGCCCCTTTGGGGAGCACGGTCACGGTAAACCGTTCGCCGGGCCGCACATGGACCGCCGGCATCCCGGCGCCGGTGTTGTCCCCGGAGTTGTGGCGGGTAAGGGGATCGACCACATTGGGGCGGAGGGGGACTGCAGTTGTTGCCTGGCGGATGCCTTCGGCCACACCCTCAAAAAGGACCGGGGAGAACTGAACGTGCGGGGGCAGGTCGAGGTACACGACCGGGACCCCGGTATCCTGGCAGAGGGGCACACCCAGCCGTTCGGCAGCCTCAATATTTTTCGTGATATTCTCGTATTCCCCGCGGGGAACGACATCGGTCTCGGAGGCCCGGGCCTGTGCGATCGCCCGTTTTACATCGCCGGGCAGGTAAATGACTGCCTCCCGCATGGCCCGGCAGGTAGCGTCAGCAAGTGCTTCCCGCAGGTCACGTCTCTCCCTCTGCTGCATTTATCCATAATTAAGCGGCAGGGATGTTATATACTGTGCGACTGGCACGAAGGGGCCAGTCATGACCTTTCGGTCCCAAGAAAAGATCGCATAACCGGAAGATCCGGCAGGTGTCCGGGCGATTCCCCGTTCCGGACCCAAAAAAATGAAAAGAAAACCGGGGGATCCGGTTATTTCTTGTCCTTTCCGCCTTTTGCCGGGGCAGCCTTTCCGCCCTTGCCAGCGTCCGCACCCTTTGCTGCGGGTTCGGCCTTTGCGGGTTCTGCACCCTTGCCGCCCTTGTGATCTGCACCCTTTGCACCCTTTGCTGCCGTTTCTGCTGCCGGCTCTGCTGCTGCCTCGGTCTCAACCTTGACCGGTGCCGCGATCTTATCGCCGGCGATCTTGGGTGCTGCAACGATCCTGCCACTGACCTTGATCGTGTGTACCTTGAGATGGGACGGGGTCGGGAGCTTGTGGGCACCGTTTCTGAGTGCCGCCTTGACCTTGTCGAGATACTGGGCCGTGGTGTAGACCGTAAAGATCATCTGGCCTGCCTCAACCCGTGCTGCGGTTCCTACAGCCTTACCGAATGCGAGCCGCATGCCTTCCGACACACGGTCCGCACCTGCGCCGGTTGCCTGCTTGTTCTCCCGGAGCACGTGGTGCGGGAAGACCCGGACCTTGAAGTGGAAGTTCGTCCTGCCGACGTCCTTTAAGAGTTTCCTGTTGACCGAGATACGGGCCGCCTCAAGTGCGCTGTGCCGGATCTGGCAGGTCTCTTCAACGATCAGGTCAATCTCGGTCGGGAATTCCTGGGAGAGGTTTCCCATCTCGAACTGTACAATCTTGTTGCCGGGAACCCCGCCCATGTACTCGCGCCGAGTGTAGGCCTTCTTTGCCAGGTTCCGGTACATCTTCCCCGGTTTTCTTACCATCGCATTCTTCTCCTGGTGTATGAATCGTTAAAGCAGGGCACGAAAAGCACGGATTATATCAGGGCTGCCGTACCTGCACACGTCACAAACTGCTTTTATAAAATAGAGATTGAGCGTATTAAACCTTACTGGACAGGATCCGATTCTTCCCGGATCATATCAAGCAGGTGGCGCCGGATCTGGCCGAACTCTTCACCGGTACGGTTGCGGGGGCGGGCATGGGAGATGGTAACAATCTCCTTGATCCGGCCCGGGCGGTGCGTGAGAACCACAATGCGATCGGCAAGGAAGACCGCCTCGTCCACGCTGTGGGTCACAAAGAGGATCGTCTTTTTTGTCTTCTCCCAGATCCGGAGCAGCTCGTGCTGCATCCGGTTGCGGGTCTGGGCGTCGAGCGCCCCGAACGGCTCATCCATGAGCAGGATGGAGGGCTCAATGGCAAGTGCTCGTGCTACAGCCACCCTCTGGCGCATGCCTCCGGAGAGCTCGTGTGGGTGCCTCTTTTCAAACCCCTCAAGGCCCACAAGGTCGAGATACTTCTCCGCAGCTGCAATCCGTTCGGTCTTTTTTATCCCCCGGAGTTCCATGCCGAGCGTCACGTTCTCTTCCACGGTCCGCCACGGGTAAAGGGAATATTCCTGGAAGATCATGGCCATTTTCGGGCTGGGACAGGTAATTACTGCCCTGTCCAGTATTACCGAACCAGAAGATGCGGACTCAAGGCCGGCGATAATCCGAAGCAGGGTTGTCTTCCCACACCCTGAGGGTCCAAGGATGCAAATAAACTCCTCGTTACCGACAGAGAGCGAGATGTCCGAGAGTGCCTCCATGGTCTGGTTGTCTTCTGAAACAAACGTCCGCGAGACGTTTTTTATCTCCAGCGTCATCGCTCCAGCCCCCTCCACCCGAACCAGCGTTTTTCCACTGCCCTGAATCCCTGGTCGACGATGAGGCCGATAAGTCCTATCACTATAATGCCGGCGATAATCACGTTGATCTGCCCCAGATTATAGGCGTACATGATCAGGTACCCGAGCCCTGAGGTGGGACCGGGCAGGATCTCTGCGGCAACCACGCACATCCACGAGATCCCAAAACCCACACGGAGGCCGGTCCAGATGGTCGGAGCAGCACCAGGCAGGATAACTTTTGTAAGGACCTGGCGCTCGCTTGCCCCAAGTGTCGTACTTACTTCAATCCAGGTATTTTTTACCCCCCGCACCCCGTCAACGGTATTGAGCAGGATCGGGAACACCGCCCCGATAAAGATAATGAAAACGATGGAGACGATCCCGATCTTAAACCAAGCCAGGGCCAAGGGTACCCAGGCAAGGGGTGGAACCGGTCGGAGGAGTTCGATGGTGGTATCGAAAAAATCGTTAAGCACGGCAAACCTGCCCATCCCTATCCCCAGGGGGATAGCAATGACCGCGGCCAGTACAAACCCCAGGACTACCCGTTCAATGCTGACAAGGGCATTTTCCACGAGGCTTCCCGTCCCCAGGATATCGGAGAACGGAGAGAGCAGCAACGGGATGACAGTTTCAAGTTTGGGCAGGAAAAAAGGATTGTTGACGATAATTGCCGCAACCTCCCACCCGATGATGAGGAGGATGGGCAATACCAGTCCGAGGCGCCGTGTCATTGTTCCTTACAGTAATAAGTGGCGATCCTCTTCAAACCTTCACTTCAGTTACGGTAATGCCGCTGTTCTGCAGGGCGCTGCGGATCATGACATCCTGGATGGAGCCCTTACCGGGCGCCGCGATCACCAGTGGCTTTCCAGCATCCGAGCGAGCCTTTGCCCATGCGGCAAAGCTCTGCCAGTCCTGGACCGGTGCGCCATTGGCGACTACCAGGCCGCTTCCCAGATTGTCGATTGGGTACGCAATGGTGATCGGAATCCCCTGGTCAATCGCACTGATTGCCGGGGGAACACCGACATAGGACATCTGGATCGAGTTGGTAGCTGCAAGCTGCATCAGGTTGGGCCCGGCGTTTGCCGGCACCAGGTTGACCGTTGCAACTTTCTGGCCGTTAACAATGAAGTCCGCAACATCCGGTTTTGCCTTGGTCAGATCTTCGGGCTTGAGGGCAATACCGTAGGTGTCATTGAAGTACTGCCAGTCCTTCACCGCGACAAAGAGTGCGGAGTGATCTACTGCCATGAGGTACCCGACACCCACCGTATTCTGCATGGGTGCAGGAGTGATCACATTCTTTGAAGAGATGATGGCAGTTGCGCTGGTGAACGGCTGGAAGTTGTAAAGAACGGTATCCTGGTTGGTACTGTTTGCGACAAAACCCCTGACGGTCCCGAGGTTAATAAGTGCCTGCACGAAATCCGAGGTGCTGGCTTTCCAGGAGTCTGAGGGATTGTTCGAGAACTCAATAGTGGGAATAGAGTTATTGACTGCGGTCACCGAAGAGACGCTTACGTTTCCGTAGGTGAAGTTTTGTCCGCCGGCCAGCCAGTCCGCATCGATCGCGGCAGTTTCCTGCGGGTGGTCGTTGATGTACTGGGTTGCTGCAAGGTTGAGAGCAGAGAAGTCATTGACAAAGTCAGGGTTCTGGGCGTAGAAGTCCTTTCTTACCACAAAGACGTTCTGCGGGTGGTCGCTCCATTCTCCTGCGGGCGGGAGGTCCTTGGAATAGACCGCGACATGGCCGATGTTGCTCTCCACACCTGCTTCAACGACCGGCTGCCAGGCAATGTACCCGTCAACCTGGCCGGTGGCAAGCAGCGAGGGCATCGGGCCGACGCCTGCGGTCTCGAGAATTCCGACCGTCCCGTTGGCTGAAGGTACTGCGGCACTGCCTGAGGAAGTACCGGCCGGCTGCGTGCAGCCGGCAGAGAGCAGGACAAGGACAAGGGCAAGCGTAACAAACGCAATTGCCGTAAGTTTCATGAATTTCATACGTACGGGTTATCCGGGCGATCATAAAAAAGTGCACCATTTCGGCAAGTATTTTATCCAATTCAGGAAAAAAGTGGACAAAATATTTACAATTGGATAAAATAATTATGCTTCTTGTCCACTGGTTGTTAATCCGTTCAGCAGAGAAACTCATTATTTTTGGACAAAAAGAAAATTTTTTTGTAATAATTTCTCGTATTGTATCTTTGCTATGGCACATGTGGACCCGGTTGACCGGCTTATGCGCGCTGCCCTCACCTCGGATGAGGCGTTTGTGGCCACGTTAAACGATCTCCTGAAAAACGATCTTCGTATCAGCGTGCGGGATCTTGCGGAGCACTGCGGGATCGCCCAGAGTTCGCTCTATAAGATCCTGCACGGGAAACGCTCGCCCAACCTCTCGACCCTGCGGGAGATCACCAAGGCCCTCCGGCATTTCTACCACGTGGGCGACGAGAATTTTATCGGCCTGATCGCGGCAAGGCCTGTGCTCGAGAGTGTCGAGGAACGGATGGCTGACGTGGACGGCCACCATATGCGGGTACGGGAGTACCCGGTCCATACCATGGAGGACGCGATCGTGGCCGCGGTGCGGGCAGAGCGGGAAGGGGCGATTGCAATTGTCTGCGCCCCAATCGTCTCGAGCATCATCGAGCAGCTTGTCCATGTACCGGTAGCGACGATTATACCGCGCGAATCGGTCCAGCAAGCGATCGAACTGGCCGCCCGGAAGGCGTGGATTTAATCGATCCGCGCACACACATGAGTGTATACGAAGAGGGAAAACGGATGCGGACCGATGTAGTAAGACTGGGACGCCTTTCGGGCGAGAGGACCGGGGAGATGATGCGCTTCCTCTCCTCGATGCGATCCGACCGCTGTATCGCCGATGCCGATGTGCTGGTGGATATCGCCCACGTGCTGATGCTCGAACGCCAGAAGATCATCGGCACCGATATTGCAAAGCAGCTCCTGCCGGCGCTCCTGGAACTCAACAGCGAGGGGGTCCCCGAGGAGGTCTTTGACGACCGTTTCGAGGATGTCCACGCGGGGATCGAGACCCTCCTCATCGAGGCCGTGGGCGTGGATGTCGGCGGCCGCATGCACATGGGCCGGTCGAGAAACGACGAGGTGGCGACCTGCATCCGGCTCAAGCTCCGCGAAGACCTCCTCAAGCAGATGGCAGCGCTCCTCAAGGTCCGCGAGGTGCTTGTTGCCCTGGCCGAGAAGCACCGGGAATCGGTCATGCCCGGGTTCACCCACATGCAGCATGCCCAGCCCACCACCCTTGCCCATCACCTCCTCGCCTACGAGCAGCAGTTTACCCGGGACTTTGACCGGCTCCGCGATGCCTATGCCCGGGTCAACCTCTGCCCGCTCGGGGCCGCCGCGTTCGCCTCCACCGGCTATCCCATCGACCGCGAGTATACCGCAAAACTGCTGGCGTTCGACGGCCCGGTGGTCAATACCATGGACGCGGTCGCGACACGGGACTTTGCCCTCGAAACCCTCGCCGACCTTTCCCTTATGATGGCGAACGTGAGCCGGCTCTGCGAGGAGCTGGTCATCTGGAGCACCTCGTTTGTGAAATTCGTGGTGCTCGACGACGCGTTCTGCTCGACCTCGTCGATCATGCCGCAGAAGAAGAACCCGGACACCGCCGAGATCATGCGGGCAAAGACCGGTTCGGTCTTCGGGGCCTATACAGGAGCCCTCATGACGGTCAAGGGCCTGCCCATGAGCTACAACCGCGACCTCCAGGAGCTCACGCCCAATATCTGGCGCGGGATGCGGGATGCAAAAGAGAGCCTGCGCCTCCTTATCGATATGCTCTCCAGCGCCACATTCGATACGGAGCGCATGAAGGAGGAAGCGGGTAAAGGTTTCTCCACCGCGACCGAGCTTGCCGACACCCTTGTGCGGGACTATGGCCTGCCCTTCCGCATGGCCCACAACATCGTAGGCAGGGCCGTACAGAAGGGGAGCCTCTCTTTGGAGACTCTTGAAGCCGCGGCAAAGGAGCTCGATGTCGGGATCTCGCTTGCCGCCAAGGGACTTACGCAGGACCAGATTGATAAGGCGCTCGATGTGGCACACTCGGTTGAGGTACGGCGGGCCACCGGCGGGCCGGCACCGTTTGCCACCAAGATCGCGATTGCGGACCGGAAGAAACTTCTCGACACGGACTCGTCATTCATCGATGAGCGGCTGGCAACGATCGCAAAGGCCAAAGAGTTCCTGATTGCTGATGCACGGAGGCTGGTAGCATAACCGGATCGTTTTCCTCAGGTGACCATGTCTCCTGCACGTACGGCAACAGGACCCTTTCCGGGACCTATATTACCGAGCGCGACGGGATGGCGGTCGTCAAGCTCTCGAGCGGCTACAATATCGGGGTGGAAAAAGCATGCTGTACGCTCGTCTCCCCGGCACCGGCATCCACTCCCCGGAGTGCGCCCATCAAACAGGACCCAAAACTGCCCGAACTGGCCATCATCTCCACCGGCGGGACGATCGCGAGCCGGATCGATTACCGGACCGGTGCGGTCACCAGCCAGTTCGATGCGGACGATATCCTGACCGCAATCCCGGCCCTTGCCGAGATCGGGCGGTACCGCACCAAAGTGCTCTATACAATCCTTTCAGAAAACATGACCCCTGCGATCTGGCAGGAGCTGGCCCGGGCGATCCACGATGAGATCAAGCACGGCGTCACCGGGGTGATCGTCACCCACGGCACGGACACGATGGCCTACAGCGCTGCAGCGGTGAGCTTCATGCTCGACACGCCCGTCCCGGTTGTCTTTGTCGGATCGCAGCGCTCTGCGGACCGACCGTCCAGCGACAATGCGATGAACGGGGTCTGTGCGGCACTTGCGGCAGAGAGCGGGCTTGGCGAGGTAGCGGTCGTAATGCACGCGACCACAAACGACGATGCCTGCGCCATCCACCGGGGAACAAGGGTGCGGAAGATGCACACCTCCCGGCGCGATGCGTTCCAGAGCATCGGGATTCCCCCAATCGGGACCGTTGATTACGCGACCCGCACGGTCACCCTGTCTGATGCAGCAGTCAAACGGGGCACGCACAAGCTTGCCCTGTACGACAAGCTCGAACCGCACTGCGCCCTTATCCAGTTCTACCCCGGCATGTCTCCTGATATCCTGAAGGCGTACGAAGGATACAAAGGCCTCATTCTTTCCGGCACCGGTCTCGGGCACGTGAGCACCGCGATGATCCCGCAGATCAAAAAGCTTGTTGCTGGCGGGACACAGGTCATCATGACCTCTCAGTGCATGCACGGCAGGGTCTGCGACCGGGTGTACGACACGGGCCGCGACCTCCTTGCAGCGGGTGTCATCGAAGGCGGGGACATGCTCCCCGAGGTGGCGCTTGTCAAACAGATGTGGGTGCTCGGGAACGAGAAAGACCCGGTAAAGGCGGCGTCGCTGATGGCAACCGATCTCAAAGGCGAGTGCATGCGGAGGAGCGCCCATGGATTATAAGGCAGCCGGCCTCGTGGCCGGGATCGAGATCCACCAGCAGCTGGACACGAAAGAGAAACTCTTCTGCCACTGCCCGACCATGATCCGGGACAACGCGGAGCACTCGGGAGAGTTCTTCCGGTACCTGCGGGCCACCGAGAGCGAAATGGGCGCGATTGACCGGGCCGCACAGGAAGAGATGAAGCGGGTGCGGAAGTTCGTGTACTATACTTACCCCACCACCTGTCTTGTGGAGAACGATGAGGAACCGCCCGCGCCGCTCAATGAGGAGGCGCTCGACATCGGCCTTACCATCGCCAAGACCTTTGGCATGACCCCGATCCCGCAGGTGCACACGATGAGGAAGCTCGTGATCGACGGATCGAACACGAGCGGGTTCCAGCGCACCGCCCTTGTGGCCATCAACGGCGCACTCCCGAACGGCGGGAGCATCGAGACGATCTGTATCGAAGAAGAGGCGGCACAACGGGTCAAGGACGACATCTTCTCGCTTGACCGGCTTGGGATCCCGCTTATCGAGATCACCACCTCGCCCTGCATGCATACCCCCAAGGACGTGCAGCGGGTAGCGGAATACATCGGGATGGTGCTCCGCTCCACCGGCGCGGTCAAGCGCGGCCTTGGCACGATCCGGCAGGATGTCAATATCTCCATCAAAGACGGCGCCCGGGTGGAGATCAAGGGCGTGCAGGACCTTGCCCTGATCGCCGAGGTCGTGCGCCGGGAGGTCCAGCGGCAGCAGGCTCTCCTCGCGATCCAGAAGGAACTTCTCCAGCGCCATGCGAGCGTGGGCTCCGGGCAGATCGACATCACAGCCCTCTTTAAGGAGACAAAGTCCGCGGTACTCAAGAAGTCCAAGAAGATTTTTGCCCTTGTCCTGCCGGGCTTTGCCGGCCTTGTCGGCCGCGAGATCCAGCCCGGCCGCCGGCTCGGGAGCGAGATGTCGGACTATGCCAAGAAATGTGGCGTGGGCGGGATCTTCCATACCGATGAGCTGCCCGCGTACGGAGTCACCGAAGAAGAGGTTGCCCGGCTCCGCGAGTTTGTCCACGCAAAAGAGCAGGACGCCGTGATCCTTGTTTCGGGTGCAAATGAAAAGCAGGCTACGTGCGCCTGGAACCAGGTCCACACCCGGGCGATGCTTGCCCTTTCGGAGAAACCTGTACCCGAGGAGACACGGAAGATGCTCGAAGAGGGCAGCACCGCGTACATGCGCCCGCTGCCCGGCGCAGAGCGGATGTATCCCGAGACCGATGTGCTCCCCGTGCGGATTGATGAGGCCCGGTGGAATGCGGTTTTCGTGCCGGAACTCCTGACCGTGAAGGCCGAGCGGTTTGCAAAGGACCTTGGCCTCGACCCGGCGGTTGCTAAGCAGATGGCATTCTCAGAGTACCTCCCCGTCTTCGAGCGGGCAATCAATGAAGGGAGTGGGGCAAATCTTGCGTCCCGTACATTGCTTGCGACGATCAAGGAGCTCCGCCGCGATGGGGTGGACACCGATAAAATATCTGACGATGCAATATTAGCGGTGCTTCGGGCAGTAGGGATACAGCCTATCAGTGGTAGTGCACAGATCAATATATCTGGTTCCGCTACGATCCAAGTGGCAAAAGAGGCCATTCCGGAGATCCTCACCGCCATTGCCAATGGGAGCACCGCGGAAGACGCGATGGCAAAGCTCGCCCCGACCGTTTCCCGCGATGAGCTTGAAGCGGTGATCAAGAAGATTGTCGCCGACAGAGCGGAGTTTGTCACCGAGAAGCAGAAGGGCGCACTCGGGCCCCTGATGGGTGTCGTGATGCAGGAGGTCCGGGGCTCGGTGGACGGGAAAGTTGTAAGTGAGCTTCTCCGGAAAGAGATTGAGAAGGTGCTCGCTGCGAAGAAGTGAGTGGACGTTTCCTATCCCCGTTTTTTGAATTGCTGAAAAAATCTCTAACTCTATTTGCTGTGGTGAGAGCGATGGCTTCCTGCATCAGGGCCCCTCGTGGGGCACGGCGGGGCAAATGAGTGTCCGCTTTACGTTCTGATCCGCCGCGGGGGCGCCCCGTTTGGGGCGGCGGCATTCCTCGCTCGTGGGGGTATGGGGGCATCAGCCCCCATCATTTTGTTCTCAGGCAGGGGACCCTGCTATTATCCTGGTAAAAATTTGGTATGAAGCAGCTTTCCCGCTGCTCTGGATTTACGGTATCAGGTTCGTGGGGTGTGAACCTGATCTTATGAGGGGACGTGAATCTCTATCGTATATAACCGGAGGTTCTGCGCGGAAATGTCGAAGTCGTACACCGCATTCCCGGAATAGTATTTCTGTGACCAGGGCCGGGGGTCGCCGTTTTTCTGCCAGAGTGCGGTGTCAAGACCTCCCGGGGGCTGGATGGTGTCAATAACTTTTCCGGAATCGTGGTCAACGATCTTGATCGTGAGGCTGGGAAAGACTGCGGAATAGGACCCCGATGGCGACTGGACGTCCTGCCCGCCCGTGGTCAGGGGGTCGGCCGTGTACCAGAGTTCCCAGTAACTTGAGGGGATAGAAACGTTCGTGACCGTCTCATCGCCCACGCCAACGATTGTCTGGATATTTTTCATCCCGGAGCTTTCCGGGAATATGGAGGAGAGTGTCGGTGCCGTGGTGACCTCTTCTGTCGGTGCCGGGGTCGGGGCGGATGTCTGTACTTCCGTGGTGGGCGTCGCCTCCGGGGTGGTTACCGTGGTCTGTACCGGTGCCGGGGAAGCGCCGGAAGATGCAGGTTGTGTGCACCCGATGATCGCGGCAGTAAGTGCGATCAGGAGAAGCAGGGAAACAACAATTTTCATACTCGTGATTATGGCAGGCGAACCATAAGAATTCCTCTTATTGGCTCTTCCCTGCTGATATCTCCCGGCTTTTGACAGGATTTCCCGGGGAAATCCTCCTCCCCTCTCAATCCACTTTACACCCGGGACAACACTTGCTTTATAAAGGATGCCCGTGACCTGACCTGCACTCTCCCGGGATTTGTTCTCCGACGGAGAATTTCCGGACCGGTACCGGGTCCGGATGGTTCCAGTGGAAAGGGTGCCATTCCACTCCACGATTTTTTGTTTAAATTGTTATTTTTCAAAACAGGCTGTTTTAAACGGGAATTGACCGTGCAAATTAGCGGGGTTTCCCGGGGACAAAAAAGTGGAGCGATGAAATGATCATCCGAAGTATTTTTAGCCAAAAGAACGCGTCTATGGCCTGAAAATTCAGGGGCCCGGTACGGGGCTGAATCAATCATGTGTTTTTGGAGAATTATGGCAGATCTGTGGCCGGGGGCCTCATGCGGGGCTGGAAAGGAGCATCCGGGTAAGAAGATCCCCTGGGTTTCCTGCGAAAATTGCCTTTGAACCCTCTTTTTCGGTCACCCTCCGGGTAATTCCGGGATTCCGTCCGGTTTACTTCGCATTCCGGAACGTGAACCGGCTCTGTCCGTGGTAGCTCCACAGGAAGGCGATTCCGGTTGCGAGGATCTTTGCCATGAGGGGGGAGAGGGAGAGGAAAGTAACCGCGAGCCAGACAATTCCCAGGTTGACGATTAAGCAGGAGACCGAGATCGCTGCAAAAGTGGCAAACTGCGCGGCAGTCTTCCGGCCCGTGTCATGGAACGTGAGGTACTTGTTGGCGAGGTAACTGACCACGATCCCGCAGCAGTACGAGAACGCTGCCGCAGTCAGGTACCAGAGCCCGAGGTACGTAGTGAATGCGTACATCAGCCCGATGTCCACGAGGGATGAGAGGATCCCGACGCAGAAGAACGGGACGATCCGCCCGGGGAAGAGTCCGGTGATCCCGGGGGACATGGTCCTGCACCCTGTATCTCCTTCGTGTGCCATGGCCGGTGCTCATGCTGCGCCAAGGCAGTCATAGAGGGCGTTTGCTGATCCCCCGAAGCTCCCGCCCACCATTGCGCTCCCGGTGCCGGTTATACCGGGCAGCGGGAGGCTCCCGGTCCGGTTCCCTGCGGTCACCGCAGAACCGCCCCACTCCGATGCAGGGACCACCGTGCAGTGGGTGGAAACCCAGCTGAAGAGTTCGCTGTTCCCGCTGTTCTGGCCGCCGCCGCTCATCCCACTCATCCCGCCGGTCTCGAAATAACGGACCTTGTCCTCATGGATGTAGGTTTCAAGGACCGTGAGGTCCAGGACCTGGTCACTTCCCGTGAATCCTCCCAGGTCCATAACCGGCTTTCCGGTCGCAATAATCAGGCCGGCCCCTTCCTGGGAGCTCGGGACTGCAACGATCCAGGTCTCGTTCTTGGTATGGGCGAGCAGGAATGCAGCGAGTTTGCTCGTGGATCCGTCCTCTTCTCCGGTGCCCGGTCCGGTTCCCAGCGGCCCGCCAGTCATGCCGGTGCCATCCCTGGACTGGTTGCGTGCCAGTCCGCGTCTGTCAACCCCACCCGCAATTCCGGAATCTCCCGGGCCCGGGAACGTGGCCCCTCCGGGCATACCTCCGATCATCCCGCCGCCCGAGCCCTGCGGACCTGCGGTCGGGATGTTACCCCCGTTCCCGGTCATAATCGGGGTACAGGACCAGACAAGGGGCGCGATAAAGAGGATGCCAAGCGCCACCGCGACGATGGGCAGCCGGTAGTGGACGAGCGCGGTTTTCTTTTTGCGCTGCATCCAAGCAAGGAGCCCGGTGCAGGCGAGCGTCCCGAAAAGGACGACCGGCATGAGAGGACCGGCAAAGTCCGCGTTATAGGTAAGGAAGAGGACCCCGGCTAGGCCGGTGACAAGCACCGCAACAGGAAGGAGCCACCCGGAAACGCCGCCGCTGACGTACTTTTGGTACATCCCGACCGCACCAATCCCGACCAGTCCTGCGATCGGCGGGGCCAGGGTGGCGATGTAGTAATCGTGGAAGAACCCCGTGGTGAAGCTGAAATACAGCAGGCCGGGGATCAGCCAGAGCAGCATGGCGATGAGTGCCAGGCCCCTTTCGCCGGTAAGCCCGGCATCCTGGAGGCCCGTAAGGGAGAGGGTTGCGGGTCTGCGGATCCAGGCAAGAACCCCGATCAGCGCGAAGAGGAGCAGCCAGGAGATATCCCCGGCAAGACCCTCCCGGAAGACCCGGAAGATGCTCGGGCTCCCCCCGCTGTTCATCCCGCCGCCCATGTTACCCGGGGCTCCGCCGGAAATCCCGGATGCTCCCGTCTGCTGCGATCCCTGGCCGGGAGGTGTCATCCCTCCGGGGCTCTCGCCCGGACTTCCTGGTGGCGTACCGGACAGATCGTTGTTACCGCCAGGTCCTGCAAACGATGAACCGGTTGTACCTGCACTCTGGATTATGCCGCTGCCCGATCCTGAACCTGCCTGTCCGCCTGAGGATCCGCCGGGACCGCCACTTGTGTCGTCGATCCCGAGCCGGTGGAGGCCGTTGTAATCGATGATAAGGCCAAGAACCGTGTTGTCCCCGCTCCCCCCGATGTACGGGCGTTCGCTCGCCGGGACCATGTCCACTGCAACTGCCCAGGAAAGCGAGACCGCAAGGAGGACAACCACCGCGATTCCCAGATGAAGGGCCCGTTTCTTCCCGGTAAACTCAGTAACGCCGAGGAAATAGACGAGAAGGACGGCCGGGACCACGATGAATGCCTGGATCATCTTGATGTTGAACCCGATCCCGATGAGAACAACCGAGGCAATAAGCCAGGGAAGCGACCGCTCCCGGGCCGCTTTTAGGACCGCCCAGACCGCCAGGAGAAGGACAAAGATCAGCTGCGTGTCCATTGTCCCGTTCCGGGAGATAGCAACAAAGATTGGCGTCACGGCCAGGGCCAGGGCAGCAACGAGCCCCGCAGGCTTCCCGAACGGGCGGGAGATGATGAAATAGAGCAGTGCTACCGAACCGACGCCGGCAAGTGCCTGGGGGAGGACGAGCACCCATCCCTGGAACCCTAAGACTGCAGCAAAGGCTGCCTGGACCCAGAGGCCTACCGGCGGTTTGTCAATAGTGATAAACCCGGCCGGATCAAAGGAGTTGAAGAAGCCGGCCACCGGGTTCTCAAGCATGCTCTTTACGGCCGCGGCATAGTACGTATTCGATATGCCCTGATTCCAGATGTTCCAGAGATTAAGGAATGCCGCGAGGAGGAGGATCCCAAAAAGGAGGAACTCCGCCCGGTACCGTTGTACAAATTCCGGAATCCTCATACCAGCCGCCGCTCGATCAGGGTTACCATACCCGCGATCTCCTGTGCATCTGCCCTGCTCTGTTCCGTTCCATCCTTTTCTATCCCGGCGAGCAGCTCGCGGATCCGTGCAATCTCTTCTGAGGTGATGATATGCCACTTCTGCCTGTTTCGCAGGGCCGGTATGGTTTCCATGGATTTCCCTTCGGTAAGGAACATAACCGTCCTGAAACGGATATATTGGTGCCATGGTCCCGGTCAATGCAGGGCCACCGGAGTGATATATTGAACCGGTAAGGATCATATATCAAGGCCGGGGGACCGGTTCGCCGTTTTTACCTGTGTACTCTCCCCTCCCGACAGGGGAAATGCCAATCTATTTTATTCCCTGCACAGATACTATGGTAACGTATACCAGCCATTTCCGGGCAGGCCCGGACTCATCGGAGGCCCATCGTGATGACAGACAAGAAAACGGTCAGCGTCGCAACCGATCCTGAGTTCATCGCGGAATTATCCGAATACCTGGAAGTCCTCTCCAACCCCGTGCGGCTGAAGATCCTCAAGGTGATCGAAAAAGAGCCAAAAGAGATCACCGAGATCGCTTCAAGGATTAACACGAGCTATGCGAACACGAAAAAACACATCGACCAGCTGGTCCATATCGGCATTGTAAAAAAGGAGGCCGGCTTCGGGAGGGAGACCGTCAAGGGGATCCACCCGGTCTGGAAGTTCTCCCTTGCCGAGGGCAGCCTGGAGATGCTCATAAAAAACCTCGGAGTCTTTTCCCGGGTGAACGTGCCGATCGGGTTTGGCGAGATCGCAAAGAAACTGGAGACCGTACGGGCCGCGGTCATTGCCGAAGCAGGGACCACGAGCCCTGCCCTCCACCTCATGAGCGGGAGCGCAGCCGGGCGGACGTTTTTGCTCAAAAAGGACCACAGCGCAATTGGCCGTGTTGACCCCGACAACCCCGGGCGGACGGCCACGACCGATATCGTGCTCCCTGAGGATTACGCCATGGTGACACGGATCACCAAGCCCCACGCGGTCATCTCCCGGGCAGGGGACTGCTGGCAGATCGAGGACCGGGGCAGCCTGGGCGGGACCTAC
>NZ_DATKKA010000017.1:0-7990 GCF_035543475.1 Methanoregula sp.
AGCCATGGTCTGCCGGGATCTTTTCTCCGACGGAGGGTGGGAACGTGTGGATCCCTGTAGGGAAGGTTCCAGTGGAAGGGGTGCCAATCCACTCCACGAATATGCTTTTAAATCGTTATTTTGGCAAACAGACAGTTTTAAGCGGGAACAGACCGTGCAATTTAGCAGCGTTTTATGAGGCCCGAAAAAGGGAACGAGCAATTGGTCACCCGGTACTGTTTCGGGCACCAGAACGCTGATACGGCCTGAAAATTTCGGGGGTCCGGGACAGGGAGCGGTGGTCTCTTTTTTTGGATACGTTCCTGCGATCTGCCCGACGGGGCCTTCCGTGAGGGGAAGAATGGCCTTTTTGCAGGGGACCTGCAGCAGTTTTCCCTAAATATCCCGTCGGATCGCCGGAGATGAACCCTGGAACAAGCTTCCTACGCCCAGTACCGGTGCGTCTGGATAAAATTCCGCTCTGCCTTGAGGATTTCGCGGTAGAAAGCATCGCCATCCGCCAGGGTTGCGAGGATCCGGGACGCGTTCTCCGGTCCTACGCCCCGGGCCGAAAGGGCGATCACTGCCTTCTTCCCGCTCGAGAGCACAATGTTGGCATTCCGGAGCAGGCGTTGCTCGGTGGTCCGCTCCTCCTCTGATTTACTTTTCTTTGTGACTGTCTCGTACCCGTCCGCTTCGTATGGCTTGAGCGCAGCAATCAGCCGGGCCCCGCACTTCGGGCACTGTGGGATCTCCGGGACCCGGGAGACCACCGTCCGGCTCTTCCAGTTCCGGCAGTTCATGCACGCGAGCACCACTTCATCCTGGTCAAGCCGGCGTTTCAGGGTGGCAAGTACAGCCTGGTCCGCTGTAGGGGGTGGGATCTGGTCGCGGGAAGAGAGAATGCCATCCGCGCCAATGATGGAATGGGGTCCGATGGCTACCTCAATATCACCGGTTTTTACGAGACGCACGATCTCAGCTGCAGCATCCACGTCCATGTAGCCGGAGAGGAGCTCCCGGTATGCCTCCCGCTGCACCACCGTGTTATCGAAATACTCGAGCAGCCGATGGATACTGATCTTTTCGTAGTCTGCATCCGGGTCGATCGCACCAAATTTTTTTGCGATCTGCACGAGTTTCCACTTGAAGAGCGCCGTGCGTTTGAGAGCGAGCCGGAGGATGCCGGGCATATGGGCGGGTTCGAGCGAGAGGAAAAAGTCGCGGACATCGGCAGCCCTGACCTCTGAAGGAAGGCGCAGCAGGATCCGGTACGCGTCCAGCTCGATCCCCACTGTTGTACCGTACCGTGCCGAGATCAGGATCGAGAGCACGCGGCCGAGCGCCTCGTTTGCCTTGTGACCGGCGCAGACATTGCAGACCACGCCGTCATCGATGTTCTCGAACGTAATGAGCCGGTCAGTCGGGGTTCTGCACCGGTTCTTCTCCATCTCGGAAAGGACATGATCCGCAAACGCGATGCTCTCTTTTTCCTGTGTATACTTTCCCGTGGTGCGTTCGCGCCGGATCGCCCCGGCCTCCCGTGCCACCGCAAAGGGGACCGGGATCTGCTCCCCCTCCCATGAGGGGAGTTCGCCCATCGCTTTTTTGGCCGGCTCGACCGTGAGCCTGCCTTCGTTGATCTCCAGGACCCGCCAGAGCTGTCCCTTGGTAATGAAGACCGCACCGGTATGCACCCATCCCACCACGAACGATTCATCGAGTGTGCCAACGGTCCGGCGCGAGACCATGTCAAAGACCGGGATCTTGCGTTCGTCATGGATCATCGAGAGGTTGCCCGAGAGATAGCGCCGGGCCCGGGCCGTGGTAACGATCCGGCTGCCATCGATCCGGATAAGCCGGTGCTCTTCGAGCTGGGTGCAGACATCGTCAAGGAGCGTTCCGGCATCAGCAAAGAGGGAGGTGCGCTCCACGATCGTGCGGATGCGGCCCCGCTCGATCTCGCCGTACTCCACGGCTATTGCCGCGATCTGGTTGGCAAGCACGTCAGCCGCGTTTGCCTCCGGCACTACCGGCTCGATCTCGTTTGCCCGTGCCTTTCGCGCGATCACGAGCGATTCCAGCAGGTCGTCAAAGCCGGTGGTAAGGATTGTACCGCGCGAGATGGTGTTGAGCTGGTGGCCGGCCCGGCCCACTCTCTGTACCAGGCGGGCCACTTCGCGGGGGGAGCCGAACTGGATTACATGGTCAACTCTCCCGATATCGATCCCCAGTTCCATAGAGGAGGTGCAGATGAGTGTCCGGATCTCTCCTTTCTTGAACCGGTCCTCGGCATCGATACGGATCTCTTTGGAGAGTGAGCCGTGGTGCACCTCCACGTCCCCCCGGGAGTACAGGGCATGACCGAGCGCTTCCGCGGTTACCCGCGTATTGACAAAAACGAGCGTTGATCCCTCCTCCCGGTCCAGTGCCCGTTCGAGTGCCCGGACCTGGTGTTTGAAATCATCGCCCACAAAGCTGGTTGCAATCTCCAGCTGCTTTGCCACGGGTACCTGTACGATTGCGCAGGGCCGGGCTCCACAAAGGAATTGGGCAATGGTCTCCGGGTTCCCGACCGTTGCGGAGAGCCCGACGCGCTGGAACTCGCCGGCGTATTCCGCGAGACGTTCAAGTGCAACCGCAAGCTGTGCCCCCCGCTTGCTTGCGGCCATCTCGTGGATCTCGTCGACGATCACAAACTCCACGTGTTCCAGGTGTTTGCGGAGCCTCTTTCCCATGAAGAGTGCCTGGAGCGTCTCCGGGGTGGTGATAAGGAGATCGGGCGGCGAGAGCGCCTGCTTCCTGCGCTCGGCCATGGGCGTGTCCCCGTGCCGGACACCGACACGCAAACCCAGTTCACGGCACCACCACTCCATCCGTGAGAGGATATCCCGGTTAAGGGAGCGCAGCGGGGTCACGTAGATCGCCCTGAACCCACCGCCTGCCGGCATCTTCAGGAGGGCATCGAAGACCGGGAACATTGCGCTCTCGGTCTTACCGGTGCCGGTCGGGGCGATCAGCACCAGGTTCTTCTTTTGCAGGATCAGGGGGATGGCCTGCTCCTGTGCAGGAGAAAGTCGCGTAAACCCGCGCTTTCTGATGCAGGTGCGGACATGGTCGCTGAGCAGTTCAAGTGCCACGGCTGACCCTCCCTGCCTTCCCTTCGTCCCCGTCATCGTCCAGCAGCATGGTAAGCGGCCCGATGAACGTGCCATCGGCAAGGATAACCTCCGCTTCCTCTTTTTTTATGCACCGCGAGATCGGCGAGAACGGGTCTTTTGCGATCCTGACAATATCGTATCCTGCGATCTCGTTGAACGAGGGCACGAAGAGGGCCCGGGCCGGCCCTCCCCCCTCTTCATGGGACAGGCCGAGTGCGGGCGCATCAATTAATGCCCGCAGGTAGGCTGGTGCCACAAGCGAACAGCCCACCTCGTCGCGCAGGCTTACCTGCGGGTGATGGTGGCCGGTGACGAGGAGGCTCCCGGAGAGACCCGGCGCCGGGTACGTATGGCCGTGGAGGTACGTGACGCCGTCAATCACTGCCCCGTCCTTTGGCTGGAGTTCCCCGGGAAGGAGGAACCGCTCGATCCCGATATCGTGGTTTCCCGGAAAGACGAGGACCGGGACGCGTTGTCGGATCGTCTCAAGGATGCCCGGGATTTCAGCCCATTCCTGCCGGGTGAGCGAGGGAATGCTGTGCTTGACGTCCCCCAGGAGGACGAGCCGGTCGGGTTTTGTCGCATCCAGGTTCCGCATCAGCCGTTCGAGGCGCTCCCGGCTGTGGCTCCGGAAATGCATTCCGTGGGCGGCAAGATCGGCTTCGATCCCGAAATGGAGATCGGCAACGATGAGCAGGCGCTCGGTGTTCTCGATCACAAGTGCCGGGCCGTCACGGATGAATTCCAGTCTCATAATGGCTTGACGTACCCCTTCTGGGGCTGGTAACAATCGTCATTGGTCACGAGCGTCTCGATTGCAGAGAGCACCGCTGCCTGGGAATGGCCGAGCAGGGCAGCCTTCTCGATTACGTCCTGCACGGAAACTCCTTTCAGGCCGCTCCCGGCGCGGATGATCTCCATAATTGCCCCACAGATATCGGGAGCGGAAGCGGGTGCCGGCCCAGGCTCCCGGGGAACGCCGGCCAGAGCACTCCCGATCATACCTGTCATTGCCCGGAGTTTTTCGCGGGAGGTACCGTAGTGCCGGATGACTGTTTCTGCCCGTTCATCAGCCATCCTGCCTTCAAGAACCGTGAGGAGCCGGTCGAGTCGGGTCATGGTCATATCTGCCGTTGCAACGATCCACCGGTTCCGGACGTTTTTATCGACCATGTGCACATGCTCTACCCTGACAGAGACCACGACCCCTCCGTTTTTCCGGTACCCTTGGGCGGTTCCTGTTACTGTGACAAAGGATGGCACCGGGATTGCACGGATCTGTTCTGCAATTGCCCCCCGCCGTCCTCCGGCGACAAGGTCAAACGCCCCGGTCGGATCGGCAAGACGGCAATATAGGACATCAGCAACTTCTGTGACCTCGGTGAGCACACCGCAGAGGTAGAGCAACCGGCACCAGGCCCCGCCCGGTGTTACCACCCATGCCGGGCTCCCCGTATCTCCTGCAGGTACGGTAAGGGTCGCCTCCTTGAACTCTCCGGCAAAAATGCGGGCTGCGCCTTCCATGTTTCTGCTCAGTACTTGCAAAAGAGAGATATTCAAGGTATAGGCGTTGATAACCGGCCCGCGAAAATAAAGGGGATCAGGAGGTGCATTGCCGCGTGACGGAAGATGGATAATATTACGGGTGTTTTAGGGTTGGATCGAGTGCCGAAGCATTCGCGTACGCTGCATCTGCATCTGCATACCGCCCCAGCGCATGCAGGGCGTTTGCCTTGTTATAATACGCCACGGCCCGGAGCGTGGTCAGGTTGCCTTGTGCGTTGATCGCTGCATCTGCTGCATCAATCGCATCGTTGTACCGGCCCAGCTCCACGAGAATTCCTGCCCGGTTGGACTGGATCAGCGGGTTGAGCGAACTGACGTTTTCTGCAAGGGCTGCATCGGCATCCGCAAGCGCCTCCTGGTAACTGCCGGCATTTGCCAGGTCAACGCTCTTTGAATACAGTAAACCGGCCGACTGGAACGTGGCGGTGGCATTTGTGGTGGTTGTGGCTGCAGTCCCCGGTGCCCAAGGCCCCTGATGAGTCAGGACAAGACCCGCAATGACCGCGATGCAGATCGCAAGCACCACCCCGGTTACAAGGACATACTTACGCGGGATTGCAGGCCGGGTTTTTCCCGTAACCGCCGGTACGTTTTTCTTACGGCTCATAGCGTACAAAAAGGAGAGAGTGAAGATTAATACTTCCGCCGCAGCGCAACCGCGAGCCCTGCAAGGCACAGTCCAAGAAGGGCAATGCCGTCAGGCAGCGGGGCAAAGGTGGTCTTCTTCGGGATCGCGGTTGAGGTCGGCTGGGGAGTTGCCTGCCCCGTGGTCGGGACTGCTGCCGTGGTTACGGCTGCCGTGGCCGTCCCTGTCGGAGCAGAAAGTGACGGGAGAACGGTGGCAGTGGGCGTAGGTAACGCTGTTGCCACAAACGTGATGGTCCGGTCCCCGCTGGTGACCGTTCCAAGGGACGCGATCTGGTCATAACTGCTGCTCATGCCGTTAAGGTTCTGGCTGGCCACGAAGGTATAGGTTCCCGGCGGGTACACGTTACTGCCATCGGTGCTTTTCGCAGCGTGATCCCATGCCGGCCCGTTCTGCCATATGTAGGGCGAAGAGAGGATAACCGGATTGCTGTCAAACGGGATGACCTGGGTGGCGGAGTCTCCAACGTTTCCGGTAAGGATGCTTGGAATATTCTTTCCGTAAGGCGAGGTCAGTGTCACGGTAAAGAAGGCGTCAGAAGGATTATAGCTGGGGCGATAGGTGTAGTTGAGTGCCATATACAGGTTTGTATCGATACGGTACGTGATGTTTGCCGACACCGGTACGGACTGGCCGGTGACATCGGTATTGGTGTCGGTGTCCCAGATCGAGAGGTTGATCTGGGGCTGGTACACGACAAAGGCCGGGATATCCGGTTTTACGTCATGCGTGTACCAGGTGCCGGTATACCCGCTGAAAACTGCAGGATCCATATAATAGGCCCGCGAATTGCCGGAGATCGTGACCGTCTGGTTGGGGGCCTGGCTCCGGTCGGCGCCCGGGGGCCACCATGCGATGACAGAATGCCCGTTCAGGCCCGAGGAGATGTCCACGTTTTGCTCGCCAATGAATACCGGGGCACCGGCAGCGATCTTTGTGATACTTGCATGGACTGGTACCAGGCAGAGGATACCAACGAGAAGAAAAACAGGGAAAATCCGGCTCCGTAACATGAAAAGTAATTTCAGAACTCTTATGATAAAGATTATCCCGGTCCTGCACAGATATCATGGGACCTTACGCTCCTCTCTGTCCCGGCACTGAAGGTTGACCGGATCATGAGGAAAAACATCATTGGGAAGACAGATATTGTATTCAAGCAACAACCTAGAAAGTACCAACAGGGTGAATTTTGTATGGATGAGTCCCACACCATCTGGATAGAGAAGTACCGGCCGGCCAGGCTTGCCGATATCGTCGGCCAGGACGATATTGTAGAAAGGCTCTCATCCTATATAAAGTCCGGCAACCTCCCCCATCTCCTCTTTACCGGCAGTGCCGGTGTGGGAAAAACAACCGCGGCAGTCACTCTTGCCCGGGAGTTCTTCGGGGACTCCTGGCAGATGAACTTTCGTGAACTCAATGCCTCGGATGAACGGGGGATCGATGTGGTGCGCAACCAGATCAAGCAGTTTGCCCGGACCACTCCCCTGGGCGATGCAACTTTCAAGATCCTCTTTCTTGACGAAGCTGACGCACTCACGACCGACGCCCAGGCTGCGCTGCGCAGGACAATGGAGAGCTATGCCAAGACCTGCCGGTTCATCCTCTCCTGCAATTATTCCTCAAAGATTATCGACCCCATCCAGAGCCGGTGCGCGATCTACCGGTTCCGTCCGCTCGCATCCGCCGCGGTAAAGGAGGAGATCGCCCGGATTGCAGCAAAGGAACACCTGACCGTGACAGAGGAGGCAATGGACGCGATGGTCTATATCGCGCAGGGCGATATGCGCAAGGCAATCAATGCCCTGCAGGGTGCGGCGATCATCAGTACGACGATCGAAGCCCCGATGGTGTACGCCATCACCTCCAATGCCCGGCCGGAGGAGATCGAAGAACTCCTCCGGCTTGCGCTTGCCGGCGATTTCGAGGGAGCAGAGATCCTGCTTTCCCAGCTTCTGCGCGAGCGGGGTATTGCTCCCAACGAACTGATCAACCAGTGTTACCGGGCGCTCACGAAACGGGAGATGGACCGGGCACTCAAGGTGGAACTGATCGATGCACTCGGGGAAACCGACTTCCGGCTCTCTGAAGGGGCGAGCAGCGATATCCAGATGGAGGCGCTGATCGCACGGTTTGTCCTTGCGGGCACAAGGAAACGGTGAGGTACGGCAATGGAAAAGGCCCCCGAACAGTACCAGAGCGACCAGACCGAGGACTGGGGAAAGTTTCTGAAGAGCCGGTACAAGAGAGAACTTGGCGAGCTCTCCCGCCTGTATCCTCACAAACGTTCCCTGATGATTGATTACCGCCAGGTGGAACGGTTCGGGAAAGCCGGTATCACCCTTGCCGATGAACTGCTGGAGAACCCGGGCAAGGTGCTTGAGGATGTCTGGGATGCGATAAGAAACCACCAGCTGATCAGGACACGGGACGGCAAGGAGCCAAAGGCCCTCAACATCCGGTTTACAAACCTCCCGAAAAAGACGGCGATCCGCGAAATCCGGTCCGAGGATATCAACCGGTTTGTCTCGGTAGAGGGGATCCTCAGGAAGACCACCGAGGTCCGCCCCCGGATCGTGGAGGCGGTATTCAAGTGCCCGGCGGGCCATTTCACCAAAAAGACCCAGAAGTACGG
>NZ_DATKKA010000018.1:0-7424 GCF_035543475.1 Methanoregula sp.
CCGATCTTTGCGGGGATGACCAAAGGGCAGTCATCAACTGAGATTCACAAACAGGCGTTCATTGCGGTAGCCGTTGCCGGCATCCTGATGTATATCTTCCTCATCTTCAACACCACGATCTTCTCCATCCTCGGCCTGACGCTCTCCACATTCCAGATCGCCGGGGGTATCCTTCTCTTCCTCCTCGGTATGGAGATGGCACTGGGTATCGATCTCTGCAAGTCCAAGGACCATACCCCGACCGCAGCTGGCGTGGTGATCGGAACCCCGATCCTCTGCGGACCAGGTGCCATTACCACGGTGATGCTTCTTTCCAATGATTACGGTTTCCTCATCCCCTTCCTTGCCATCACCCTCTGCCTTGCGGCCACCTGGATCATCCTGTACTTCTCGTCTGCGATCCAGAATATTCTCGGTACCGTGATCACCGATATCATGGGGCGGGTGCTGGGGATGCTTGTCGCCGGCATCGCGGTCAAGATCATCTTCTCCGGGATCATCGGGACACTGGGCCTGCCCATCCATATCTGAAAAGAACAGGCAGACCATCCTTTTTTAGGGAGACCCTGTGGGAGATTCCAATGCCGGAATTCACCAGTTATTGCTCCGGGAGTTACTTCGCGAAAAAAGACACACTACGACCGGGGTTTCATCGCCTGAGCGACCAGACCTCGATCATGTGATCAGGGTGGTACCGCAGTTTTGCCTCGCGGAGGCCGGCCACTCCGAGATCGCTCTCCCGGTTGATGTACTCCACTTCCCGGACAAGGACCGCTGCGGTTTCCTGGTTGATGGCCTTATAGATTCCCTCGCAGTCAGGGAGGCCCTTCTCGAAATGGACCAGCGCCGTATCTGAATTGAGTCTCTCGAAGAGCGAGATGGCGGCCACCTGTCCCTCGACCCGGATCATCAGCCCCCGTAATGAGAGTTCATTGAAGTGCTCGATCGCGTAAAAGACCGCCTCCTTCTCGTGGGCGAGAACCAGATCGTTTTCACACCCCTTCCATTCGCACCATTTCACCAGGAACTCCATGACCTCTGCCCGGTTGTCAGCCGTGATCGGTTCCACGGTGTGAGCGCAGTTCTTCCGGAATTTGTTGATCTGGCTGCGGATCTTGAGGTAATTTTTCCCGGGCAGCTCGGTAAGATCGGCTGCCCGGTACACATATTCGAAGTGATTCCGGTCCGGGACAAGGACAAGGGATGGATCAAGTTCCCGTATCCATTCCGCGGTTGCAGGATCGATGAGGACGATCGGAGTGGCCCCGCCATACACCCCGGCAAAACGGATCAGGTCCTTCATGAGCGCGGGGTCGCGGGGACCGATGGGCGGGCGGAAACTGGTCTCCCCGAAGATTGTGCTCGCCAGGATCACGTTCCCGTTCACGTACGCGTACCGGTACTGCGCGATCTGGTTCCAGCAGACCATGTTCGTGAAGGTATTGTCGCTGTGGCTCTGGGGATACCGCGCGTAATGCTGCTCGAAGAACGCCCGGTCTTCGAGCGTTACCGGCCGGAAGTCCTCCTGCGAGAGCATCAGGGTTCACCCCGGTAGATCAGGGGAATATGGCCCTCCATCCGGGCAAATCCGAGGGGGCGGTAGAATGCTTCTGACCCGGGTTCGGCGATCAGGGCGATCCAGGTGATCCCGGCATCCCGGCACTGTGCGATCAGGCAGGAGACAAGCGCCGTCCCGAGATCGCGTCCCCGGTATTCCGGAAGTACCACGAGATCCTGAATATAGGCATCCGAAATACCGTCAGAAAGAGCCCTGCCCATCCCGACAGCACGACCACACGTGGTATCAACGGCAACGGCGAAAGCAAAACTCCCGTTGATGAGCCGGGGGATCTCCGCCGGGTCATATTCGTCCTTCCACCAGCCGCCGGCGCGGTAGAGTGCAACGATATCTTCCGTGCCCCACGAACGGACGCAGGAGACACGGATACCTTCAGAGGTCATGGGTGGCAACCATCCCTTGTGAGAAAAGAATGCGGGAAAAACGGTTAAGCATTATTGTACCGGCACACCGGTAACCGGTGGGATCAGGCCCCGTTCTTGTTTACTTTTAACTGGGCCACGGCCGTATCCACGATTGCCCCAAGCTCGTTTATCCCCCAGTGTTCCGAATTGAGGATGAGGTGGTAGATGGAGAGGTCGTCGATATCGATATCATAGTACTGCTGGTACCGCACTGCCTCGCAGTGCTCGCGCTCGAGAGTGATCGCCTTTGCCGTCTCCACATCGGCGATCTGGTCGCGGAAGACAATCCGTTCCAGCCGGCAGGCGATGGGTGCAAAGAGCCAGATCCTGATGTCCGCCTTCTCCACCATCCAGCCCGAGAGCCGGCCTTCGACGATGATGTTGTCTTTTTCCTCCGCGATCTCCTTCTGCCGCGCATCGATCATCTTGTCGTACGCCGGGTCCTTCTCGGCAAGCCGGCCGAACTCGGCGAGTTCCATGTGGTGCTCTTTGGCACACTGGCGGAAGACCTCACCGGCCGAGATCATGGTAAAGCCGTGGCGTTCGGAAAGATACCGTGAGAGCGAGGTGGTCCCGCTGCCGGGAAGCCCACTCACGGTGATCCGCATCAGATCCCCCCGATGTTGAGGGCTTTCCGGATCACCTGGCTGATCGTGATAGAACAGATCATGTACCACACCATCCAGACAGGAATGACCCAGATGAGGGGTGCGGTCAGGTTCAGGGTCCCGTAATACGGGAGGGTGATCGAGTTGTTGATCTCGCTCAAGCGGTAGAGGAGCCAGAAGAAGATGGGGACGGTGAGCACGAGGATATAGCCCATGGGTTTGAACTGCTGCTGGGAGAGTTCAAGCTGCTCGCGCATCATACGGTCCTTTTTCACGTCCAGTTTCTTGATACGCTTCTCATCCTGGGAGAGCATGGCCTCCCGGTACTCTTTCTGGAAGTCCTTCATCCGGTCCTGGACTTCCGTCATCCGTTCGTAATCAATGGTGTACTTCTGGATGATGGACGAGTACAGGCCGGTCAGGGCCGAGAGTATCACGATCAGGATGAAAAACGGGATCCCGAACTCGGTAACGAGCGGGGCAAATACCCCGTCGATACCCCGCCCGACATCCGTGCGCAGCCACGGGACCGTGTAGGTCCACATCATGACAAACATGAAGAGCAGCGCAACGTACAGCCCGTACTTTTCCCAGAATTTTCCAAAGTCCATGCAAGCCTCCGGTCCGGACTTATCTCAGGACGTCCGCCATCTCCGTGGCGGCGAGGTCCAGCAGGTGATCGGCATTGGTGATGATCCGGATGGTACAGCCGGTCATCATGGCATAGGCTGCGGCGATAGACCGGTTGAACTGCTGGTGTTCGGCAATCGAGCGCGCACCTTCTCTGTCCCGGCTTCTCGTCTCATCGGTCAATCGCCGCATGAGGATTTGGTCATCATCGGTTTCAACGAGGATAATAACGTCTGGCATAATCTCGCGGAGCACCCATTCGGGGAGCCCGGCGAGGTAGCCCTTGGGAGTCTTGACCGATGCATGCGTGTCAATCATCACGTTGCCTTCGATCCGGGCGATTGCCTGTGCGGCATGCTGCTGGAGCCGTTTCTGATCGGCCCGGTCAAGCGTACGCATCTGGTCGCGGTTCTCCACGAGCCCCTCGTTCTTGGCCACTTCAAACATGAAAGAGCCAAAATTGATGGGCTGGTATTCCACCCCTTCGCTTTTGAGCTTGGCTAACGCCTCGTTGATGACCGTGGTCTTGCCGACCCCGGGCACACCCGTGATAATGACCTTTTTCCCTGCCATTCCTCTTCCCTTCAATCAATCATTCTTTGCCAAAGAACGTCCGCATGAACGGATACATCTCCATGATCTGCTGGCTTGCAATCTCCTCGTACAACCGGTACGTGATACTCACGGTCAGGAGCAAACCTGTACCGCTCACCGCCCCGATGACACCGAAGAGGTTTGCCACCACACTCAGGATACCGATGAACACCCCGCCGATGATGGTGACACGGGGGATGTACCGGTCGAGATATTTCTCCAGCACCTGCGGATTTCTCCGGTAGCCGGGGATCGACATGCCGGACATCTGGATCTGGCGTGCCACGTCCTTTGAATCAAGACCAGCGGTCTTGATCCAGAAGAGTGCGAAGATTGCACCGCCGACCACCATGAACGTAATATCAATGCCCATCCTGAGGAGAACCTCCCAGGGAGCGTGCCCGAGGTCGGTTGCCCACCACATCCAGTCTGTGGGGCCGTTGATGGGCGCAAGGAAGTACATCAGACCGTTCTGGGGAGTCTGCCCGGTGAATTTGCCCAGGATCGTGATGCCGACGTTCGAGAGGAACATCCCTACCATCTGGATATTGGCCTGAAGCACCCGCACCAGAATCATCGGAAGGACACTGGCATAGATCAGTTTGACCGGGAACCGGGCCCGCGCACCCCTTACCTGGGCGTGGGCAAGAGGGATCTCGATGCGGGTCGATTCCACGTAGACGATGATGAGGAAGATGATGATGGTCGTCGCAAAGGCGAGCAGGTTGGTCCCGAAGTACTGGATGAAATTCGCACCGTCAAGCACGACCGCAAACAGGCGCGGGAAGAACCCGATCGGGTAGGGATCGCTGACCGCCGTCCAGTTGATAAACCCGTTGACGAGGGCCTGGGAGATACCGGCAATAATGAAGAGTCCGACACCGGAACCGATACCCCACTTGGTAACCACTTCATCCATGAGAAATATCAGCACACCGCCGATACAGATCTGAACAAAGATTAAGAGTGAGACCGCAAAGAGGTTGCCGCCGAAGAACTGTGCTGCGACGGCGGGATCGGGCTGCATGAAGCCGCCGATGATGTTGGGGGCCGCCTCAATCACGATCATGACGATGATGAGGATCTTCTGGAGCCCCATGTACATGACCTGTCCACGGGCCTCGCTGGTGTCGATATGCAGGATATCGGCACCTTTCAGGAGCTGGAGGACGATGGAGGCCGTGACAATGGGCCCGATACCGAGGTGAACGATTGATCCGTACGCCCCGCCGAGCAGGGCCCGGTAATAATTGAATACATCCTGTCCACCGGAACTCAGGCCGAATACCGGGATATTCGTGAGCGCAAAATACAGAATTAAAATTCCCAGTGTCCACAACAGCTTGTTTTTGAAGTGGACATGCCCCTCCGGGCTCTTGACTGCGGGCATCGCAGCAAGAAGGGGTTCCATTCGATCCAGCAGGTCTCCCATTATTTCACCAAAAAATCAGGTGGATCAGACGACCTGCGCCTTTCCACCAGTCTTCTCGATCTTTGCCTTGGCCTGTTCAGAGAACGCCGCTGCGGAGATGTTGAGTTTCCGGGTGACCTGACCGCTGCCCAGCACCTTCTCGATACCGAGATCGGCGGCGTTGAGGGTTACCGCATCCCCTTCCTGCTTGGCGATTCCCTGGGCAAGAAGCGAGGGGACAATCTGATCGATGATTCCGACATCCATCGTGGAAACGGTGACGGCAGGGTTGTGGAAGAACCCGTTCTTACCAAAGACCGGCCCTCCCATCTCCATGTACCACTTGACAAAGTGGTGGGCGTTGATGCCTGCACGGCCCCTTCCGCCACGGTTGCCTGCACCCCGTCGGTTCTTGTGGGTACCGCCGCCGCATGTCCGCGATCCGCGGTATTTTGAACGTTTGTTGGTTGGCATCTCTTCACCTCATCTTGTAGAGGAGAGTATTGATCTCCTGACCATAATAGCCAAGCGCTCCACCCTGTACGAATGTACGCTTGGTGGTTTTGTAACCTTTGCGGGGCGGGTGAAGCCGGAGGACCGGCTTGAGACCCGGGATGTCGCGGAGTTTTGATTCGCCCTTCGCCAGTGCCTGCGCGAACTCGATGATGCTCGCATAGGTCGAGTTGGATTTGATGTAGTCGTCTGTCAGGGGCCCATCGCCGATAACACGGCCACGGGTGGCAAGCAGGGTCTCGAGAGTTGCTGCGTCCACTTCGCCATAGGCGACATAATCCTTGACCTTGCGGATCATCCCGAGGTTCTCGGGAGTGTCCGGTACGAGCACGCAGTGGTTGATGTGGTGGAGACGGAGCATCTTTAAGGTGTCCTTGATGTCCTTGCGGGTGTTGACCACGCCGCGGACCTGTACGACTGCGTACATTTACTCCGACCCTCCTGTCCGGATCATGTTCGTTTCCTTTAACGCGTTGAACGTTGCCTTGGCGAAGTTGATCGTTGTACGGGTCTGTCCGCGCGCAAACGTCCATGCATCCTTAATCCCGGCGAGCTCCAGCACTTTCTTGCTGATATCACCGGTAACAAGGCCGATACCCTGTGGTGCGGGCTTGAGGGTGACCCGGACGCTGCCTGCGGTCCCTTCCACCTGCATCGGGATCGAGTGCATGACGTCGCACCCGCATTCCCAGCTGCCGCACCCGCGGCGCACCTTGACCAGGTTCATCTTTGCCTTGGTGATCGCCTTCTTGATTGCGTCACCGACCTGAACGTCCTTTCCCTGACCAAAGCCGATGTACCCGTTCCGGTTGCCGACGATCACAACGGCACGGAACTGGACACGGCGGCCCGAGTCGGTCATTCTCTGCATCATGGCGATATCAAGAACCTCGTCTTCAAGGTCCGGGAGGAACATATCCACGATCTCGGGTTCCTTGATCGGCCGGCCGCTCTCGAGGACCTGATCAATGCTCTTGATCTCCCCGGAGGCGACCTGCTTGCCAAGACCGGTGACCGGGCGCCATTCTGCCTTTTCGTATGCCATTTACACCAGCTCCTTCTTTATGGCGGCTGCCACCTGCTCGACATTCTTGACGATATCGCCGGCCTTCTTGTTGTAGGCTGCGATGTGCTCTCCCTTGAGCCTGTCCTCGGAGGGGATGATACTCTCGCCGTGGGGGATCTCAAGGCCTGCATCCACTGCGCCCTTGAGCGCAGCAAAGACCCGCGCTCCCGGGGTAGCCCGGTTGAGTCCGATATCGAGAATGGCGCGGTCCTGCCCTGCCTTCTTTGCCTTTGCGGCAAAGAGCATACCGGTCAGGTATGCTGCAGGTGTGTTTGCAGTTGCCCCGGTGTATCCGTACTTTTCGAGCTCGGCTGAGTTGGCCGATACCAGCGTCTTGTCCCCATCCATCTCGGCGTTGACCAGTTGGACGATAATATGCCGGTTCGTCCTGCGTACGACCATGCGGGGTGCGTCGGCAACAACGAGCTTGGTTCTCTGGTAATAATCGGTTCTGCCTTCTCTCCGCCTGCGGAAAGCGACTAAATACCGTGGTCCTGTCGCCATGTTACTTCAGCCTCCCGGCAATGATCTCCATCTGTGCTTTCATGTGTGCGACACTCCGGAACTGTCCGCCGGCTGCCTTCCGGTAGAGAACCCGGTACAGGTGCCGATCGACGGT
>NZ_DATKKA010000019.1:0-130458 GCF_035543475.1 Methanoregula sp.
GATGAAGATGTGGCCGAGGCAAAAGGACTGCCCACCCTCTTGCTCGGCGTAATTTTCATGCTTTTAGTCGCGGTAGCGACATCGATTTCCGTCCAGGTTGTCGGAGTCCTTCTTATTTTCGCATTAATGGTGACACCGGCAGCGATCGCTCAACGATTATCCAAACAACCCATCCACGGGATAATAATCTCTGTGTTCATTGCTCTCATGGCGACGTGGATCGGGCTTTTTGTCTCGTTTTATGAACCATACCCGGTGAGTTTCTTCATCACAAGTATAGTATTCGGCATTTACCTGCTCACCCTGGTTTTTCAGAGGATCAATACATCTCTCGTTTCTGAAAGGTTATTCCATCCTGAAAACAAGGAATAAAAAATGCTGAAGGGTCCTGATAATTTAATTCACCCCCCCATCCCCGTAATCACCCCCACGACCTGCTGAGCCGTCACCGGGTCCAGAACCCGGGCAAGCACGAGGCCGGTCATCGATGCGAACATCGACCAGAACACTTTTTTCGTGTGCTCGTTCTTCCCGAACGCTTCGATCGCTGCGTCCACATCCGCTTTCATCGCTTTCCGGACCAGCTTGGGCAGGAACACGAAGAGCGGCAGGAACACGACGCTTGCGCCGATGAACGCCAGGGTCGTCTCCGCCCGGCCCGCAAGAAAGATCCCAAGCGGGACTGCAAAGATCCCGGCAAGCACCGAGGCCATTGCAACTTCGCCAAACCAGAAGTAGTGCCGTTTCTCAGCATAGTTCGACCGCTCTGCATCCGTCAGCCCGGACAGGTCGAAGATGCCGAGCGTGGAAAGCATCCCGTACCAGACCGCGTGGGTCTCCTCCGGGTCGGCTACAAGGCCGAGGAAGAGCACTCCGACCGGCACAACCAGAAGGATGACCGGGAAATGTGCCAGAAGAAAGATGACACCGAGGAGGACCCCGGTGCCGCAGATGGTGCACCGGGTCACTTTCTCGTTCTCAAACATCGTCTTCACCGGCGATCAGGATCTCAAAGACCGGGCTCGTGGAGCCGCCATTTTCCGGCGAGAAATCCCGCGCCCGTCCTATCTGCGCAAACTTCCGGCAGGCGGTCCGGATCTGCACGGTGTGGATGCCCGGCGCACGCGGGTACACCCGGCGGCCGTCAATGTCGTGCATCTCGTCGTACGGCGGGATACAAAACCAGTCCGGCCAGAACCGGATACCCCGGGGAAGGTCGGTCCCGCGGTACAGGTCCGGCAGCCGCATTGGCGAGAGGTTGTCGTAGACGAGGTCGATGATCAGGTTCTCGTCCGCGTAGTCATGGTTCAGGTCGAGCTCGTAGAAGACCGGGTTCCGGCGCACCTGGTCCTGCGTAAGCGGGGTCTTTGTCGTGAGCGGTACAAGGCCGGCAAACGTGCCCCGGTACAGGCCGGTCACGGTGGCGACCGGCGGTTTTACTGTTCTGTCCTCTGTGTCAGTTATCGGTTCCATGGTATTTCTCCCGGAAATTCCGGTGCTCGTCCCGGAGTTTCTTGAACTCCTCGACGATCTCATCGTACCTGCCGATCTTCTGGTGGATGGCAAAGAGCAGGGGATAGAGCGGGAGGACGAGCCCGACAATAATTCCCAAAAATTCGTTATCCATCATGGCCCTTTCGCAAAAAAACGGCGGGGGAGAGGGTTGTCCGGGAACTTCGTATCCCGTGGCCTTCCCGCCGTTTTGCGGCGTTCCTTCAGGCCAGCTCCGGCACGGAATCGGCCCAGGCCTCGACCTTGGTGCGGATGGACTCATCCTCATAGGACGAGAGCGTCACCTTGTCGCGGGCAAGCAGGAGGTTGTAGATCTCGCCGTTTGCGTCGCTGCACTTGATGGTCGCTGAGAACGTGTCGCTGTCCATCTCGTGGGCGGGGATGCCGCCGTGCGCACTGTTCAGGGCCGTGTCCGCAAGGAGTGCGGCTGCACCGTTGGTATAGCCGGCAAGGCTTGCAAACTTGTGCGTTCCTGTCCCGGCCACGTTGGCCTCATTGTCCTGGTAGATGATCCGGACCGTGTAGGCCTCTTTGGTCTTTTCCATACCGGGATGGGACATCCCGGCGCTCATATACGGTACACACCCAAGAGGGTTGTTTGCGATCAGGGAAGCGACGATGGAATCAAACGTCGCAATGTCCTCGATCGGGGCCGTCAATGTCCTGACGGACCGTTTAATCTCGTTGGTCTGAACAAAGTCAGTCATGGTTTTTCCTTCACCCTCGGGCGCCGTTGGGTGAGGAATGGTTGGGAGCGGGGGTACTTAGCCGTGACTGAACCAACAGAAGGAGGGAAGGGGAAACGTGCTCTGGGGGAACTTTTCCCGGTATAGGAAAAAGTTTGGATCCATAAGACAGTGTTAAAAAGGATGACCAAACAGCAGACGGATAGTACTAACTCCTGTGCCTAATTTCAAAAAAAAAAAAAAATGCGAATGTCCAACGCTCACCCGGCGTCAAATAAGGTGCTTTGTGCTGTGCGAGATTCAATAACGTGCTTTTTGAAATCCCGAACTCTTTCTGTAACTTGGTTCGTTTCAATCAATTCTTTTGTATTTAAATAATCCGCAACGGTGGAGTTTTCTTTTAATACGGATCTGATTTTAATTAACTCCCCATATTGACGCCGTATATTCTCAGTATTCGCCACAGGTTGGGTTAGCGCGGGAATACGCATGTATCCATATGTTTCTGGATCAAAAACGCGAGGGCCACGATAAGGACCAGTTTTTATTTTTTTCCATGCTGTGGCATCAAGGCGAGGCCCAAGATGCATATTTCCTAAAATGTCTACACCCAAACCAAGCCCGACAAAATCTTTTGCCAATACTACATCGGCATTTTTAAGGAATTTTCCGCGTTCTGAATTAATGTCGTAAATAAATCCTTCATCGATAATATTCAGCTTGCGTAATGCCCGCTGGATACTCTGAATCCATGAGAGATTGCTATACAAGGAAGACCTGTCACTGTCAATAATAAAGGAAGTGATGTCCCGATCATGATAATAGTCCAGGAGTGTCGGAATCCACGTTCTCGGCATCTGATGCGGAATTAAACCTATAACGGTTTTTTTATTCAGCGTTTCAACGGTTTGTAAATACGAACCCACATACTCAATAAAAGTGTCCCAAAACGCACATCCCACGCTATCGTCATTTTTAAAAAGTCCCGGGCAGGAGGGGATAATAGCTGCGTCACTGTACACATATTGTAGATCAACCAATGTTTCCATGTCATCGGGTTTTGGGACGATTTCTCCCGTGTATCTTAAAAGAACAAAATTTATTGAATTACTGACAAGGCCCTTCTGAATTTTCTGATTAAATATCCGTTCTTCGGTGCTATTTCCCTTAATCTCTTCAAGATTTTTGGGAGTTACTTCATGAAATATTTCGTTCAAGCCGTCAAGCGACGTTGCTTTATTTATTGCCTTAATGGGACTTTTTAATGATTTTCCGGGAAACTGGATATCAAGAACTCGTGTCAGGATCTGTTCGTCCACTTCTTCGACTTTCACTCGGAGTTTCATTTCTTTCCACTTCTTAAATAGGATAAAAGATCTTCTGTTACATAAAATGTGCTTCTTTTTAGATCCGCTATAATTGCTTCAATATCTGAATCTGAAAGTTCTCCATTATCGGCAATGTGTCTCATTAAGCCAATAATTCCAGTTACGTTAATGTGAGGGGATTTATTGTATGTACCACCTTTTGATGCCATAAATGTGAGAAGATCGGGGATCCTTCTGCGAAGTGTCCAATCATCTGTCACGAGATAATGGGGTTTCCCATTCGTAGCATAATCCAGGTAGGCAACAAGGAAGGAGGAAATATCACCTTTATGAAGGTAGGGATATCTGTCTGATAAATCTGCTATGAGTTCCCCATACATTTCCTGAGGGTTTTTATCGATGACCTGAATTTTTGAAAAACACGAATCAATTGTTTTTTGATCGGATCCCGTTACTGCCTCAAAATACACTTCGATGCTGCTCACTAACGCATATTGTTTCGAGCAGATGACCAATACCTGTACTGAGGGTATATCGTTGATAAATGCGGATATAGCCGAATTATCAAGGATTTTGGTTACGCAAGCGCTCTCCACGGCATACCCCGATCTTTTAAGAGTTTGTCAAAATCGACAGCATTCATACCGGCGATTTCCGCTGCTTTTGAAAAACTGATTTTGCTTTTATTTAACAAAGAGAGGGCAATTGAAACCCGTTTTGGTTTTAATTCGTCCCATTTCACAGATTCACTGATGAATTGAGGATATGAAACATAAACAAAAACCAGTATCTCTTCATCAGTGAGGTCATTAAGGAAAGATTTGAAATCGTTAATAACAGCCAGAAGTTCCGGTTTTGGCCTTAATGAATTAACAAGGGTCTCTCCTTCATCAGTGAGACGATAGAAGCTTCCCTCTCGTTTTACCAGACCAAGCTTGATCAAAGATTCAAGAACATAATCGAGAGTTTCGCTATATGGCCCAAAAAGATGGGGTTCATAATCCAATAAATCCTGAAAACCTTTGAATACGTTCGACACGAGAAACAGGATTTTCTGAATTTTAATTTTACTTCGTATCGGGGCGTAATCTAAAGAGCCTATGGCAAAAAGGACCAATTTCTCCTCGTCATTAAGAGAGGATGATGCTTCTGGTATCTTATAAGCGTTATTTGGACTCTTCATTTTTCCCTATCCCCCCGTATTCTACGATACTTCTTCGTACCGCCTCTTTTACGAATTCCTGCATTGATACGAACCCAAGCCTTTTATCAGATTCTATTATCCTCTGAATTTCTTCTGACATTTCCTTCGGTAAACCGACGTAATTATATTTGCTATTTGATTTTCCCTCGAAAGTTTTCCCCATACTGTATCTATACCGTATGTATACAGAATTACTAAATGAGAAAGCTTTCGGTTAAGCATCCCGAAAAAGACATAATAAAAGTCAGACCGTGGGGAGGGTGAAAGTGATATTAAGAAGAGAGTGATCTCTCTTTCATAATCTGCATCGCACCTAATCTCCCTCAGTCTCACCTTTCCTCCTCTCCCTCCCATAACACCTCCCGCACAGCATCACCCCGCTCTCCTCCTCGATCCACTCCACCTTTGCGACCCCGCAGACCGGGCACTTCCCGGGATCCTTTGTCACCTGCATCATCTTCGAGAGATCGAACGTCCCCGGCAGGGACACGCACGCCTCCTGCTCCGCCTTCCCCTCCAGGACCCGGCGGGAATGCTCGAAGAATGTCTCGACCCGGACGCGGTACTGGTGGTGGAGCCTTCGTTCCACGAAGATCGAGAAGACCGAGGTGCCCTTTTTCTTGATCTGCTCCTGGATCACCTTGGGAATCAAAAAGAGCGGGACAGACGGGATCCTTTTCTGCACCCATGCTGCAGTCCAGGTAGGGCACCAGCATATTTTTAATCCACCCCGATATGGTTGATCATGCTTGCTAGGTAACCGGCCCCAAAGCCATTGTCGATATTTACCACGCTCACTCCGCTTGCGCAGGAGTTTAACATGGAAAAGAGAGCGGTAAGTCCTCCAAAGGAGGTGCCGTACCCGATACTTGTTGGTACGGCAATGACCGGGCAGTCCGCAAGGCCGCCAATCACGCTGGGCAGCGCCCCTTCCATCCCGGCAACGGCAATAATAACCCGTGCGCTCATGATATCGTCAACATGGGCAAGCAGGCGGTGCAGGCCGGCTACGCCAACGTCATAAACCCGGGTGATCTCGTTTCCCAGCGCAAGAGCGGTGAGCGCTGCTTCCTCGGCGACCGGGATATCGCAGGTCCCTGCCGTGGCTATAACAATCGTTCCTTTCCCGTCAGGTTCGGGCAGTTCGCCAGCAATGCCTATCCTGCCGGTCCTGTGGTATCTCAGGGGAACGCTCGTGCCGACAACTTCTGCTGCCTCCGGGTCCATCCGTGTGATCAGCACCGTTTTCTGACCGTGCGCAAGCATCGCTGACGAGATCTCTGCAATCTGCTGCGGGGTCTTCCCGTCACCGTAGATCACTTCTGCCGTACCCTTCCGCAGGCTCCGGTGGTGGTCTACTTTTGCAAATCCCAAGTCTTTGAAAGGTTCGATCCGGAACTGCAGTATTGCCTCGTCCACCGAGAGGGACCCCTCGGATACTTGGCAGAGTAATTTTTTGATCTTCGGTTTATCCATGGGGTTCCCCCCGGGAAAGGCCGAAAAAACCCCGCGGGAAACCAGGTCCGGAATGCCTTTGTACCATTTCTGCAGGGGCGGTAACCGGAGAGGCAGGCCTTTTTCGGCGGGAAAACCGGGCCGGCGTGCCCATGTTTTTCTCTCCTGCCCGGGCAGGCATCCTTTCGCACGGGGACGCCCTGTCGTACCTCATAGAGGAATAAAGAACCCTATGGAATCTAAAATATTCTTATAACTGAAATTTTTTCTGCGGTTATAGCAGGCTATTTCACCGATTCTGCCCGAATTTTAGCAATGGTGCTGGTGTACTGGCAGGCTTTGCGGCACAATTCATGTGTGCCTGTACGGCCCCGGGCAGTACCCCCTCAAAAGAAAGAGTGCGAGAATAAAAGAACTCCCCGGTAACAACAGGCCGCCTATGCCCGCCGTCAGCATAAAAGAACTGGTAAAAACCTACGGGACTCTCCCCGCTGTCGATAATGTCAGCCTTGAGATAGAAGAAGGAGAGGTCTTTGGGCTTCTTGGCCCCAATGGTGCGGGAAAGACCACGCTCCTGATGATGCTTGTTACGCTTGTCTGCCCCACTGCCGGTTCTGCACTCGTAAGCGGTTTTGATATTGTTGCCGAACCGGGCAGGGTCAGGAGATCGATCGGCATTGTCTTCCAGGACCCCAGTTCCGATGAGACGCTTACGGGTTACGAGAACCTCAAACTGCATGGCATGCTGTATGATATGACCGGCCCGCTCTGCGAGCAGAGGATCGCCCAGGTTCTCCGGCTGGTAGATCTCACGCACAGAAGAGATGATCTGGTAAAGCATTATTCCGGGGGAATGCGGAGGAGGCTTGAGCTCGCACGCGGCCTTATGCACCGGCCGCCGATCTTATTTCTCGATGAACCAACACTTGGGCTCGATCCCCAGGCCCGGGAGTATATCTGGAAGTACATCAAAAACCTGGCGGAAAAAGAAAAAGTCACCATTGTTCTTACGACCCATTACATGGAGGAGGCGGACTGGCTCTGCAACCGGCTTGCGATCATTGACCGGGGAAAGATCGTAGCGCTGGGCAGCCCGGCCCGGCTCAAGCAGGAGCTGGGAGGAGACAAGGTCATCCTGCGGGGGGCAAAAGGAACGGGAGAATCATTTCAGGGCCTTTCCAGTGTCAGGGAAACCGAACCGGTTCCTGGCGGCATCTGCCTTACTGTGCAGGATGCCGGCAGTCACCTGCAGGAGATCCTTGCCCGGTCGGGCCCGGTGGAATCTGTCGAGATCCTGCCGGTAACGCTCGCGGACGTATTTTTGCATTACACGGGCAGGGGGATGCGGGAGGGATCCGCAGAAGGCGGCTGGGCGGAGAAGATCATGGCCGCAGGGAGGATGCGATGAGCGTACTTTTTGGGATCTACGCACTGTGGTACCGGGAGATCCGGGTCTTTTTCCGTGAACCGTCGAGGATTGCCGCAGCCGTAATCAGCCCGGTCCTCTGGCTCCTGATCATCGGGGGCGGTTTTGGGTCCCTTGTCTCCTTTGGTAATGTCAGTTTCCTTGCTTTCCTCTACCCGGGGATCCTTGTCCAGCTCGCGCTCTCTACCGCGGTCTTTTTCGGGCTTTATATTGTCTGGGACAAGAAGATCGATTTTTTAAAAGAGGTCCTGGTCTCCCCTCTCCCTCGGGCCGCGGTGTTCTTTGGCAAAGTCATTGGAGGGTCCACGGATACCATGTTCCAGCTTGCCATCCTTCTTCTCCTTGGCTGCCTGCTTTCATCCCTGGGATTCATGGCGGTGCTTCCCCTTTCAGCGCCTGCAATTGCCCTCCTCTTTGCATTCCTTTTGGTGGCTACCGCTGGTTTTACCGGCATCGGGCTTGTGCTTGGCTCCCGGATGGACAGCCCCGAAGGGTTCCAGCTCATCGCGGGCTTCCTTGTTACCCCTCTCTTTTTTTTGTCCGGGGCACTCTTCCCCATCGATAACCTCCCAGGCTGGCTTATCCCGTTTGTGCTTGCGAACCCTGCCACCTACGCGGTGGACGGGCTGCGGGGGGTCCTCATCGGGATGCACCAATTCCCTGCAGGGCTTGATTTCTGTGTTATCTGCCTCTTCTCCACGGTCATGATCCTTGTCGGGACATACGCGTTTGAAAAGATGCGGCTGTAAACCGGAGAAAACCGGTTCTGATAAGTTGGCGGTTGATTGCGGTCTTTCTTTCTCGTAAATAATTCTTCATCAATTGTCAACTTATCAGAACCAACAGAAGGATTTATCATGGCTGTCCTGCCTCTACTCGCGTAATGAGCCGGAAGACGGACACGGCGATGGTGTGCGGCCTGATGCATGATTTTGCCCCGGATGCTCCGGAGCGGGTGCTTCTTTGCTGCAGTTCGCACAGGGGTAGGAAAACCCGGCCGGCAGGGGCCGGCCAAAACAGATTTTTTCCCGCACGGGCCCGGGTTTAAGAGTGAAAGAACATCTTCACTCATCGCAATCCCTTTTTATGCCGGGCCCGAAAATCCATGTCAGGTGAATATCCTATGAGATCGTTCTTCCGGAAAGTCCCGTGGATCGCAGTCGCATTCCTGGTCCTTCTCTCTTGTGTCTCCCCGGCCCTTGCCTTCGGACCGGCCACGGGCTCCGCGACCGGCACCGCCAGTCTCATCGCGAGCCTGCACCCGACCGTATTTTTGCCGGAGAAATCCTCCTGCACCCGGGAAGGCATGGACCACTGCGAGTACTCGTGTATGATGCCCGGCGGGATCCTTGACCTGAACTGCTACGAGGACTGCATCTATTTAATCTGCTGACCAGGGGCTGACCCGGGCCTGTATTCCCGTCCCAAAAACCGCCGGCCATACCGGCTGCAGGCTCCCGTACGTCACCGGGCCGTCCCCTGAAGGCCCCGGCCTTTTCTTTTCCCGGTGCAGCTTCCCCGGCCATAACACCTCCCGCACAGCATCACCCCGCTCTCCTCATCGATCCATTCTACCTTTGCCACCCCGCACACCGGGCACTTCCCGAGGTCCGTTGTCACCTGCTTCATCTTCGAAAGATCGAACGTCCCCGGCAGCGACACGCTCGCCTCCTGCTCCGCCTTCACCGCTGCCGCATAACAGGACCGGCACAGCCTCCTTGCATCCTGCTCATCCTTCTTTCTTGCCCGGCGATCCCTGGTGAGTTTCTCCACGAACCATGCACCCATCTTCCCGCAGACAAAGCACGGGGCTGCGGGCTCCGGGACATCGAGCTTCTTGTAGTCTTTTGCCCGGATGCTCCGGAGCGGGTGCTGTTTTCCTGCAGTTTGCTGCAGGGTTGCGGAATCTGCTTCCATTAAACCGGGCACGGAGCATTTCTTTTTTACTGAACCGGGGCTACCGGTTGTTTTTTGATTTTTGTTTCCAGCATTTCCAGCAAAATACAGGGATTGACCGTTTTCCGGATCTGCAACAATTCCACCACCATCATTCCGGTTTTGCAGCAAACAATCGTTTCTAAGAAGATCATTATCATCATTACAAGCCCGGTTGCAGGAACCGGGCGAAGGCTGGTCACCTTCATTGGTTCCTGCATTTGCTGGAAAACTGCAGGAAACCTGCTTCAATGCTGGAAACGAACCTCCCGTACCATCGTCATCGCTCTCGGGGCCGGGAAGGAGCCAGCAGGCACCGCCACTGTTCCATTGCCGGTACAGATCCCGGTCCCAGAGGTACACCTCGGCTCTCCTCCGGACGGTATTCCCGTCTTCGTTTGTCGAGGTTACTGTCCGGTCACAAAAGGAGATCGCCGGGCATTTCTCCAGAAGGCCCGAGTAGATCTTTCCCCGGCTGTCATACCCTTTGAGGATTTTGTACAGCCCCGAGTAGGACCGGCCGGTGAGCCGTTGCATGTCCTGGATGGAATATTCAAGCTGGTCGGCAATTTTTATCGCTTCGAGCAGACCGGCCTCACTCCGGGTGAGCTTTGTCTCCTGCCCGCCAGCCGTACTATTCAGGAGCGTGAATACCTCGTTTGCTGCGGCAAAATCCGCTTCCTCCGCATAGATGCACAGCATCCCGTCCCCGCTCTTCTTCTGCCGGCGCTGGAGGAAAAAGAGGGCCGCATGGCTCTTGATAAGGTCGTAGAGCATGTCGGGGTTGCGCCGGTTTGCGATCGCGTGGAACCGGATCCGCTGCGACCAGGGGATGATCACCCAGACCAGTTCGCGGTGCAGCACCTCCCAGATGGCCCGGGAGGTCCGGACCTCTTCGGACTCTTCGATTACCGCATCCGGGTCCAGCCGTTCCCGGGCCTGCTTTGCGGCGAGCACCCGTTCGTCCTGCTCGGGGGACTCGTCGATCCAGCAGGTGAGCATCCGGTTCTGTACCTGGTCGTCGCCGGTGCCTTCCTTTTTTGCAATCCACCAGACGCACCGCTCGGGGATCGTGCAGACCCGGGAGGCGAAGTCCTTTGTGACCGTCGTATGCGTGATGGGCTCGTGGAAGTTGCTCGTGGCGGACTTGAGGATCTCCTGGATGCCGTCCGAGAGCTCGGTATCGTCGCTCATCAGGACGGTGCGGGCCACGAGGTCCTTCATGTAATAGAGCGCCTTGTTGCTCACCGTGCCCTTGACCTTGTAGGCGTCCGGCACCTGGCGCATCATCTTGCGGAAGGCGTGGGTCTTTCCCTTGCCGGACTCGCCGGTGACCGAGACGTGGAGGCCGTCGGAGTTCCTGACGGCCTGCGATGCCATCGAGAGGATGAGGCAGCGGGCAAGGATCTCATCGCCAACATGCTCCTGTGCGAACGCGGCAAGCATGTATGCCACCGGGTCGCCGTGCGCAAGGATGTCGAGGGCACGGTTGCGGTAATCCGGGTCCTCCGGCGGTTCCGGTCCGGGGGGCGGCACCGGGGGTTCCGGGGAGGGTGACGGCGGAGGCTGATCTGTTGAACCGTCGCGTTCTGCTTTTGCCTGTGCCCGTTCCCTGCTCCACGTTTTCTGCTTCTGTGCATAGGATTCCCGGCGGGCAGCCCGGTCCGGTTCGAACCGTTCCCGGAGCTCCTGCCACCGCTGGGTCCCTCCTCCGCAGGAGGTGTGCTTGCAGCCGGCAAAGACCGCACCGCTTGCAAACCGGATCGCAAATGCACCGTCCTTGTGGGCCGAAGAGAACGGGCACTGTTTCAGCACGTACAATCTCCCGTTTTTAAAGGGCTTTTCCGATTTTACTGCGATACCATGTTCGTTGAGCCAATCCGGCAAATTCGCAATACTTTTATACCCCTTTGTTTCCACTGGAACGGCCGCCTGTGCATGGACCTCATCCGGCAGCCGTTCTGCAAGTGCCCGGAGCAGGTCCGGGTCTACAATCTCCGGCTCTTTTGGGGCCGAGAGTACCCGGCTCCTCCGGTGGGGCCGGTCCGGGGTATCGTCGCCTTTTTTTGAGACCGTGCCGTAGAGTTTCCAGATCCGGCCGGCATTGAAGTTTGCCGTGTCCACGGCCACGCGGTCGTCCGAGAAGAGGGCATCGAGGGTGGCAAGGCAGCCTTTCACGAGGGCTGTCGCCGCCTCGTCGTTTGCGAGATCGATCCGGTAGAGCAGGTGGGCGCCGTTCCCGGAGTCCCCCTGTACCGGCTCGGGAAACCCAAGGCCGGAGAGCCACCCGGCGATCTCTTCTGCTTTTGCACGGGCGAGGGTATGTTCCTCATCGGTGCTTGAGACCCCGCTCGGGCGTTTTGGGTCGATATCGACCGGGAGCCAGCGCCGGCGTATGATGTCTGCGTCGGCCGTGGTCGCATCATGCCGGGACAACCGCAGCTTGATCCGGTTTGCCCGCCGGGAAAGGAGCGCCGGGTTCACCGGGTTGAGCGTGATGTAGATCCCCATGACCGAGCGGTCGGCATCGAGCGGCCCGGTGGCCCGGACAAGGGCAGCGGGATCGGAAAAGTACCCGGAATGGGTGTGCTGGTCGGAAAGGGCCCGGACCTCGGCTACCTGCCCGGGAGCGACCAGCAGGGAGACCGCGTCAGCAAGCAGGCCGTCCACACGCCATCACCCAAAAGAGGACAAGCGGTTCATCGCAGTGTTCAGACATCCAGCACGTCCTGCACGGTGGGTTCCGGCTTTTCTGCCTTCCCCTCCCGGACCCGGCGGGAATGCTCGAAGAACGTCTCTACCCGGACGCGGTACTGGTGGTGGAGCCTTCGTTCCACGAAGATCGAGAAGACCGAGGTGCCCTTTTTCTTGATCTGCTCCTGGATCACCTTGGGGATCAAAAAGAGCGGGACAGACGGGATCCGTTTCTGCACCCGTGGCTGTTCAGGGCGGGCAGGCATGCCTTACCTCCCGGACATTGTCGCCATCGATCTCAAAGAACTGCCACCGGCCTCCGGAGACCGCGATCCAGAGTTCGAGGTGCACGGGTTTGTGGACGCAGTACGATTTCATGAGGGAGATGTCCGGCCCGAAGAGTTTTCCGGCCTGCACGGGAGTCAGGGCTGGCCGGTACACCCGCCGGAGCTTGACGCCGATCATCATCCCGCCGTTGAGCATCCCGACAATATCGCAAAAGGACCGCGGGAGGTTCATCACCCGCCCGGGGAGCACATGGGTGGCAAAGGACTTGAGGACCAGGAGCGCCTGGAATTCGAGCAGGCCGGCGCTTGTCCCGATCATCCGGCACCCCCCGGGGAATTGCCTGCCCTGCCGGCCCGGGTCCTCCCGCCTCCCGGCCATTGAATATTATCGTTCTCCTGCCAATTCCGGAAAAGCCGGGCACTCCCGGCAGCAAACCACCTGTCAGTACGGGTGACGATGAAAGGTTTTCTCATGAGGGATTCCTCGTTGCGAACTTTATTGGATCATTCAAAGGACGTGCAGGACCGGGCGAAAATGCCGGACGCGGAAAGGTACCGGCATTTTCGCCCGGAAAAGAAGAGACCGGAGGCCGGACCTGGCGGCAGCATGCCGGGGAAACCGTACCACGAACGGCACTCATCCGTGACCGTGGGGGGATGGTTTCCGAAAGGGCAGCCTGCCGGTGCATTACGTTGTGAGAGGTGTCCGGGACCCGGCAGCGTCAGCGTATTTCTGAAAAGAACGGCGAGAGTTCGAAGCGGGGCGGGATAACCTGCCCGGCATAGCCGAGCACACCCTCGTTATCGTAGTAATAGTCGTGGATGGCCGGCTGGGGTTCTTTCTGGATGCACCAGTTTGCCATAAGGGTGGAGAGCAGGTATTCGAAGAGCTGGCACCGGAACCTGATCATCGCAATGGTGTGCCGGAATGGTTCGTACGCCTTGATACTTGCTTCGATCTCTGCCTGCTCCATAATTCAACTATTTTTTGAAGATCGGAATAAGATTTAAAGATTTCTGAACGATCCGGGGATTGTCGATAAAAATTTACAAATTGTTGGAGATTATTGTCAGAAAATGTGTCCGGGTCTTCCGGAAAGTTCCTCGCGATCATTTTATCGTCTCAATTTTCCGATTCCAAAAATCTACGAAAAAAATATATGACGCATGTTTGCACGCATATTCTACTCCACCCAGGCATTGATCAGATACTGCCTCCGGGCCGATAAAGATAGGAGACTTACTTCTTTCCTTCCCCAGATCATCAGCAATCTCGTAAAACTCACATGAACTTTTTTGAAAAGCGCACGATGGGAAAAGAGGTATTTCCCTTTCTTTCGAACTCCATATTTTCATTGCATCAGTAAGAACGGATAATGCAAAATTCCGGTCGTTATGAAAAATCGGGAGATATAAATCCTGAATACCGCTATTTATGAATAAAAGGCCCATATCCATAGATACTCAATTTAAGTTATTTTTCACGAGGACTAATAGTCTTCTGAATACTTCTTCAAAGTATGACGCTTTCCCACCGATGTCATCGAGACTTGGATCCATTCTGGGCGAAGGAAGAACAAATTAATTTAAAAAATTATACAATTAAGGAGCGATCTCATGACGAAAATCATATCATGGAACGTAAACGGACTCAAACATGTAATGGATAATGGATTTTTAAAATTTATCAACGAAGAAAACCCTGATATCATCTGCCTGCAGGAAACAAAATTGAAGGAACCTGCTGTAGCAAAAATCTTCGAGCCATTGACCCGCAGTTACTCTCTCAACTGCACATCATCTGTCAGGGAAGACAAATTTCCCTATAGTGGCGTTGCAACCCTCTCCAAAAAGAAACCGTCCTGGATAAGCAAGACGTTTGGGAGCAACCAGTTCGATATGGAGGGCCGGATCCTTATCAGTGAATATCCGGATTTTGTCCTTTACAACTGTTATTTCCCGACAGGGGCATCAAAGCCGAAATACCAGGATATGAAACGGGCATTTTATTCTGAGTGTTATTCGGCTCTCAATAAATCAATTGACGAAGGCAAATCAGTCATTATCTGTGGGGATTTCAATACGGCTCGCGATGTATTGGATGTTGCAAACGCCTCGCAGAAAAAGAAAACAAGCGGATTTTTGCCCGAAGACCGGGACGACCTCGAAAAACTCTTCTCTCTGGGATTGGTTGATGCGTTCAGGAAAATAAATGCGGATCGCGTGGAGTATACCTGGTGGCATAATTATCCGGGAGTAAAGGAAAAAAATCTGGGATGGAGGATCGATTATTTCCTTGTATCTCCGGATCTTGAAAACTCTATCAAGGACTGCTCTCATAAAAAAGAGACATTTGGCTCCGACCACTGCCCTATCCTACTTGAGATATCATAACCCCCTCCCATAGACAGCCATGAATGACCTGCACTAATCCGGGCTCAATCTGGCCTCCGATGACCCCTTTTTGTACCTCAAAGAAGCCCGTATCGGGCTCCGATTCAAAACAAGCCCAAATCGGCCGTATTTTGGCAATCGGACGAAATAAACGGATCTCATATCGGCGTTTTGAGGGCGGTTTCGGGGTCCTGACTGGTTTTTGGTTATGGATGAGAAAAAAGGCTGTTTCTGGTGCCTCTATGGGGCTCTAATGGGTATTATATGGAGCTCAATTTGGGCGTATTTTAACGAATGGGGGATTATATGAGCCCTGATTTTTGAGGAGGGCAATCGGACGGTTTTACGGGGAGATTTTGGGGGAGGAGGGACGCTCAAACGCCGCGTGGGCTTGGGCCCTATTGTTATCTGACATCCTTCAGTGAAGTCTCTTGATCCTCCTTTTGTATAGATTTTTTAAGAGATTTATTTTGAAGTCATTTCTTTTGTTGCAATTTTTTTAGCTCCATTAAGCTTTGTTCGAATATTTTCCGGGAGATCTACAAGACATATTTCAATATTCTGAGGCATTCGTCCCTTCGTTTTCTCGTTTTGGCACACATTAACCATATCTGGTTCAGTGAAAACCAATAATTTTCTTTTGACTGTTTCTGGTAGAAGGAGAAGAAAATATATGTCTGCCCGTATTTTTTGAAGTTTACCCGAACCTAAATTCCCGCCAGATGTTTTTGCACTGCTTGTTGATATATTAATAACGATAGAATCATCTTTGTTCACGGCATCAAATTCAAATCTTCCACCGGATACCAATGTGAGTTTTTTCTGTTCGAAATCCTGATTGAATTTTAACGTCAACCAATATTTACGAATCCAGTTTTCAACTTCGCGTTGTGTGGATGTATCCGCCATAGCTAACTTACTCTCCGTGAATAAATAATTATTAAATATTCTTTATTTTGTCAATCTCGTCGAAAAAATTATGTTTTTTCAGGAATTCTTTCACTCCCTCAATTCCTCTTTCCAGATAAATCACTGCAATAAGCATCTCAAATCGATCTGCTAAAATTTCTGTTGTCGGTTGATTCCAGATCTGGTTCGTCCTTTGATCTGACCCCCAGAGGATAAAATTTTGTAGATGAATACAATTTTTTGAAAATCTCTGGAGAGTTTGATTGTTGCTATAAAATTCCCGCAAATCATTAATTTCCTTGGGAGTTGAGTGTTCTTTTTTGGGAAAATTTTCGATAATTGCAAAATCCAGAACGAAATCACCAATTGTCTCTAGACTTTCATCCATTGGAATTTTTTTGAGTTGTTTTTCAAAATCGACCGGTTCATTCGTGAAAGCGTTACTTATTATCGCACTAATGAGGCGTTCTTTATCTCGGACGGGATATCCGAGGAGATACTTTTCAACAGGATAACATATTTGATCCCGATACGTGATCCATTCGGCATCGTCTTCCATACATGAACCTGTTATGATTACTGTATGAAGTTCAGATGTATCGCGCCCTAGACATAATGTTTATCCCTCCACCCAGGCTTACTATTGATTATACACGAGATGCCCACCGAATGAATACGACAAATCCCTGCGGCTGGTTCGGATCTATTCACACGTTTCTCTCGCTCTCGAAATCCGATTGGCTCTCGTCATTGCAGGCGCATCATCAACGATGCATGAATTCTCCGGCAGATCAGAGTCAAATTCTTGCGTGGGATCATTCGTTCGACATTCTTCAACGTGAGTTAAAACAGCTCGTGCAGATCAAACCCGCAATTCAAGATTATACGATCATCTTCGAATACGAATTGCCCCGCGAACGAGGAAGACGGCCGGATGTTATTATTCTAGGACCTTGTGTTTTTGTTCTCGAGTTCAAAGATTATGCCACACTCCTTCAAGCCCATAGTGATCAGGTTGCTGCATATGCCCGCGATTTGAAAAATTATCATGCGGGTTCCCAGCCATATTCCGTTCTCCCGATTCTCGTTCTCGCACGAGCCAAGGATTTGATCAGAAGGAATGAGGACGTGATTGTTCTCTCGCCAGATCATATCGCCGATGTTTTCACCCTTGAGTCTGAATTGGAAGCGGGACCGCTGATTGATCCTCAAGCCTGGATCTCTTCGGAATACTCCCCGCTGCCCTCGTTAATCGAAGCAGCCCGGACGATCTGGAACAAGCAACCTTTACCGCAGATCAAACGAGCGTTGAGCGCCGGCATTCCCCAGACAATCGCAGAGTTACTTTCCATCGCACAATCTGCGAAGGCAAACAATGAGCTGCATCTGGCGCTTGTGACCGGTGTGCCCGGAGCGGGAAAGACACTGGTGGGAATTCAACTAGTCTATGAGAATCACCTCGAAGACTCCAACATCCAGAATACCGCAGTGTTTCTCTCCGGGAATGGTCCTTTAGTGAAAGTGCTTCAACATGCCTTGAAATATAAAATTTTTGTTCAAGATGTTCATGGATTCTTGAAAGAGTATGGTGGGGAGACGGCAAAGATCCCCCATGAACACATCTGGGTCTATGATGAAGCGCAACGGGCTTGGGATGCCGAGCGAGTGAATGAGAAGCGAGGACATGCCACAAGCGAACCAGAAGATTTCCTCCGATTAGCGGAACGGATGAACTCATGGGGCTTGATGGTGGCTCTCATTGGCGAAGGGCAGGAGATCCATCTTGGCGAAGAATCGGGATTACCGCAATGGAATGATGCACTCAACAAAATGCAGAAGCCGTGGGTCGTTCATTGCCCCAAGAAGATTGCCGGAACTTTTTCCACAGCAAAAAAGTTGGCAACAACCAATGTTCTCGATCTCTCCGTCTCTCTTCGGTCTCATCTGGCCGAGGATGTTGCCCAATGGATCTCTGCCATACTCGAAGGCGATCTCCTTCATGCGAAAACCTTGTCAGAACGCGTCACAAGCCAAGGCTTTGATGTCTACCTTACGCAGGACATCAATGTCGCAACAAATTATGTGAAGGAGCGGTACAAGGGCCAAGAGGACAAACGCTATGGCCTCCTTGCCTCCTCAAAGGCAAAGAATCTCCCGAAGTGGGGCATCCACAATGAATACAATTACACCAAGAATATGCGAGAAGGCCCGTGGTACAACGATCCCCCAAGCTCGTTTAACTCCTGTTGTGCGCTTCGTGATGTTGCAACGGAGTTCTCGTGTCAAGGGCTCGAATTGGATTTCCCCATTATCTGTTGGGGAGATGATTTTGTATGGGATAGCCTCTGGAAGAGTCCACCGGCTAAACGTTCGAAGGCGAAGGATCCGCACCGGTTGCGCGTGAATAGCTATCGGGTACTGCTGACCCGGGGTCGGGATGGATTCATTATTTTTATCCCGCCAGAGATTGGGATGCAGAGTACGTATGAGGCGCTGAAGGGGGCGGGAGTGAGGGAGATTGGAGAAATAAGTTATTCGAATGAGACAAGAGGAATTTCCGAATCATCTTGAAAAAATAATGGATATTTATTGTTGAGATTCTGTGTATCTTTTTAAAATCTCTGCTGACGGATATGTAGATAATGAAGCCACACTATGTGCAAGTTCTATTGGTAATAGCCCCCCGTCATGTCGATAAGTAAAGAGTAGAGGAATTGTTTTAAAGATCCGCTCAATACCGATAACATCTCCTAATTTTGGATCAGGATTTACATTAGTTGGAGGATTTATCGGAATATTTAAGACTATTTTTTGATATTCGTTAAATTTCGCAAATATTTTTGTACCATAATTAGTGAATTTTCCATATATTGCTACGGTATCAGGGCGTCTTTGAATCTGTTTTTTTATATAATCATTACCAGGAATAAAGAATGTCTTTGATGGAACCTCTTTACTAATAAATTGAAAATGATCATAAAATCCACCGCTTTTTTCTTGACCCAAAATATGGATTGGATAACCTTTACTTTGTGCAAAAATGAGAAAGCGACGTATAGGATCAACTATCTTGGAGTATTGAGCACGGACAGCTAATGGACCGTCTTTGATGAAAAGACACTCAGATATTTTATCTCTATTATTTTCCCAATAATCACGAATTATAGTCATTAAAAGAAGAGTTTCATGAACGGACATATACGAAGAAGCAATTTGTTCTGGTGCGCTATCATCTGTCATTTCAAGATGAAAACCTAACCAATCCGAAAGAAAAATTTCCTCATTACATCTATCCTCATTACATCTTCCTTTTTCTGCATCGAATGGTAATGTGGTAAGTTTTCCACAATGTGGGCATTCAAATTCAGTTAAATCTCGCTCATCATCTCCCCATTTCTGATAAGCAAGCCATTTTAATGTCTCCATCACTTGCCCTTTCATTTGAGGAGAGGGGTCCTTTAAAGAATCATAAATGATGTGACGAATTGCATGATAATTATTCATATAATTCATGTCAGGGAAAGAGATATTTTGAAGAGGGAAGACAGTCGCATGATATATCGCCGACTTTCGCATTAAATCACGTAACTCGAATGGATGTGGGGTATCTTGGTTAATCTTATCGAGTGCGTGTTGATCAAGTTGAACAAGGGCCGTTTTTACAAATGTAATCTTCGAAAATGGAGATTCTTCAGATGAAACGGTTTGATAAGAGCCGTCAATTCCAATGTAATAACGTAATGGAGTCCCAGAATCGGGAATATTTTCCCAGCCGATATTTTTACATGCAACTGGGATTACTGGTTTTTTAAAATTTTGACAAAGTTGTTGGACCAACGAGCTTTGTAATACATCAAGGTGTCCCAATTTACTTGCAGTTTCTGCGGGGAGGCCTCCCCCGGCACGATACGGCATTGGTTATTTGCCCCCGCTTTTTGTAGGTTCAGGAATTGAAAATTTTTCCGCTTGTACTGGAATGACAAATCGATTGGATCGGGTTAAAATACGAAGATAACCCGGGGTTTTTGCCCGCAATATATCTTCTTGTATATTTTCATATGCCACGTTAAGATTAGCAAGTGCTTTTACTTCATTTCTAGCGGATATGTGCGCTATGAAGAAATTTTCTGTTTGAGCGAGAAGATCTTTATTTATTGTACTCGGTGATTGGGTAGAGTATACCATCCCAATATGAAATTTTGCCCCTTCTTTTGCTAAACGTGAATATATTGTTGTTACATCGTCTTTCTGGGGAAATAAATTATGAGCTTCTTCGAAATATACTTGGATAAATTGGTCCTCTTTCAAAGTATTTTCAGTAAATTTTCCCATCTGATGTTTAAAAATTTCATTAGATAATTCATCAGAATAATAGACCCGCATCATTGGATTCGCGTTGCCTAAATCGAGGATTACAGTTTTCCCCTCGTCAATAAAGGATAAAATTTGTGTGAAGATATTTTTTGCATCGGTATCATGATAATCATGATACGGATAGATCATCCTTGGCCCAGCTGCCGAACCTGGGTTTAAAAATTTTAATAATGCCTTATCGCCCTCATCAAAAATCGGTTCTGGATCGTTGCCGGGTTGTGGTGGCGTTGCGGAGTTTAAAAATGGACTTCCAGGACTACGTCGAATAAAATCCTGTACTTTTTTAAATTCTGTTTTTAAGGAATTTAAGGAATTAATTTCGGGTGGTTGGTTTGGAGCATATAGGGCTTGTCTTAACTCATTGCGAAGACAAGGGTCAAAGGTACTATTTGCATTCCGATTGATTTTGTGTAACTTTCGTTTAAGGGACTCCTCATTCGCCGCAAAACCCGCTTCTGCTAAAATTGCCCAGTAAATAAGAATTCGTCGTTGTGCGCGAACTTTGTCTCCATAATCCGTTATGGTCCCTAACGATTCTATTGATGGAATATCTGTAGATGTAAATCCCTTAATATACACAGAATTTCTTTGATCTATATTCAGTAAATCTATCAAGATACTATGTGACCTTTCTGTGTGTTCATAAAAATTTATTTTTAAAACGTGTGCTCCTATATTGGGTCGGGGACGAAAGGAAAACACCTCGCAACGATCCTTATAGGCACTTTTCAATGAAAAATTGTTGTCCTGAATATTATCATTCGCATACTCTCCATTTATATCAAATATTATTTGTCCCACATTTTTTGTTGTTTCAGTTGTTTCAATAATGGATTGAGCAATAATCTTTATTGTATTGCTCTTACCTAATCGGGTTTTCCCAAACATCGCTGTACGAGTCCCCAAAAAATCCCGTGGAGAAACCATAACTTTAACATTTGGTAATTTGGCCTCTTCAAGAGGAAATTGGCATTCGGTTAATCGTAATTTGCCAATTGGAAATTGATTATCTTTAGGAACAAGTGAATTTACAATAGTATCAAGAATTATGTTATCTGGAGAATAGACGCGATAATTTATTGCACTGACGTAGTTATTGATGTCACCTGAGAATTCAATTGCCTGTACATTTTTAGGATCGGGATAAAACATCCCGAGGACTTCAGTTTCTAACCCCCCCCATTGAAGCTCACTTAATGTAAAAACATCAAGGTCGGGCATGGATCTTTTTTGAAGCTCAAAATATGTTTCTTGGACCTCTTTGGATAATGGCGTTGGGGCAGAATCTAAAACTCGGAGTAAGGTAAAATGAAGAGGAATTTTTTCTGCAAATTCTGATGGTACCATTATAAGAAGGGAATTTCTTGGTATTCCCCCCACAGATTTCTTAAATGCATCACAGGTAACGATTGTTGTTTTATCATAACTTATATCAAGAACATACCCAACAAACCTCCAAGTTTTGTATTCGCCGGCATTTTCTTTCTCTTGTTCTTTTTTGAGAAATTCTTCAAGTAAGGCAAGTGAATTTTTCTGAATGTTTTTTCCCTCAATTTTCATACGGCTGCCTCTCTCAAATTGTGAATTACAACTTCTCCACAATTTCTAGTAATTTTTCCAGGGATCTCACCTGTTCCTTTTTCAAGAGGATAATGGAAGAAGACGTGATAAAGATTCAGAATATCCTCGTGATTGGAATTCGTCATTACCCATTTCACTCCTTTTCGTGAAGCTCGAATCAGGGCCTTTGCAAGACGTTGCTGTTCTTTGAATTCAAATTGTCCATAGCCATAATGATCGTTGAACTCCTCTCGTTCATGAGGCCGATATGGAGGATCAAGGAAGAGGAGATCTCCGTTTGAACATTTTTTTATGATATTTTCAAAATCGTCGCATCGGATCTCGGCGTGTTTTAACCGTTCGGATACTTCTTTGAGATTCTCTTCGCAAATAGCCCATCTGCGATCCTGTCCCCCATATCCAACGTTGAACTCACCATTTGCATTGTGGCGCCACATACCCTTGAAACAAGTGCGGTTTAGGTATAACGTTCTTGCAGCTTTTGTTGGTACATCAAGATCTTCCGGATTCCATGACCGTATAGAGTAATAACCTCGTTTTGTATTCGGAAATTTTTGGTATTTTTCCCAAACATCATCAGGAAAATCCCGAATTCCATTATATAAGTCGATAAGTTCATGATTTTTATCTGATAAGAGCGCCTTTTCAGGCTCAACAAAGAAAAAGACAGATCCTCCGCCGAGGAATGGTTCAACATACCGTCTCTCGGAATTCTCCGAGTGCTGAAGAAAATGGACAAAATAGGAAAGGTGACGTTGTTTACCCCCGGGATATCGTAAAAATGTAATCTTCTCGTCGGTTTTCATTGACGTAGGCACCTGAAATCTGACTAATGGATGTCAATGGGATTGTCGGATCGATAAAGTATTCGTTTTAATATTACGCTGTCAGATATTCATGCCTTTAATATTTAAATTGGAAGACATGCAATGTTCACCTATGGGCGCGGAACAATCTCTTCTCAATAGAATCCTCATGGAACCTAAACCGCTGTCTGAAAGTCAGAAAAATGCGGTTCTATCCAAGAAAAGATATATCCGGGTCATTGCCGGGGCCGGGGCCGGGAAAACCGAAACACTGACACGAAAAATTGTATCACTTCTTCTTGTCGATAATGTTCCGCCGTCATGCATCGTTGCTTTCACGTTTACGGAGAAAGCCGCCCAGAGTATGAAGAGCAGGGTCTATGAGCGGGTGAAACAACTTGGCGGGGAAGAACAGTGTGCTCATCTCGGCGAGATGTTCATCGGAACCATCCATGCATACTGCCTGCGGATTCTGCAGGACCACTTTGGGTATGGGGGCTTTGGCAGTCTCGATGAAAATCAGGAGATGGCATTTCTTCTTCGTTTCGGGTGGGACCTGCACCTGACCGGCGGGAGAAATTATTCGGAGAACTGCGAGTTATTCAAGCAGACACTAAATGTTTTGTATTCCGAGATAATCCCGGATTCTGTACTCGAAAAGCGAGCCAAGGATTTTTTCCGGTCCTATAAAAAATACGAAGAGCATCTTACTCACCACAAACGGCTGACTTTCAACCGCATGATTACCCTCGCCGTAAGTCACCTCAAAGAAAAGCCCGCAGTTCTCTCGACGGTGAAATACCTGATTGTTGATGAATACCAGGATATCAACCGTGCCCAGGAGCAACTGATTAACTTGATCGGCCAGTCGGGGAGTACGTTCATTGTGGGAGATCCCCGGCAGACCATTTACCAGTTCAGGGGATCGGATGCGGGATGTTTTGATGAATTTATTACGGCGCACACAGACGCTGAGACCATCTCGATCACAGAGAACCGGCGCAGTACTATATCAATCGTTGATTCGGCAAACAAATTCTCCGATTGTTTTACGCTGGTGCATTATGATCATCTGGTGGCAACACGAGCGGATGCCGGCGGGGTATATCTTGGAGAATTTGAATCAGATGTCTCGGAGGTAGAATGGATAGCGGATCAGATCGATCATTACGTGAAATCCGAGCGATGCACCTACGCTGATATCGGTATTCTCTTGCGAAGTGTGAATACATCCGGTCCTGTATTCATTGATGTTTTCCGCCAGCGTCATATTCCATTCATCGTAGGTGGCAAGGTAGGGCTGTTCCGGCGCTCGGATGTACAGGCAGCAGGGAAGCTGATTGCATGGTTGTCCACTGATGGTTTTTTCCAGAAGTCGAAGTGGTCCAGTAAAGATACGATACGGGGAGATGATCTCCGGGATGCAGCCTTGCATGATTGGCACGATGCGGTCCCGGAGATTGTGATACCTGCAGGCATTGCCGCGGAGCTTGACACGTGGAAAGCATCGACCCTCCGAGGGACCTACAAGCATTTCACCGAGATGTATTACGAACTGCTTACGATACTCGGATACCAGAATCTGGATCCGGAGAACCCGGAGCATGCAGTCGTGATGGCAAATCTTGGCCGGTTTGGTTCGATGCTCACGGATTTCGAGACCGCAAACCGGCTGGGAGGACGGCGGCTTCACTGGGAGGCCGATCTGAAAAGTCTCTGCTGGTTCATGAACACTTACGCGTCCTCGTCGTACGAAGAGCAAATGGGCGATGATCTCCGTGGTGTTGATGCCATCCAGCTGATGACCGTGCACCAGGCAAAAGGGCTTGAATGGTCTCTGGTGTTTATTCCTTCTGTGGTGAACGGACGGTTCCCGTCGAGGATGGTAGGAGCAGAGAAGCACTGGCTGATTCCCCGTGACCTCTTCGACGTACAACGCTACGAGGGTGACATGGAGGTCGAGCGGAAGCTCATGTATGTGGCCCTGACCCGGGCAAAAGATGTTCTTGTCGTGAGTTACTTCACAAGGATGAACGGCCGCAGGAAGGGAGTCAGTGAGTTTGTAGATGATTGCCTCCCGGTGGACCGGATGACGCCAGTTTCTGATCGGGATCACCTGCCGCTGCATGACCTTTCCCCTCACGGGAATGCAGAAGATATCCAGTCTTATTCTGCAGGAGAGTTGATTGTATACGGGAAGTGCCCTCACATGTACCGGCTGAATACCGTGTGGGGATATCAGCCAGGTCTCTCCGAATATCTCGGATACGGTACATCCCTGCATTTCTGTATGAGGATTGCCGCCGAGCAGATGAAAAACGGAGCGTCTCCGATCAGTGCGGTGGTTAATGCCGTGGACCGTCATTTCTATCTTCCGTTTGCTGATGAAAGCCGCCAAACAAAGGTCCGGGATACAGCGAAGAAGAGGCTGATCAAGTTCGCGAAAGATCACAAGGACGATATGCTCCGCATCCGTGAAGTGGAGACCCGGGTCGAATACCCACTGCATCGGGCAACCGTGGTCGGGAAGATCGATGTGATTCTCCATGATGGCGAGGGTGTGGAGATCCGCGACTACAAGACATCGGACAGCGTGACAACGCAGGACGAGGCATCAATGCAGGTCAGGATTTATGCACAGGGGCTGACAATGCTTGGCGATACGGTGACGAAGGGATCGATTGCATATCTGGAAGATGCGTCTCTGGCCGAAGTGACAATGAATGAAAACGATCTCAAATCAGCGGAGGCAAAAGCCGGCGAACATATCGATGGGATTAAGCGACGGAAATTTCAACCATGCCCGGGAGATTCCTGCGGGCAGTGCAGTTATGGAAATATCTGCCGGTGGAGGAAGTGATCAGAATGATTTCGAAGTATTACCTTGCAATTTTTAATGTAACTTCGTGGAGGGAATTCCTCAATAACGGTGCTAGGATATATGGAACAACAGGCAATCAAGCCAACCGCGCAAAAAACCTTCAGAAAGGTGATTTTTTAATTTGTTATATTACTGGATATTCGGAATTTGTAGGAATTTTAGAGATACTATCTGATGCTTATGTTGATAAATCGAGACTTTGGGAAGAAAGTACATTTCCTATTCGATTTGACGTTAAACTTGTAGAGAAATTATCTGAACATTCGGGTATTTCCGGTAGAGATCTAGTTGGTAAACTTTCGGTTCTAAAAAATCTTAAGAACCCAAAAAAATGGTGGGCCTTCTTTATCAACTCGTTGAATGAATTTCCTTCAGATGATGGCGAATATTTAGTGAATGCAATAAGGATGAAAGCCGCCTCAAAACGTGATTTTTCGTCAAAACAAACATGGAAGCGATGAATAATGGCCGATGATTATTTAAAAAAACTACAAGTTCTCTTGCGAAGACTATTCCAGTTCGAATCCACCGATCTTGATTTCGGTATTTACCGGATCATAAACCGGAAGCGGGATGTGATTGAAAAATTCATCGAGAAGGACCTTATCGCCTCGGTTGATATAGAGTTTGGAAAAATATCAGAATCAACGAAAGTCGCTGCAAAGAAAGAACTGGATGATCTGAAAACCACGATAGAAAAGACACTGGGGTCTTCCGCAATTCTCCCCTCGGGGACTTTCAACCCTCAGTTTGCCAACACACCGATAGGTGCTGATCTGGCAAAGCAATACAATGAGAAAACGACAGCATTCACTGCTGCATCTGTGTCTGATGAGCACAAAGCAGAGGTTTTCAACCATATCTATCAGTTCTTCTCCAGGTACTATGACAATGGGGATTTCATGAGCATGCGCCGGTACTCAGCAAAGCAAAAATTTGCAGTACCCTATAACGGAGAAGAAGTGCTGCTTCACTGGGCAAACAAGGAACAATACTACATCAAGACCGGGGAATATTTCTTCAACTACGCTTTCCGTGTCGGGGAATATACAGTCCGGTTCCATGTTGTGCAGGCCGAGACTGCAATGAACAATACAAAGACTGAGAACCGGTTTTTTATCCTTCACACTGGGGAAGGGAATGTCTCCTATAGTGACAAAACGAAAGAGCTCGTCATTCTTTTCGAATACCGGGCAATGACCGATTCTGAAAAGGCTACGATAGGAACCCGGAATGTCCAGGATACCCTGAATGAACAGGAAAAGACAGCGATTCTTGCTGCTATACCGGATATTGGATTAAGAACCGGGTTGAAGCGGGAAATCGATGGAAAAAATCTGGTGACTAAGCATTTAGCAACTTATGCAAAGCGCAACACAACGGATTATTTCATCCACAAGGATCTGGAGGGTTTCCTCACTCAGGAACTGGACTTTTACATTAAAAATGAGATGATTGATCTCGATGATCTCGGGACCAACAAGGAAATCCCTGTTGAGCATTACCTGAACCGGGTCCGGGTGATGAAAGAGGTATCCACGAATATTATCTCATTCCTTGCACAGATTGAGAATTTCCAGAAAAAACTTTTCGAGAAGAAAAAGTTCGTGTTGATTGCGAATTATTGCATGACACTTGATAGGGTGCCTGAGTCATTCTATGGGGAGATCGCAAAAAACACAAACCAGATTGTAGAGTGGAAAAATCTTTACAATATTGGAGAACCTGGGGGACAGGCAACTCTTACCGGTAAGAAGAGCGATGTCATCGATGTGGAGTTTCTGAAGTCACATCTGTATCTCGTTTTGGACACGAAATTTTTCCCTCAAGAATTCAAAGATCGATTGCTTGCCTCATTTGACGATATTGACGAAGCAACAGGGGGTCTTTTAATTAAATCCGAGAATTGGCAGGCACTAAATATATTGCAGGGACGGTATCGGGAGCAGGTGAACTGCATCTACATTGATCCGCCGTATAATACAGGGAATGATGGTTTTCTGTATAAAGATAATTATCAGCATAGCAGCTGGCTGGCAATGATGGGAGATAGAATTTATCTCTCCAAATCGTTCATGCCATCCAATGGAATCTTTTTTACGAGCATCGGAGAAGATGAGATAGACCGATTAAATACAATTTTTACTCAGATTTTTAGCGATGCCGCATTTATATCTCGATTCATTTGGAAAAGCAGGCAAAATAAGGATAATAGAAATGTGACGGGTGTATCTGTAGATCATGAGTATGTTCTCTGTTATGGAACAAAATTAAGAGGAAGTCTACGAGACGAGAGTCAATACACAAATCCTGATAATGATCCACGTGGGCCGTGGACGAGTGGGAACATGGTAGGTTTACTTCCTCAGGATGAGAGACCAAACCTTCACTTTGATCTGATTAATCCTGATACTGGAATTAATTATGGAAAGCCCCCTATGGGCTGGAGATATGACAAAAATACTATGGCCAAATTAATTCAGGAGAAAAGAATTATTTGGCCGCCATCTCCAGATGGCAGACCTCGGAGAAAATCATTTTTATCCGAATTAAAAGCCCAATATACAGGATATTCGTCGATAATCGCCCCGAATGTTTTCACAACCACGGGAACAAACCAAATGATTGATCTTTTTGGAAATCGCGAACTTGCATTTCCAAAACCAACATTATTATTAGAAGAATTGTTCACTCAAGGAAGCAAAGAAACGGGAGTTATTCTCGATTTCTTTGCCGGATCGGGAACAACCGCACAATCAGTATTGAATTTAAATCGCAGAGATAAGGGAAATCGCAGATATATACTCATTGAAATGGGGGATTATTTCCAAACGATAATTGTTCCCCGCATAAAAAAGAGTGTCTTTTCATCTGAATGGAAAGATGGCAAGCCCCAGAACACTGACGGTATCAGCCACATGTTCAAGTACCTCTCACTGGAGCAATACGAGGATACACTCAACAACATCGATTTCATGGAAGGCGGCACGGTCCAGAAGACGCTCATGGACATGGACGGATATGTGCTCCGGTACATGCTCGACTTCGAGACCCGGGAGAGCCCCTGCCGCATGAATGTCACAAAACTCGAACGTCCGTTCGAATATACCCTCCGGATTACAAAAGACTCAGAGTTGCATGATGAGACCGTGGATCTTGTCGAGACTTTCAACTACCTGCTCGGCCTCAAGGTAAAACGGATCCGGACCTTCGCGGAGAACGGGACAACATACCGGATTGTTCACGGGGAGACGTTGAGTGGGCAGGCGACCACGATTATCTGGCGAACAACACCCGGGCTCGATCTCAAATCAGATAAATTATTCATCGAGGAAAAGATCCTCACCGATCCCAAATTCAAAGCCGAGCGGGTCTTCATCAACGGGGATTTCCATGTTGAAGGGGCTCTCCCCATCGAACCCGAATTCCAGCGGCTCATGGGTGCCTGACAGGGGAGCATCGCATGGCAGCAGCGAAGACCAAGGTCGTGAACGCAAAGGGGAAGGCAAAGCCATCCACCCGGCTTGCCGACCATCTCATCCTCGCAAGTTACATGCACGGACTCTTTGGCAAAAAGAACTTCGATGAGATGCAGGCCCTCCTCAAGGACGTTCAGGAAGGATATGATGAAGAGGGCAAGAGCTATCTCTTCCATGCCCTAATCTCGTGGAAGGACCTCGATCCCCGGGTCCGGGCAAACCTCGAAACCTACGATACTCACATCCGAAGTTACGTGGAGCGGATCAACCGCCACCGGGATATTCCCATTACGTTTACGTACTTCCAGCACCTTGCCGTACTCTATACCGAGATCTTCCTTGACCGGTATTTCCAGAGCCCGCAGAGATTTCTCGATGAACTCAACGAGTACGCGTATGAGTTCATTGAGAAGCAGCACGTGACCACGAACTTTCTCTACAATGAGGACGACCTTCGCAAACTCGCCTTCTGGATGGCTACTGGCAGCGGCAAGACGCTCATCCTCCACATCAATTATCTCCAGTTCGCGCATTACAATGCCGGGTCCAACCGCATCAGCCTCGACAATATCCTGCTCATCACTCCAAACGAGTCCATGACGGGTCAGCACCTGGTCGAACTTGCAAGAAGCGGAATTCCTGCCGAACCTTTCCAGCCCCGGGGCGGCCTCTTCGCATCTGCTGTTGCTCCGTCCGTGGTCCAGGTCATTGACATCAACAAGCTCACGGAAGAGAAGAAAGGACAGGGCGTCTCCGTTGACATCGCCAGCTTCGACACTAAAAATCTTGTTTTCGTGGATGAAGGCCACAAAGGCAGTGGCGGAACATCGTGGATGGACCTGCGGAAGAAGATCGCCACGGACGGCTTCACTTTCGAGTACAGTGCCACGTTCGGACAGGCAGTCGCCGCAGTCGGGAAGAAAACGGATGAGAACGATCTCCTCACAGGGTATGGGAAATCTACGCTCTTCGACTACTCGTACCGTTATTTCTATCGCGATGGGTACGGAAAGGATTACCGGCTGCTCAATGTCAAGGACGCAAAGTTCGACCAGAAGACCAAGCACATCGTCATGCTGGCAAACCTCCTTACTTTCTACCAGCAGAAACGGGTCTTCGACGAAAATCCCGAACTTGCAAAGGAGTACAACATCGAAGCTCCGCTCTGGATCTTTGTCGGCAGCAGGGTCCAGGGAAGGACCGGTGAATCGGATGTTCTCGAAGTAATCCGGTTCCTCTCTGCCGCCCTTAAAAATGACCACGGCTGGACAGTGAGTACCATTCGGTCAATCTACGAAGGAAAATCCGGGCTCATTGACAAAAATTCCGGCAGGGACCTCTTCTCCCCTAGTTATCCTGAACAGAAACTCGCGTACCTCAAGGCAAAGAACCTGACTCCCGAAGAGACTTACGCCGATATTCTCACAAGAATCTTTCATGCTCAGGCTCCAGCTCCGCTCCATCTCGTGAATCTGAAAACAGCACAGGGCGAGATCGCGCTCCGGTGTGGAAACGATAACCCGTATTTCGGGGTCATCAACATCGGCGAAGACACAGAATTCATCAGGCTCGTAGAAAAGCATGAGACCATCATTCGGTCGGATAAGGATGAACTCACCGCATCGCTCTTTGCCAGCATCAAAGAGAAAGCGTCCCCGGTCAATATCCTCATCGGAGCCCGGAAGTTCATAGAAGGCTGGGATACCTGGCGGGTCTCAACCATGGGCCTTCTCAACATCGGTAAGAGCGAGGGCACCCAGATCATTCAGTTATTTGGCAGAGGGGTCCGGCTCAAGGGCAAGGACCATAAACTCAAACGCAGCAGCGCCGTGGAAGACTCCGCCCCTCAATTCATACCGCTCCTTGAAACCCTCAATATCTTCGGTATCGAGGCCAATTATCTCGAACAGTTCCGTGAGTACCTCATCGAGGAGGGCATTGAAGTCGATACCTACATCGATATTCCCCTTTCAATCCGTATCAATGATGATTATCTCAGGGAGGGGCTGCTCATTCCCCATATCGATAAACGGCTCTTCAAAAGGGAAGATCTCTTCACTCTCGTCATTGATGATAGCATCAAAGCCGATGTGGATCTTCTGGCAAAGGTCGATGTCGAAGATAGCCTGAAAAAGGGATATGGCATTGACGCTGAATCTGAATTTCCGGACCGGTTCATCAATCCTGCTCACATCGATGCGCTTAACTGGAGCCGGATTTATTTCGCACTCCTGGAAACACGGATCCAGAAGAACTGGTACAACTTTGTTTTCGGGGAACAGGAACTCAGGGAGATTATCCGGAAAAAACTCTATCGCCTCAAATGTCAGGAAGATTTCCTAATCCCGAAACAATGCAAAGATCTGGCGCTTATCGAGGATATCGCAATCGCCATCCTTCGGAAATATCTCCAGAAGTATTACGATAAAAAGCGGAACCTCTGGGTCAAGAATCATCTTGACATTAAGACTCTTGACGAAAATCACGGGAATTTTGACTTCACGTACCACATCCGCGTTAGTGAAAAGGAGCAGGCCCTCATTGAAGCTGTTGAAAAACTCATCAAAAATGATATCGAAAAATTATACAAAGGAGAGAAAAATCTCAACCTTGTCAATATCTTTTTCGACCGGCATCTTTACCAACCGCTTCTCGCCCGGTATGGTGATGCACTGAAGGTTGAAATTCATCCTGAGGGCCTTAACATCGGTGAACGAAAATTCGTCCTTGACCTCAAAAACCACATCGAGAACAACCCGGATAGATTCTCAGGAAAGAAGGTCTTTGTCCTGCGTAATTTCCCCAAACGGGGTGTCGGGTTCTTCGAGAATGTCAATTTCTACCCGGACTTCATTATCTGGATTGTGTACGGGAACATACAGCACCTCCTTTTCGTGGATCCCAAAGGTCTGGTAAACATAAAATCCGGATTTAAGGATGAGAAGATCCAGTTGTGCAATTCCATTAAAGAGCTCGAACAAAAGCTCAACGAGAAGAAGAAAGGGACCAGTATTACGCTCGATTCTTTCATCGTCTCTGTCACGAAAAAGGGATCCGTTGGCGGGGTTTTCGATTATCCTGCGGACTCAATTTATGATATGAACCATGTTCTGTTTCAAGAGGATGAGAGGTATATCCGGAAGATGCTGGATCTTGTTTTTAAATAATTTTTATCAAATTCTACCGACAGTGTTATTTACCTACTAGGTTAATGATATTATGTAAATGGACATCGTAGACTTTGCCTCTCCCGAAATAAAGGAGATATGTGAAATCGAGCGAGTGGCGAAACGCAAACTCGGTGCTCCATGTGCCAAAAAATTAAAAACACGTCTGGCGGAAATTGTAGCCGCTCCGTTTGTAACTAATTTGCCTGCTGGTAAGCCTCATGCCCTTGATAGGGAAAGAACAGGCCAATATGCAGTCTCCCTCGAAGGACTTATTCGTTTATGCTTTGAACCGGCGAATTCACCAATTCCAAGAACCCCTGATGGCAGAGTTGAATGGTCTAAGGTGAACAAAGTCAAAATTGTCGATATAGTGGATTATCATGACTATTAGTATGAAGAGTTTCGCACCGGATTGGATCTCACCCCCTGGGGACACAATTATGGATCTCCTTGAAGAGCGAGGCTGGTCACAAGTTGACTTCGCAACTCGGATGGGGATGTCATTAAAACACATCAATGAGATCATCAAAGGAAAGAAAGGTATCTCCAATGACACCGCTGTTAAACTCGAACGTGTGTTGGGTAGCACTGCAGAGTTCTGGTTGAATCGTGAATTACAATATCAACAGAGTTTAGCCAGAATATCTGAAGCAAAACGGCTTGGTTCATGGGATTCTTGGGCGCGACAATTCCCAATTCGTGAGTTAATGAAGGCAGGATATCTTACCAAACAAAATATCACTCATAATAACCTCGTTGCTATTGTCGATGAGTTATTACGATTATTCAGTATTGCCTCACCCGAAGAATGGGATTCAACATATGCAAAGATGTCAGGATCATTCCGGTGTACACGTCCTGACCAAAGCGATACTATCGCTATTTCTTCTTGGATTCGTCTTGGGGAGATTGTAGTAGAAAATGTGAACAGCCCCAAATACAATCAGAGTTCTTTTGTGTCATCATTAGAAGAAATCCGGTCATTGGCACTTTCTCCTTTTCAAGATATTGAAAACAATCTCAAAGAAATCTGCTTAAAATCTGGTGTTGTTTTAGTTATTGTTCCATCGATTCCCCGTGCTCGTGTTAGTGGTGTTACTCGTTGGGTAAAATCCCAACCGGTTATCCAATTATCGCTTTATGGCAAGTCAAATGATCGGATATGGTTCACCTTTTTCCATGAGGTCGCACACCTCTTGAAACATGACCGAAAAGAAATCTTTCTCGATGAATTCGATGGGAAAGGTCTAGACATTCCTGAAGAGCATGAGGCTGATAATTGGGCTGCGGACTTCCTTATCCCTTCGAAGTACTTCAAAGAATTGCATAAATTAAAAACTGAAAAAGCAATTATTGAATTTGCAAAGAAGGTTAATACTCACCCGGGAATTGTTGTTGGAAGATTACAACATGAAGAGTTTATCAAACAATCCCAGATGAATCATTTGAAGGTGAGTTATCAGACCGAATCCCACATTTCTTCAAACTAGCCTCTTTTCCAGGAGTGAAATAATAGATATCAAGCAATCTACCAAAGGGAACTGGACCTTTTTTTCTGTATTTTTTAACCGAACAATTTGTGAGATAGTACTTAAACTCTTCATTTTCATTTAAAAGTTTATTACATAAATATAAGGAGTAAAACCATTCGTTCAATGACCACCGATATTTGTTCAATTTTCGAATATCTTGATCCCTTGTAAAATTATTACGAACTTTTGTATCAAAAGCTAGAGTTTGACCCCAAATAAGCATGAGGGGTTTGCAAATAGAAATTACTAAAGGCTGTTGTGAAGATGCCTCGTCTGCCAAAGTTTTCATATTGCCCAATTCTTGCCAAATAATATGAAATGATTCGTACGGAAATTTTTCGATCTCTAATAATGTAAGATTTCGAATAATCGCATATTCATCCGATATATTGCTGAGCGCAACTTTTAGATTCTTATGTGGTTTTTCTTTGGATTTTGGACCACGAAAATATTGCCACTTTTTTAGTATGGATAATAATTTTTGACACGTTCTATCGAGATTCTGGCTATCCAAAATATGATCTTTTTCAGATTCAATTTTATTTTTCCAATTCCAAAAGCAATCAAAATCACTGTGATAACTTCGAGGAAAGTTTTGATAAGCCATTTTAAAATTATTAATTGAAGGCTTTACTATCATGAGATTACCGTTTAAATAGGCATTTTCACATCGAGCGAAATTATTCTTCTAACGGATTTTCCAGATGTCGTATCTAAAAATGGGATTTGAAGAACTGCTATTATCTCTTTTTTCCTCTTAATTTTTTCAATGATTTTTCTTCCGGCAAATTCTGGAATACTAAACTCTATGGGTTCCTTTTGGAGGGTGATATGAAAAATATGAACTAATGGTGTTCTATTCTCATTAGAATTATTCAGAAAATCTGGGACATCTTGTCGATAATCCTTCCTACTATCAAGCTTATCACTATATGTGGGGGGTATTATCCGATTAATCCACCCCTTTTTTCCAACAAGAATAACAGGATAAACATTATCCAATATTCCCACAACTAAAGATGGGACCTCAATATTTGTTGAATCTAAACGTATTTTTTTATAAACATCGATAATCCGTTTCTGCTTATGTTTTTCCTCACTATTTAGAATAGCCACAATCCCGGGATATTGTACACATAAGTTAATTTTTTGAATTAATTGATCCATCATTTGGATTTGATTAAAGGAAACCAAAAAAATGTTATGGGCCCATGCATATTCTTGTGCGGTTTGTTTAAATGGCGTTGCACTGAAAATGCATCCTGCTTCTGTATATCTTAATTGTAAATTCCTTTGGTGAAATCTGTTTACAATGTAATTTTCCTGGATATCTTTTAACACTCCTACAAAATTTCTAACTACTTCAAGTCCTATCGTCTCATCATAGAATTTTACTTCGGATAAGAGTCGAATTGGATATATGAATGCTGTAGGAAATAAAAACACACCGTACGCATCTATTTGATGATTGGCTCCTCTGCCTCTTACGATCCCTTTCTTTACTTTAATGTACCCGGCATCACCTAATAATCGCAATATCTCATATTCCAACAGGTAGCCTTTCGCTTGAGCTGGTTCCATAATTTAATACTCGATCTGATCAATTTAAATATTGTTTTTTTTATTAAAGTTGCGTCCTCCCCTTCAATACCCCCTCTTCCCCGGCACAACCCCCCGGATCCCACCTCTCGCATCCGGTACATCCCCGGCATATCGGGGGATCACATGGCAATGGCAGTGCATCACGGTCTGTCCGGCCGCTTCGCCCACGTTGAATCCGATATTGTAGCCGGCCGGCTGAAAATTTTCCCCGATGATCTCTTTGCCCGCATCAATCAGGGCAAGCATCGCCTGCTTCTCCTCAACGGTCAGGGAGAAGAAATCCGGTGTGTGCCGGAACGGGATGATCAGCAGGTGACCCCGGCTGACCGGGAACCGGTCCCAGAGTGCATAACAGAGATCGTTTCGTGCGACAATATCCTCGGCCAGCGGATTGCAGAACGGGCATTTTACAGGCGCCATGAAGTGTACCCCCGTACATAGATGAAATAACGGCACTTTTCTTTCAGTTTCCGGATGCCGGTCTCCTGCCAGTCTGAGGTAAAATCGACAGGCCCGGTGAGGGAGATCGCCAGCTCGCGCTCGAACTGCTGCGGATATTCCTCATGGAGGAGATCCCAGTACAGTTTGATCGCCGGTCTTCGCTCTTCAATAAATTCCGGCAGGGGGATTTTGTCCAGTTTGTCCCTGTTGACCTGTTTTGTCGCCGGGAGCAGGTTCCAGAGATCGTTGTTCCTCAAGACCGAGAACGGGAGGAGATGATCGATCTCCGGCGAATCCTTGTCTTTGATCGCTTTCCCGGACCAGGCACAGTGGATGAATCCCTGCTCCCGCTGAAGACCCCGGTAAAAGGATCCGGCCGGCTCCTTGTCCCGGTCTGTTACCGGGAATGTCCGGAGATGTTCAAGAGATGCTGCAAGACTGACATTCCCATTGCTCGCCGACCGGATAAATTCCGCCCACTGGAACAGGACCGCATCTTCTCCGGAAATGAACGCCCCGAGGATCTCAAAGATCGTATCATATGCTTTTGGCACGGAGTAGGTCCCCATTTTCCGGATCAGGTACTCACGGTCCGCCGGGAATTTTCCTGAGGGCATCTCAAATTCCCGGTCATAATCGAACACAGAATAGTGTTTTCCTTCTGCCGAATAGCCCAGATGTTTCATGGGATACCGGGTGATGGTGGTGCGGATTTCCCGGACAAGCGAGCGAAATGCGGGAACAATGTCGGGGGAGAGCGATCCCTTCGTGTAATCCCGATAGAATCCGGAAAATTTCCCGTTTCCCTCGTAATATTCCGTGACCTTCCGGAATGTCCTGCGAAAGGAGATCTGTTTTGCCCCCTCCTTTTCTTCCCCGGGTTTCTGGGGGATGTTGTTCTCGACGAACGGGTAATAATACAGCAGCCATTTCTCGATGAGTAATCCCAGCGGGAACTCAACGCGATCGCCGTGTACCCGTTTCAGGTGCTGGTATTCCTGGGAGATCTCCACGGCACCACGGAGAAGGGCGTATTTGTACGTGGTGTCCTTGCTGTCCCGCTCGATAATCGTGTTGATCGTTTTGAAATTGGAAAGATCAAACGACTCCATAGTAGACAGATATCGGTCAAGGCTCATCGTCTTTTCGCTGCACGAAACCTCCGGGGCTAGCCCACGCGGCGAGGGGCGACAGCCCCGATGAGCGTCCTCCAAAATCCCCCAAAGAGTACGCATCCCTCCCGCCCGGCTGTCCCGGGACGCAATTTCGGTATTAATATATATACTCCCCCTCTTACAATCCTGTAATATCTTCCAGTGCAGGATCCGATTATTCAGGCCAGTTTTACCGGGTGTGAAATACAAAGATGAATCTCCGTGCGTTTTTTGTTGCAGCTTTGATCGTGGTTGTGCTCCTGTCCGCAGTGGCCGGGCCGGTATCGGGAACGGTGTACCCGGTCGACAATTCTTACACTCTTTCCGCGTTCCAGAATTTCCTGAATACAACTTCTGACGGCGATACGATCACGTTTGCAAAGGGGACGTACTACTACACTGATGTCCTGGTCCTCGCAAACAACCTCACCTTCCAGTCAAACCAGTCGATCGGGGCCACGACCCAGAATACAATTATCGACGGCATAAATAATGCCGGAAATCCCTCAGAGGGTATATTCTATAACACTTCGTCTACTGGTGCGCAGATCACCAATATTACCATCAAAGACCTGACGTTCCGGAACGGGTATTCAGGAAACGCGGATGGCGGCGGCGCGATCCACACCTATGCCAACACCACCGTCATCTCGTCGGATTTCATCAACGACACGGCACCGGGCAAGAATGGCGGCGGTGCGATCTCCATCCATACGTATGGCCTGCTTATGACGGTCACCGGGTCGAATTTCACCTGGTGCTCTGCACTTGATGGTGGCGCCCTGTACATGAGCAGCGCCGGTACCATCATGGTCAACTCGTCCTCCTTTGTCAACTGTTACGGGACCGGGAACGGGGGCGCTGTCTCTGCAAACACCCAGATCAATGCCACCTTCTGCCGGTTTGGAAATACCTCTTCCGGTGCGGGTGACATCCTCCATACCGTTGCCGGGGATATCTATGCCCCGGACAACTGGTGGGGGACAAACGCCCCGACCGCATCGATGGCAACCGCAGGAGGACACTTATACCAGGACCCGTATCTCGTCCTCGGTGTCACCGCCGCGCCGGTCGGGATCACCACGGCCCAGACCAGTGCCATCCAGGCAAACCTGAGCTACGACAGTACCGGCACGATCGCGGCAAACAACATCCTCCCGGACGGGATACCGGTGATCTTTACCATCGTGTCCGGGCCGGCGGGATCGGTGTTATCAGCAGGACAGGTCCTGACCACGGGTCACGCGGCTACGTCAACGTTCTCATCGCCGGCGGCCGGGACCGCACAGGTCAACGCCTCCGTTGACGGCTTCAATGTCTCGGTCAATGTTTCGGTCACTGCAGCGTCATCCGGCGGTGGGGGCGGGGGCAGCCGTACCGATTACTGGGTAAAGAGCGGTACAAACGATGTCGGGTACGAGGGGACCCAGCCCACACCGCTGGGATTTGGCCCGAGCCCCACAAAGACCATCCCGCCAACCCCGGTTACCCCGGCAATGACTCCTGTCGTGATCCCCCCGCACCCGGTGCCGGTCCCGGCCCCGTCAATCGCTGACCAGATCATCGCGGCGATCCAGGCGTACTTCGCCTGGCTGGTCCTGATCGTCATCCTCATCGTCATCGCTGTGCTCCTGCGAAGATGGTGGATCCGGCGCCAGAACCCGGGGCTGTTCGGGAAATAATCCTGGTGGGGATGAGCAGGACCCCGGCAGGGTGCAGTGCACCCGGGACCGGGGAAAAGAGGAATATTTTTTTTAACGCACTGTTGACGGGAAAAAATCAGGGAGTGTTCCGGAGAAACCCGCTTCCGGTGAACATGTTCGGGTCCCCGGAGATGGAGAACGCCGCCGTGCTTTCCCCGTTCGTGGTCATTATCCATCCCTGCGGGTACCGGAGATACACGCTGGTTGGACACACCCCTGCCGTCCCCGGATCCATGACGAGCAGGCTGCTGAGCAGTTTTCCTGACGACTGGGGAGTAAGGCCGGACACTGCAAAACAGCCCCCCGGTCCGCACGAGTTCGTACTGGCTCCGAAGGTTACCGTAAACGTATCCGGCACGTCAGACTTCCATAATTCCATCCATTTTTCCTGCGGACAGGGCAGCCCGGCAAGGATATCGTCGGTGCCACAGGTACCTCCGTTGATCTTTTTAAACTGATCATAATTCTCCGTAAGCACCACCGGTACGGCATATCCCTGACCGGGACCCACCGGGGGTATAATGGCAGTCGCTTTCTCGTACAGGCCCAGGGAATCCGAAACTTCGGCCGTCATCCTGTCTGTTGCCTGGTCGTTCGGGTTTGTGATGTAAAGCATCACGGTCCCGGGATGGACTGCATTGAATATCGGGTCCGGTATCTTGTAATTGCAGAAGGACAGGTTCTGGGGCAGGTTTTGGTCGTATTTATAATCAGGGTTCGGATAGTCTTTGCAGTACGCCTGCTCTGAAGCGTTGTCCATCCCTTCCTGCTGGGCATTCACCAGTGCCTGCGAGACCGTTGAAGGGTTGCCTTTCAGCTGGTCTTTCACATCGTCCGGCAGTTCCTTGTACGCATCATAGACCCCGCCTGCCCCGAGCTGGTCTGCCCCGAGCTGGACCAGATAATCCGTGGAGAGCGACTCGAGCTCAGGTCCCGTCGGGAGTTCCGGGGGAACGCCGTACGCGGCCATCACGGACTGCAGGGTGGCCTTGAGCGGCCCGGTACATTCAGGATGGTCTTCGCAATGGTACGCACCAAACGTGAGGGTATAGCTGAGCACTTTCGCGGCGAAACCTACGTACAGGTCCTCGAGCGCGTTAAACGCCTCCGACCATCCGGTCATCACATCGCTGAAGTAATTGATGATACTGCCAAAGAAATCCTCGACCTTCTGCCACCATGCCTTGTCCTCGGAAACAGGAGGTTCGTAGGTATGCAGGCCTTTGGGATGGAACTCACCGTTCTGCACGTAATACCAGTGGTACGAAGCATCAGTACCCGGGCTGTTATAGAAGTTTGGCTGCATGTACCAGAGCACCTGTGCCGAAGGGGGTTTTACAATGACATCCTGGCTGACGGTGGGGCACGGGTGGGGGCGGCTGACGGTCACTTCAACCGGGATCGCCGGAATGCCTGCATCACCGTTGTGAATCGGAACGACCCGGACATAGTATTTCGTGTCCATATCGCCCAGTGCAGATTCAATCGCTCCCGGCTCACGGGTTTTCAGGCATTCCGAACAGATCAGGGTCTGGCCGTCATTCAGGTTGCCAAGCTCTGCCTGTGTGTATTCCCCGGGAGGGATGGTGGTGTATCCTGCAGGTACCGGGATCGAAATGATCCCGAGGTTAACGTTTTTTGTCAGGATAACACCGGACGTCAGCGGGATGGTTGTCTCGTGCTCTGCATACCCGACACCCTGCTTGTCCATGTCGATGCTTATTGTCCCGTCATAATACGGAGGGTCTCCTGCATTGTGACTTGCGATCCGGGCAAAATTGATCACGAAATACTGGTACCCGTCCGTATCGTTGTGGTACACGTTAACCGGGCCGGACGCAACCAGACCCGGGATATATTTGTTCTGCCAGTGGTCCGGATCGTCAGGGAACGGGTACCGTGAAACCTGCCAGTCTACTGCGGTCACTCCTTTTTCTTCGGTGAAATACCGGAAGTTCACGTCAAATTCACTCAGGGATTTATCGATAATTACCGTTTTTTGGTCAACCCAGACCGGTGGCGCGTAGAGTGCCTGGTTTGATCCAAAATAGAGTTTTGCTGTATTGTACTGGTCAACGTCAAGAGAAGTCAGCGGTATGGTACTCCAGTTGTTGACGGACATTTCGGGGAAATAGGGAGAATCGCTCCCTACAATTACGGTCTTTTTTGAAACCCCCGTCCCGATAACCAGCGGATGGAGCCGGGCATTGAATGCGGTGACACCGGGTAACAGGGTAGCAGTGGCAACGGGTGGTGTCTGCTCTGTGGAGAATGGCAGGAAGGCAGGTGTGGGCGCTGGAGTTGCCGGGGTCGTACTGGTAAGGAACGTGATGAGTGAGGCAGCCGTTGTTACCGGTGCTGCAGTGGTTGTTGTGGCCGCAATTGCCGAAATCCCTGGTGCGGTTGTGGCTGATGTGGTCACCGGTACCAGTGTGTACGTCTGCTGGTTCAGGGTACCGGAGGTGATGGTAAAGGTTGTGGAATAATCCTGGTACCCGCCCAGCTGCAACAGGAGGGAGTGGGATCCCGGTGCCAGTGTCCGGAGAGTGAACGGGGTGGATCCTGCTACGGATCCGTCGATGATCACGGTAGCCCCCGAAGGGATGCTTGCGATAGAAACTGCTCCCAGGGGATTTGTCGTTGTGGGGATAACGCGGACCTCTTGCACAGGAGTGGGTGTCGGGGTGGAAGTTATGGTAATAACATCCCGGACGGAATTGTCCGCTGAGGCTCCCTGGATAAAGATTGCCAGAACAATGATGAGGATTACACAAAGGGTACGGGCATGCATACAGGCTCACACGATAGTGCTAAATGTATTATCGGTGTTTATAAAATTTGTTAAATACGACGTTATAATGAAAAAACTCATTTTTTCCGGGATTGACGGCCGGATTCTGGCATATGTGTGACTTTGAACCTGAACACGGGTTCTGCACCTGCAGTGTGATTAAAATGAGACGTTGGGGGCGTTTCTGCGCCCTTTGTATGGGATGAGAATGGATGTTAACCAGAGTTGGAGATTGGCACAATCCTGGATCGGGTATCATCCACAAAAATTATGCTCCAATAACAGAAGGTACTCCATATGCCCGGTATGGCTGCTGATCTGTGCGGTGTGATAACCGTTATCCTTCTTGCAGGGGTTTTGCTGTTTGTAGGTCTGGGGCTTATGCCAACAAATTCCCAGCTCGGAGCAATTTGTCTGCTCCTCGGGGTTGCGATAATAACACTCTGCCTGAAAAGCGTTATCTGAAATTATCATTTTATTCTGTTGCCACCCGCAGCATTCCGGATCAGGGTTATCCCCTTGGGCTCTGTTACCTTCCCCGGGGATTATCAACGATTCAACGCCAGATAAAATATCCGATCCATCGCCGGTTAACAAAAACCCATCGCAGCAACGCACGGCTGACGAGTGAGTATAACCGAGCGTCTACGTATTCCCGATCTATCGTTCTTTCATCACAGTTGCTTTCTCCGGGCAGACCGACACACATAACCCGCAACCGAGGCAGGCCTTGGCATCGAACTCTATTCTCTCATCACAAAGTGCTCTTGCCCCGAACACACACCGCTCAATGCATCTCCCGCAGCCTGTGCAGCGTTCCTGGTCCGTGACCGCGATATAATCAGACCTCACCACGAGGTCCCGACGGTTATAATCCCGGATCAACTGGAGATCATGACAACAACAGGCACAGCAACTGCAGAGTGCATAGATCTTCCGGCTTGGCATGTGCAGCGTCATATGTACGAGGCCATGCTCATCGGCTTTTTTCAATACTTCTGCCGCTTCGTCAAAAGTGATGCGGCGGGCCTTATTATGTCCTACAGCCTTGTCGCTCAGTTCATCGATGAGAAAGCAGACATCTCGCGGCTTATCGCACCGGGCATAATGTGTCCTGCAGATACAATCAGCGAGCGCAAACGACCGGGCGTTTTTGAGAATTTCGAATACCTGTTCACCGGGAAGAACCCACTGCCGGGTAACAAGCGACTCCTTCACAGGAATAACTTTTGAAGAGAACCCGAAGTCTCCCTCCTCACGCCATTTGTCGTATTTATCTGAAAAGGATTTCAGGAATTCGTCCATTGCTTTGATTTTCTGTTTTATTTGGTCTGGATATCTTTTTTTCTCTGGTGGGTTCTGTTGCATTGCCTGGATTTAAAAAAATGATATTGTCGTGAACATATCATTGTCGACTATTTACAGATCCCGACGAGAGGCTCTGTCACCTTCCCCGGGGATTATCAACGATTCAACGCCAGGTAAAATATCCGATCCATCGCCGGTTAACAAAAACCCCCGACACAGGAGAACCAAATTGCCGGAGATTCCAGGTACGTACCTAAGTTTCATGGTCTTTAATCCCGTACCGGCAATATATGTAGTGACCGGTGAACACCACCATGACGGAACATACCCTGCAACAGTTCGGCGACGAACTAAAAAGCTTCTTTGTTCTTGTGCTATTGAACATGGCATTCGGTGCCCTTGCCTTGGCATTCGGGATGCAAATTATCCTTGCAACGTTCCTGCCGTCAGCCGCGGGAGAGCCCCTGTCACCTGTCCTTTCCACAGCCCGTATCATCATAGGGATAACGGGAATTTGCATCGGTTTCTTCTGGATACTGGCAAGCATGAAGATCCTCCGGGGGATAAAAGGGATCCATAAGGAATATCGGAACAGTATAAAAACAGGCCCTGTTCCGGCAGAGACCCTTACGAGCTGGATTGTCGCAATGCTTGCCCATTACCGGGAGAACAAGAGCGTTATCTGGCGGATGACCCTTATCAGCATCGCCGGTGGGATCTTCTTTCTTGCTCTCGGCATTGCTAATGTCATCCAGGGGGTGCTTGCGTTACCCGCGCTGGAACCCGCCATCCTGGCTTTTTTTGGCGCTGCGCCGATTAATTCCGGCATCGGAATTGTTACACTTTACGCCGCGCTGAAATTCCGTCGATATGCCGCCAGATGGGATAACCGCCAGAAACTGGCTGACGAGGGAGAGAACTCCCTCAAAAATGCACTGGAGAGCAGATGACCATGGCCGAACGCAGGACATCCTATGAGATCTACTGGGAGATCCTCGTCTACTGCAGGACCCCGCGGTCTTTCACTACTATCATCGGCCGTTGTGACCTCAACTCAAAAACAGGGCAGGAATATCTCGGGTTTCTTGTAACCCGTGGTTTCCTTGCCCTGGAAAAGAACGGTGAAAAATCCACCTACGTCACCACAGAAAAAGCAACCGAATATATCGCCCTCTTTACCCGGTTGTACCAGGGGCTTTTCGACAAGGGGCCGGAGTTCCGGGTATAACCGTTACTGGTATACCCGGCCTCTTTTGGGGTCTTAGATGAGAATCATCCTGGCCTCAGAATCATCAGGAAATTGCAGGATAACCTCTATAACAGAACCTCGGAAAAGGTTCTGCCAGATCTTCGGCAGGGTGTCATTTTTCTTCGGAGTGCTACATCTCAAAACTGCCGGTAACCTGGCAGGACCCGGATCTCTTTCATTCAGGGTAGCACTCAATTCATCAGGTGTTGCCGATATATTATATATTTAAAAGCATTATCTGCAACAAGGACAGATCTGGGTTGATGGGAGCGGATGTTGGATGACAACAAACGATAACAAATCCTGTATTGAAGCCGGTATCCTTGACAATGCACTTGTCATGATAGCAGTTCTTGAAGAAAAAGGCCGGGTCATCTCATGGAACCATGCTGCAGAAACCATAACCGGCTATTCACGTGACGAAGTGATCGGCAGCGATACGATCTGGAAGTATCTCTACCCTGACAAAGAGTACCGCAAGAGCGTAACGCAGAAAATTGCGGACATCCTCAGGAAAGAAAATTATTTTGAAAATCTCGAAACAACCATTCGTACACGTTCCGGCAACTCCCGCATTATCCTCTGGAATACGAAAAAGATTATTGATGGAGGCAAGCCGCGAAGCATTGCGGTCGGCATAGATGTCACCACTGAACGGGATGCAAAGGCATTCCGTGACAGTATCATCGACAATGCCTTTGTGCTCATCGCAGTCCTCGATCCCAATGGCAGGATCCAGGTCTGGAACAAAGCAGCAGAGATGATCACCGGGTACTCCGCCAATGATGTGATCGGGCGGCAGGATATCTGGAAAAAACTCTATCCTGATGCGGAATACCGCCGCGGCATAACACAGAAGGTATCGCAAATCATTTCCGAACACAATTATTTTGAAAACTTTGAGACGACAATACACGCCAGAAACGGGGAGCAAAGACTCCTCTCATGGAACACCCGGCAGATCGGTTCCGGAGGGAGATTTCACGAGATTGCAATCGCGAAGGATATCACCGAACAGCGCAAGGCTGAGGAGGCGCTGGTTGCTTATATGACGGAGATGACCATGCGTCTCAAGCAACCAGTCGGGATTATCAGTAATACCCTTCTCGAATCAGCGCAGCTCATGAAGACAGGGATGCTCAGCCACGATGAAATTATCATGGTGTTTAAGGGTCAGGCACAAAATGCCGCCCAGATCGAAGCTAATATCGGGGAGTTCCAGAAAGCGATTGTTGAGAAAAACCGTGCGATTCCTGAAGCGTACCGGAAATTCCTGGAAGGATGAGGAAATGCCGGATATTATTGACCCAAAGGAACTTGAACTAAAAAAGATTTTTTTAATTCTCTCGTCCCCCGGAATGATCCGCCAGCGCAACAGCGAAATTATCCGGGAAATTTCGTCACTGGGTTATCATACTGTAGTGATTACGACAAATTTTCCCTATAGTGTGCTTACGAAGATGTATTCCCAGAGTGGTATCCCGCCTGAGAACGTTTCATTCATCGATGCAGCAACGCGCGGCTCCATTGGAAACGTTAAGAACATTCCCGGAATTGTACGGTATGTCAACAGCCCGGCAAACCTCACGGATATGGGGATTGCGGTTACCGAGGTGCTCAAGGAGCATGCCGGCCAGAAAGTCTGCATCATGTTTGATTCCGTCAGTACAATGCTGATCTATCTCTCATCGGAGAACATCTCGAAATTCATCCATTTCGTGACCAACAAACTCCGGTTGACGGACGTGTCCGGTATCTTCCTTGCGGTTGAAAAAGGTCTTGATCCCATGCTGATGACGCAACTGACGACATTTGTTGACACGGTTGTTGATACCGGGTGATTTTATCAGAGCGGGGATAATAATCAGAACTTTTCCGGGAATGTGATCATAAAGGTAGTCCCGTTTTGGGAAGTGATGGTAATTTCCCCGCCAAGCTGGCGCACCAGTACCTGCACGAGCTGTATCCCGAGCGTTGCAGTACTCTTGAGATCAAAATGTGCCGGAAGGCCCACTCCGTCATCACTAACCGTAAGTGTAAACCGGTGATCAGGAGTGAGATGCAGGGATATCCCGAGTGTTCCCGATGATCTCCCCCTGAATGCATGCTTAAGGGAGTTAGTCAGTAGTTCGTTAATGATCAGCCCGCAAGGAATTGCCAGGTCAAGATTAATATTGACATTCTCGACATCCAGTACGAACCTGATATCTGTCTGGATAATATAGGACTCCGATAACTCAGCAGCGAGATCCCTGATATACTCGGCGGCATTAATGAAACCGAGGTGACGCGACTGGTAGAGTTTCTCATGAACCAGTGCCATCGACCGGACACGCCGCTGGCATTCGTTCAGCATTTCGGCCGATTCGGGATCTTTGATATAATTGGACTGGAGCTGGAGGAAACCGGAAATTACCTGCATGTTGTTCTTGACCCGGTGGTGGACTTCTTTTATGATTACCTCCTTCTCCCGGAGGGAGGTCTCGAGCCGGTTCTCGTACTGACGCCGGTCCGTGATATCCAGGTGAATGCCTACAAAGGATTTGGTCTTTCCTGTGCTGTCACGGATCGGAGAACCGCGGCTTAAAATAAAATGTTCCTGGTGATTCCTGTCGAAGATACGGTACTCATAATCCCAGAACCCCCCGTTCCGGACCGTCTGGATCCAGTCATTTTTCGTTCGTTCAGCCTCTTCGGGAGACAGCCGTTTCATCCAGGCGTAGTCTTTACACTCCTCCAGCTTCATATCAATGAGCTCAAGGAAGGATTCCGAACAATAGGTAAACTGACCTGTTGCATCACTCATCCAGACCCCATAAGGAATAAGTTCTCCGGTCATACGGAAACGTTGCTCACGTTCCCGGATCGAAGCTTCAGCCCGTTTCCGCTCCGATATATCACGAATAATGCAAATCACGGCAGGATGGCCATGATATTCAATACGCCTGCTGCTTATCTCCGCGGAGGTCTGATTCCCGGATCGGTCCCGGTGGATCGTCTCGTAAATCAGGGATCCTTTCATTTCCAGTTCTTTTAAGTGTGAACGCGTTTTTTCTGCACAGGGAGAAATGTCAAGATCCATGATGCGCATTTTTTTGAGTTCTTCCAGGGAATATCCGGAACTCTGGGAGGCAATCCGGTTTGCATCGAGGATAACTCCATCCATGTCATGGATGATGATACTATCTCCCGCCTGGTCAAAGAGGGCCTGATACTGGATCTCGGATTCACGGAGCTTATCACTGACCATTTTGCGTTCGCTGATATCGGCTACTGAACAGACAACAAGATTTTCTACCGTGAGTGACGCCGTCATCTGGACGTAAACCCGGGATCCATCCTTTTTAACAAAACAGGTTTCCGCGTCATTTACCGCACGCTCTGACCTGATATGGGCGATAAGGGTATTCATTTCGTCAGGCTCAGCCCAGAGTGTTGCTATGTCCATACTATCCAGTTCTCTGCGTTCATACCCGAGGATGTGGTCAAGCCGTCCATTATGCTGCTGGATTTTCCGGGACTCAAGGTCAAACGTGAAGATCCCGGACTGGGAGTTCAGGAAAATATCCTGGTATTTCCGTTGCCGGACAATCTCATTCGTGTACGCGGAGATCAGGACGCCCAATGAGACAAAGACGTAGAACCAGATGCTGCTGGATGCAAGCAGATGCAGATCGAGCGCACCGTAGAAGTAGACAAGGCCAAGGTACAGCCACCCAAGGAGGATAGTAAAATAAACGCCGGCCCGCGGAGACGCATATGCTACGAGGATAACCGGCACGATATAGAGGTACGGGTAGACATCAACAATGCCGTTTTTCAGGCTGAAGATCGTTATCAGAAGAGTGCTCAATGTCAGAAGTGCAGCCACGATGATGATAATAAACCGGGATCTGCTGATATCAGCCATTCCTGTCAATCCTTTCCGGGTGCTGTTTTATTTTGTCCATGGTATCCATAATTTATTTGTTCTCCCATCAGTGCCGCGGTATTATATAGTTTTATATAAAACAGAAGCGAGGGTTATTCTAGGGTACAACAGGGCCCGTGGAACGGGAAATAAGTCGTATGAGAGCACCTGCTTCCTGATATTCCGTATCTGAAAAACCCGAAAAACCATACCAGGAGTTCGAAGGAATATGCAGCAAAAGAAAATACTTATTGTTGAGGACGAGGGGGTTGTGGCCCTGTCGCTCCAGTCCATCCTGACAAAAATGGGGTACACCATTATCGGGACTGCGATCACCGGGGATGAAGCGATTACGCTTGCCCGGGAACGGCACCCTGATGTCATTCTTATGGATATTCATATCAAGGGGTCCCTGGATGGTATCCAGACAACGGAGAAAATTAACGAGTTTTCCGATGTGCCGGTGATCTACCTGACCGCATATGCCGATGACGAGACCGTCAGCCGCGCACTCAAAACGCGGTCCCATAGCTACCTGGTCAAACCGGTCAACCAGCGGGAACTCTACTCAAACATCGAATTTGCGATCTACAAGCGCAGGCTCAAGGACAGGGTAGGGACTTCACAGGAGAATCTCGAACTTCTTCTTACCAACTTCAGGGAAGCTGGTTTTATCATGGACCTGAAGAACCGGATCGTTTTTTCCAATTCGGCTGCAGAGGTCCTCACCGGATACACTGCTGAAAACATGAAAGGGATGAATTTCTTCGACCTTATGAACCTGGCCCCGTCACAACGGGGAGATGCAGGAGACGATGCGATCCAGAAAATTCTCGCACTTGAGGCTATTGATTACCTGCCACCTGTTGCAACATTTTCCACAAAGAGCGGAAAGCGTAATACGATACTCATCCGGACCGGCATGATACGGGAGGATAAGGATGAGGGAAAGAACCTCTTTATCCTGGTTAAAGAGATGGATCCTGCGAATTTTTCACCAAAATAACCTGCTGCAACCAGATGCCCGGGGCCAAGAGGGGCCCTTCACCCTTCAATATTGTAATGTTTCCGCAGGAACATCCTGATTTTTTCCGATTCCAGGTACCCTGCGTCCATTCGCTCAAGAATGGATTGGATCTCCTGTGATCGTTCGATAATTTTCCGGGAATGATCATCGTCCTTAATACCGGCCAGCATCATGATGACGGTGAGAGGATTACGGATATGATCGTTGAGCGTCGCAAACTGCTGGAGATTCTGTTCAATCTGGCGGTATAACCTGCGTTGTTGCTCCTCGATCTCCTTTTTTAACGTGATATCCCGTCCCACGGACTGGAACTCGGTTACATTGCCGTTTGCATCGAAGAATGCCCGGTTGCTCCACTGTTGCCAGACAACAGTACCGTCGCTCCTGACACACCGGTACTCGATAAGGCCCACCGGGTGGTCGGGCACAAGAGAGGCAAAATGGGAGTCAACGGCCCCTTTATCATCCGGATGTACGGGCAGCCGGAAGATATACCCGACCGTCCCATTCTCATCGAGCGCAAAATACTCAAGAAATGCCTTGTTTGCAAACAGGATCCGGCGGTCCACACCAAACCGGTAGATCAACTCCGACTGGTCCTGTACAACAGCCCGGAACCTTTTCTCGCTTTCCAGGAGTGCCTCTTCAGCCCGGACCCGTTCGCTGATATCCATCATAACACCGATTATCCCGATAGTCTTCCCGGTGCTGTCACTGAACGTTGCTTTCTTGACAATCAAATCCCGTATCGATTTGTCCTGATGGGGGAATTTGATCTGGTAGACCTGAATACCCTGGTGGCCAAGGAGATACGTATCTTTCATCAGGGTAAGCGCGGCCAGGTCTCCCGGGAGAATATCCTCCGGGGTTTTCCCGATGATGGCCTCTCGCGAAAGGCCAAGGTAACCCTCGAATGTCCTGTTGCAACCCAGGTACCGGAAATCACGGTCCTTGTAATAGACCGGGCTGGGGATCGTATCGATCAGCTGCTGGAGGAAATGTACCTGGTGGTTAAGCGATGCAGTCCGTTCGCGGACCCGCATTTCCAGTTCCTCGTTCACCTGATGCAGTTTTTCCTGGGCCGTTACCCGGTCATGAATATCTGTGAACATGGAAAACGAACCCGAGAACGCTCCCTTCTCGTCGTAGACCGGAGTGGCCGATATATGCATCCAGCGCACAGTCCCGTCCCGGTGAAGCATCCGCAGGTCATAACTCCCCGGTTTTCCCGAGCGCTGCTCCTCAAGTTCACGGGAAAAGATCGGGAGATCCCCGGGAAAGATAAATTCAATGATCCGGTGCCCGGTAATCTCATCCGGGGAATGGCCGATCAGCGTGGCCATCTGCCGGTTGACCAAAGTTGTCTTTCCTTCTGCATCTATGCCCCAGATCCCTTCGTTGGCCGTTTCAACAATACAACGGTATTTCTCTTCGCTCTCCCTGAGCTGGCGGTCAATCTGGTATTTGTAGAGGGAGATCTCAATAACGGTATTTAACTCCCGTTCCTGGTATGGTTTGAGAATGTACCCATAGGGCTGGGTAACCCTCGCCTTCTCCATGATCGCGGTGTCCGCAAACGCTGTCAGGTAAACTACCGGCACCGGTGAAAATTTCCGTATCTCTTCTGTAGCAGTGATCCCATTGATTTTCCCGGCGAGATAGATATCCATGAGGATCAGATCAGGACTTGCCTCCCGGGCAAGCCTGACCGCCTCCTCTCCCGTTCCAGTACTTCCTGCAATCTCATAACCGAGCTGGATGAGGGTCAGTCTCAGATCTTCAGCGACAATCCGCTCATCCTCTACGATCAGGATCCGTGCAGCCGTCATGATTCTGTAGTTCTTTTAATATTTTTTCTCGCATAATAATTCTCTCATTACCTCTCCTTTCCCCGGGCAACATCCCGGATACAATTTTCCGGAGGAAACCCACATGTCCACTGCCAGGTCCGCTTCTCCCTTCAACCGATATGGTGGATCTCTTCCTTTCCTTCACTGAGCGCAATGGTGATGGTAAAACATGTCCCGGAGGTGCAATCAAGACTGATTGTCCCCTTTAGTTGCTCTACAAGAATAGAGACAAGCTTAAGCCCGAGAGTAGGGGTATTTTTCCAGTCAAAATTCGCGGGCATGCCAATACCATTATCACAAATTGTCAGGAGAAGGGACTGGCCGTTACGGTGTACTGAAATCGTGCACCTGCCCTTCCTTCCGCCAGGAAATGCATATTTGAGCATATTTGAGATCAGTTCATTGAAGATAAGGCCGAGAGGGACAGCGGTGTCGATATCGAGCACGATGTTTTCTGCATCGAAAGTAATACTGAGATCAACAGGATCTTTCTGGTAGATTGCAAACAGGTTCGTGCTGAGGTAATGCAGGTATTTCCCGAAATCGATCCGTGCCAGGTCCTTTGACATATGCATACGTTCATGCACAAGAGAGATGGCACGTACGCGGTTCTGGGTGTCCCTCAGTGATCCAGCCACGGTGGGATCCCCGATGTTTTTTAACTGGAGATTAATGAGGCTGATAATGATCTGAAGATTGTTCTTCACCCGGTGGTGGATTTCGCGAAGGAGGATCTCCTTTTCCCTGAGCTGGGCATTGATTATCTCTTCATCATGCAGGATCTGCGTGATATCGTGAAGTGCGACAATAACCCCGTTGATCGAACCCTCACTGTTCCGGTAGAGACCTGAACTGGAAATCACCGGGGTAACATGCCCGTCCCGGTGAAGAATGGTATACCGCCTGTTTGTCAGTTTTCCCTCTTTGAGGACCTCATCAAAGCCCGATTTTGCCTGTTCCTTGTTTTCGACATGATCCAAAAAGAAGGTTCCCAGCAATGCATCGCGGCCCAGTCCCGTAATTTCTTCACAGGCATGGTTAACGTCATTTAATTTGCCGTCAGTCCCGATAAGGAGAAGCGGATCAAGATCCGCTTCGATGAGGCTGCGGGCATAATTTCTTGCATCTTCGAGCGCACAGGTCCTGTCCTGGACGCGCTGTTCGAGGTTGAGGTTGAGGTCTTTAAGCTCATTTTCGATTTTTTTAATTTTAGTGATGTCCCGGATGGATTCAATAGCTCCTGTTATTTCCCCTGCCTGATTGAAGAGGGGGGTAGCGATAATCCAAAGATCAGCTGGTTTTCCCATGAGGGATGGTACGTGGAACTTGCCGGAGAGGATTTTACCTTCCTGTTGTGTATTCTTGTAATGCTTCAGGAGTTCTTCTTCATCCTTGTGAATGACCAGATCGATCAGGAGCGGCCTTCGTTCCCCGAACAACAGGTTCGCGTATTCGTAGTTACCCTTTCCAAGAATTGATTCCGGTGGCAATCCGGTTAAATCCTGGATCGCGAGATTCCATGCAATGACCTTACCGTCTTTATCGATCACAAATGTCGGGTCAGGGAGGAAGTTGATAATATCAAGGAGCCGTTGCTCGGAATCCTTGATCAGTGCAATTGCTTTTTTTCGCTCCGTAATATCCCGGATGATTGCGACCACGACTTTCTTTCCGCTTATGGAGCTGACATGGGCATTGATTTCGACCGGAACAAGGGTGCCATCCTTCCTCCGATGCTCGGTCTCGAAGATCGAATAGCCGATGGTGGACAAATCTTTCGTGATCTCTGGCAAAGGCTGGCTGTGGTTGCCGTTTACAAAATCAAGGGGTCCGAATTTGAGGAGTTCTTCGCGAGTGTACTGTAACATCCTGCAGGCAACTTCGTTTACCTCAATAAATTTTCCTGGCTTCCCGTCCGGTTTAATCTCGTGGATGTGAATTCCGTCGTTTATCGTATCAAAGATGCCCCGGAACTTCTCCTCGCTTTCCCGGAGTGCATTCTCCATTTCCTTGCGTTCGGTTATATCCTGGTTTGCACCGTATGTCCGGATAACGGTTCCGTCAGGGCCCAGGACCGGTGCATATCGTGCAATAATCGTCCGGACACTCCCGTCCCGGGTTATAATGCGATGTTCCATCTGGCCGGTATAGGCCGGATCCTTTGTTCCAAGTAGTTTCTGGATTTCTGAAAGTACATTCTGCCGGTCCTCCGGATGCACAAATTCCCGCAGATAGGTTTCAGCCGGCATCAGGTTTCCTCCCTCGCGATCGGCATTTGACCCATAGAGTGCATAAAACCTGTCATCGAATGTGAACATCCCTGATGCGACATCAAACTCCCAGTTCGCGATATGGGCAAGGTCCATTGCATTTGCGAGAAGGATCTGGTTCTCCCGAAGGTTCTCCTCACTTTTTATGAGTGCATCTTCTGACTGCCGGCTTTCGGTGATATCGCTGAAGACCGCGACAAAAAAATCCTGTTCTGCGGAATACACGGAGATATGCAGCCATTTTTTCACGGGAGTGAAATTGAGATCAAATGCTTCGGGTTTCCCGGTCTTCGCGACCCGTCCGTAAATTTCAAATAATTGCGGGAATGTGCGATGGATGTCCGGGAACACTTCCGTAGCCTGTTTCCCGATCACGGTACCTGCACCGGTAATCCTGTCGAACGCAGGGTTTACTTTCAGGTAAATAAAATCTGCCGGCTGACCCTGTTCGTCATAGATCATACGGCAGTAGGCAAACCCCTCCTGCATGTTCTCAAACAGGGAACGGTACCGCTGCTCGCTTTCTCCAAGATTATCGATTACCTGCTGTTTTTCCGCCGTTTTTTTCTGAAGAGTATCAGAGAGGAGAGCCACGGTAATTCCTACGATGATAAACATCCCTGCACGAAGACCCGCGGATTCAATCTCAACTACTGATGGGTAAACGAAAAAAAGGGCAAGGGCAAAATAGAACCCTGCGAGGCTCAGGATCAGCGGAATGCCTTTCTTCCGGTAGTAATACCCGATAAGGACAAGCGGGAAGTAATAGAGGTGCATGAAAACGGTGTCGATGTGATTCGCAAGGCATACGACCGTAATCGCAAGGATTGCACCAATACTTCCCCAGATGACTAAAGGGAAAACCCACGACAAACGGATTTTCCGGAAACCGGGTTGTGCTGACAACATCCTCTATCTGTCTCACCGTTGTGTAGATATCAGAACTATTTAATAGTAAAGGTACGAAGGAATTGAAATCCCTGGAAGAATCCATCAACGCCGGATTGCGGGTCTGCTCAATACCCGGCATGTACCCCGAATTTTCTGCACACGGAAGGAGGCTATTTTATATAAAAAAACAACCTTAAGAGAGATCTATTCCAGAACATAGTGCCGGTACAGGTTATTTCATTCGCAATATATGGCCCGGCAAATCCAATCCTCAAAGGATACCATGGAAAATCTATCGCAGGAAGAAAACGAAAAGCCGTTCCGGCCGACGTTACGGTACCTGCTCATTATCTCCGGCGCCGCAGCTCTCGTAATTGGATTGGCCGGGATTCTCGGATTATATTTCGGGATTACCGTTATTACCAGTATCTGGCCGGGAGACAAGCCAATCGCACTCTCCGCAGCACTGACCTGGGGGTTCTTTGGGCTGGTACTGCTTATCCATGCACGACGCCCGCTTTCAGGTATCTGGCAAATACTCGCTGGAGCTGTACTCGCTTTTATCGCGGTATCATCCGCCCTTGAATTTCCCCTCAACCTGATGGGTCGCCATTTTCTGATCGAAAACATGATCAACAACGCTGCAGCATCCTTCACAACCGGGACGCTGACATCCGTTTCTCCGGTAGCCACATTCCTTTTCATTCTTGCCGCTGTCGGTCTGTTCCAGCTGACCTTCACCCCGGGAAATTTTCCCGGGAAACGGCGCGAACGAGATGTCATCGGTTTAAGCGGGCTTTTTTGCGCTACATTCGGGTTCATATTTGTGATGAGTTACGTGTACGGAGTGCCGTTTCTCTACGGCTCTGCGATCATCCCAATCGCTTTCACATCGGCACTGGCCAGTATATTCGTGGGCGTCGGCCTTGTAGTGGCCGCAGGGCCTGCGGCATTTCCCCTGATTTATTTTTCCGGCCCCTCCACCCGGGCACAACTCCTCCGGTTCTTCATCCCTCTTACAATCGGGATTGTTATTCTCCAGAACCTGATCTCTGTTGTCCTGCTCTCAACCCTTCAGGTCCATCAGGCTGTCGAACTTGCCGTAAGTCTCATCCTGTTCTGTATTATCACCAGCTGGGTAGTCAAAGTCGTGGCAGGAGGCGTTGGACAGCTCATTGATCTGGAAACAGAGAAGAGAAAGCTGGCAGAAGAAGACCTCGTAAAAAAGCACGCAGAATTGAGTGCTACTTACGATCAGTTGACGGCTGTGGAAGAGGAGCTGCGATCGAACTACGATGAGCTCAGTGCCAACCAGAAGGTAATCCAGGAGAACGAAAAGCGCCTGAATACCATCTATAATACGGTAGGGGACGTTATCTTTCAAGTGGCCGTCGAACCGGATGAGCAGTACCGTTTTACTTCTGTCAACGCGGCATTCAGTAAAATTACCGGATTGCCTACAGATCAGGTGATCGGCAGGAAAGTAAACGATATTATTCCAAAATCTTCGCTGAACATGGTTCTGGAAAAATACAGGCAGGCCATCGAAGAAAATGTCATGGTCCGTTGGGAAGAAACCTCCAGTTATCCCGCCGGGCAGCTGATCGGTGAAGTGAGTGTTGCCCCTCTTTTTGACCATGCAGGTAAATGTACGCACCTGATTGGATCGGTGCATGATATCACCGACAGGAAAAATGCCGAGGAAGCACTGCGGAAAAATCATGCTGAACTCAAGATCGCGTATGAGCGGCTGACAATCGTGGAAGAAGAACTCAGGCAAAATTATGAAGAACTGGAAACCGGCCAGCAGAATCTTCTGGAGAGCGAGCAGCGGTACCGTTCCCTGTTTGAGAACATGCAGGAAGGATTAGCCTATTGCCGCATGCTCTATGACGATCAGGGTCAGCCGGTGGATTTCATGTACCTGGCGGTCAACAATTCGTTCGACCAGATTATCGGTGCTGGCACCGTTGTAGGAAAACCGGTTACGGAAGTGTTCCCGGACATCCGTCGCACATTCCCGCAAGTATTTGAAATTTACGGACGGGTCGCGAAGACCGGGAAACCCGAATCATTTGATCTCAATTTCACTCCCGTGAAAAAATGGCTGCATATCTCCGCGTATTCCCCGGCCCCGGAGCAGTTTGTGGCTATCTTTACTGATATCACCGGGGCCAGGCAGGCACAAGAGCAACGTGAATCCCTCATTTATGAACTTGAGCGAAAGAATGCCGAGCTCGAACGCTTCACCTATACCGTCTCCCATGACCTGAAAAGCCCCCTCATCACCATCCGCGGGTTTGCCGGCCTTGTCGAAGAAGACATCCGGAGAAATGATACAGAAGGCGTGGCACGCGATCTCAAACGTATCGATGCCGCCGCGCAGAAGATGGAGACTCTCCTGCAGGATCTCCTGAACCTTTCAAGGATCGGCAGGATTGTCAATCCTCCCGAAAAGGTTCCGTTTACCGAAATTGCACATGAAGCCGTTGAACTCCTGAATGCACCGATCAAGAAACGGGAAGTAAACGTCACTATTGATCCGGATATGCCAGTGATCAGTGTCGACAGAGGGCGGATCCGCGAGGTAGTGACAAATCTCGTCGAAAACGCAATCAAATTCATGGATGACCAGCAGCACCCGGAGATCCATATCGGCGTCCAGTATGACGGAGGCAGTCCGGTTTTTTTCGTCAAAGACAATGGTATTGGTATCGACCCGAGATACCATAAGCGGATCTTTAACCTGTTCGAAAAACTGGATCCAAAAAAGGAGGGTTCGGGAGCCGGCCTTGCCATCGTAAAGCGGATTGTCGAACTTCATGGCGGAAAGATCTGGGTGGAATCGGAGGGAGAGGGCAGCGGCAGCACGTTCCGGTTTACTCTCTCTCACCCGGTACCCGGTGTAACAGATACGCATAATAAAACGAAAGAAGAAGACTGATTCGTATGATTGAGCTGAAGGGAGAGCCCTTGGTTATTCTGCTGGTCGAGGACAACGACGCACATGCCGAGCTTGTTATGCGGAGCATGCGGGACCAGCGTGTAGCTAATATTATCTACCATGTTAGTGATGGTCAGCAGGCGCTCGACTTTCTTTTCCATACGGGAGAATTTAGGGACAAGGCAACCAGCCCGCACCCGAACCTTATCCTTCTTGACCTGAGGCTTCCCAAGGTGGATGGGCTCGAAGTGCTCAAAGAGATCAAGACAACATCCCACCTTCAGCGCATTCCTGTTGTTATCCTCACGAGTTCTGATGCCGAGACCGATATCGCCCAGTCGTATGATTACCATGCGAACAGTTATGTGGTCAAACCCCTTGAGTTCAGAAAATTTACCCAGTTGATGGGAGACCTCGGGTTCTACTGGCTGGGCTGGAATGCTCCGCCCCATATCGAAGAGTAGTTCATGAAGGATAGTCGCCCCAAAAAAACGCGGAAAAGACGTTCGAACCCCCTTCACCAACATAAACCTCTGCATTTTCTCATTGTTGAGAATGACCCATCCCATGCCGAACTGATCCGGCGCGGGCTTCTCTCGTATGATAAACCGTACCGGCTGACCGTTGCGACAACGTTGGCCGGGGCCCTGGACCTGATTTCCACCGATCCCCCGGATCTCATGATTCTTAACTGGATCCTCCCTGACGGGAAAGGGGAGGATCTCCTGCCGGAAAACCCGGAAGATCTCCGGTTCCCGGTCATTGTTATGACCGGTTATGGGGATGACGCAACCAGTGCTAACCTCATGCAGAGGGGAGCAGTCGATTATATAACAAAATCCAAGGCTGTCTTCGATGACCTGCCCCATATAACTGAACGTGGGCTCCAGATATGGAAGGGCCTGGAGGCACAGAGAAAACTTGAGCGAAAGCTGAGCACCAGCGAATCCATCCTGCGTGCAATGCTGAATAACCCGATAGAACCCATTGCCCTGATCGATCGGGACGGTACCATACTCGATTTGAATACTACCATGGCAAATCGTCTGGGCATGAATCCGCAAGCCCTGATCGGAACCTGCGCATTCAGTTATTTCACGAAAAATGTTGCAGCGTTACGGCGCCGGTATATTAAAAGAGTTTTCGAGACGGGAAATGCAGTACGCTTCGATGATGAACGCGATGGGATGTGGTATGATAATATTTTCCAGCCGGTCGTGGATCCTACCGGAAAAGTTATACAGGTCGTTGTTATCAGCAGGGATATCACCGAGCGCAAACGGATAGAAGAGACCCGCAGGATGTACGAAGTCCGGCTCAATTCTGCCATGGAGACCGGCAACCTGGCATGGTGGGAGATGGACCTGCCCGGCGGGGAGGTAAGGTTCGATGACCGGAAAGCCGCCATGCTGGGATATTCTCCCGATCGGTTTCATCATTATTCAGATTTTACGGCACTCCTCCACCCGGACGATCTTGAACCAACGATGCAGGCCATGCGCGATCATCTGAGCGGAACGCTGGCACAGTACTACACAGAATACCGTATCCGGTCAGCTGACGGGGAATACCGGTGGCTCCGGGATGTCGGGGGTATCACGAAACGGCATGCCGATGGCACACCGGCAACGGTGACCGGTATCGTCATTGATATTACCCCGGGAAAACATGCAGAGGAATCTCTGCGTGAGAGCGAGGCAAGGTACCGTATCCTGATTGAAGATCTTCCGGACTATGTCATCGTGCACCGGAATGGCGAGCTGTTGTATGTCAACAATGCGGTTTTGCAGTTACTGGGGATTTCCAAAGAAACCCTGCTCCATTCCAATATATTAACATACATCGCTCCGGAATCCCGGGATACCATTCTCAACGCGATAGAAAAACGGGATCAAGGCAGATTCTTGCCACCGTATGTTGCCAAGCTCCTCATACCAGACGGCTCGGTACGCTGGGTGGAGATCCGGGGTTCCAGCATCACCTTTGAGGGAAAACCGGCAAATCTCAATGTCCTGACCGATGTTACCGAAAAAAAATGGGCAGAAAAGGCTATCTTTGAAAGTGAATTGAAATTCCGGACTCTTGCGGATTATACCTTTGGGTGGGAATACTGGATCGGTACCGACGGTGAATTTATTTATAGTTCACCCTCCTGCGAACAGATCTCGGGATACTCACCGGAGGAGTTTTACCATAAGAAAGGTCTCATGGATCAGATCGTATTTCCCGAAGACCGGGAAAAGGTACGGGAATATTTCGAAAAGATATCTGATTCCGGGGATCCTGAAATTGGGACTTATCGCCTCCTGACCAAAGGGGGCGTCACCATTTGGATCGAGAACGTCTGCCGATCTATTCATAGCTCGGAAGGGGAGTATATCGGACTTCGGGGGAGCATCCGGGACATCACCGGGCGCAAACGAACGGAAGAAAACCTCCAAAAGAAACAACATGAGCTCGAAACGGCTCTCGACAAGTTAGCAACAACCGAAGAAGAGATCCGTTATAATTATGACCGACTGGTGGTAAGTCAGGAAGCTCTGAAAAAAAGTGAAACACTGCTCAACGAGACCCAGCATATTGCCAAATCTGGGGGATGGGTGTATGATATTGCCACTCAAAAGGTAACCTGGACAGACGAAGTTTTTCATATTCACGGGGTATCGAAAGATTACGATCCCGGCGACCCTCATACCAATATGAGATTTTATCCTCCTGATGATCAGAAAAAAATAGATCAGGCTTTCCAGGAACTTGTTGAGCGGGGAAAATCCTATGATCTGGAATTGCAGTTGGATACCGCCCGGGGAAAGAGAATATGGATACGTACATTTGGGAAAGCTGAGCGCAGGAAAGGCAAAATCGTCCGCGTTTTTGGCAATATAATGGATATTTCCGAGCGTAAACGGATGGAAAAGGCCCTGCGTGACAGCGAATTGAAATACCGTGAACTGGTAAGTCATATCCCATTTGGTGTCGGGATTGTTACTTTTGACGGTCGTGCTCTTACTTTCAACGATGCAATGTGCCGTATCTTTAGGGCGACTCCCAAACTATTGAAAGACACTAACTCTGTGCTTGCGTATTCTAACCCGGACGAACGTGCCCACTTGTTTAACCGCCTTATAAATGAAGGTGATATTAAGAATCACGAAATAAATCTGAAACGGAGGGACGGCACTTCTTTTGAAGCAAGCCTCAATCTTATCAAGTTTGTCCTCAATGATGAACCCGTCGTCTTCGTTGTAATCGAGGATATAACGGAGAGGAAAAAGGCAGAGCGGGTCCTTCGTGAAAGTGAGACCCGGTTCAAATCACTTTTCCAGAACTCTTCGGACATTATACGGATTCTCGATAAGGATGGGAAAATCTTATTTGAGTCTCCATCATCGGAGCGTATTCTCGGCTATCCACAGGGTACTCTGATCGGGAAGACTGCCATAAATTACATCCACCCGGATGACCGGGAGCGGGTTATTAAGGAGTTCCAGATGGTTGTTGACCGGAAAAACACCGGTGTACCAACAGAGTTTCGTATCAGGAGGGCAGACGGCACATACACATGGGTTGATTCCATTGGTGTGAACCTTCTCGGGGTCCTCGGGGTTGACGGGATCGTTATTACAACCCGGCAGATTGACAAGCGCAAGGAGATGGAAACTACACTCAAGGAGAGCGAGGAACGGTACCGTAACATCTTCAACCTTTCGCCGGTGGGAATCCTCATCTCGGATCCGAAGGGGATTGTCGTGGATGTGAACGATGCCCTGCTGGAGACTTTCAACTATACAAGGGAAGAAATCCTGAAGATAAATTGTTCCGCATTGTATGCTCATCCGGAAGAGAGGGAAAAAATTGTTGAGTCCCTCCTTCACAAAGGAGTGATCAGGGATGATGAGGTGATATACAAACATAACGATGGAAGCACATTCCCCGGAATTTTAAACAGCTCCCGGGTGTTACGGGGGGAAAAAACACTGTTTCAGTCAACTATTATTGATATCACCGACCGCAAACTGATGGAGGAAGAGATCCGGTCATTAAACAGGGCGCTGGAACAACGGGTTGTGCAGCGCACCAATGAGCTCCGCGCATCACTTGAGGAGAAGGAGATCCTCCTCCGCGAGATCCATCACCGGGTGAAGAATAACCTCCAGGTCATTATCAGTATTATCAGGCTCCAGAAACACCAGATTATTGATCCCGGGACGCTCGCTGTCCTTCTCGACAGCGAAAGCCGGGTACGGTCCATGGCACTGGTCCACGAGAAACTCTACCGTTCACAGGACCTGGCACATATCGATATCGGAGACTATCTCAGGACCCTTACCCAGTACCTGTTTACTACCTATTCGATCAACCAGAAACAGGTGACATTCCATGTCGAGATCACTAACCTCGAACTGGATATCAACCGCGCGATCCCGGTCGGTCTTATCCTGAACGAGCTGATCTCCAATTCCTTAAAACACGCATTTCCTCAGGGAAGGGAAGGGAGAATAATGATAACAGGAAAACAGGAAGGAGAAGGCGAGATCGTCCTTTCCATCAGGGATGACGGGACCGGGATGCCGGCTGGTTTTGACTGGCGACACTCTCCGTCCCTGGGAATGCATCTTGTCATGACCCTCACGGAACAGGTTCAGGGAACAATTGACATGGCCGACAGCGAAAAAGGGGTACATTTCATTATCAGGATCCCCGGGGATCCCGGACGGTGACAGAATGCCAAAGGCACGGATACTGATTGTAGAGGATGAATTGATCGTCGCAGAGGATCTCAGCACGACACTGAGTTCTCTGGGCCACGAAGTCGTGGGGATCGCCGGATCCGGAGAACGCGCTATAGAACTGGCCGATGAGAAAAACCCGGAAGTTATTCTCATGGATATTATGCTCAGTGGAAAACTTGACGGTATTGCCACTGCCAATACAATCCACGCGAAACATGATATCCCTGTGATTTATGTCACCGCATACGCTGACGAGGCATTGATCGCACGGGCTAAAAAGACAGAGCCATTCGGTTATATTGTCAAGCCGTTCAATGAACGGGAGGTCCAGTCAAATATTGAAATTGCACTTTACCGTCACAAGATGGAACAGGATATCAAAAAGCGCGATGCAATCCTGTTTGCTGTCGGTTCCGGTATAGAATGGTTCCTCCGGGAGTTTGCCAGCAGCCATAAAATCCTTCCCGGAAAATCTGCCAATACATCCAGACCGCCGGGGTATTACCCCATACTTGAAAGCATCGGGAGCGCCATGAACCTTTACCGGATTGCGGTTTTCCGCTATGATACCCATGATGCAAAAACAATGACCCTAAACGGTGAATGGACATCCACGGGGTCTGCTTCGCTGATCAATGCGCCCCATGTTGAAAAGATCGATCCGATCCGGTTCGGGCTAGCATCCCGACTTGCAGAACTTAAGCAGGGTCGTCCGGTCATTATCAGGATTGACGATTTTGATTCGGCAATGAAAAAGATCTTTGCCTCATACCGGTTTGCAAGTATGGCTGTCTTCGAGATCCAGGTTCATGAAGAGCCATACGGTCTGGTCTTCTTTATCGATAAAGAAGATCGCTCTTGGCCGTCAGAGGAGATTGAGGCCATGCGCATCGCGACAAACATTCTCGGGAGTGCCATGGGTCTCTCTGCAAAAAATGACTAAAATGCGGTTTACAATGGACTAAAAGGAGGATATGCATGGAAAAGATTGCAGTAATCGACGATGACCCTTCCATTGTTGAAGTTTTTTCGGACATGCTCACGGCATTCGACTTTCAGCCCTCCCCCTACCTTAACCCCGTGGAAGCTCTCGAGCGTATTCCCGGGGAAAAACCGCTTCCGTCACTCATTCTGCTCGACCTGATGATGGTTCCTATAACCGGACTCCAGTTCCTGGAAGAACGGAGAAAAAACGAGACCCTGAAAGCAATACCGGTTTTTATCGTATCGGCCTGGGATCTCCCTGAAGATGATCGCAAACGATTTGGATCAGAAATCTCGTGCGTGATCAGGAAACCGATTCTCCCAAAGGATCTGGTAAATCTTATCCGTACCAAACTGGACCGGGGAATTGAACATAAATCCGGGGCGGACTCTGCATAATCAGTTTTGATGTTCCGCAAAAATGCCTATGTTCCTGGACCTGCTAAAATGCGGATGGGTGTAAAATTCTGTTCCACACCAGCATAAAGACGACACGATCTTTGGTATTACAGGACTTAATGCCGTTTTGCGGGATCGTGTAGAAATTGCCCTTTGGATAATTGGCTATTCATTAAAATCCAGCCGGATTCTCCCGGCAAACTTCTATCCCGACTGGCGCCATAATTCGTTCCTTTCTTCATTGAGGGTAAATACCTGCCTGTGGAGGGCGGTGGTGCCGGAACGGGATGCATGAACCGAAACTCTCCCGGAAAATACCGGGAGGGAAAATTTGAGATCCCGACAATGCACCAGCCCCCTCTCCGATTCCTTAAAATATCATAAGGGAGTAAGCCTCGGTGAGGGGTCATTATGCAGAAACAAAACGTTTCCCGCTCTCCCCCATGGGGTTATGCCGGCCTCATTCTTGCCGTCATGGTACTGCTGCTCATGGCAAATCCCGTATCTGCAGGATCGGGTGAGACCGGGCCCACCGATGTTTCCATCTCCGTAACCGTCCAGCTGCAGGTCGGGGAAAAAGGGACCGGGACCCCGGTCCCCCAGGTTTCGGTGTACCTGGATGGCAGTCTCGTGGGTACCACGGATAACTCCGGGTCCATCACCCTCTCCAAAGTTGTGGTACGGACACACATCCTGAAACTGACAAAGAGCGGGTACCTTGACTATAGCGCGTCCTTTACCCCCAGCTGCAACCCGGGGTCCTGCCCGTCAACGGAAGTGCATGTGCTCAACGTGATGGTCTCTACCATCCCGACCACGGTCGTGGTGACCCCGACCGGGAGCACAACGCGGGTAGTGACGCCCTTCCCGACCACCATTCACGTAACGCCTTCGCCTTTGGTGACTCACAATACCGGGACAACAAAAACCTGCACAGACCCGGATTACCCGTACTACAACAGTAACGACGGGCGGTGTTACACCATCCCCTGTTTCGATACAAATTATCCGTATTACAATCCGACCGACGGGAAATGTTACGCCACTCCCTGCCTCGATCCCAATTACCCCGATTACAATCCGGGCGACGGGAAGTGCTACGCATCGACCACCTGCTCGGACCCCACGTACCCGTACTACAACAGCGACGACGGGAAGTGTTACACCACTCCCTGTTTCGATACAAATTATCCGTACTACAACAGTGACGACGGGAAATGTTACGCGACCCCCTGTTCCGATCCCGAGTACCCCACCTACAACCCGGCTGACGGGAAATGCTACGCATCGACAACCACCTGTTCAGACCCGGGTTACCCGTATTACAACAGTAACGACGGGAAGTGTTACGCCACTCCCTGTTTCGATCCGAATTATCCCACCTACAACCCGACCGATGGGAAATGTTACGCATCCACGAGCTGTTCAAACTCCGCCTATCCGTATTACAACAGCAATGACGGGAAGTGTTATTCCACGCCCTGCTTCGATGCAAATTACCCGTATTATTACAACGGGCAGTGCAATGCCTGCGAGAACGGGTACAGCCAGTACTCAACAAGCGGTGGCAACTGCTGCCCTGACGGGTATCCCTACTATTACAACGGGCAGTGTCATGCCTGCGAGAGCGGGTACGGCCAGTACACGACAAGCGGCGGCAACTGCTGTCCGGCCGGGTATCCCTACTATTACAACGGACAGTGCAATGCCTGCGAGAGCGGGTACGGCCAGTACACAACAAGCGGGGGATACTGTTGCCCGGACGGGTACCCGTATTATTACAACGGACAGTGTCACGCCTGCGAGAGCGGGTACAGCCAGTACTCGACAAGCGGTGGCGCCTGCTGTCCTGACGGGTATCCTTACTATTACAACGGGCAGTGCTGGAACCAGCCATAGTGCGGGAAACACGGCAGGATCATTTTTCCTTTTTCCGGGGCCGGAAAACCCATCGATCCATTAAAATATTTTAAGAGAGTAAGCCCCGGTGAGGGGTCGTTCGTGCAGAAACAGAAATTCTCCCGCTTCCCCCGGTGGGGTTATGCCGGCCTCACCGGTGCCGTTATCGTACTGCTGCTCATGGTAAGTCCCGTATCTGCCATTACTGACGTGTCCTCGGTCATATCGGTCCAGCTGCAGATCGGACAAACCGGGACCGGGACTCCCGTCTCCCAGGCTTCGGTGTACCTGGACGGTACTCTTGCAGGTACCACTGATGACTACGGGTCCCTTACCATCCCCGGTGTTGTGGTAAAAACGCACACCCTGAAATTTTCAAAGAGCGGGTACCAGGATTACACCACGTCTTTTACCCCCACGTGCAACCCGGGTTCCTGCCCGTCTCCTGAGGCGCATGTTTTCAACGTGATGGTGCCTGTCCAGCCAACCCCGGCACAGGTGGGCACAACCCCGGCAACAAGTCCGGATGCAAACGTCCAAAGTGGCGTAACACCCCAGGCCTACCGGACCCAAGCCGCAAGCACGCCCGCAAACGGATTCCAGAATGGCGTGACCCCGCAGGCGTACAGGACGCAGGGCGGGTCCGTCACCCCGGGGGGAGTGGCAGGGCAGCAGACCACTGCCGGGACTCTGGCGATCACCCCGGTCATCGCCCTTGTCCTGATCGCGGGGATCGCCGTGATCCGCCGGGGCCGGAACTCCCGGTAAGCGTATTTTGTTCCTGCATGCCCGGCGGATGAAGGGTTCTGCCTCACGGGAAGGCACGAGGCAACCGGAAATTATTTTCTCTTCGTTAACGCGAATATCCACGTTGTAAGCGGGGTGCCGGCCTGAGGGCACGCACACCCTATCCTTTTTTGTATCCGCCACCAAACGTCACGTAGTACCATGACGGTGGAACGGGACGACCCCGGCCAACACGCTGCAGGACCGGGAGACCAGCACAGGGACAGGAAGATCATTTCCGGCATCCGGAAACACGGCGTACTTGCCGGTGTCATTCTCGTGGCGGTGATAACTGTCTCCCTGCTCCTGCTGGCATTGTATCCCGGCACCGGCACCTCACCCCAGGCATGCGGCGAAAAGGTCATCGGGTACATCAACGCAAACCTCGTCCCCGCGGGTACGAGTGCAACCCTCGTCTCCGTATCGGAAGAGAAGGGTGTGTACCTCATCAAAACCGCGTACCAGTCGCACGAGATCGATACCTACGCCACAAAGGATTGCACCCTGTTGTTTAACGGCGGTACTGCCCTGACCTCCTCACCGGCAGGTCCGGCCGGCCCGGGACCGGCACCGGTGATCTCCGCCCGGCCGGAAGTGGAATTGTTCGTGATGTCCCTGTGTCCCTACGGGACGCAGGCCGAGGCCGCGATGGCACCGGTGGTCCGGCTCCTGGGGACGACCGCGGATTTCCACGTCAGGTACCTTGCAACGGTGGGAGATGCCACCAGTGCCGCCCCGGTACAGTCGCTGCACGGCCCGGCCGAAGCGGCAGAAGATCTCCGGCAGGCCTGTATCCAGTCCCATGATCCTTCGCTCTTCTGGACATACCTGGAAAACTTTGATGCGCAGTGCTATCCCACAGGGCAGGACAGTACGGCCCTTGTGAGCTGCGGGAACCAGACCGCCCGGGACCTGGGGATTGATACCGGAGACATTACGACCTGCGCCCGGGGCGATGAGGGGTTGTCGCTGCTCGGGGCCGATGAGAACCAGTCACTCCGGGAAAATGCCGACAGTTCGCCAACCCTGCTCATCAACGGAGTACCCTACCAGGGTGCCCGGACGCCGGATGCGTACAGGCAGGCCATCTGCCGCAGCTACGCGGTCGCGCCCCCTGCATGCAACACTACGCTTGCCGCCCCGGTGGTTACCGGCAGCGGGGCCGCGTGTGGATGAAAGGATTAACGTCCCCTGCCGGCAATTGTCTGTCTGGGAAAGACCGTGACACGACAGAGAACCATGGCATACAAGATGAGACTGGCGGGAGTGTTAGCGATCCTCGCGGTGTTCGCCCTTGTTATTCTTCCTCCCGCAACCGCCGACTCCCCCCCGCCCGTGACCACCCTGACCGTGAATTTCGAACAGAATTCGGTCCCGGTGAACGATACCATCCAGTTTACCCTGAACTGCTCTGCATATGAATGCGGAACCGGGGGCTGCGAAGAGGGAGAAGCAGTCAACGGCTATGGGGATGTCTACTCCATCACGGCAGTATGCCCGTCATCCGGGTGTTTCATGACGGAATACCGGTACGAGGATTACCCGAGCCTGACCTCCTGCGATTTTACCGGCGAAATGAAAGGCGAACAGATGGTGATCCTCAACCTGGCCCATCCCTTCTCCTGTACCTCGTTTAACGGGAACTCCCGGTCATGCGATCTCCATATAAATCTCGCATCCGCCACCATCACGCATCCCGGAACACCGGCAATAAATGCCACGCCCCTTCCGGACAATGCCGGTGTGGTCGTGATGTCAACCCCGCAAGGACCAGCGCAACCGGAAAGCCTGCTGGATAGCATCCTGTGCTTTTTCAAAACGGTATTTGGCGGGACCTGTTAGGATGATCTACCCGTCCCTGTTTTTTCTTGCCTTAGGAATAAACTGTCTTGTTGAGATCCCCATCCTCTGGTTTTGTCTTCGCACGGTCCTGAAAATGCAGAACGTCCCGGTCACCCGGATCGTGTTTACCGGGATTCTTGCAAATGCGCTCTCCCTTCCGTATCTCTGGTTTGTACTGCCCTCATTTTTGGGAGGAACGTACTTTCTCCCCATCGGTGAACTCATCGTGATTGCGATCGAGGGCGTTGTCCTGAACCAGCTCTTGCGGACACGCCCGGGAACCTCGCTTGCCCTATCAGCGGTCATGAACACCGTATCGTTCCTTGCCGGCTGGTGGGTTGTGAACCTCTGACGGGCCGCAGGCAAAAAGGGCCGGACGGTATTCCCCTTTGCAGGGGTGCTCTCGCACGATATCGCTATGTTTTTATCCCGCCCTGCCAATCCCGTCAGCTGAGGTGAGAAGGTTGAAGATTGGTGAAAAAAATGTCGGAATGATCGACCGGATCGTCAGGATCGTTCTCGGGATTGTGCTTCTTGCAGTATTTGCCCTCAACGTGGTCGCAGCGCCGTGGTCATATCTCGTTGCACTCATCGGGTTGATCGCACTTGTAACCGGGGCTGTCGGGACCTGCACGTTATATTCCGTTCTGGGAATAAGCACGCAAAAAAAGCAGGCGTAAAAAAGGCTGTTCTGCCACAAAGAAGAAAGCGGCGTTCACGAGGTAGTGCCAGGTACCCCATGCGTATTTTGCCGGATCCGCATCACGTTTTTTCCAGGTCCCGGGCCATCGCCTCTTTGATCATGTCCATTGCTTCCCGGATGGTTTCCCGGGCATCCTCCCGCTCGATCCGGTAGAGTTTCTGCAGGGGGGCAAGGGCCCGGGGATCCCCGAGCATGCCCAGCGCCCAGGCCGCTTTCAACCGTACCCGTGCATCGTCGTCCCACAGGGTGTCGATCAGTGGCTGCACGGCCCCGGGGTCTCCCAGTCTTCCTAACGATTCCGCCGCCTGCCACCGCGTCCCTTCATTATCGTCAAGGAGTCGTTCGATCAGGCCTTCAAGGGTACTGGACGTTTGTCATCACCTTCTCTGGGAGGTTGTTCCTGTCCGGGGGCAGGAAGCCTTCATGATCCCGGAAGCACCATGGCGTACTTCATTTTTCCCGTTGGATGCTTCCGGTTTATCAGGATTGCCAAAAAAAATACTCTTATTAAGTTCTTGGTAGAGCAATATCCATCATCATACACCTGTCCCTGTCATGTATTCCGTTCTCTATGTCGACGATGAAGCCGGGCTGCTTGAGATCGGCAAACTCTTCCTTGAGCAGAGCGGGCACTTTTCTGTCGACACGATTGTCTCCGCACCAGCCGCACTTGCCCTGATGAAGGAGAAGACCTACGACGCCATCATCTCGGATTACCAGATGCCGGTGATGGATGGCATTGAATTTTTAAGAAAGGTCAGGGCTTCGGGAAACATCATCCCGTTTATCCTTTTTACCGGGAGAGGACGCGAGGAGGTGGTCATCCAGGCGTTAAACGAAGGCGCCGATTTCTATCTCCAGAAAGGCGGGGAACCGGTGTCGCAGTTCGCCGAACTCGAGCACCATGTCATCCAGGCCGTGAAACGAAAACAGGCCGAGAACGATCTGGCGAAAAGTGAGGACAAATACCGCCGGATTGTCGATACCGCGGACGAGGGTATCTGGCAGATGGATGAGAAGTTTGACACGGTTTATGTAAACCGGCGCATGGCGGAGATGCTCGGGTACACTGCAGAGGAGATGCAGGGCAAAAATCTCCTGTTGTTTGTTGCAGCCGAAGACCTGCCGGATCAGGCCGCCCGTCTGGAGGAACGCAGGCAGGGGAAGAGCGGGCGGTACGAGCGCCGCCTTGTACAAAAAGACGGGAGTATCCGGTGGATGCAGGTATCTGCAACCCCCCTCATGGACCCGCAGGGCAGGTTCGCGGGGTCCTTTGCCATGTATTCCGATATCACGGAACGTAAATCTGCAGAGATGGAGAGTGCCCGCCGCAACGAGGACCTCCAGACCGCGTATGAACAGCTGACGGTGACCGAAGAAGAGCTCAAGCAGAATTATGACGAACTGGCAAAAAGCCAGCGCCTGCTCCAGGAAAGCGAGAAGCAGTACAGGAACGTGGTTGAGGACCAGACCGAATTTATCTCCCGGTTTTTGCCGGACGGAACCCATGTTTTCGTCAATGAAGCGTATTGCCGGTATTTCGGCATGCAGCGCGACGAGCTCCTCGGGCACCGGTTCAGGCCGGAAATCCCGGTCGAAGACCGGGAGCGTGTGGACCGGTTCTTTGCTTCCCTGACCGTGGATCATCCGGCCGGTACTATCAAGCACCGGGTTATCATGCCGGATGGCACCCTGCGGTGGCACTGGTGGAGCGACCGGGCCATCTTCGATCTGTCAGGGACGGTTGCCGAATACCAGTCGGTAGGCCGGGATATTACGGAAGAAAAGATCACAGAGATCGCATTGGAAGAGAGCAAGCGCCGCAACGCCGCCATGATCGCTGCGATGCCCGACCTTCTTTTTGTGATCGCACGTGACGGAACCTGTCTCGATTTCCAGGCAGCAGACACGAACCTTCTGGCCCTGCCGCCCTCCCGGATCATCGGAAGGAATCTGTTTGACGCCGGCTTTGATGAGGATGCAAAAAAGGCGGTCCTTCATGCAATATCAGCAGCAATTGAGACCGGTGCCCTCCAGCAGGTCGAATACAAACTTTCTGTGCCTGCCGGCACCTCCTGGTTCGAGGCAAGGATCGTCCGGCTTACTGCCGACCGCGTCCTTGGCATCGTCCGGGACATCACCGCCCGGAAGGCAGCGGAAGAGGAAATCAGGGATGCCTGCGATAAACTGGAAGACCGGGTAAACCAGCGGACGGCCGACCTGAGTGCTGCCAACCAGATGCTGGAAGAGGAGATCGAGACCAGCAGGCAGATCGGTTCCGCATTGAAGGAAAGCGAGGAGCGGTTCCGGACATTGATCGAGAAAGCCCCCGAGGCAATCCTTGTTTTTGACATGGATCTCGACCGGTACGTGGAGGCGAATGCAAAGGCCGAACAGTTGTTCGGGTGCAGCCGCCAGCAGTTGTTCGATGCCGGTCCCCAGCAGTTCTACCTGCCTGACCAGTCCGACGGCCGGCCATTCCGCGAAACCGTCCCTGAACACCGCAGACAGGTGATGGAGGGCGCAGAGCTCGTGTTTGAACGGCGTATCCGGAACGCCCGGGGCGAAGATCGCGTTGTTGAAGTACGGCTTGTGCGCCTGCCCTCATCCACAAAGAGGCTCATCCGGAGCAGTTATATCGATATCACCGATCGCAAACGGGTCGAAGAGTTACTCAGGGAGAGCGAAGAGCGGTATCGCACCATTGTCGAACAGGACTACCGCAGCATCCTGGAAAACATGCAGGATATTTTTTACCGGACCAACCGGAAAGGAGACCTTATCCTTGTCAGCCCTTCCGGGGCTGCACTCCTCGGGTATGCGGGGACAGAGGAGATGATTGGCCGGCCTGCCGCGGAATTTTATGCCGATCCGGTACAGAGAGAAGCCTTCCTTGCGGCCCTCGAAAAAAACCAGTCGGTCGCAAACAGGGAGGTCACCCTCAAAAGAAAAGACGGCACACCGGTCACGGTCTCGACGAGCAGCCATGTCTATAAAGATGCCAGCGGGAACTATGCCGGGGTGGAGGGGATCCTCCGGGATATTACCCCGTTAAAACAGGCCGGGGAGGCCCTGCGGGAGAGTGAGTCCCGGTACCGATCCATCCTCGATGCCATTCCCGATGTTGTTGCAATAACGGATCTCCAGGGAGTGATCCGCCAGGTCTCCCCCGCGGTACAGAAAATTTTTGGCTATGGGCAGGAGGAGATCCCCGGTAAGCCCATTGTCATGTTCCTTGTCCCGGAAGACCGGGAGCGTGCCGGGGCAAATATCGCGCTGATGCACAAGGGAGTTTTTACCGGTCCGGGGGAATACCGTGCACTGCGGGCTGACGGGAGTACGCTGGATATTATCGCTAACGCCGAATTTGTGAGGGATACTGCAGGAAATCCCACCGGCATGGTGTTCGTTGTACACGATATCACCGAACGCAAGCGGATGGAAATTGCGCTCCGGGAAAACGAGGGAAAATACCAGTCAATTATTGAGGCGTTACCCGATGCGGTCAGCGTTGTCGACAAAGATTTTCATGTGACCTTTGCCAATGCCAATCTCCTGTCATGGCTGCATGAAATAGGGCAAAACAATGACATTATCGGAAAAACGATCCTCGATGCATTCCCCTTCCTTTCATCCGCCGTCCTGGATGAGTATCGCACGGTCTTTTTGAAGGGAAAAATTATCGTCACCCAGGAGTCTGCCCGAATCGGCGATACGGAGATTGTGACCGAGACCCATAAGATCCCCATCGAAGAGAATGGGAAAGTAGTTGCAGTCCTTGCCATTATCCGGAACATCACCGAACGCAAGGAGGCGGAGAATGCACTCCGGGCAAGTGAAGACCGGTACAGGCACCTGATTGAGACCACCGGCACCGGCTATGTTATCCTGGATACGGAGGGGAAAGTCATTACGGCAAACGATGAATACGTCCGGCTTACCGGCCGGTCATCACTTGCCGATATAACGGGGAAACCGGTGACCGAATGGACTGCCCCCTATGATCTCACGAGGAATGCCGCAGAGGTTGAACAGTGCCTCAGGAAGGGACGGACATGGGGGTTTGAGATCGATTATCAAAAGCCGGACGGTACCATCCAGCCCATAGAAATCAATGCAACGGTTGTTTCCTCCGCAAACGGGCTGACCATCCTGACCCTCTGCCGGGACATCACCGGGCGCAAGCGGATGGATGAGGCACTAAGGGAGAGTGAAGACAGGTTCCGGAAGATCTTCGAAAACAGTCCCCTGGGTATGGTCCTTGTTACGCCGGATTTCCGGTTTTTTGCGGTCAACCCGGCATGGGCATCCATGACCGGATATTCAGAAAAAGAACTGCTGGATATGTCATTTAAGGATATCACTCACCCGGAACATCTCGACAGTGATCTTGTGCACATACAGGAACTGGCGGCAGGAACGATTCCGGCATATAATACTGAAAAACGGTATATCAGGAAAGACGGCAGTATCCTCTGGGGATTGGTCCGGATCATGTCCATCCGCGATCAACAGGGTTCCCTTAAGTACTTTGCTGCCCAGATCGAGAACATCACCGAACGCAAAGCGGCTGAGGAGGCACTCCGGGAAAGTGAGGCCCGGTTAAGACGTGCAGAAGAGATCGGCAGGTCAGGCAGCTGGGAGTTCCGGCTCAATGAAGGTACGGTCGAGGCTTCCCGCGGGGCACGTCTCCTGTATGGCCTGGGAGAAACGCAATGGACCATTGAAAAAGTCCAGATGATTCCCCTTCCCGGGTACCGTCCTCTCCTCAATGCTGCCTTACGGGACCTGATCGCTGGAAAATCTCCCTACAAGTCAGAGTTCAGGATCAAAAGGCCGTCCGATGGAGCGGTCCTGGACATCCAGTCCGTCGCGGAGTACGATCCGGAACGCAACGTTGTCTTCGGTGTCATTCACGATATTACCGAACGCAAGCGGGCGGAGGCGGCCCTCAGGCTAAGCGAGGAGAAGTTCCGGGGCATCTTTGACACAATAAATGATGGGATTCACATTCACGAGATTATGCCCGACGGGAAGCCGGGAAAATTTATTGAGGTAAACGAAGCCGCCTGCAGGATGCTTCAATATACGCGTGAAGAGCTGCTAAAGTTCGGGCCTCTTGACATTGTTACTGAATACCACAGCCGGCCTTTCAATGACATAATCGCAGAACTGTCTGCAACAGGCCAATCGATTTTTGAGACCGGACACCGGAGAAAGGATGGAACTATTGTTCCGGTCGAGATCAATTCCCATGTGGTTACACTTCAGGGGAAAAAGGTGGGTGTAACAATGATCCGGGACATCAGCGAACGCAAGAGGGCTGATGAGGCGCTCCGCCAGGTAAACCGGAAACTCAATCTTCTCTCCAGTGTCACCCGACACGATATCAACAACCTGTTGACCCTACTGCAGGGCTACCTCCACCTGATGGAAAAGAACCGGTCCGAGCCCGCATTTGCCGAGTATTTCGGGAAAGTGAAAACCACCGTGGAGCGCATCTCTGCCAATATCACGTTTACCCGGGAATACGAAGAGATCGGTATCAAAGCCCCACTCTGGCAGGATTGCCGCGCTCTCGTTGACATGGCGGTAACGAAAGCCAACGTGGGAAAGATCAGCGTGATAAACGATCTCCCCGGGGGAACTGAAATATTCTCCGACCCGCTGGTGGAGAAGGTCTTCTCTAACCTGATCGACAATGCTCTCCGGCATGGCGGGGGGAATCTGACACACATCCGGTTCTTCTCCAAAAAAGCCGGTAATACTCTTATTCTCATCTGCGAGGATGACGGGGCCGGGATCAGCAGCGGGGATAAAAAGCGCATTTTCGAGAGAGGATTTGGGAAAAATACCGGCCTTGGCCTCTTTTTGTCCCGCGAGATCCTCTCGATTACCGGAATTACCATTTCCGAGACCAGCAAGCCGGGTAACGGCGCCCGGTTCGAGATGGTGGTGCCAAAAGATATGTACCGCCTTGCCGGAGTGCAGGAAGAAACGGGAAAGTAAAAAACGGCTGCGGGGATTTTCTCCGGGGAAAACAGCCCCTGCGGGATATGTACCCGAAGGGTTGCTTACGCGGTTTTGAACCGGTACCCGCCCCGGGGGATCGTAATCTCGAACCGTGAGCCTTTGCCCGGGACCCCGTTCTCCCGTATGGTCATCTGGGTGATGGAGAGGATCTCGCGGGCAAGGAACAGGCCGTAGTCTCCCGGTTTCCGAAACCCGCGTTCGAAGATCATTTCCTTGTCATTTTGGGGGATGCCTGCCCCGTTATCTTCGATAAGGAGGACAAGACCGGCGGGAGACTCCTCGTAACGGAGGGTCACCTCTGTCACGTGTTCCCCGTACAGGGTAATGGCCTGCAGGAGAGAGAAAAACGCCCGTTCCAGCAGGGGGTCTGCATAGATCTCAAGGGACCCAAGGGAACTCCTGCGGGTGATGGTGCGGAAGTCCAGGTGGGAGATTGCGTAAATGAAGACTTCTTCGGCGTTTACCCAGAGTGGGGGCCGAAGCCCCATATTCTGGTAATCCTCGGCAAACGCAAGGGTATCTCCCATTGCCCGGATCAGTGCCTCCTCTTTTTCGAAATACGCAGATTCCTTCCCTTTTGTCCCGGTACTTTTTTCCAGGTCGAAATAGCCAAGCAGGGTAAAGGCCTGGCTTTTGAGATCCTGCGTGGTGAGGGTGTTGAGGATATGCAGTTTCCTGCGGGCAAGGTCGAGTGCAGCCCCGGTCCGGTACCGTTCGGTGATGTCCAGCGCTGAGGTCAGCACGTACGTCTTCCCGCCAATCTCCAGGAGCTCAAGGCTGACGAAAAGAACCGGGTTCTCAAGGGTTTTCGTGCGGTAGGTGGTGATCTCCCGGTTCCGGATATGCCCTTTCTTCCGGAGCTCGGCATACAGGCCGGCGCGTACCCCGGGATCGAGACTGATCCCCAGTTCATCGGAGTTCTTCCCGATCACGTCCTCGCGGTTAAACCCGTACAGGGTAAGCCATGCAGAATTCACATCCACAAAATTTCCGTTTTGGGCGTCACAGAGGGAGATGGCGATCGGGGACTGCTCGTAAATAATCGAAAATTTCCTCTCGCTTTCCCGGAGTTCTTCCTCCAGGCGCTTTTGCCCGGTGATATCGATAGAGATTCCCCCGAGAAGCACCGGCTTTCCCTCAATGCGGAGGGGAAATTTTATGGTTTTGAAGGTGCGCATGACGCCGTGAGAGTCCGTCACGTTTTCCTGGATCTCAAGGGGGCCTTCTGCAAGGGCTTTCCTGTCGTCATCAGCCATCTGCAGCCCGGTCTGCCCGTCAACCAGTTCGGGAGTGTTCTTTCCCTCCCAGTCATGGATACCCAGCAGGTCCTGGAGATAGGGATTGACATACAGCGTCTGCCCGGTGCCGCTCTTGACAAAAGCGGCAGCCGGCAGACGGGACATAAACTCACGGAACCTCTCCTCGCTGTCCCGTAATTTCCGTCCGGCTTTCTTTTGCTCGGTGATATCCTGGATCACACCCAGTACCTTTACCGGGGTGCCGGTCTCGTCACGGACCATTTCCCCTACAGACCGGACGATCTTTGTACCGGAGCCGTCTGCTGCCGTGATGGTCATCTCGATATCGTACGGCCTCTTTCCTGCAAGAAAATCTTCCCGTGCCTGGATGACCGTGTCCCTGTCGGTGGTGCAGGCGTCCACCTTATCAACAGGAATATCACCTGCAGGAGAGGGGACAAGACCGTATATCCGGTACGCTTCATCGGATCCCCACAGCCTGTTCTTGCGCAGGTCAATTTCCCAGCTCCCGATATGCGCAACGGTCTGGGATCGTTGCAGTCTCTGCTCATCATTTTTGAGGTTTTTCTCGCTCTCTTCCAGATCGCTCGTCTTTTTCCGGAGGGCAAGCGAGAGATACGTGATGATCGCGGCGATCGCAATAAAAAAGATTACGCGTTCAAGGGCACCTTCGATGAGAACAGGGTCCCGGCTAAACTGCGCGAAGAGGTCAAAATAGGCCAGGGATACCAGGACAGAAATTACAAATCCCCGTTTTGCATAAAAAAAACAGAAGAGGATGATGGGGAAATAAAAGAAGTTCTGGTAGACGGAATAGAGCCCGTTTTCAAACGAGACAATGCTTACCGCAATGCAGAAGATGGTGAGCACTACCCCGGCAATCCAGGGGGCATTTTTCCGGATAGCCTGTTGCGAAAATGCCTGGACGTCCATGTTCACATACTCCTGCCTTCCTGCCGGAAACAACCGCTTTCCTTCCCGGGGAGTCCCCCGGCCCGGCACCACCGGGGCCGGAGATCCCGTTTGCGGGGATGTTTCCCGGAATTAATCCTACATTGTGTGACCGGGGATTTAAACCGATTGTCTGTGACCACCTCTGAGGTGCCGGGCGGTGGTACGCACGGGGGATTGTACGGGAGGAAAAACCCGGACAAAAACGCTTCCCTGGAAAATCCTTTTTTGTCGTGTGGCCGGTTTCAGGGATGAAATTAAAAACCGAGGGTTCATCTGTCCTGACGTTTGATCCTGATCAGTACCAACACATCAACAAAAGGTGACACAGATGCACACAATTCTCGTGGTGGACGATCATCGTGCTGTCGCTGATGTATTTGTAGAGATGCTGGAACACGGAGGGTACCGCACCTTTGCCGCCTATGGGGGGGAGGAAGGTCTCGAAACCCTCAAAACAGTTACCCCGGACCTTATCCTCCTCGATATCATGATGGAACCACGAGACGGCTGGGAGGTACTGGAAACGATCAAAAAGGATGCGGCCACGGCATCGACCCCGGTCCTCATGCTCACCTCAAAACAGCTGACTCCTGCCGAAATGGAGAAGTACGGCGATGCAATCGAGGATTATGTCCTTAAGCCGGTCACCGACTTTGAGCTGTTTTCTGCGATCGAGCACGTGCTCCAGCGCCGGCAGGCGATCCGGTCCAACGTGGACCGGGCCACCCGGGAGGGTATTGACAGCGAGATTATCCGGGAATATGCCCTTCTTGTGCGGAGCATCGATATCAACAAGCGGTTCCTGAATATTTTCGAGACCCGGTATAATCTCAATAACTCGTTTTCCACCTCGAATGACAGTATCGGCCAGGCGCTCAAAAACCTGGATGCCACAATAAGGGTCCAGAAAACCCGCCTCCAGGAGATCGAGGCCAGAATCCGGTGACAGACCGGGGTTTTTCCCCCGGCAGGTCGCATCCCTCCCTCCTCTACCCGCACCTTTATGGGATCCGGGAGGATATTGACCACCATGCCACTCAAAGAGCAGATCCTGGAAGTCATCAGTGGCCCTCATGTTGCCGCTGTTGCAACGCTGGACGGCAAACACCCGGCGGTCCGGTTCATGGTGCTTGCCGGCATGCCTGACATGACCCTGGTCGGGGCGACGATGAAGGCCTCAAAAAAGGTCGGGCAGATCCAGAAAAACCCTGACGCAGCCCTTGCCATCTGGTCGGGAAAGGAATACTCCGATCCGTACGTGGAGATTGTGGCAAAAGGCAAGGTCCACGATGATATTGCCACGAAAAAAAAGTACTGGAACCCGATGCTCGAACAGCACTTTAAGACACCGGAGAATCCTGATTTCGTGGTGCTCGTGTTCACCGCGGGCGAGATCACCTACCACGGAAAGAACATGTCGAGCGTGGACGTCTGGAAACGCTAAAAAACCATCCCTGTTTTTTTGTAAACGCCGTCCTTTTGCAACGCCTTGACCGGAAGCCCCGGATGCCCTGCCGTACCTTCCCGTTTTCCCCGATGCGCCCCCATCCATACCTTCATCATGCTACACGCCATTAATTCTACATCTCCCGGAGATGTTTGCATTAATAATCATGGAAAAAAACCTGGCAGTTCCGATGGTCAACCTGAATTCAATCCCGATGGGACACCGGTTGTCCGTATACGGCTGCCTAAAAAGCGGCTCAATGAGCAGTTCGCCCGCGCCGACCTGATGATGGGCGCAAACCATATCCGTGTCCAGTGCCATGATGGCATCGAACGGATGGGCAGGATCAAGGGCAAGATCAAGAAACGCGCCTGGATCCGCGAAGGCGACATCCTGATTGTCGCTCCCTGGAGTTTCCAGGACTCAAAATGTGATATCCTGTACCGGTACCTGCCTCCCCAGACAGTCTGGTTACGGAAGAACAATTACCTGTAACCCCTTTTTGGGGCACAGATCTTTTTTTTGGATTTTGCACCTGTTACCGTGCATCATTCTATCTGCCGGGAGAGCGAAGACTGTACGCACGCTTAACCGTTTTGCCCTCCGGGAATTATTCGAAGGAACCCGTTTTTCCGGCATCCTGGCTCTTTTGCAGAACGTTTTTTGATCGCAAAAACCCGTGACTCCGCAGAGCAGCAGGGAGCCGGGCCAGAGGAATACCTGCAAAAACCCGGATCATGAAAACCCTGAAAGTTTATCCTGAAGCAGAGGGCACCCGGACCGGATACACGATCCTGTATACCTGCCCCTCCTGCATGACCAAGAGCACCATTGTCAACAGCTCGCCCCGGGACCATTTTAAAAACGCACGGATTGTCTCCTGCCGGCACTGCCGGATACGCGTTACCGTGCTGACGCCCGGGAGGGGAACGTAAAAGGCTATCCCGGCCCGGGCCCGTTTCCCGCCGGCAACGGTTGATCCGGTACTTTTTCCCGTAATCTCCCGGTCCGGTACTTCAGCCGGCGCTCGCGGGACAGCACTTTACCTAAAAAACCCGTATCCAAAAAAAAAAGACTGCCCGGTCAGGGTGCTTCTTCGGGCTTGAGCAGGATCCGGCCCCGCGACGTCAGGCGCAGGACGATCTCGCTTGAGGATTTTCCCTCATCAAGACAGTGTTTGGAGAGGAGAATGCGGACACCGGACCGGATGCTGCTCTCGCTGCGGTCCGGGTACAACGTATTCACGATATCCCTGATATGACAGCCCTGCCTGTCGGCAACAGCCCGGAGGATATCGAGCTGAATTTCCGTGGGCACGAAAATTTCCGGAGTTTCATAGCTGATTTTTTCCATGGTTTTCCCTGCGGTTGTCCTGGTGCTTGTTTTTTAGAAAATCAAAAAGTCCCTGTGGCGGTTTTTTTGCTGCAGGGAGAATCTTCTATCTATTATTGGACGGCTGAGATGATGTAACCATGCCCCGGGGAACTGCAAAAAAATCTTCACTTATCGCTCTTTTTATCCCGTTTAGTCGTAAAACAGAATATATTGGTGTGTATTTAATATCGGGACAAGGATGGAATTTTTATGAGAACAGAGCGACTGGTGTATTTTTCAGCAGAGGAGGAAGAGTTCGCAAACCTCCTCATCGGGATCGGACTCCGGAAAAACATTGCAAAGGTCCTGGTGTTTTTGGCAAACCACCCTGAGGCGAGCTCCCGCGCCGTAGAACGGGGTGCCGATATGCGCCAGCCGGAAGTGAGCCTTGTCATGCGGGCCCTCATGGATTATGGCTGGATCTCCAGCCGCGAGACCCGGTTCGAGAGCAGGGGGCGGCCGGTCTGCATGTACAGGCTTGCAAAGCCTCTTCCCGAGATCATGGACTGTATTGAGTCAGAGAAAAGGAAGGAAGCCACTGACCGGCTTGCCATGATCCAGAGACTGCGGAGTTTTGTCTGAAGAGATCCGGACGCTTTTTGCCCGGGTGCCGGGGATACGACGGGCGGTGTGAGACTGGACGACCACGGGCGACAGCCGGATGGTGTGTCCCCGGCCCCGCCTGCCTTTTGCAAGAGAAGTCTCGCTCAGGAAATTCAGAAAATTCTGATTTATCTGATAAGGTTTAAGAACGAAGAGCGTGCAGCTCTTCCCGGGAAGGGACTATGGCTAAAAAAAAGGAGATCCATGTCACCGGCGATCTGGAAACGTCCGTGTGCAAATGCGGGCCGGATGCCGTCTGCCGGCTCGAAGCCGTCCTCTCCATTGACGAGCGGGGACAGATGGTGCTCCCCAAAGACGTCAGGGAGAAGATCGGGGCAGGGGCCGGGGAAAAGTTTGCGCTTGTCAGCTGGGGAAAGGAGGGGAAGATCTGCTGTCTTGCCCTTACCCGGGTCGAGAACCTGAATGATCCTGTTCGCGATCTCTTAGGGCCGATGATCCGCGGAGAGGACTAAGGCGCACCGGCACATTTTGCGGTGCAGGGGAATGGGACATGGCAGCATTCGATCCGTCCATCATCGGCATCTTTGTCTTCGGTCTCATTGCCGGGATCTGCCCGTGCAACAGTGTCCTGTGCCTGGGACTGATCGGGTATCTCACGAGCGGCGAGACAAAACTGTCCCTGCAAAACATCCTTATGCTGACAATCTCGTTCTGCATCGGGACCGTCCTTGTCCTCCTCCCGCTCGGGTTTATTGCCGGGTTCATCGGGAAGTACCTCCTCTTTATCAGCAGTGCAGCCGCATGGGCGATCGGCGGTGTGCTGCTCATCCTGATGGGGCTGCAGCTCCTCCATCTCTACAAGCCGCCGATACGGAGCATCTTCCGGTTTTTTAAGGTGCCGGTCTCCTACACGATCACCGGCGCGTTCCTGCTGGGCCTGTCATTCGGGGCTATCACGGTTGGCCGCGGCGCCCCGATGCTCCTTATCGTCCTGACATACATTGCCCTGTACCAGACCGCAGTCGAGGGAGTGTTTACGATGCTTGTGTACGCGGTCGGTCTCTCCATCCCGCTCATTGCCATCAGCTCGCTTGGCGGTGCCGTGGGAAAGCAGATCAAGGAGAAGGCCCGGATCAGCGGCGAGGTCTTCGACCGGGTGGTTGGTGTCCTGATCATCGCGATCGGGATCTATTTCCTGTACCTCGCGTTCGGGTAACGGGAGTGTTGGCTGCACACCCGCACGCGGGGCAACGACAGTCCCCGGGCAAGCTCCGGGGCCCAAAAGGACAAATGGATCTGCGGATTAATACTCCGTAAGGTGGGTCCCTTGGAAAAAAAGTCCATCCTGATTATTGAAAAGGATGAAGCTTCTGCGAAAAAACTCCGGGAAATGCTGGTTTCCTTCGGGTACGAGATCGCCGGTATCGCACGCACGGGAGAAGAGGCTGTCGATATCGTGGACAAGCAGGTCCCTGACCTGATTCTTTCGGCCATCAGCCTCGGCGGAAAGATGAGCGGCATTGATACGGCAAGGGACATTCTCTCGCGCCAATTTGTCCCGGTCATTTACCTCACGATGTACGCGGATCCCGACATCGTTGAGAAGGCAAAAGAGACCCGCCCGTACGGGTACCTGATCAAACCGTACGACGAACAGACAATCCGGACCGAGATCGAAATAGCGCTCTACAAATTCGGGCTCGACCGGAATTTCCAGGCCGAGCATGCCCGGCTTGCCGAGTGGGTACGGCAGCGGACCGAGGAACTCGCAAAAGCAAACGAGGAGATCAAGGTAAACGAGGCAAAATTCCGCGAGATCTTCAATGCCGCGAATGACGGGATCGAACTGCATGAAATTGATGATAACGGCCTTCCGGGAAAGTATGTGGATGCAAACGAAGTCTCCTGCAGGATGCTCGGGTATACCAAGGAAGAGCTCCTGCAGCTTTCGCCGCTGGACATATCTGCGGAGTACCACTCTATTCCTCTTACAGAGATCGGGAACCAGTTACTGGCAAAGGGTTCCGTGATCTTTGAGACCGTTCACCGGAAAAAGGATGGGGGAACGGTCCCGGTTGAAGTCAACGCCCACGTGGTTGAGATCGGCGGGAAACGGCTGGTCCTTTCGGTCATCCGCGACATCACGGAACGAAAACAGCTTTTCAACGAGGTGGTCAGGTCCCGCGACGAATGGGAGCGTACCTTTGACGCTGTCCCGGACCTGATCGCGATCATCGATGAGAACTACCAGGTCCGGCGGCTGAACAGGGCAATGGCAGATGCTTTGGGCCTTTTACCGGGGGCAGCCGCCGGCAGGCACTGTTACGAGCTTGTCCACCATGCCTCGTCTCCTCCGGTTATCTGCCCGCACACTCAGCTCCTTGCGGACCGCAGGAGCCACACGATCGATATCCATGAGGAGAACCTTCACGGGGATTACCAGCTCACGGTCTCTCCTCTCTTTGGCCAGGACGGGAAAATCACCGGCAGCGTCCATATCCTGCATGACATCACCCGGCGAAAGAAGAACGAACAGGCCCTCAGGGCCATGAGCGGGGAGCTCCAGGCCATCATCGATAATGCCCCTGCCATGATCTGGTACAAGGACACAGGGAATACGTTTATCCGGGTAAACCCCGCAGCTGCCCGGGCCTTTGGCCGGCCTCCCGACCAGATCGTGGGAAAGAACGCCCGGGATCTGTTCCCCCAAAAACTCGCCGATCAGTACTACAAGGACGATCTCGACGTAATCAGGACGGGAAAACCAAAACTCAATATTATCGAGCAGATAACCGATGCATCGGGAGAAACCCGCTGGGTGCAGACCGAGAAGTTACCCGTTTTTGGTGAAAACGGGGCCGTCACCGGCCTCCTCCTTTTTATGGTGGACATTACGGACCGTAAGATGGCCCAGGACGCCCTTGCCCTTGCCAATAAGAAACTCGGGCTCATGTCAAGTATTACCCGGCACGATATCCTCAACCAGCTCACCGCCCTGAACTCGTACATCGAGCTCTGCAGGCTGGCCTCGCCTCCGCAGGAGATTGAGGAGTATATCAGAAAGCTCGCAAAGATCTCCTCCACGATAGAACGCCACATAAAATTCACCCAGGACTACCAGACGATCGGTGTGAATGAGCCCATATGGCAGGACGTGGGAGGCTGCATTTTCCGCTCTGTTGCCGCGCTCCCCCTGGGACGTGTCCAGGTCACCACGGACATCCACGAGGTAAAGGTGCTGGCAGACCCGCTTCTGGAGAAGATCTTTTACAACCTGATTGAAAACGCCCTCCGCCATGGCGGCACAACGATGACATCGATCCATATCTATTCCGAAGAAGTGGATTCGGGATTAAAGATCATTATCGAAGACAACGGGAATGGAATTGCACCGGAAGATCATCCCCACCTGTTCACCAAGGGATTTGGCAAAAACACCGGCCTTGGTCTTTTCCTGTCGCGTGAAATCCTCGAGATCACCGGGATGAAGATCCAGGAGAACGGGACCTTTGGCAAGGGGGCAAGGTTTGAGATCTCGGTTCCAAAAGGGGTGTACAGGATAAGCACCTGATATTTCCCTGAAATACACCCGGTACCGGGATGCCTGATCCCTCAGTCTTTTTTGCCCGGCCCGCTGCCTCGGCAAAAATCAAAGTCCAAATCTCTTTTTGCACGGTTCATAACCGCATCTTCCGGAATGCATACGTCCCGATGAGGATCATGGCTGCCGAAAAGAGGCAGATAATAAGAAAATCAAGGCCGACAGCGAACTGGTGCAGCCCCACAAGGATTCCACGGATCCCGTCCACCGCGTACGTGGCCGGGTTCAGAAGAACAAACGGCATGAGCCAGCCGGGAAGATTGTCGATGGGAAAGAGCGCCCCGGAAAGGAAGAACATGGGCGTGACCAGAAAGCTGCCGATCAGCTGGAACCCTTCCGGGCTCTCCATCTGGGACCCAAGGATGAGACCGATGCTTGCAAAACCTGCGGTAATCACGAACAGGAACGCGAGCACCATGACGATTGCCGTCACCGAAAAGGGAAGTGGTTCCATGATCCCTGCCAGGGAAAAGAGATAGCCCAGTACGAGAAGGATGGCGAGCTGGATGAGGGAATCCGTGGACCCCCCCAGGACCTTGCCGATAAATATGGAGGTCCGGGACAGCGGGGAGACCAGGACCTCTTTTAAGAAATCGATTTTTTTGTCCCAGACAATATACACGCCGAAAAAGACTGCAGAGAAGAGCGAGAGCTGGACAAGGATCCCCGGGAAAAGGAAGGTGAGGAAGCTGACATTCCCAAACGAAATAACGGACCCGAACCCTCCGCCGATGATGAGCAGCCACAGGACCGGGTTTACGATGGATGCAACCAGCCGGGACCGCTCGCGCAAAAAGACCTTGAACTCCCGGTACCAGAGTGCATAGATCCCGGAGAGGTCGCTCATCTGCGTACCCCCGCCTGCATGGCCTTGGTTGCCCAGTCGCCTTCCGGCGATCCTTCCCGCATCTCCCTTCCCGTATAATGCAGGAACACGTCCTCAAGCGTCACCGGCCGGACATCTACTGATTCTACCGGGCCCGACCGGGCAAGGATCTCCTGCAGGTGCCGTCGTGCGTCCTGCACGACAAGACTGATACCGCCCGGGACCGGCACGGCCTGCGTGACAAACGCAAGATCCCTGAAGTGTTCACCGTCTCCTTTTGCCCCCTGCAGGAACACCCGGTCCCCGCCGATCTCCTGCTTGAGCCGGGCCGGAGGGCCAAGCGCTGCCACTTTCCCCCGGTCAATGATAGCGATCCGGTCGCAGAGCCGGTCTGCCTCCTCCATGTAGTGGGTGGTAAGAATAATCGTGATATTTTTCTTTTCTGCCAGGTTTTTTACGTACTCCCAGATGTGCTCCCGTGCCTGGGGGTCAAGGCCAAGGGTGGGTTCGTCAAGAAAGAGGATTCTGGGATGGTGCATCAGGCCCCGGGCCAGTTCGAGCCTCCGCCGCATTCCGCCGGAATATTTTTTCACCACGTCGTCTTTTCGCCCGGTAAGCCCGACAAGCGCAAGGACTTCGGCAATCTGTTGTTCGCGTAAGGGTGCAGGCATATCGTACAGCATGCCGTGCAGTTTGAGGTTCTCGTAGCCGGTCAGGGTCTCGTCGGAACTGGGGTCCTGGAAGACCACACCGATCGATTTTCTCACCTTGTCTGCCCGGGTAACAATATCAAAGCCGTTTACCGAGGCAGTGCCGGACGTGGGCGGGACAAGCGTGACAAGCATCATTAAGGTGGTGGTCTTTCCCGCACCATTGGGGCCCAGAAGCCCGAAGACCTCGCCCTCTTCGATCTCAAGGCTGATGCTGTCAACAGCACAAAGAGTCCCGTACTTTTTTTTCAGGTTCTGGATACTGACGGCCGGCATAGGAGGCAGGTAACTATCGCAGAGTTCGGCTCTTGGTGGGTAAATACCTGCGGATGTTTCACCACCGGGTACGAAAAAAGGTACAACCCACGCAGTGCAAACAATGCGATGGCTTTACTCCCGGTAAACGCCAAGAAGAATGGTGAGACGACAGCCATGAAACAGACAAAAGCCACGGCCGGGGACTATGCCTTCCTCGAAGAGGCCGCCCGCCGGCTCGGCGCGGCGGATGCAAAGGTGATCCCTGCATCGGAGATCGTTGTCGAGAACCGCGTGACCATGAAATGCCGGGCCGGCTGCATCGGGTACGGGAAGAAGCTCACCTGCCCGCCGCATGTGCCCACCCCGGACGAGTTCCGGCGTGTCCTGGCCGAGTACCATGCGGCCCTGCTCGTGAAGTTTGTCTCGCCGGCACAGGCAGAGCCTGACGTGATCTGCTCGATCTACAAATACTGGCTCGACCCTGCGGCCCCTGCCGACAGGAAAGCACAGGCGGAAAAGTTCTGGAAGGACCATTTCAACGGCACCGGCGCCTTTGCCCCGATGATGCTTGAGCTCGAACGGATCGCTTTTAACGCCGGCAACCCGTTCGCGCTCGCGTTTGTGAACGGCTCGTGCCGGCTCTGCGAGACCTGTAACGTGAAGGGCGGTATCTGCATCCACCCGACGCAGGCCCGGATCCCCGAGCACGCGGTGGGTGTCAACATGGTTGCGACCGCAGAAAAGGCGGGCATGCCGATCGCGTTTCCCGTCAAAGGGCATCCCGAGCTCATGGCGCTCCTCTTGATCGACTGACCGGGCTGCCGGGAAAAAGACCTGAACTTATTTACCCGGGCAACGAGAGTGTACCGTACAGGAAACAAGGGTGACCGGCACATGATGATCATCGTTCCAGCAGTTATCGGGGTGGTCCGGCTTGCGGTAGCCATCCTCTTTTCCGTGGTCGCACTGTATGCAGGGCTCTCTACCTTCAACCACCTCACCGGGGGGTTCGATGCGCCGGGCGAACTCCGGAAGGGGAACTGTGCTGTCGGGGTTTTGATCTTTTCGGTCTTTCTTGGCATCTCGCTTCCCGTCTATGCCGGTGTCCAGGCAATCCTCTCCGGGCTTTTTGCCATTGCAGCCGAAGGCGTGCTGACCCCCGATGGGATCCTGCACCTCGCACTCGTCCTTGTCCTCCTGCTGGTAACCATCGTCCTTGCCATTGGCTCGGTTTATTTTGCCATGTACCTTGTGGCGCAGGTGAGCCCCACGATGGACGTGCTCCGCGAGATCAAGTACGGCAATACGGCGGTGGCTGTCGGGGTGGCAGGGGTCATCCTCGCGGTCTGCATCGTGGTCCAGCTGGGCGTCACCAGTCTCTTCCCGGCAGTCCTCTCGTAACCTGCAGGAACACCCGGGATCCCAAAGGGAGCCGGTGGGCCGGAAGGCCGGCAGGAGCCCATGTTTTTCCCTTGTACGAACGGGAGAGGTCACAATCAAAAGATATTTTGCCCCACAGGCGTACGACTTTCCATACCGGGCTGATCGTGTGCCTCCGCCCCTCTCCGTGCTGTATGTCGACGACGAAGCAGGCCTTCTCGAGATAGCACAGCTCTTTTTGGAACGGGACGGGGAATTTACCGTCACAACCGTACTGTCGGCAAAAGAAGCGCTCGCCTCCTCCGGGATCCCTGCCTACGACGCCATTGTTGCCGACTACCAGATGCCCGAAATGGACGGCATCGCCCTCTTAAAAGAGGTGCGCAGGCAGTACGGCGATATCCCGTTCATCCTCTTTACCGGCCGGGGCCGCGAGGAGGTGGTGATCGAGGCGATCAACAACGGTGTTGATTTCTATCTCCAGAAAGGTGGAGACCCCGTTGCCCAGTTCGCCGAGCTCGCGCACAAGATCCGGGTGGCGGTCAAGCGCAGGAAGGCTGAGGGTGCAAGGCGCGAGAGCGAGGAGAAGTACCGGACCCTTTTTGAGACTACAGGAACAGCCATGGTCCTCATCGAGGAGGATACGACACTCTCCCTGGTCAACAACGAATTTTTGCAGAAAACCGGCTATTCCCGGGAAGAGGTCGAGAACCGGAAGAAGTGGACCGAGTTCGTGGTAAAAGAGGACCTGGACCGGATGCTCTCCCAGCATGCACTCCGGAGAACGGACCACGACAAGGCACTAACGCACTACGAGTTTGGCCTGCTCACCAAATCCGGCGCTGTCCGGGACATCCACCTCACCATCGATACCATCCCCGGTACAAAAAAAAGCGTTGCATCCCTCCTCGACATCACGGATCGCAAGAGAGCAGAGGAAGCCCTGCGGGAAAGCGAAGCGAAATTCCGGTCAATCGTGGAGACCTCCCCCAATATCATCTGGGAAATTGATGTGAGGGGAACGACGGTATACATCAGTCCCGGGATCCGGGAGATTGTGGGATTTTCCCCGGAGGAGATCATTGGCAGGTCGTTTATGGAGATGCTCCCCCCCTCCCAAAAAGAGGCTGCCGTACAGATGTTCAAGAACATCCTTGTCACGGGGAAACCTCCGGTCTCATTCGAGATCCCGGTCGCCAATAGCAACGGGCAGATGAGGATCATCGAGATCCGCCCGTTTGTCATGAGAGGCAATGACGGAAAGATTACCGGCCTGCGGGGGGTAGCGATCGATATCACCGGCCATAAGGAGGCAGAGGAGAAGCTCCGCGAGAGCGAGCGGATGGTCCGGGCCATCTTTGACTCCACGTTCCAGTTCACCGGCATCGTCTCCCCGGAGGGGATCCTCCTTGACGCCAATCGCACGGCACTGGATTTTGTCGGGGTATCTCTTTCGGCGGTGGTAAACCGTCCCTTCTGGGATGGCCCATGGTGGAATGACGACAAAGAGAAGGTTGAGCGGCTCAGGCAGGCGATCCATGATGCAGCCGGGGGTGCGTTCGTGCGGTACGAAGCGGGATTCCGGGGAGCCAACGGTTCCCGGGTCTTCACCGATTTCTCCCTAAAGCCGGTCCGTTCTTCCGATGGTACGGTCCGGATGCTCGTTGCCGAAGCGCGTGATATCACCGAACGCGTCCTTGCCGAAGAGGCCCGCAAAAAGAGCGAAGAGCAGTTTTCCCTCCTTTTTGATCATATGAACGAGGGCGTGGCCCTCCACGAGATCATCACCGGCCCGGACGGGAAACCGGCAGATTACCGGATCCTCGCCACCAACCGGATCTATGAGTGCCACACCGGCCTTTCCCGGTCTGCGGTGGTGGGAAAGACCGCAAGTGAAGCCTATGGCACCAGGGAGCCGCCCTACCTCGACGTCTATGGCCGGGTCGCAATCACCGGCACACCCGAGGTCTTCGAGGCCTATTTTGCGCCCCTGAAAAAACACTTCCGGATCTCTGTCTACTCCCCGGGAAAAAACCAGTTTGCCACGGTCTTTTTTGATATCACCGCAAGCAAAGAGGCACAAGAAGCGCTCCTTGCAAAGACCCGCGAAATGGATACGTTCTTCCAGACCAGCCGGGATCTCTTCTGCATCGCCGATACGGACGGGTACTTCCGGCGCCTTAACCCGGAATGGGAGAAGACGCTCGGGTATCCGGTAGCCGAGCTGGAAGGAAAGAGGTTCCTCGATTATGTCCACCCGGATGACCGTACCGCCACGCTGGCAGCTCTTGCCGATCTGAGTGGACAGAGACCGGTTATCAACTTCACAAACCGGTTCCGCGCGATGGATGGGACCTACCGCTGGATTGAATGGAGATCGGTACCGCAGGGCAACCTGATCTATGCCGCCGCCCGGGACATTACTCACCACTATCTTGACGAACATTATTCTGCCGGGCTCGGTGTGCTCAAGCGTGATCTTCTCCTTGCCGCCCCCACCGAAAAGAAACTGAAACGTATCACGGACTGCTGTGTCAGCCTTTTTGGCGCGGATTTTGCCCGGATCTGGATGACAAGGCCCGGGGACCTCTGCGAAAAGGGATGCATCCATGCAGGAGTGAGCACGGGATCGGGTGCCTGCCGGGACCATGCGAGCTGCCTCCACCTTGTGGTCAGCTCCGGGAGGTACATGCACACGGACGGGAGCCACCGCAGGATGCCATTCGGGGCGTATAAGATCGGGAGAATTGGAAGCGGGGACGAGGAACGCATCGTCACCAACGATGTGATCCACGACCCCCGGATCCATGACCGGGCCTGGGCAGAATCCCTCGGGCTTGTCTCGTTTGCCGGGTTCCGGATCCTTTCCCCTGCGGGAAAACCGGTCGGTGTCCTCGCGTTCTTTTCCCGGCAGCCGGTGCTTCCGGAGATGATCGCGTATCTCGACGATCTTACACTAACCGCATCCCACGTGATCCAGACGGCGCTGGCAGAAGAGGCGTTGCAGGAGAGCGAACAGAGCTACCGGTCTATCATCGAGAATATGCAGGAGATGTTCTACCGGGCCGACCTGGCAGGAAACCTGACACTGGTCAGCCCGGCCGGTGCCCGGCTTGTAGGCTATGACAGCCCGGACCAGATGATCGGGAAAAACATTGCCGATTACTGGGTACACCCGGCGGGGCGCAAAAAGTTTGTTGAGATCCTTGAGCGGGACGGTTCCGTCCTGGGGTATCCTGCAACGGTCAGGGACCGGTATGGTTCGGTGCATTATCTCAGCACGAGCTGCCATCTCTATAGAGACAAAAACGGCACGGTCCTTGGCATCGAGGGCGTGGCCCACGACATCACCGCCCTCAGGGAGGCTGAAGAAGCGCTGCAGGCTGCCCGGGAAAAATACTCCACGATCTTCCGGGACGCCCCGGATGCCATCACCATCAGTGAACTGGAGACCGGGGTGTTCATCGAGGTCAACGATGCAGCAACACGGATCTTCGGGTACTCGCGGGATGAGCTGGTCGGGCACAATGCCGTTGACCTTGGCATCTGGCAGAGCAGGGAGCAGCGGGAAGCCTTCATCTCCCGGCTGCAGAAGGAAAGGCGCGTTGAGCAGTACGAATCTGTCGAGCGGCGCAAGTCCGGGGAATTGTTCTATGCCCACACCAATGCCGATATTATCACCATCGGGGACCGCAGGTGTTTCCTCGCCATCATCCGGGATGTGACCCGGGAAAAACAAGTCGAGGAGGCACTGAAAAAAGGCCGTGACGAGCTGGAAACCCGGGTACAGGAGCGGACTGCAGCCCTCGCGGAGAGCGAGGAGCGGCTCCGGCTGAAACTGGATTCGGTCCTGTCCCCTCAGAGCAGCATCAACGGGCTGGAACTGGCAAACATCCTCGATATCCCGGAAATCCAGTCCCTGATGGAGGACTTCTCGAACCTCACCGGCATGGGAACGGCGATCCTGGACCTGAAAGGAAACATCCTCGAATCCTCCGGCTGGCAGGAGATCTGCACAAGGTTCCACCGCGCAAACGAGAAGACCGCAGCCTTTTGCCGGGAGAGCGATACGGCCCTCACCCGGGGGGAGATCCCACCCGGCCAGTACGTGATGTACAAGTGCAAAAACGGCCTCTGGGACATCGCAACACCCATCTATCTCGGGACAAAACACGCCGGCAATGTCTACATCGGGCAGTTCTTCCTGGCGGACGAGACCGTAGACAGGGACGCTTTTGGTGCCCGGGCAGAGGAGTGCGGCTTTGACCGCGACGCATACCTCGCCGCCCTGTCCCGTGTATCCCGGTTTACCCGGGAGCAGGTCGGGGTTTTCATGGATTATATGGTCCGGTTTACCGGCCTCATCTCCCGGCTGAGTTATTCCAACCTGAAACTTGCGCAGGCCATGACCCGGCAGGAACAGGCGGCCGAAGAACTCAGGAATTTATCCGAAGACCTGGACAAGCGCGTGGTCGCCCGGACCGCCGAACTGAGCCTGACCCAGGATGCCTACCGGAGGGCAAACCAGAAACTGAATCTTTTGACGAGTATCACCCGCCATGATATCACAAACCAGCTGATTATCCTCCAGGGATACCTGGAACTCTCCCAAACGTCGGGAGGCAACCCGCAAACTGCAGCGGAGTTCCTGCAGAAAAGCAACAGGGCAATTGAGACCATCCGGCACCAGATCGAGTTTACCCGGGTATACCAGGACCTGGGGACCCAGGCTCCCGCGTGGCAGGACGTGGAGGACAGTGTCCGGCAGGCAGCCCGAGAACTCGATCTCTCCCGGATCAGCCTGGATATTCCGGGCATGCACGGGGTGGAGATCTTTGCCGATCCCATGCTCCATAAGGTGTTCTTCAACCTCTTTGACAATGCCCTGCGGTACGGGGGCGAAAAGATGACGCAGATCCGGGTAACTGTTCAGGAGTCCGGTGACGTGCTCCTGATTGCCTGCGAGGATGACGGGAACGGGATCGATGCCGACGAAAAGGAGAGGATCTTCGAACGCGGGTACGGGAAAAACACCGGCCTTGGCCTCTTTTTAGTACGGCAGATCCTCGGGATCACCGGGATGATGATTACGGAAACCGGGTCACCGGGAACGGGGGCCCGGTTTGAGATTACTGTACCAAAAGCGGCGTACCGGTATTCAAAATCATAAGGGAAAATTATGCTTTTTGGCGGGCGATGCCAAACAGCATCACCATACCAACGATTATTGTTGCCACCCCGGCAATGCTTACGATAATGCCGATAGCAAGGGGAATTGAGGATTGAAAAAGGAGTTCTCCGGCAATGAGCACGGCTCCAATGAGCATCGCCACGACAGGGGTCATGACCGGTTCGGTTATACGAATCTCTCCTGTACCATGTGTAGCTGATTAATATTTTTAGCAGTTTCCATTTTGTTTTTACGGTCCCGCGACCCGGTGTACCATCCCGATAGTGCACCAAGACTCACTCAAAAGGTCATTTCCAATGTCCGGAGAAAATCCCTCATGTCCCGCCATTTCTTGCAGGGGCTGGACGAATCAGCTGTTTCTCTTGCAGAACCTCCGCCATCCTCCCAATTTATACGGGAATGCCGGGCAATGTTCAGGTACTACGGACGGGATCCGCCTGACACCTATCACGCCCACCACGCTTCTTGAGTATTCCGGTGCCGGCCTCGGTATCCTGGGGTGGCTGGGTGTCCGGCAGGTTGGTTCCCTTGGAGCCCAGGAGATCGGGTTTATCGTCTGGATCATAAGCGGCCTTGTCCTGATTGTATGGGGATACCACACGAAGGCCCGGGCGATCATGGTGATCAACGTGGTCAACGTGATCATGGCCGCATCAGCACTCGTGGCCCTTACGTGAACCGGGAAGCGATGACCCCATCGTGCCGTATCTGCCCGAAAAAAGTGAGTGATCGTCCGCCTCAGGTAACGAGAATCAGGTACATGCAGATGACGGCCAGCACAAGGAGGGCGATCATGAAGATCTCGCGGTACCAGATGAGCTTCTTGTTCTTTGCCGTTTCCGGCTCGGTACGCTCGAGCAGTTCTGCCATGATTGCATAACCCACCCCGGCCCCTAACAGGAAGACAAAGAGCGTGTGGCCGAAGAGGTTTTCCAGGCTTGCCATACAGACACGTCTGCGGGGAACAGTATTAACCGTTCATATTCCGGCCCCGGCCTCCCGGGGCAGCTGGGCGCACGGTACCGGTAAAATAAGATGTTATCCCAGGGGTACCAGTTCGGCGCCCGGGTAACGATATGATGTGATCACATGAGTGGCGGGATTAATCGTAAACGGGACCGACCAGACCCGGTACGACGCTGTCCCGTCTGTCCCGTCAGCCGCCATGTCATACGTGAAGGGGACTGTCGGGTAACTGTCTATCCTTGCCGAGCCGGTGCCGTCCGGGTACAGCGTTATCGTGCCGGTATGGGGGGAGTCCTGGAGTGTCCAGGTCTCAGGTAAAGCCATTCCCACGATCACCGAATTCGTACCCGGCGGATAATAGATTTTGGAACCGGTATTCACGGTACTGACATCAAGCGAACCATCGGGTTCAATTCCGGTGATCGTTGCCGAATAGGTCTCCTGTGGCCACAGGGAGTTCCACACAGAATAGTCGGGTATGTGTAAGACCTGCCCGGCGGTGGTGATCACTTCATAATTGCCGTTGTTGACGGTAGCCGACAGGACCGTAAACCCAACGGTCATGGGATAAGGAGATACCTGCAATCCTCCCGGGAACGCGGAAACGGTAGCGGGTGAGGACGAGGCACGACTGACTGTCCCGGCATCCAGTGCGCCGTTTGCCTCAATCCCGGTGATAGTCGCGGCGTAGGTGTCCTGTGGCAACAATGAGTTCCATGTCGCAAAGTCGGGCACATAGAGGATACTCCCGGTCGTTGTCTCGACCTGGTAATGCCCGTTCGCGGAGGTGGTTGACAGGACCGTAAATTCCATGTCATAGGGGTACTGTTGTACCGGTGATGCCACGGTCGACGCGGAATCTGTGGCAGATGCAACTGCAGGAGCAGTGGTTAGTTCTGCTGCTTCATTGAGGCAGTAATTCACGAAACCCATCCCGATCCAGCATCCGATGATTGCGATGCCTGCGACAGCAAAGAAGTAGAGCACTCCTTTCTTTATGGTATCTGTTTCTATGACGAGCTGGGACATACATTATCCAGATAATGCTGATATATTCTTCTGACGATCCGGTCTTCGCAGGCCCGGGGAAAACCAGTGTCCGGGTATACCCGGGCCTGCGGTCCGGTTTTATTCTGGAAACTGACGAGTTACACCCTGTTCCAGTTTGGCGGTTGTCCGTTTATCACCCGTTGTCCGGTAACCTGGTTTGATGCAACCTGGGTCGTTCTTAACCCGTCGTACCGGTAGTACATTCCCGAGTAGTAATAGTACCATGGGTAAGAGACCGGATACGTTACCGGGGGATAATAGATCCGGTAGATCAGGTTTACTGCACTGGCATCCAGTGCCCCATTCACTTCAACTCCGGTGATCGTTGCAGAATAGGTGTTCTGCGGGTAACAGGAATTCCACGAAGAGAAGTCTGATATGTACAGGGTTTGCCCGGCGGTTGTGAACACGGTATAGTGTCCGTTTGCGATGGTGGTCGACAGGACCGTAAATTCGATGATATACGGGTACTGTTGTACCGGTGATGCCACCGTGGAGGTAGAAGCAGTAACAGGAGCAATCACCGGAGCCGTAACCGGTGTACTCGCAGAAGCTACCGCCTGCTGTACTTCCTCGCTGATGTAATGGTCTACGATACCCATCCCGATCCAGCATCCGATGATTGCGATGCCCACGATCGCAAAGAAGTAGAGTACTCCTTTTTTGATCGAATCCGTTTCTATAACGACTTGTGACATCGATGTTCCCCTCACGTTACATCTAGTACAAGCTGGTTGTTACATGGATGGTCGGATATATTCCCAAGATCGTTTGGGTTGTTTGATTGAACCGCCAGGTTAGTACAATGAAAAAATGCCGGAAGGGAGGGTGCCCCCACGTAAACAAATCTCGCCCAAATCTCCCGGATTGCCGGAAATCCCCGGATAACTACAGGAATTTTCGCAGTCATCGCCGTGTATTTATATCCGGGGCTGCGACAGGATGGTATGCAGAAAAAGACCCTTGCTATCCTTGCCGTGTGTATCGTCGCCCTTGTTGCGATCGCCGGCGCTTTCGTTTTCTTTGGCGGTAGTTCCCCGCAATACACGGACCATAAAGGGGGCCCGGCAGTCCTCTCGTACGGGGATGCCCAGTCCTGGTCGTCAGCCCGGGCAGACTCGTCGCTTGTCGCGTACGCCCCGGTGCCGACCGCGGCCCCCACCTCTGTCGGGGGAGAGGGCCAGAGCGTTGACACCAAGATCATCCGGACCGCGGATGTCACGCTCGAGGTTCCCAATGTTACGAGCGCAGCAGCGGCCGTAGCCGCGATCGGCACGGGCTCCGGGGGCTATGTCTCAACTACGAATATCGGCACAGACTACTCCGGCCAGCCGTACGGGACGGTCGTGATCCGGATTCCTGCGGCGAAATTTGATGCTGCACTCTCGGGCGTGCAGGGCCTTGGAACTACCAAATCCATCTCCACGCAGGGCCAGGACGTGACCGAGGAGTACGTGGACGTGCAGGCCCAGATCACGGCCTACCAGAACCAGCTCGCCCAGTACAACCTGATCCTGAAGAATGCCACAAAGGTCGAGGACGTGCTGGCCGTCCAGCAGCAGATCGACGAGGTGCAGACCAATCTTGACCGCGTCACCGGGCGCATGAAATATCTCAACAGCCAGGTGGACTACTCGACCATCACCGTCTCCCTGCAGGAACCGGCACCGGTCGGGGGAACGCAGGGCCATGACTTTGTGTCCGCCATCAACCAGGGCATTGCCGGATTCTTTGGCGTGATCGACGCGATCATCATCTTTGTCATTTCTGTCCTGCCACTCGTGATCCTCGGCTGCGTCGTATATGCCGGTTACCGGTTCTGGAAGGGCAGGCAGCACGGACAGCCGTAACGCCGGAAACGGGCACAAAACTCTCCTCTTTTTTCCCGGTCCACCTCGCCAACCAGCCTGTAATCAGGATCACACCTATTTTATAATACAGAATAAAATATTTTAAAAACGGGAACGGGAGTGATTCTCCCGTCTCACGTCCAATGAAAGGTGTGTTTCTGTGGAAGTCGGGCCCGCAACAAGTGTAGGAACAGAGGTGTATGTCGACCCCGACCTGTGCCACCGGTCCCATCACTGCCATACAAAACACCGGTGCGTGGACCTCTGTTCCATGGGTGTCTTTGTTTCGGTCAAAGGAGACGGGGTGTATCCCGAGAAGAGCCAGCTCTGCTGCATGTGTTTTTTGTGTCATGAATTCTGCCCGTCACACGCGATCACCGTGCGCTGGACGCTCCGGGCATAATCATCCATAACGGGACCGGCCGTTTTGCCGGTGATAAGATCTTTTCAGGAAGGCAGGGACCGGGTACCGGCCCTCCACAACCGTGTATTGAGATCCCGTGGCAATGCATTCCCTGCTCCCACTCTATCCCCTCTGATCCATCCTCTAACCTGCAGGTTCAGCATACTTACCCCAACTATTTGTCAAATATATATGACATTCAGCCGCACGATTGGTTGCACGCCCCAACACGGGGCACACGCACACAAAAGAGAGGGAAAACAATGAAAACCCGCATGCCTGTCATATCCTGCATCTGCGCCGTGCTTCTCGTTGCACTGGTGCTCCCCGTCTATGCCGACGACTCCACGCAGGTAACTGTAACGCCCAATGCAACCGTCACTGCCGCCCCGGCCTTTGACCCCTTCGGGTCGCTCGCGACTATCATCGGCCTGCGCCACGATGACCAGAACCTCACGCAGGACATCCACGCAGACAACCAGGAGATCCACTCAAACTGGTGGGACAGCCTGAATATCTTCCAGAACATTCTCGGCAACCGTGCCACCGTCCGTTCCGACCAGGAAGCAGATCTCACCAACCGCTCGGATAATATCGGGTACCGTGAACAGATCCACACCGACCAGCAGGACATAAAGAGCGGCTCCGGTAACCAGACCGACGAACAGCAGCAGATTGCCGCAGACCGCGCCGACATCCACCAGGACTGGCAGGGCAATGCCGCCACGCACCAGGATATCCGAAACGAGCGCAACGCAAGCCAGCAGGACTGGTCGCAGATCGATGCAAACCGGCAGCAGGACATCACGGTCCGGGAGACGAATGAAGCAGATCGCGAACAGATCCAGGACAACCGCCAGCAGATCCGCGATGACCGCGGGAACGGCGATTCGTCCAGTGGATCCTCCGGCTCATCCTAACTTTTTCCTGCGACCCGATACCAGCCACTTCAGGAAACGGGACAAAACCTGAGTCCTGATGTCAGACCTTTATTCCGGGGGGAAAAAACTCCCGCGTATTTCCCCTGAGATCAAAGCATAATGGTTATCGCTTCCTGACCGAATCAGGAATGTATGAAAGTAATCTCCCTTTTCATGCTCCTTGCCGCCTGTATCCTGGTGGTTCTCGCGGCCGGGTGCACAACTACCTCCACACCGGCAGCCACGGTCACACCGACCCCGGAGGTCATCTATGTCACGGTCACCGTTACCCCAACCGCGACTACAACGAACTGCTACTGGAACCCCCAGACGATGTCCTGCTCCGACAAACCGTTTGCCGCGCCAACAGCAACTGCGGCAGTGACAACTGCAACCACGGCTGCCCCTGACCCCATCCTTCACCGGTGGATCCGGCAGTATGGCGACGGGAACGGGTACGAGTTCCGGTTCTATCCCGATGGCACCGCGATCTACAAACAGGGACCGATCATCACCGTGAACCAGAATCTCAAGATACCCTCACCGGTAACTTCGGGCTCGGGAAGCTGGTCGAAGATGGGCAGCACGGATTACCAGGTCAGGATATGGTACCCGGGGGACAGCGGGGCTCCCGATATCATCCGGGACTACACGATTGTTCCGCAGTACGCAACAATCCCCCTGCACCTGGTGAGCAGCTACGAGCAGGCCGATGTTGATACGGCCACTGCAAACGGCACCATCCATTCTTTCTCAACCGATGTCTTTTACCTGGAACAGGCCCCGCAGGACGCTGAATAACCAACCTTTTTTTCGCGATAACTGCGAATATTTTCGAAATCAAGACAATGATTATCTTCTTTTTTGTGCCATATCAGGGTGATACCGATGCGCCACGACCGTATTGTATTCCTCATCCTCTCCGTTGCGTTTGTCGCTGTGCTGGCAGGTGCTGCCGGCTGCGTGAATGCATCAGCCCCGAATACCTCTCCCGCCTTTCCTCCGTCCGGTGATAATATCACCAGTACCCCGGCCCCGTCCAATGCAACCCTGACCGTGCCGGTCCCCCGGCCGGCTACGATCTGCCACTGCCCCATGATACCCGCAGGAGTACCGGCAACTCCCGTGACGCCATACCCTGACGACGGCCTTTGCCATTGCCCGTAAGCGAAGATGGCATAACGAAAAAGGTGACGGGGGCATACCCGGTTCCCGGAATATCTGACCGAAACGGTAAACACGCCTGCCGCCCACCCTACCATGATGGCAGAGGAGAAGTATAAGATCGTGGTCTTCGGTGCGTTCGGGGCCGGGAAGACCACGCTGATCCAGACGCTCGACCCGCAGGCAAAGCATATCGAGGCAGAGTGTGCCGGGGGCACGACCACGATTGCACTCGATTACGGCCGGGTCCAGATCGGGGACAAACGGGTGTACCTTTACGGCACCCCGGGGCAGGAGCGCTTCGAGTTCGCCCGGGAGATCATCGGAAAGGGCATGGACGGCGCGATCCTGCTCGTGGATGCAACCAGCCCGGTCGACGAGTTCGTGGAGCACCTCCATACCGCAATTACCGGGGAGAAGATCCCGTTTGTGGTCTTTATCAACAAATGTGACGCGGTTGGTGCCCGGCCAGGACCGGTACAGGCGCATTTTACCGGGGCAGGGACAAAAATCGTCTCCGCAAAAGACCGGCGCAGGGCACGGGAAGAGCTTGAAGGGTTTATCGGTACGCTCCGGCCCCATCAGGCAGAAAAAAAGATCTAGAAAAGAGCGTCAGCGGCGCTTCTTTTTTGCATTGCATCCCGGTTTTTCTGGATGCAGGGGCACGAACTTTGTGCCCTGCATACGGATCCCGGTAACGATTGAATGACCGGCGGCATGAGAGTCGGGGTCAGGATCCGGTGTCCGTTTTCTCATGGCGTTTCCTGTACATCTACTGTCGTTTGCGCCCGGCAGGCGCCAACTTTTTATATCGCCTGTCGGTTAATAACCCCTACAGGGAGCCGGGAAATCCATGATCCGCGTCCTCTATATCGATGACGAACCCGATCTTCTCGATATAGCCCGGCTCTTCCTGGAGGCCACGGGAGATTTTTTACTGGAGACAAAGATTTCGGGACAGGAAGGACTCGATGCCCTCAAAGCCGGGCAGTACGACGCTGTTGTCTCGGATTACCAGATGCCGGGGATGGACGGCATCGCCTTTCTCAAGGCGGTCAGATCCGGCTCCGGCAGCATCCCGTTCATCCTCTTTACCGGCCGGGGCCGCGAGGAGGTGGTCATCGAGGCCATCAACAGCGGGGCGGATTTTTACCTCCAGAAAGGAGGCGACCCCAGGGCGCAGTTTGCTGAACTCGCCCATAAGATCCGGCAGGCCGTTGCCCGGCACACTGCCGAGCGTTCGCGCATTGAATCGGAGAAGAGACTCTCCGATATCATCAATTTCCTCCCCGATGCCACGTTTGCCATCGACACGGCGGGGACGGTCATCGCGTGGAACCACGCCATCGAGGAAATGACCGGAATACCCGCGTCCGCGATGACGGGAAAGGGAAATTACGAGTACGCCGTCGCATTTTACGGGGAACGCCGGCCTATCCTGATCGATCTCGTCTTCTCCCCCCCCGAAGCGATCCGGCAAAATTATTCACATATCGTGCAGGACGGCACGATGCTTGCAGCCGAGACCGCGCTCCCCCGGGTGAAGGGGGAACCACGGACGCTCTGGGGTAAGGCTGTCCCCCTCTATGACCAGAACGGGCAGGTCAATGGCGCGATCGAGTCCATCCGTGACATCACCGAGAGGAAGAAATCGGAACAAAAACTCGCGGAGCAATACCGCCTCCTGACCGAGAGCGAGTCCCGGCTCCGGCGGGCAGAAGTGGTAGCCCGGATCGGTCACTGGGGGTTCCACCTGGATACTGGAATGATGACGGGATCCGAGAATGCCGCTGCAATTTACGGTGTAAAAAGCTTCGAACTGCCGATAATTGCCATCCAGAAGATCCCCCTGCCGGAATACCGTAAGGCCATGGACGATGCTTTGTCCGGCCTCATCAAACGCGGTGAGCCCTATAACATTGACTTCAGGATCCGGCGTCCCGGTGACGGGGCCCTGCGCGATATCCATTCAGTAGCGACATATGACCCGGAAAAACGCACGGTCTTTGGCATTATCCAGGATATCACCGAACGCAAGAAGATCGAGACGGAACTTGCCGCCGCAAACGAGCAGCTGGCCGCAGCGGATGAAGAGTTACGGGGACAATACGATTCGCTTGCGGCAAACCAGAAAGCGCTTGCCGCATCCGAAGAAAAATACCGGGCCATCCTTGACAATATCCAGGACGTGTACTACCGTACCGACGCGAAAGGGACCCTCGTTATGATCAGCCCGTCAGGGGCCAGTCTTCTCGGGTATGCAGGTGCTGACGAGATGACCGGCCGGCCCGCCAGGGATTTTTATGCCGACCCGGCCCAGCGGGACAAGCTTATTGCTGTGCTGAAAAAAGACGGTGCCGTCTCGAACCGGGAGACCATACTGAAACGAAAGGACGGGTCCCTGGTCACGGTGTCCACGAGCTCCCATGTCTATTATGATGCAGAGGGAACATACGCCGGGGTAGAAGGGATATTCCGGGACATCACGGAGCTTAAACGGGCGGAGGGAGAACTCCGGGCCGCGTACGAACAGCTGACGGCGGCAGATGAGGAACTGCGTGGGCAGTACGAGGAACTTGCCCGGGGCGAACAGGAACTCCGGGAAAACCAGGAGAACTTCCGGAACCTGGTGGAATCTGCACCTGATGCCATCTATATCTCTGTCGGGGAGCGTTTTGCCTACGTCAACCCGGCGATGGTCAGGCTGGTCGGGGCCTCGTCAGCAGAGGATCTTATCGGGATGCCGCTCTATGACCGGGTCGCCCCGCAGTGCCGGGAGAGCATCCACGATCGGGCCCGGGTTGTGATTGGCGAGCGCAGGCCGGTCGGGCTTCAAGAGACCGTGTACCTGAAGATGGACGGTACACCGGTCCCGGTCGAATCTTCCGTTGCCCTCTTCCGCTACCAGGACCACTTCGCCGGCCTCGTTATCCTCCGGGATATCACCGGGCATAAAAAAGCCGAGCAGGCACTGCTGGAAAGCGAGCAGAAATACCGGGCACTCGTTGAGGCGACCGGCACCGGGTTTGTGATCCTTGATGGAAACGGGAAGGTACTGGATGCAAATGAGGCCTATGTCCACCTCACCGGCCATGCCTCCCTTCTCGAAATTGTCGGAAGAAGCGTGACCGAATGGACGGCGGAATACGACCTGGAGAGGAATGCAGAGGCTGTCCGACAGTGCCTTGCGGCCGGGTTTATCCATAACCTTGAGATCGATTACACGGACAGCTCAGGACGTATCACCCCGGTCGAGATCAACGCATCGGTGATCTCTTCTGGAGATACGGTCAGGATATTCACACTCTGCCGGGACATCTCGGGACTAAGGAGATCATTTGCGGCACTCCGGGAGAGCGAGAAGAAGTACCGCGACATGTTCGAAATTAACAACGCCGTGATGTTCATAGTCGATCCGGATACCGGGCAGATCATGGATGCCAATGCCGCTGCATGCCGGTACTACGGGTACAGCCGGGAGGAATTCCTCCGGCTCACCATCGCGGCGATCAACGTCCAGGACCTGTCGGTCACGCAGAAGGACATGGCCCATGCACTGGTGGACCAGGGGGCTGTATTCCAGTTCCGGCACAAAAAGAAGGGCGGGGAGATCCGGGACGTGGAGGTCTTTTCCGCCCCCATCACGCAGAACGGCCACCGGTACCTTCACTCCATTGTCCAGGATGTGACCGACCAGCGCCTGGCAGAGGAGGCAATGAAACTTGCCAACCGGAAACTCAACCTCCTCTCGGCCATCACCCGGCACGACATAGGAAACCAGCTCACCGCGCTTTTCCAGTACATCGATCTTTCGAAGATGATGGCACAGGACCCGGGAATAAAGGGCCTGACAGAGAAAGAAGAGGCCATAGCCCGGAATATCCGGCGCCAGATCGAGTTTACCCGGGACTACGAGCAGCTGGGAGCCGGCACGCCCGCGTGGCAGGATGTGAAGGACTGCGTGGAGCGGGGGATTCTTGGTCTGGACCTTGCCGGAAAAAAAGTGGAGACCTCCGGTATTGGCCATGTTGCTATCTTTGCCGACCCCCTGCTCCAGAAGGTATTCTTCAACCTGGTGGACAACGCACTGCGCCACGGCGGAGATAAACTTACCACCATCCGGTTTTCATCACAGACGTCCGGAACCGGGCTGCTTATCATCTGCGAGGACGATGGGGAAGGGATCCCGGCCGGCCAGAAAGAGCTCGTCTTCGAGCGGGGATTCGGGAAGAATACGGGATTCGGTCTCTTTTTTATCCGGGAGATCCTGGGCATCACGGGTATCACGATCCAGGAGACCGGAGAACCTGGCCGGGGGGCCCGGTTTGAGATGTTTGTGCCGGAAGGAGTGTTCCGCGAGAGCACGGCTCCCTGAAAAAAATTGTGCAAAAAAGGGGGAGACGAAAAAGCCGGGGGTTATGGCTCACTCGATGGTTGCGTGGAGGATGGCTACCTTTGAAATCGGCCGGTCACCGGAGTCGGTTTTCGTGGCCCCGATCTTATCCACGACGTCCATACCCTCAACAATCTTTCCAAAGACCGGGTGTTTGCCGTCGAGGAAGTTGTTGTTGACCAGGTTGATGAAGAACTGCGAACCTCCGGTGTTGGGACCCGCGTTTGCCATGGAGATCGTACCCCGGTCGTTCCTGTTGCGGGGGGTAAACTCGTCCTTGATCGCGTAACCCGGCCCACCCCGGCCGGTACCGGTGGGATCGCCACCCTGGATCATGAACCCCGCAATCACGCGGTGGAAGATTACGCCATCGTAGTAGCCCTTTTTTACCAGCGTTTCGAAGTTGCCTGCCGTGATGGGCATGTCGGGGTCGAGTTCGATGACGACCGTGCCCATGTTCGTTTCAAGTCGTGCCCTTTTTCCGGGTGCCTGTGTGGATGTCATGGTTATGTACGAAATGGTTGTTTCTTTTTGGTATTCTTTCCTGTGGGTCAGGCAGCGGGATTGCCTGCCGTTCCCGTTTACAGCATCTCCGCACGGAGGATCGTTACGTTCGTGAGCGGGCGGTTTTTGTCTCCGGTGGGCACGTTTGCAATTGCATCCGCCACATCCATGCCACCCATCACGGTTCCAAAGACCGGGTACCCGGTATCCAGGTACGTGTTGTCGACCAGGTTGATGAAGAACTGCGAGCCGCCGGTGTTGGGCTGGCCGGTGTTTGCCATCGCGACCGTGCCGCGGAGGTTGTGGTTGTGGGAGGAAAACTCATCCGGGATGGTGTAGCCCGGCCCACCAGTGCCGGTACCCGTGGGGTCCCCTGCCTGGATCATGAAGCCGGGGATAACCCGGTGGAAGGTGACCCCGTTGTAGAACCCGCTTTTTACCAGTTTCTCAAAGTTGCCCGCCGTGATAGGCATATCCGGGTCGAGTGCAATCGTGATATTTCCCATCGTTGTCTGGAGCAGGACACGATCCCAGCCTGACGGGGCGGTAGTGGTGGCCGGTGGCGTGGCTGGCGTTGCCTGAGCCGGTGCAGAACCGACCGCCTGCGTGCACCCGCAGGTGAGGATCAGGGCGGCGGCGAGGAACACAAAGAGGATGAGATGGCCGTAACGGAACATGGGGTACCCGTTCTTCCCCCGGGAAAAAATAGGTTTGGGAAAGTGCAGTTACGGGGCCGGTCCGCTGCCGTCTGATTTGCGGCCGAAGGCATAGAGAAGGCAGAGCACGATGATGATGGAGACAACCCCGGTTGCGATGATCCACCCGCCCTGGGTGGTCGCGGAAACGTAATCCTTTGCAGACACATCAATGCCGAGGACAGCATAGGTGTTGCCGTTGGAATCCATGGCAGAGTCGTCGATGGGCGCGTAAGCGGACACAAACGTACCCCACTGGTCGGTATACGGCGACGGTGATGCGGTAGGGCCTGAAAGCGCTTCCAGGATCTCGAGTTTATCAGGAGGGTTGTAGGCCTCGCCAATCTTTGCCGAGTCTGACGGATCGAGCGGATACAGGTCATCGACCAGGAATGTGGCCGAATGATCCGTGGTATTTACCCGGATGATGTATGCGTTGAGGAGGTAATCGTTCATGCTGCGCATGGTCCGCAGCTTTGCGGCAATGGCCAGGTACTGGGGCGTGTTCTCGTCTCCCGGCGTGAGACCCTGTATCTCGCTTGCATTGATCTGGGCGGCCATGACCCCGGCCGTGGATTCGAGTCCCGACTTTGCGATATCCTTGAGCGCCGTGTTCGAACTGGTGTACGCGAACGCCGTGAGCGCCGAGATGATCACCACCGCGATGATGGCGGCGGCAACCAGTTTTGTCTGGTGTGAACAGGTCTGTGCCATATCAGCTTCGTCTCCTGAGGTATCCCCCGATCATTGCCATGGCGGCAAGGGCGCCGATGACCAGCACCGGCCCGGGAGCCGGGGCGGGGGTCGGGGTAGGTGTGGGGGCCGCGGCCAGCGTGAGCGCGAGTGGTGAGACCTGCCCCGCGGTCACGGTCGTGGTCGTGGTGTAATCCACGTACCCTTCCTCCGATACCCGGACCAGGTGATCACCTGCCGCGAGATCGGTTACGGTGAGCGGGGTAGTCCCACGGTACAGGTTGTCGACATAGGCCTGTGCGTTTGACGGGGACGAGGAAATTGCAAGGCTTCCTGAAGACTGGACCGGGGTCGGTGATACCCCCGAGGGTGTGAGGGTCGCGGAGATCGTGTTGACCGTGTTTGCCTGGATGTAGACCGTGTTCATCCAGTCATTATACCCCGGCGCAGTCAGCTTGAAGAGATGGTTGCCCATGTTTACACCGGTGAGCGTGAGGCTCCCGGAAGAACCAATCGTACCTGCCGCGTTGCTGTCGATGAAGACCGTGGCGCCGGGAATGGAGGAGATTACGACAGTTCCCTGGGTTGCCGTGGTCATGGTGGCCTGCAGGTTCTGGGCCTGGCCGGCAGTGACCCAGAGGTTTGTCGAGTAATCGTTATAACCGGTATACCTGACCACGATCTGGTGGGTGCCCGGGTAGAGGTTGACGGTTAAGGGCGTTGTCCCATAATACCCGCCATCGGCATAGACCGAGGCATGGGTCGGTGTGGAGGTCACGTATACCCATCCGGTCTGGTGGGGCTGGGGCGACTGCTGGAGATTCGGATAATACGCGGCGGTCTGCCCGGCATACACGTTCACCAGCGTATTATCGGGGGTGTAACCGGAGAGCGTGGCCTTCATGGCGTAGGTGCCGGGCCCGAGCCCCGGGATCGTCAGCGGTGAATACCCATAGAAGTTCCCGTTCATGTAAATTGCCGCCCCGGCGGGGCTTGACTGGGCATAGATTGCCCCGGTCGAGGGTGGCGGCGGGATGGTGGTGGGAATTGTCGTGAGCGGGTTGATGGTTGCATAGACCGTGACGTGCTGGCCCGGTGACGGCATGGAGGACGGACTGCCGGTCCAGGTTGTATACCCGGACTGGGTAACGGTGATTGTCCGGACCGGAGTCCCCGTTACAGACACTTGTACGGACAGGATGCCACCCGCCGTTGTCCCCTCTAATGTATTGTCAAAATAGACCCGGGATCCGTCAACATTACAGTATACGTCAATCCAGCCTTGGTCGTGCCCCGGCACACCGGTTGTTACCACGGTGGTTGGTTCGGAAGTCGGTTCTGTAAGGGTAGGCAGCAGGGTGGGAACGGTCGTTTCCTCCGTGGTGGTATCGATGATCACCGGGCCCGGCCCCAGCGGGATGCCCCCGGTGTTTTCACCGAGAGCAAGCGGGGAAAGGACGACCATCCAGAATGCCAGCACGAGCATAAGTACAAGCAGTTTCTTGGTCACGCTATCTCTTCCTGTAATATTACATCTGGCAGAGCCTGCTATAAATAAAAATAGGATTTATGTGAGCATGTCGAAAAAAGTCGAATTCGCCTGCCTTTTTCCCGGGAAGCGGGGGCAGGGGACGATTATGGTCCCGGTCATTTCCGGGAAAGGGCGGCGATAACGCCGGCGAGCCGGTGCATCCCTTCGGTGATCTTCCCTTCATCAGCATTCGAAAAGTTGAGCCGGATCGTATCGGTGCCGCCACCGTCAACAAAGAACGGCATCCCGGGCAGTACAGCGACCTTCTGCCGGATCCCCTCGGAGAAGACATCCATTGCCTGAAGACCGGGCGGCAGCGTGGCGGTGAGGAACATGCCCCCCTCCGGGTTTGTGTGGGAAAGGGACGGCATCAGGTCATCGAAGAGATCGCACATCAGCCGGCACTGCCTGCCGTAGACCGAGACGACTTTTTGGATATGGGTATCGAGGTCGCAAGAGGTGAGGTACCGGTGAAGGATCTGCTGGCAGAGGAAGTTTGAATGGAGGTCTGCTGCCTGTTTTGCAGTGTTGAACGCCGACAGGATCTCCTGCGGGGCGTACAGCCACCCGATCCTCATGCCCGGCGCGGTGATCTTGGAAAACGATCCGGCAATCACGGTACTATCGGGCAGAAAACGCTTGACCGGGAGACGGGGCTTATGGTCAAAGAAGAGCTCGCCAAACGCGTCGTCCTCGTAAAAAACAGTGGAGGTGCCGGATAGCATCTCTGCTATCTCCTTGCGCCGCTCCTGCGAGTACGTACAACCCGAGGGATTCTGGGAATTGGGGATACCGTAGAAGAATTTGACCGGTTTTTCCCGCATCATCTCCCCAAATGCCACCGGGTCCGGGCCCTCCCGGTCAAACGGTACAGCAGTAAATTCCGGCTCGTAGAGCGAGAACGCTTCGATCGCCCCCAGGTACCCCGGCCGCTCCATGCCCACGCGGTCACCGGGGTCCAGAAAGATCTTGGCAAAGAGGTCCAGGCACTGCTGGGAGCCATTGGTGATCTGGATCTCATCGGCTGTGGCAGGGACGCCCAGCCGTGTACGGTAACGGGCCGCGATGTACTCCCGCAGCGGGCGGTAGCCGTCAGTCGTCGAGTACTGCAGGGCGGTACGAGGATCCGTGGCAAAGACCTCGCGTGCAGCAGCGGAGAGCCCGTCTGTATCGATCAGCGCGGATGAGGGCAGTCCCCCGGCAAACGAGATGATGGCGGGATCTGAAGAGACCCGGAACAGCTCAGAAAGAAACGAGGCGGGGGCATGCCGGATACGTCGGGCAAAAGGAAAGGTCATGGTACTCACCGGGCTGCTCTGCGGCAGGTGATACAAGTGTTGGCCGTTTCCCGTACAAATAACGTACCTTTGAGACGGTACATCGCGCGTCTTATCTCATTTTGGGGATAATGCCGTACTATGACCCTGACACGGGCGGACGATGCGGCTGCCCTTTTTACTGCCGGGTACTCCTGCTCCCAGGCAGTCTGCGCCGCATTTGCAGAGGACTTCGGGATCGACCGCACCACGGCACTGCGGATCTCCTGTGGTTTTGGTGGCGGAATGGCGCATACGGGCAACACCTGCGGGGCAGTCACCGGGGCGCTCATGGTGATCGGGATGAAGTACGGCCGGACTGAGATCGGCGATCTTGCAGCAAAGGAGAAGACCTATGCTATAGCCAATGCCTTCATCACCGAATTTTTGCACCGGGAGCACGCAACCCGCTGCACGGATCTTATCGGGCTTGACCTGTCCGATCCAAAAAACCTCGCTGAAGCCCGGGAGAGCGATCTCTTCCGCACGAAGTGCACAGGATATGTCCGCGATGCAGCTGAAATCCTTGAAAAATTGTTGTGAATTTTTTTGCCGGGAAAACTTCCGGCATGCGTGCGCCCGCGCCTTTATACGGCTTCAGCCACTTCGATCCGGATAATCTCGGAGGAGAGTGACTGGATCGTCTGGTGCAGGTCGGCCTCCCAGGCCAGCTGCACCTGCCCGATCGCCGCCCTGAGGCGGGTGAGCGCTTCGCTCTTGTCTGCACCGTGGCAGACCGTCCCCGGGAGCTCGACGCAGCGTGCGGCAAAACCGCCGCCATCGCCGGGTTCGAGGACAATGGTGTATTGCATGATCTCTTATATTTTATCTGAGTCTATACAGCCTTTCCTGTCGGCAAATACTGCCGCAGGCGGCAGGGTACGGTAAATGCGTCCCGTACACGGGCCCGGGCGTACCCCGGCCGGTATCCTCTCTAACCGGGCGGTTCAATGGCGTTACCCGGGCAATCTTGGAAATATATACCAGCCGCCCGGCAACATCAGGGGCAGATGCGTCCCGGCAGTATGCTGCACGGGGCATCACCGAACGATACCAGGGTGAAAGATAATGAACCACACACGAATTGTCCTGATCGGCAGCCTCTGTGTTGCCTGCCTTATTCTGGCAGTCATGCCGGTTGCCGCGGATCCCGTTACAGGGAATAACGCATGGAACACCAATCCCGAACATGTTGCCGCGATGCAAGCCCGGGTAGCCTACGCTGGCGCTAAGGGTACAGCACAGATGGACGGTGCGATCAGCTACATCGGCACCATCAGCAATGGCGCCGGCACTGCTCCGCTCTCTTCTCTTGAGACGCAGTTTGAAGGCACAGTTACCTCGGTCCAGTCCATGACCTCCGGTGACCAGATCCAGCAGGCAGAATCGCAGCTCAAGACCGACCGGACGGATTTCATGTCCACAGCGAAGTCCGATCTTAAACAGTACAACGGGACCGGAAAGGCACTCGAGCAGAGCGTCAATGCCTCGGTAATGGCACAGGCATCCACCCTCCAGGGGCTGGAGAACACGTATTGGACGGACCGCCAGAAAGCCCGCATGGATGAGTTTACTGCAAACGACCAGAAAAGAAACGGCATCCTTACCAACCTGACCGCAAAGGGCATCGATGTCTCACAGGCCCAGGCAGTCGAGAACCAGATCCAGCAGGAAGGGTCCGCGCTCAATGCTGCACTCACCAGCCGTGATGAGAGCGCTATCAAGACTGCAAACCAGGATCTTGCGACCCTCAACCAGCAGTTCGCAGGCATCATCAAGGGCTACCGGTCCGAGCACCGGGCCAAGGCGACCACTACCGTCTCACCCGGCACAACCGTAGTTCCGGCTGCAACCCTGTAAGGGTGCGCCGGTCTTTTTTTATTCTGTACTATCCTGCAGAAAGGAGATTACGCCGGGGAGATACGGTATGCTCCTTTAGGGACAAGGATCTCGAATTGTGCTCCACTCCCGGGAATGCCGGTCTCGGTGATGCTGATCCCGGTCGTGGCAAGGATCTCCCGGATCAAAAAGAGACCAAGGCCGGTATTGCGCCCGTAGCCCTTGAGAAAGATCTTCTCTTTCTCCGGCGCCTGAATCCCGATCCCGTCATCAGTATAGCGGATCACGATGCCTTTTTCCGTCTCCTCTTCGGCAAACGATATCGCCTTTACCCTGATGCCATGCCGCAGGGAGTTCTCGAGAAGGTTGTACCAGACTTTTCCCACCAGCGGATCGGCATAGATAAAGACATTCTTCCTCCCCGGGTCAAGGGCGATTCCGTCAAGAGGCAGCTGGCGTGCCTCATCGAGGACTCCCTGGTACACATCGAACCAGCCGGCATTTACGGTTCCCAGTTCCTCGTAGTAACGCGTGAACTCGATCTGGCGTTCAATGGCATCGCTGCAGGCGACCAGTTTCCCTATATGCTCCTGCAGGGCAGGGTCCTCGGGCACTTCGCTTTTTACCATCTGTAAAAAGACACCAAGCCCGGTGAGCTGATTCTTGATATCGTGACGCGTGACCGAGGAGAGCATCGAGAGTTTTTTGTTGGTCTTCTGGAGGGTGTCCTCCGCAAGCTTGCGGTCGTGAATGTCTATGAACAGGGGAAGGAAATAGAGGGGAGAACCATCTGCATCCCTGATGAGCCGGACTGAGAGCCGCACCCAGATACTGTCCCCGTTCTTTTTTACCAGGCGGAGATCTCTCTCGTCAAGGTCTGCGTTGCCGCACAGGAGGGCCTCCGAACAGGAGAGGACGGTGTCCATCTCGCCGGGAGCGATGAGCGAGGTGATCGAGCGGGCCAGGAGCTCTTCAGGGGAGTATCCCGTGATCTCGCACAGGGCAGCGTTCACGCGCGTAAACCGGAGATCCGGCGAACAGAGTGCGGCCCCGACCGGTGACTGGTCGAATGTCCGCCGCAGGCGTTCCTCGCGCTCCCGGAGATCCCGTTCCACCGCATGGCGCCGCTTTACTTCTTCAGAGAGCCGGGCAACATTCTCATAGTACGGTCTGAGGAGGTAGTACGCGAGAATCACGGTGATCCCGCTTGCAAAGAGGCTGGTAATCAGGTTCGAACGCCAGTCAGGTTCGTACGGGTAGAGAAACTGACCGGTAAATTCGAAGGCAGTCATCGCGGCGAAGGTCACGATAAAGATCAAAAAAAGCCGTTGATCGAATGGTGTCGGGCCTTCCTGCGAAACCATGAGGTAATATTATAAAAATACCTTCGTTAAAACCTTTGCTCCTGTACAACGGTATCCCACCGCGCTTTTACTCGGGTTGCACTTCCCCGTGGATCCGGCGCTTTGCAATCTCGCAATAGTGCGGGTCGATATCGACCCCGATCGCCCTGCGGTTGCACCGCAAAGCCGCTACAAGCGTGCTCCCGCTCCCCATGAACGGATCGAGCACGATATCGTCCACAAACGAAAAGAGTTTCATACAGCGCAGCGGCAGTTCGACCGGGAAGGGAGCGGGGTGGCCGATCCGGGTCTTGCGTTCACCGTTGAAGGTCCACAGGCCGTTGGTCCACTCCATGAACTCCTCCTTTGTCATGTCCGACTGCCGCGAACCGCTGGTCTTCTTCCACGAATCCTTGTAGAGCACAACGATCAGTTCAACGGGTGCGATCACGTACGGTGCCGAGGCGCTTGCCCAGGAACCCCAGGCGGTCCGGCGCGAGATATTTCCCTCATTCCAGATGATGGTGGAGTGATACGCAAACCCGCAATCTTTTGCGATCCTGGTGAGGTCAGCCCCTACACTCTGCTGGCCTCCCTTGTTCTTGTCCAGGGGGATATTGAGGCAGAACCGGCCGTCTGCCTTGAGCCAGCGGTAGCAGCGCTTCATCCACCGCTTCGAGAAAGCGAGGTACTCGTCATACGTGAGGCGGTCATCGTGGGAATTGTACCGTATATCCACATTGTATGGTGGCGAGGTGACCACGAGATCGATCCCCTGCGCGGGGATGGCCCGGGTGGTAAAAATATCCTCGTTTATGATGGAAAGGCTGTCCGTCCGGTAAAAAGCATCCCGACCCATGGCGGTATTCCTGTGTGAAGGAGCGTTGATCGTTCTCCCTAAAGAAGTTCCCGGCCCCATGGCCCCGGAATTTTTACCTTCAGAGTACAATATTCCTCCATGCACGATACATCAGGCCCGGCCTTCTCGTACCGGGCGATCGGCACAATCCATTCGCCCTATACCGATGTTGCCGGTATGCCGATCCAGCCGAGCGGGGCCCGGGGTGTGAAGGGGACCATCGAACTTGACCCGGATCTCTCCGGGGGACTTGCCGACCTTGAAGGGTTCTCCCGGATCATTCTCCTGTACGCCCTGCACCGCTGCACGGGGTATTCACTCAAGGTCACCCCGTTTCTTGACCCGGAGCCCCGCGGCGTATTTGCGACCCGGTCCCCGCGGCGCCCCAATGCGATCGGCCTCTCGGTGGTCCGGCTCACCGGCATCGAAGGCGGTGTGCTCTCGATCGAGGATGTGGATGTCCTTGACGGCACTCCGCTCCTGGACATCAAGCCCTATGTACCCGCATTTGATTCATATCCAGACGAGCGGTGCGGCTGGCTCGAGCAGGTGGCACACCATGCACAGCACACCCGGTCAGATGACCGGTTCCGCTAGCATCTCCCCGGCGGGGAATGCTTAAGTGGGAAAAACGCCCGACAGTTGATCTGCTATGACAGAAAACGAGCCCCTCCGCGGTATCCCCGGCATCCTGCGCCCGTACAAGGAATATATCAACAGCCTCAGGCTGAGCGATAAAGATCTCGTTGTCTACTACGGCTGCGTGGGGACCTGCACGCCGTTTGCCGAGCTGCTCGCGGTCGCTATCCGCGGCCTTCATCTCCGTCAGGCCTTCGTGCCCCTGCTGGACGAGACAAAAGCGCACGCGATGCATGATGTGCCGGATATCGGCATGCAGGCGTCCGGGGAGCCGGTGGCGGTTACAAACCCGAAGGTCCTGGTCATCATGGGCGGACTTGCAATGCCCATGATGCCGGTGACCCGGGAGCAGGTCCGCGACCTTGCTCTCAGTCACCCCGGGGCAAAGGTGGTCGGTGTCTGTTTCCAGGACATGTTTGCCCGGGCCGGCTGGGTGGGGACGGTGCCCTTTGACCTTGCCATCAGCGCCATGATCGACCCGGTGACCGTCACCCGGGCGGGACAATAATCCCTTACCCCCCTCCCCGGCGGATACGCCTTCCGGGGACGGTACGTATTTTCTCCTTTTACAGTACACCAGTACGCATGGCTTCTTTTGTCCACCGCATAGAAGTTCACTACAAAAAAGATCCCCGCGAGAAGATCCGGACGGACAGGATCCGGTCCCTTGGCTTTGGTATCGAGGCGCTGCAGCTCGTGGATGTATACACGGTTGCAACCGCCCGGCGGGATCTTTCCCCGGCCGAGCTTGCGGAGATCGGTGCCCGGCTCACCAATCCCGTGGTGCAGGAGTTCGTGGTGGACGAAGCTACCCATGCCCTTTTCGATTATGCGATCGAGGTCGGGTTCCTGCCCGGGGTGACCGACAACGTGGGGATGACCGCAAGGCAGCTGATCGAGGACTACCTGGGCATCACCTTTAGCGAGGGCGAGATGGTCTCCTCCTCTTCGCTCTACCTGGTCCGGGGCAGGCTCGCCCCCGACATTCTGGCACAGCTCCCGGCCATGTTTGCAAATCCGCTCATCAACCGCGTGAGCACGAAGACCCGGCTGGAATACGGGGATGCGGGGATGGACCGGGTCGTCCCGGTGGTCAGGCTCCACGAGCTCCCCGCTGCAGGAACGGTGGACCTCGCGATCCCGGATGCAGAACTGGCACGGCTTGGAAAAGAGGGGATTGCTGACCCGCAGACCGGCGAGCGCCGGGGCCCCCTCGCACTCGACCTTGCCCAGCTCCACGCGATCCGGGACTATTTCGACCGGGCCGGGCGCAAACCTACCGATGTGGAGCTTGAGTCGCTGGCCCAGACATGGAGCGAACACTGCAAGCACACGATCTTTGCATCGCCCATGGACGACGATATTCCCCGGGGGCTGTACAAGACCTTCATCCAGGCAGCGACAAACGAGATCCGGGCAGAGAAGGGCGACCGGGATATCTGCGTCACGGTCTTTACCGATAACTCCGGCGCGATCGTCTTTGACGACCAGTATCTGGTGACCCACAAGGTGGAGACCCATAACTCGCCTTCCGCCCTTGATCCATTCGGCGGGGCGCTCACCGGGATCGTGGGCGTAAATCGCGACACGATCGGGTTTGGCCTGGGAGCAAAGCCCTGTATCAACGTGTACGGTTTCTGCGTCGGCGACCCGGCCTCGGCCCCGGAGTTGTACCGGGGCCGGGACAAATCCAGTCCCATCCTCTCCCCCCGGCAGATCCTTGACGGGGTCGTTCGGGGGGTCGGTGTCGGGGGCAACTGTTCAGGCATCCCCACACCCCAGGGATTCTGCTGGTTCGACGACCGGTATGCGGGAAAACCCCTTGTCTTTGCGGGTACTGTCGGGGTAATGCCCCGGGAGCACCAGGGCCGGAAGCTCTTCGAGAAGAAGGCAGAGCCCGGGGATCTCATCGTGATGGTGGGAGGCCGGGTCGGAAAGGATGGCATCCACGGTGCCACGTTCTCTTCCGAGGCGCTCGACCCGGCAAGCCCGGTCACCGCGGTACAGATCGGCGACCCGATCACCCAGAAGAAGTTCTCGGACGTGATCGTAAAAGAGGCCCGGGACCTTGGCCTGTACCGGAGTATCACGGATAACGGGGCCGGGGGTCTCTCCTGCTCTGTAGCTGAGATGGCAAAGGAATGCAACGGGTGCCACGTGGAACTTGACAAGGTTCCCCTGAAGTACCCCGGCATGGCCCCGTGGGAGATCTGGATCTCCGAGTCGCAGGAGCGCATGACTCTCGCGGTCCCCCCGGGAAAACTTGAAGAGTTCACCGGCCTTCTTGCCCGCCGGGAGGTCGAGGCAACGGTAATCGGGCAGTTTACGGACACGGGCCGGTGCGTAGTGGAGTACCACAAAAAGATCGTGATGGACATCGACCTTGCGTTCCTCCACGATGGCCTGCCCACAAAGCACCTCACCACCCGGCCGGTGCCGGCAGCTGAGACCGGTACTCTCCCGTCCTGCCCGGAGCGGCTTGGCGAGACTCTCGTGGCCATGCTCGGGCGCCGGAATATCTGCTCCACGGAATTTGTCACCATCCAGTACGACCATACCGTACAGGGGGGCCACGTGCTCGGTCCCGTCCAGGGGAAGGGCCGGGTGCAATCAGTTGCAACGGTTACCAAAGTTGTGCCCGGTTCGAAGCGGGCAGTCGGGCTCTCGCAGGCGCTCTTTCCCTCGTATGCCGAGATTGACCCGTACCACATGGCCGGTGCTGCCATTGACCTTGCGATCCGGGGGCTGGTTGCGACCGGGATCTCCCCCGACTCTATCGCGCTCCTCGATAATTTCTGCTGGTGCTCGTCCGATGAACCGGAGCGCCTGTGGCAGCTCAAAGAGGCTGCCCGCGGATGCTACGAGTACGCGAAATCCTTCGGTACGCCGTTTATCTCCGGCAAAGACAGCATGTTCAACGATTTCTCGGGATACGACGCGGAGAACAACCGGGTGAAGATCTCCGTCCCCCCTACCCTGCTCATCTCCTCCATCGGGATCCATAGCGATGTGATTAAGGCAGTCTCTCTTGACGCAAAACTCGCCGGCGACCTCGTGTACGTGATTGGCGCAACAGAGGAGGAACTCGCCGGGTCGGAATACTTCGCCCACCTCGGCGCCAGCGGAACCGCTGTACCCCGGCTCGATGCAGCAGCGGCACGGGCCCGGTACGTCCGGTTCTCTGATGCGATCGCCCACGAGCTTGTGGCATCCGCATACCCGGTGGGCCATGGGGGCCTGGGTGTGGCGCTTGCAAAGGTAGCGATCGCCGGGCGGCTTGGTATGGACCTCACTCTCCCCGGCTCTTTACGCCCGGATATCTTCCTCTTCTCCGAAACGCCCGGCCGGTTCGTGGTTACGGTGGCGCCGGATCACAAGCGGTCATTTGAACAGGCGCTCGGTGCCGATGCGCTGCTGCTGGGAATAACAGGGGGAAGCCGGCTCCGGGTCACAGGTCGTACGCTCCTGTTTGAACAGGAAATTGCGGCGCTGGAAAAAGCATACAAGATGCCATTTGGGGGGTTCTGATATGCCATCCATACATGCACCCGTTTCGAAGCCTCTCATCAGCGACAGGGCCCTGATCATGAGCGGGTACGGGATCAACTCTGAGATGGAGACGCGTGAGGCGCTCTTCCGGGCCGGGATGGACGCCGATATCGTCCACATCAACGACCTGATTGACGGGCGAAAGCGCCTTACCGGCTACCGGCTCCTGGTCTTCCCCGGCGGCTTTTCTTACGGTGACGATAGCGGTGCCGGCAATGCGTATGCAAACCGGGTGCGAAACAATCTCTGGGATGACCTTCTCGAATTTCTTGACGGTGATAACCTTGTCCTTGGGATCTGCAACGGGTTCCAGATCCTCGCAAACCTTGGCCTTGTACCCGCTTTCGACCGTTCATACGCCCGGGATATCGCCCTGATGCCCAACCGGAGCGGGCGGCTCGAGTGCCGGTTTGTCACGATCCGGCCGGTATCCGATACCATCTGGACTCACGGGATCGTGAAGCTCTGGTGCCCGGTCTCTCACGGGGAAGGGAACCTCTCCTGTTCCCCGGAGACTCTCCTGAAGATCAAGAAGAACCGCCAGATCGCGTTCACGTACTGCCGGGACGACCTGAGCCCGGCCGGCGGCGAGTATCCCTTTAACCCGAACGGCTCGGTTGAGGATATCGCCGGTCTCACGTCAAAGGACGGCAAGGTGCTGGGTATGATGCCCCATCCCGAGCGGGCAATGGAGTTTACCCATCTCTATGACTGGCCGCTCTTAAAAGAGCAGATGCGGAGGGCCGGCGAGCGGGTACCCACGGAGTCGCTCAACATGGCAATCTTCCGGAATATCGTGCGGTACTTCGGGTAGGAAGTCCTGTCCCGAATCTTTTCACAAAAAAAGGATGAGTCCGGGGAGCCTTGCGTTTACTTCAGGAACCCGAACATGCTGCCTTTTTTCCCCGGCTTTGTCCTTCGTCCGGCACTGGTATCTTTCCCGGGAGCACCGGCAGCTGCCCGGCGTTCTGTATCCTGCCGGAGTTCGTCTGCCACCAGGGGCAGGTGGGCGTACTTTTTCTGTGATCCTGCAGGACCCGGTTCGCGTTCTTTTTCGGGTTTTGGCCGGGGAACTCCGGCGGCAATACGCTCAAGATCACTGAGCGGCCGCTGCTGCGGCTGGAGCGGCAGGGGAGCCGAGATATCGTAGAGGGGATCGCCATCGGTCCAGGGGTCCCACTCATCAGCCGGTTCCGGATCGGGTTCCGGCAGACGCCCTTTTTTCTTCCTGACAACGACAGGTTCCGGCTCTGCTGCGGGATGTGCACGGTTTTTCCCCGGGACCGGTGGCCCGAAAGTGGCACCGCAACGGGTACAGAATTTCGAGCGGGATGAAGGGGCAGGAGTACCGCAGGAAGGGCAGACCGGTTTTGCCAGCGGTGCGCCACAGACATCGCAGAACTGCGCATGTTTGTCGGAGACGGTGACGCCACAGGAAGGACAGACCGGCAACCCTTTCGGTGCTACTGGTTCGTCCACGAGTGGCGCCCCGCACAGGTCACAGAACCGCGAGCTTGTATCGGGGGCCGGTGCACCACAGTTCCCGCATCTTCTGGTCATGAACTTCTTAGAAAGTATCTTGGTGAGCGGCATAAAGTCTGCGGTTTCTACTGCCCCTGCGCTGATCCTGATCCTGTTATCTCACCCGGAAATTGCCGATCACGCGGATACTGTTTCCTGGTCAGGTCCGGTTTAACATAAACTTACCGGCAGTTTATTTGCAATCTGGCCCCCGGTTTCTTCCCGCAGTATCTCCCATGCAGGATAGGTGACAGACCCGGGTAAAAACGGATCCTTTTTTCCCGTCCGACTGTCCATATCCGGGTGTGACAACCGCACCTGATGATGACCTGGCCCGGCAGTACCCGGATATCCTGCAGGTACGCGAACTGGTCGGGGTTTACGAAATCCATGTCCGGGACGTTGAAGTCCCCCTCAGGATCCAGATCATACGGTCAGGCAATGCGTATTCCACCCTTGCAAACCTGATCGTGCGGGAGAAAGGGGCAAAGGATTACTACCGCGATACCGGGACCTATCCCTCAAGGGAAGCCGCATTGCAGGGCGCTGTCAGCGGGTTTTTCCAGCACCTGAAGCCGGGGGCATCGATCCGCGAGGTCAAGAACTGGGGGATCTAGAGACCTTCCGGTCGTTGCCTTTTTTTGGAGAATACAATCCTGCACTATCCCGTGCAGGCAATTGACAAAAAAAAGTTTAGATGTAGGGGTTCCGGAGAGCCTTGCCAACACCGAAGGTCTTGCGGGCCTCGAGGGTGTTCTTGTTCTTCGTGATCTTCTCGTTTGCGAGCTTGGTCACGAGTTCAAGACCGGGCTTGACCTTTTCGATGGGCTGGGTTTCGAAGACACCGTCTGCCATTGCCTTTGCCCAGACTGCCTCACCGATCTTTGACCTGACAAAGATGGTGGACCAGCCATCGGGGCTGCCAACGGAGCCGGTAGAGATGTCGCCGAGGTTTGCAACGTAGTCGAGACATACGTGGCAGCCGGGCTGCTCGTACTTGTGGGTCACTTTGAGCGGCAGCTGAACGACCTGTCCGCGCTTGCCGTAGACCCAGAACTTGCCCTTGCCGATCTCCATCTTCTTGACGGACTCGAGCTTCATTGCTGCGTGGTCTTCCACGAGCTGGAGGATGCTCTGGTACGGGAAGTTCTCCATGCAGAAGATACCGACTGCAAGAGCAATGCTTGCACCGACATCGCGCATGCCGACCGGGTAGAGCTGGGCCTTGCGTACTGCCTGCATCTGGCAGGGGGTGCCAACGATACCGATCTTGTCCAGGCCAAAGCTCCGGGTTGCCTCCTTGAGGAGTGCAATGTTCGGGCTGATGTTGTACTTGGTTCCTGCTGCTGCAAGCAGCTCAGCCTTGGTGTTGACGATCGCCGGGATCGGTCTCCAGGGCTCGATCATGTCGAAGCTCGAGCTGTCCTGAATACACTTGGACGGGTATTTTGCGTAAAATTCCTTGTTTGCCGCAACGATAGCGCCGTCGATAATTCCCGTGTCGAGTGCATAGCCGAACAGAGACGTTACAATGCCGCCGTCCTGGGCGTGCTTGAGAACCTCCTTGTCGGTGCTCCGGGCTGAGACGCATGATTTGTATTTACCGAGTTCTGCTCCCATTTCAATCACCTTCACTGGAGTGCCGCCATGATGGCCTCGTTGATCGCCTCGTACTCGCTGATAACATCAGTGTTGAAGAACCCTCTTGGGCACTGCGCCGAGCAGGCACCGCACTTGATGCACAGGTCACGTTCGCCCTGGGGCTTGCCATATTCCATGGTGATGGCATTGACCGGGCAGGCTGCCGCACAGCTGCCGCATCCCATGCACAGGCCCTGGTTGATGACGTTGGTCATCAGGTCGCAGAAGCATGCGCTGGTCTTCTCGGTAAGCTGCATGAGCGGGGTCAGGAACTTGGTTGCAAGGTCCTTCTGTTCCTTGGTTCCCTTGAGGAGCAGGTATGCCATGACCGCGACGTTCCGGATCATCTGGGGCGTCGGTGCGCATCCGGGGATGTACACGTCGACCTTGATCAGGTCGCCGATCGGCAGGTATGCCTCGTGGGCGGGCTGGTTCTGCTGTCCGCCGCGGGAGAACCGGGTAATGTTACCGTAGCAGGCGCAGCCGCCGAGGGCGACGACCACTGCTGACTTCTCACGGGTCTCCTTGATCTCTTCTACTGCGAGTTTGTCGTTAATACAGACGGATCCCTCAACGAACGAGACATCGACTTTCTGGATATGCCTGACATCTGCAAGGGTCGGCATGTATTTCAGGTCGACATATCTGTCGAGGAGTGTTAATAATCCGGCATAGTTGTCTGCGAGTGCCACAGTGCAACCGGTACACCCACTCAGGTGTGTGTAACCTACTGTAATCTTATCTGCCACAGGCTTAACCTCCTTTTTTGTTTCTGCTGGTTTTGGTGCTTCAGCGCTCTTGGTAACCACAGGCTTCTGCGGTTCCGCGCCGGCTTCCTTCTTCTTGAAGATTGATAGTAGTCCCATAATCCACCCCAATCGTTTCGAGTATAACCTTGATTGCCTTCGGGATCGCGTTTCTCACGTCATCAGAAAGCTCCATTTCAACATCTGCATCTCCCTTTTTGATGGCTTTTGCCGGCTGGCACAGGACAACCGTGGTATCGATCTGGTCCCTGATACGACAGAGCTGGTCGACACCATCCCATGAATGGGGGTCGATGTACGCTCCCGGCCTGAGATCCTTTCCGGAGATTTTCGATATTGAACCCGGCTTTGCATTGAAATCTGCGATGTCTACGACGATGAGTTTCTTCGTCACTTCGGGATTAAGGAAATTAAAAATAAAGTGCGGGGCGCCAGCGCCACCGTCCTGTATTGTTACATTGTCGGGAAGTGTGAGCTTCTCCATCTCCTCAATCACCGCGGGTCCAAAGCCGTCATCACCGAAGAGGGGGTTTCCGCACCCCACTATGACGATCTCCGAATGCATCATCAGGTGACACTCACTGGATGAGCTTCTGAGCCACTAACTTGTTGTCTTCATCCAGTACGATCATGTGGGTTGCACATGAGACACAGGGGTCGTACCCGCGCATGATAACCTCGGCAAGCTGCCAGGGTGCGCCGGTGAGGGCTGCACTGCAGGTTGCAAAGTTCCAGGTTGTGGGGACGAGCATGCTGAAGTACTGGACCTTCCAGTCCTTGACGCGGGCAATGTGGACATCGGTACCGCGGGGAGCCTCGTTGGATGCCCAGCCGAGGGAACCGTCGCCGTTCGGGATGTAGTCTGCAACGACTTTGCCATTCGGGTTGAGGGCATCGATGCAGTCGATCATCTCGTACAGGCTGTCGGTGTACTCCATTTCACGGGCAACGTTCTGGCCGACCGTACCTTTCTCGTCGTAGCCCTTGTAGACTGCGAGACGGGCACGCGGGCCGACTTCAACCGGCTGGCCGTCGTACATCGGGATACCGGTGCAGGCTTCCATCTGGGGGTTGACCTTGGTGCCGATCTTGGTGGTTCCGCCAACGGGGTACTTGGGCTCTTCGAGCGAGACTTCCATCTCACCCATGTACCAGTCCCATGGCCGGACTTCCTTGAACCGGTTGATGTCCCAGCTGGGGCACTCTTCCATGCTTGAGCTGCCGTAGAACGCGTGGGTTGCAAGGTAACCCTGGTTGTGGTACCCGAGGGTCTTGGGCAGAGGTACCTTCATGCCTCCAACGCTCACAGACTCGCGGGCCTGGTAGTTCCGGAGGACCGCGATCATGAAGTCCATCTGGGCCTTGGCAAGGACAAGTCCTTCCTTGGCGAGGTCGTACATCTTGATCTTGGCCTGCTCGGAGCAGTTCCGGTACATACCACCGATACGGGTGTTCCGCGGGTGGATGCAGTCGCCGCCGGCAATCTGGCCGACAGTCTGGCCGATCTCACGGAGGCGCTGGATGCGCTTTGCAACGGTGCGCACCGGCTCTTCCGATGTAAACGGGTTTATCTGGACCTCGGTGCCCGGGATATACAGGTCGGGCAGGATCAGAATGTCATGCAGTGCAATGCTGTGCAGCCGGTTTGCGAGCTGCAGAATGTGACGGAGCATCAATGCGTCCTTCGGGATCTCGCACTTGATGGATGCTTCCATCGCTTCAGTAGCCGCAAGGTTGTGGGCAATCGGGCAGATACCACAGACACGGGATGCGATCTTCGGCACCTGTTCGGGGGTCTTGCCAACGGCAAGCTTCTCGACGCCCCTCACCGGGGTAATGGAACACCAGTTGCCCGTCTCCACGATACCCTGATCGTTGACCTTCAAGACAAGCTTGGAGTGTCCCTCATGTCTTGTGGTTGGGGAAATCTCTACAACTTTCGACAATATTATCGCCTCATATTATGTTGCGTTGTTCAAATTGCGGTACAAAATTACTCTATACATCTCTCATCTCTAGAGATAATTGACCGTACAAAGTACGTTCAGATTTATCTACAACGAGCCCTGTTATAACGTTTATTGTTTTAATTTCCCGGTACGGGCAAAGGAAATCCAGGTAAGAATCGGTCATTAAAATAAAAACCGTGTGAAAATTGCGGTTTTTCTCCTGCCGCGCAGGAAGGCAGGAAAAATATGCGAACCGGTTTTATTTCCGGGTCATTATTATTTTTCTTTTTTGTATTTTTCAGCCGGATGATTTCCGCTCGCCATTGAGCTCGTCCAGCAGTTCTGCCAGTGTAGCCCTCCGTTCGGCATACGCGTCGTGCTGGTGGATGCTTTCTTCATTGGTCTGCTTGATGGTGACCACGGCATCGCCCGGAAGGTAGTCAAATCCGGTCAGGACTTTCTTTGCCATCTCCCGGACACAGTCTTCCACAAACCGCGGATTTTTATGCGCGGCAAGGACCACGGCACTTTCGTCGCCACGCTTGAGGAGCTCGTAGATACCGGCGCTCATCGATTCCTTGAGAATACGGATGATCTTCTCCAGGTCAACGTGCTGGTCGTCGTCGGTCTCGATACAGAGGAACCCCCGGCCCCGCTGGTTGTGGGTGGCCATCGGAACCTCGGCAAAGAACGCATCGATAGTCTTCTGGTCGATGCCCAGTCCTTCGAGAACGTGGTTGGCCCGCTCCTTCATGATGTTCTGGGCACAGGGACATGCGGTCATCCCCGTAACCTCGGCCCCGATGCTCTTCCGCACGATCGGTTCGCGGAAGGTCCTCTTTGCAATCGCCCGCGCATGGACCTTGACCACTTCATGGCAGGTCGTGTGGCTCACCGGGGTTTCGCGCTTGACCATGAACTCGCTGCGCATGAGTACTTCCGTGCGATCGGCATACTCGTGCCGGTCGAGCAGCTTGCGTGCCACTGCACTGCAGAGGTTCTCGATCTCGTTGACCTTGCCCTCGATAGCCTGCTGGAGGACTTCATCAATCACCTCAAAGTTTCGGGAGAGGTTGGCACCTTTCAGGCTGCCGGGCAGGTCCACATAGACATCGAAGTTCGAGATAAAAACGACCGGCCTTTTATCGGGGCGGGTAACTTCCACGAGTTTTTTTACGTTTTTTACCCCGACCCTGGTCAGGTTGATCCTGACATCGGGAGATGTGGCCTGAACGTCAGGCAGTTTCCCGCTGAATGGCTGGTCCGGGGCTGTATTCATATTTACCTGATTAATAAGTCATCGCATCCCAGATGGTTGTCCAAGTGTGCTTCTTTAGTTTTTTCATATAATATTTATGTGCTTTGTTGCTGATATCAAAGGGATTAGTCTATGATGAAAAAATACTATGAATCCGATGCCGATCTCTCGGTGCTGAAAGGCAAGAAGATCGCGGTGATCGGATACGGGTCGCAGGGACGCGGGCAATCGCTGAACTTAAGGGACAGCGGCCTCGACGTAATCATCGGCCTCCGGAAGGGGAAGAGCTGGGATGCGGCCGCAAAGGACGGGATGAACGTCATGACCGTCGCCGAAGCGGCAAAGAAAGCAGATATCATCCAGATTCTCCTGCCGGATGAACTCCAGGCGGCGGTCTACAAAGGCGAGATCCTGCCCCACCTCACCGAGAACAAGGTCCTGATGTTCTCCCACGGGTTTAACATTCACTTCGGCCAGATCCAGCCGCCGGCCAATGTCGATGTGATCATGGTAGCACCCAAAGGACCCGGCTTCATGGTGCGCCGGCAGTATGAGGAAGGCAAGGGAGTCCCCGCCCTCATCGCTATTCACCAGGACCATACCGGAAAGGCGCATAAAACCGCGCTCGCGTATGCAAAAGGAATCGGGGCAACCCGTGCTGTCGTTCTCGAAACTACCTTCCGCGAGGAAACCGAAACCGATCTCTTCGGGGAACAGGCGGTCCTCTGCGGCGGTGCATCATCTCTTATCAAGGCAGGATTTGAAACGCTGGTTGATGCAGGGTATGCTCCCGAGATGGCCTATCTCGAGGTCTGCCATGAGCTCAAGCTGATAGTTGACCTGATCTACGAGGGAGGCCTCACGAACATGCGCCAGTACGTGAGCAACACGGCGCAGTACGGCGATCTGACGAGAGGGCCCCGGGTCATCGGTCCCGAGGCCTATGAAGCGATGGACGAGATCCTCGCCGAGATCCAGAGCGGTGAGTTTGCCAAGGAATGGATGCTGGAGAATATGGTCAACCGCCCGGTCTTTAATGCCCTGACAAAATCTGATGAGGAGCACCTTCTCGAAGAGACCGGAAAAGAAGTGCGGGCCATGATGCCCCAGTTCAGGAAATAATTCCCTCACTCCCGCTATTTTTATCGCCGGTTCCCGTTTGCCTGCGGTTCGCGTACGGGTGAAAAGTTTTTGGACAAGGGGTACGTTCTACTCTGTATGAGTATCTGCGTCATCTATCATTCGGAAACCGGTAATACCCGGCATGTCGCGCAGCATATCGCGTCCAATATTCCCGAAACCCGTCTGGTCGAAGTGACTGACCGTGCAGAGCACTTTGCACTGACCCGTTTTCTCCTGCAGTGCAAGGCGGCACGGGGCGAAGATACCACCGGGATCGAACCGTCCCGTCTGGATGTGAAGGAGTACGATCTCCTGGTCTTCGGATCACCGGTCTGGGCATTCAAGCCGACCCCGGCCATCCACACGATCATCAATGCGCTTGAAAACTGCCAGAAGAAACGTGCGGTTGCGTTTGTCACCTGTGGTGGCCGGCCTGGCGAAAGTGATGCAGTGTTCAGGAAATGGATCGAAGCCAGGGGGATGAATTTTGGCGGGTTCGTATCCATCAACCAGAAAGATATCGAGGACGATGAGGCGACCGCAGCGGTGGTCACGTTTGTAAAAACGGCAGTACCAAAACTGATGTGATCCGATATGGGGATGGGCCGGGCAAAAAGGGCTGGGAAAGTCTTTTGCATCCCGGCATCCCTTAGATTATACTGGTATGACGGACTCTTACGATAATCTCTTGAAAAAGGCCTATTCCCATATCTCTGAAAAAAGCGCGTCCTCGGAACGTTTTGTTGTCCCCGAGGCAAAAGCATACGTCGAGGGTAAAACCACCATTCTTGAAAATTTTGCCGAGATCGCCGACAAAGTCCGTCGCGATAAGGATCACCTGATGAAATACCTCCTGGGGGAGCTGGGGACCTCCGGCAAAATCGACGGCAACCGGGCAATCTTCAACGGGAAATTCGAGATATCCCAGATCCGGATGATCATCAAGGGTTACGTGGACGACTACGTGATCTGTTCCGAGTGCGGGAAGCCCGACACGCGCCTGGTCAAGGATGACCGGGTTCTCCTCCTCCGCTGTGATGCCTGCGGCGGCCACCGCCCGGTCCGGAAGCGCAAGGCAAGAACCGAGCCGGTCTCTGAAAATCTCGAAGAAGGCCAGGTCATGGATGTCGAGATCCAGTCGCTCTCCAAGCGCGGGGACGGCGTGGTGAAGATGGGCCGCTACATCATGTATGTCTCGAACGCAAAGCCCGGCCAGAGCGTGAAGATCAAGATCTCGAGAATATCCGGATCGATCGTCTTCACCGAGAAGGCGGAATAAGTCCGAATTCCACGAAACCGGGTCTCGTTGCAGTTTCCGCCCGGTATAAACTTTTTTTTAAACTGATGAGAACCACAACACTGTGGACAGGGCCGCTTTGTGGCGGATACGTTTTTAAAAAAAGTATGGAAAACAGGTCTTGTAAACGGTCTACTTCTTCTTTGAGAGATCCTTGAGGAGCTCGTCGCAGTTGCCGGAGAGCCGTTTGCAGGCCTTCTTGATGATCGTCAGGGGGTTCTTCTTCGCGCTCTTGGTAGTGACCAGCAGTTCGGGATCGGAGAACTGGAACTCGATGGTATATTTTGCGACATCGACGTCCGGGTCGGTCAGGATCTCCTCGACAAGGGCGTTCATGAAGGTATGACCCTCCCCCTGGATGACGAGTCGTGCCTTATCTTTTTCGAGTTCAAGTACTTTTACAATCATGCACCTATGTTTGGGAACCTGTGAACTATTAAGGTATGGGTGAGGGCGACAGGGGTGGCTGAAGAACCCCTTTTCTCTTTATTTATGAATACTCGAAGACGTCCCCATCCTGCGCGAGGTGGGGGTACTCCCACGGCATCACGTGGCTGACATGGATGCAGCGGAATTCCCTGGGGTGGAGGCTTTCGGCGAGCGTACAGGCATCGAGATAGTTCATGTGCTTGGCAATCCTGGTGTGGGAGGGGACAAGGGCATCAAGGAGGAGCAGGTCGAGGTTTTTGAGGAGTGCAAGGCTCTTTTCAGGGATCTCGCGGTTGGTATCCGACGTATATCCCACCCGGGCCCCGTGTGCCTCGAAGACAAATCCGCAGGTGTAGGCCGGCGGGTGCCTTACGAGAAAGGGTGTGATTCTGATTCCGAAGAGATCGAAGGGAACGTACGGTTCCACCGGGTGGCGTTCGAACTCAAGGAACCGGAAGGTTTCACCGCAGTACCGAAGCACCGGTTCTGCGGCATAGACCGGCGGGCACTTCTGGACCCGGTAGAACTCGCCAAAACCCATGAAATGATCGTAATGCCCGTGGGTCCAGAGAACAGCATCGATAGGGGGAGATCCGGACCGGAGGAGCTGCTGCCGGAGATCGGGAGAGGTGTCAACGAGAATATGGCGGCCGCCTTCTTCAATAAGCAGGGATGTCCGCAACCTGCCGGTACCGGTTTCGTGTGCATGCTGGCACTGGGGGCAATCGCAACCGATCTTGGGCGTCCCGATTGCGTCCCCGGTACCCAGCAGGAGGACTTTCATATTACATCCAGTTCAGGTTCCGGATTGCGTCCCGGTTCCTGACCATCCGTATCCCTGTCTCAAGGTCCCTGGTCTCGATGGTCTCCCGCTTGTCCATGAGCGCCGAGAGCAGCGCCTCCTTTATCATCATCCGGATGTCCGCCCCTGTGAACCCATCGGTGAGAGCCGCCATCTCCTGGTAATCGCAGGAGCATGACATGGACGATGTGACACTTTTGATAATCTCCCTGCGCATCTCCTCATTAGGTACGGAAAATTCCACCACTTCATCGAACCGGCGCCATGCCGCTTCATCCAGCAGCTGCGGGTGGTTGGTCGCCCCGATCAGGAGAACGCCATTCCTGACTAAGCTGATGCGGTCGATATTTTTCAGGAGTGCGTTGACCGCTCTTTTCATCGCACCGTGGTCATCGGCGACACGACTCTTTGCCACAAAATCGAATTCGTCGATGAAGAGGATGGAGGGGGACAATTTTTTGGCAAGCTCGAAGATCTTGTCAATATTCTTGGAGGTCTCTCCCAGGTACTGGGAGGTGATCATCGAAAGCCTGACCTCGAGGACCGGCATGTGCATGGAATGGGACATGGCAAGGGCAAGCGAAGTCTTCCCGGTCCCGGGCGGCCCGACGAAGAGGAGTTTTCCCACCTCATAAATCCGGTGGCGGTTGAGGAAGTCCCGGTGGTGCAGCGCATGGTGGATCTTGTTAATAATGGCGGTCTGTTCCGGTGAGCAGACAAGGTCGTCCATCCGCTGTTCCACTTCTTCCGGGGCGTTCACGATCACCAGGTCAAGCGCTCCACGGAATTTTTCGTCCTCGCCAATCAGCTTGGAGATCCGGGCATCGAGGTTTGCCCGCGTATCTTCGTAGGGCGGGTTTGCCCGGCGCACGTCATGGTACGAGACACCCGTGCCATCGAACGACTCGAAGAAAAAGGCGAGTGCCGGGTTCTGGCAGACAAGCTCTTTTCCTCCCTGGGAGAGGAACCATTCCGCAGCCGGCCGGAGGGTAGTGATCTTCAGGCGTTGCCCAAACTCCTCGTAGGACACGAACGGGTTCTTTGCGATCTTGTCGTGTGCATCTGCGATACTGAGCGCACGTTTGATCAGCCCGTCACTGACGTAGACCGGCCTTTTGATGGTCTTGGTGTCACCGGAGCAGAAGATCTCCCGGCAGGCTGGTGTCAGGTCGTTGAGATCGAGTGTCGGGTTCTGGTTGAAAATTTCTGCTGTCAGCAGGACTTCCATGATGCGCAGGCTATCCAAATCTCCGGACATGGCTGTAACCTTTATTATTTAACGCCTGAATCCTTATACCTATCCCATCACCTGGTGGTGACGATGCACCCGTCGGCCGTTACGATTATGGTGTGTTCGTGCTGGGAAACAAGCGAACCCGGGACATCGGCAAGGACCGGGTATCCATGGAGAATCTGGGAGCGTGCAAGGCCGGGGAGGGCAAACTCCATCTTTTTGTCCTTGAGCCAGCGGCGCGAGAAGGGAAGCCCGTGGCGGTTTTTCACCTGCTCCATGACGGCCCGGGCAGATGGTATCCGGACCGGTTTTTCTGCGATCTGGGAGTAGATCTCCACCCGGGACTTCTCACCGACCCTGCCGCTCCCGGTTGTGGCGAATGGTTCTATGGCAAAGGCCGTGCCCTCTTCAAGCACCGACCCGCCGTTGATGGCAACGTTGGGGATCGTCGGGTCCCGGTGCTGGACATATTGGCCAAGGCCATGGCCGGTAAGGTTGGCGATGGGCCGGTACCCGCGGCTCGTAATCTCTTTTTCCACAACGGCCCCGATCTCTCCTGCGGTAACTCCCGGCTTCACGATGCGGATCGCCGCTTCGAGAGCCTCGCGGGACGCATCAAGGAGAAGCGCATTGTTCCCGAGGTCGACCGTTGTGGCGGTGTCTGCGATGTAACCATCGATCTGTACCCCGAGATCGAGCTTAATCACGTCCCCTCTGGCAAAGACCCGCTCGTCGCCCGGTGATGCCGTGTCATGCGCCGCATCTTCGTTTAAGGAGACGTTGAGGGGAAAGGCCAGATCGGCACCATTCTCCCGGACACGAGCCTCCACGGATTCGACCAGCTCCAGAAAGGAGCGGCCTGCCCGGATATCCTGTGCGCTTTCCCTGAGTATCACAGAGGCAAGTTTCCCTGCGGAAATATACGTATCCAGTATGTCATCGTTCATTTTTGTCATACGATCAGCGTCTCCTCAAAACGGGTGAAATCGACGAATTGCCGCGCCCGTACCACACCTATATCCTCGAGGCGGACACCTCCAATCCCGGGATAATAGAGCCCGGGCTCGACCGTGACAACAGATCCGGCCCCGAGCGCCACACCCGAAGGTCCGATCGTGGGAAGCTCGTGAACCTGGAGCCCGACGCCGTGCCCGAGATTGTGGATGAACCCCCGGGTATCACTCTCGTATCCCCGGTCTTTGAAATAGTCTACAACGGCAGTATAGGGATCTGCCCCGGAAACGCCGGCTCTTATCCGGGCGACACCAACCTGCTGGGCCTCCCGGACCGCTTCGTACATCTCCGTTATCCGGGCGTCCGGCTCACCTTTCGAGACCGTCCGGGTCATGTCCGCGTAATAGCCCGTGGTTTCGTCCCGTGGGAATGTATCGATCACGATAGGTTCATGCGGCTTTAAGGGGCCGCTCCCGATAATGTGGGGATATGCGGTATCCTCCCCGCACGAGATGATGGTCTCTACGGCACGGCATCCGTCATCCATCAGCTGCTTATGCATAGCGATCCGCACGCGTTCCGAGGTGAGTGGTGTCCCGTCATGGTACAGGACTCCCTTTCTTACGGTCGCATGCCGGATGAGCGAGATCCCCAGGGCCATCGCGCGTTCGGTCTTTCTCTGCACATCCTGCATGAGCCGGATCTCTGCCGGGCTCTTTTTTGCCCGCACTTTTTCCATGGTGCCATCATCTACGATCACCTGCGTATGCTCTTCGAGCGCCCTCAGGAGTACTGCGGGAAATGCAGGAGATACAAGGACGGTCTTTCCGGCCTGGCCGGAGATCATCAGGGCGATCGCCTTCCACGGGTCCTTTTCTTTTTTGAGGATATCGGGAAGCCCTGCCTGCGTGCGCGTCATAACCGCGGTCGTAGATTCCCGGGATGCCCGCTCGGCTTCCATCTGGGGGACAATGATAGTACCCCGCTGCCTGCGCCGTTTGAAGAAGACAAAGGAATCATGCATCACGAACCGGGTGAGGTATCGCATATCCGCATCCTCTCCTGTGGCATAGTGCACAAAGGCATCCGCCCCGCACGTCTTCATGGCAGCGTCCAGTGGATCCATTGCCATACGTGTATGCACTGAAACGTCAAGTACTTTTATTCCCGCATTCAAGGTACGAGTGATGGACGAAACTGCAAAAGAACAGTTCAAGTGGAAATTCTACCGGCTGGCAGTCCAGCTTAATGCTATCATCCTCCTCGTGGCGCTCGCGGTACTCGCCTGGTTCCTTGTCCCGTCACCCTTCCGTATTCCTGTGTGTGCCGTTATGCTCCTTGTTGCCCTTGTCCTTTCCTGGAACTTCAGGAGCAGCTACCGTTTGACCAAGGCATGGCTTGATGAGCATTGAGGTAAAGGATTACTACTGGGAGCACCGGAGCGATTCCGCGGAGATGACATGCTCAAGAAGATGAAGGAGGAAATAGAACTCCTGAGCCGGCACATCGAAGTGGCCCGGACCGTGGCAGAGCACCAGCCGATCGGTATCATGAAGCTCTCCGAGATCCTTGATCTCCCTTCGCACCGTATCCGCTATTCCCTTCACGTGCTCGAACAGCTGGGGTACATCCGCGCATCCCCGGAAGGGGCGGTGGCTACCAGCCAGACCCGGGAACTTTTTGCGCATCTCAATGAAGATCTGGACGATATCGTCAGTCTTGTGAATGCCATGAAACGACCCTGAGTGGCAATTCCTCCGCGGATTGGGAGTTTTCGCAAGGTCCTGCCCTGCGGGTCTGCGGACCCGGCCTGTCATTTCTCCCCTTCGTTACCTTTAAAAAGACTCACAAAGAATCTATTAAGGCGCAGGAAACTGTTGCCGCCATAACTCAGTTGGTAGAGTGGCTGGCTGTTAACCAGCATGTCACAGGTTCGAGTCCTGTTGGCGGCGCTCATGGGCCTGTAGCTCAGTCCGGTTAGAGCGCCCGGCTCATAACCGGGCGGTCATGCGTTCGAATCGCATCAGGCCCATT
>NZ_DATKKA010000020.1:0-12685 GCF_035543475.1 Methanoregula sp.
ATACACGTCGTCCCCGGGCGAAAACTCGTTCGTACCCGCTATGTGCGCTGATAACGCAGGGCTCCCCGCCATGACCTGCGTCCCCGCACTCGCCGGCGAAATTATCGCCAGCGCCACAATGAACAGGGCTAGACTGAGCAGACCGATGCTCCGGAGGGGATTCCGGGATAGTCCCGGGACGGTACGGATAGAAAATGCTGGTGAAATAATGGACGATGGGGCAGAATCGTTATGGATCATGTACATCCTCGGTTTATTGAAAAGGCTGGTACTTGTTGGAATTTTTTGTATATAATCATTTTCCCTATTGGTCATACACAATTATTATAAATCCGTGCTGCAGGAGGATTTTTCCAGGGCAATGATCCGGTTCTGAAGATCCTGCTCCCGCTGTGCAAACTCTGTCACATCGGTCATGGTAATGTATGTACTGATGGTCCCGCCATAGCGCACAGAGTTGATATGCCCGAACACATGCCGGCTCTCACCATTTTTGCATCGCAGCCGGCTGCGGAACTGGGCCGGTTCGACCCCGCCCAGGGATTTTTTATAGAGTTCTTCGATCTGCTGGTTCTCCTCGGGAGTGATCAGGTCTTTCGGGTTCTTGGTCCGCAATTCTTCCTGGGTGTATCCCGTTATCTCGCTGAGACGCCGGTTGGAATAGACGAGCTGGTCATTCTCGATGATGAAAAGGATGTCCTGGATATTTTCAGCCATCATCCGGAACCGCTGTTCGCTCTCAAAGAGTGCAGCGTCCTTGGCCCGGAGCTCGGTGATATCGGTCATGATAACGAAGGTAAACCAGGTCTCCTCATGCTTGAGGCTGGTGATCCTGAGATAGACGTCCCGGTACACGCCGTCTTTTCTCCGGATCCGTCCCTGAAATTCGGTGACCCCGGGGGCAGGTTTCCTGCGGAGCTCATGGATGGCCTCCATCTTTTTGCGATCTTCCGGGGCTGCAATGGTGGCTATAGGATCCATTGCCCAGAGCTCCTCAAAGGTGTACCCCGTGATCTCGGCCACCCTCCGGTTGACAAAGGTACAGTTATCATTCTCGAAGATGAGTAGCCCGTCCTGGATATTTTCTGCCATCATCCGGAACTGCTCCTCCCGTTCGCGGATCTCCCTCTCCCGCAGAATCTCCTCGGTGACATCGGAAAGGATGATGGTGAGGCCTTTTGCCCCGTCATCAAAAACGGAAGGGATGGATTTTTGTTTAAAGATCCGTTCTCCTGCATCCTTTATCCGGAAAGAGACGAGACGCTCCGATTCCTGAGAGTTGAGTGCAGAAAGGGTGCTGATAAATTCACGGACATCTACCTCCGGCGATTTTAAGTAGGCAATATTTTTTCCAATGGCGTCTTTCCGCATGAGGTGGAGGAGGGCAGAGAAATTGTCATTGATCTCGATGATTCGGGATTCCCGGTCAAGGACTAGGATCAGGTCCTTGGAATAGCCGAGCATGGCAGAGAGGGGAACACGCTGGGACAGCGTAAAGACCTTGGCCATGCCGTAGGTCCGCATATCCACCTGTCCTGAGATGAGGAGGATATCGAGATACCGGCCGGTCGTGTTCTTGTTCTTCCCGAGCGCTTTTGCGATATCGGTGACACTCATCCCTTCCGGGTTTTCCCGGAGCAGATTTTTGATCTGCGTGAGTTCCTGCTGGTAATCCTGCATCATGGTATGTCGTGATGATATGGGAGTACTTTATCAAAATCAACATTTATAATTGCTGTTGATTATCCATATGTATTGTTTATCTACGTAATATTTATCAGTGAAATAAATCAAATACTGAATGCCATAATGGGTATATATACATGGAGGAATTGTGCATGACACCTTTTGTAACCAGTATTACGGATCAATGGAATGCAACGGTGATGGCCTACGGCCCCGGTATCCTGGGAGCCCTCATTGTACTTCTTGTCGGCTGGATTGTCGGCCGTCTCCTGGGAAGGGCAGTACGGATCATCTTGGATAAGATCGCCGAGCAGCACTTTATCGAGGAAGTGGCCGACCAGACCTCCTTTGCCGGGTCGGTTAAAAAAGCCGGTATTTCGGTCGGGTATATCGGCGATATCTTTGTACGGCTCTTTGTCTACATGATAGCCATCCTTGCAGCGGTGAACATCCTTGATATGACCTACATGAGCCAGCTGATGACCACGATAGTGGAGTACATCCCTCACATTGTTGCTTTTATCATCATTCTTCTGGTAGGGTTCGTACTCTCTGACTATTTCATCGATTTCCTTGCCCGGTACTATGCAGGCCAGGAGGTCCACCTGATCAACCCGGTTCTCTTCCTGATCCGGCTGTTCCTGTATTTTGTCATCACCATCCTGGCGCTCTCCCAGCTGATGCTTGACCTCACGATCATCTACACGTTTGTCACCCCGATTGCATGGGGTATCGGTCTTGGCCTGGGTGCGGCCATTGCGATCATCGTGGGCTTCGGGCTCAGGAACCGCAGCGAAGCGATCATGGACAAAATCATTGACGCGGTTGTCAAGAAGTCCTGAAAAATTCTCTTCTTCTTTTTCCCTGTAAAAAAGGGCAGATGCCCTTGTTCTCATAAAACCGGATTTTACGTGTCCGTTTTTACATTCGTTTTCCCCGGGCCAATGCTCAAATACGAAAAGAGATAAACCCGATACCATGAAAGTAGTCATTGCCGTTGCTCCGGAGAAATACCGCGATGAGGAACTGGCCGAACCGGTTGCCGCCCTCACGAAAGCCGGGATTGGGTTTGATATTGCATCGACCCGTGCCGGTCCCTGTACCGGCATGATGGGCGGAAGAACCGTTGCCGGGCTCTCGTTTGAAGATATTGACCCGAAGGATTACCACGGCCTTATCATTATCGGGGGATCCGGGAGCCAGACATATCTCTGGGAAGACGATATGCTCATCCGGCTCGCCACCTACTTCCACGAGACCGGCAAGGTTGTTGGCGCCATCTGTCTTGCTCCGGTCGTGCTCGCACGGGCCGGAATCCTCAGGCAGAAGAAGGCAACGGTCTACGACAGCCCGGCAGCAGTGATGGAGATGAAGAAAGGAAAGGCTGTGGTGGTCAAGGAGCCGGTGGTCACCGACAGCCGGATCATTACCGCAAACGGCCCGCCCGCGGCAAAGGACTTTGCAGCAGCGGTCATCAAAGAACTCAAAGACGAGTTCTGGTAATGGTGGCCCAAAAGAGCAACCGTCAAAATCTTTTTTTGAAGTCCTGGGCCAGGCAGAATCCAGAGTTCAGTGAAGATGTTACGATCCCTGTTGCCGGAATGACGATCCCAAAAAGAGGCAGGGGATGTTCCCTGCATTGTAACAACAGGTATTCAGGATTGATGGTCTGATGAAGAGGTACTTGTACCATCCTGTCCCGGGCCATGCAACAACCCTGCCAGGCACTCACGTCCGGCTCCCCGCCGGGTGGGGGCGGGGCTGCCTTTCTGAACAATTGAGATCCTGAAAGGATGTGCAATCCCGGGTACGTCATCCCTGTCCTTCCGGACGGGCTGGATTTTTTCCTGTACAGTGCGTCCCTTTACCGGGCTCACCTCCCGAAGATGTGATTTTGAACAAACCCGCCAGCAGAGCCGGCTGGTTCTGTTCCGCGTGTCCACGTACTTGGCTGTTTCGGGATATCCCGAATGCCGCCGGGGGTAGTTCTTTGGAGTCTCCTTCCGGTTTGTTGTCCGTTGTGGGTGTTGCCCAATCTGAACAAACACCACGTAAAGTATGTATTACATTTTGTAATATATGCCTTCTGGACGGTGAGCCGGCACCAGCCCTTGCCTGCAGGAGAAGAGCGGTCAGCGATCCTATCGCTCGATGAGCCGGATGTGCTCTGCGGTTTTTTCTGCGAGCTTCTCCTCGCCGTTCAGGTGTGCCACGTCAGCGATCGCCTCGAGCACGTGTACGGAATCCTCCAGAAACGAGAGCACATCGGCGGGAAAGATCTCGATCCCGTACTCGTCAGAGAGGTATGCCGCGATCTGCCGGTGATCGAGACCGTTCTCGCGCAGCTCGATCACCTTCTTTGCAAACTTCTTTTCCGGGCAGCCGCAGAGCGGTGAATTCCTGCACTTGCACCGGAGAAAATCGTCAAAAAACCGTAACATCTGTTCCCGGATGGCGAAATCCAGGGCATCAAAATTAAATCGGGAGGTTATGGCCTCAAGCGTGACCGGGGAGAAGGCGAACTCGGGCACCCGGTATCCGGCAAGCCGCTCGATCTTTTTCGCGTGACGGAACCGAGCCCTGCCGGCGATCACTCGTCTTCCCCGGTCGACTCGTCAAAGTTCTTGAGCGAGCCCATGGCCTCGAACATCCGCTCGCACTCGATGAGCCACTCGTCAAAGAGGGTCGGATTCTCGAGATCGTCTTTTACGTACTTCCCGCAGCAGGCAGCGCCATCGATCACTGCGGCACCGATGTTGGATGCAATCCCAAGTGCCTGCTCCATGTCCTTGTCGATCGCGTCCCTGCCCTTCTTGACCAGCGTCTTGATGTCCTTGTCGAATCCGCCTGCCAGGTACTTCCGGCATGAGGCAAAGAGGGCGAGCTTGGGGAGCTGGAGGATCTCGATAATCTCTTCGAGATCGCCCTTGGGAGCAGCGGACATAACAATTGCCTCGACCTGTGCGAGCTTCTCCTGAGCTTCCTCGCTGCTGAAGCGCTTGTTCTGGTACAGCTTGATGATCTTGAGCACCTCAAGGGTGATGTCGACCGAGAAACTGTCGAGCACCCGGAATCCTTCGGGCATCTCGTCGCTCTTGGGATCGATATCGAAACTCGCCTCGGAAAGCGACTTCACCCAGTTGTCCCAGCGTTCCTGGTTGTAGAAAATGTAGAAGAGTTTCAGGGGTTCCTCTTCTGCCTTTTTGCTCGCCTTTTTCACCATTTCAGTACACTATTCTCTCCGCCGCTTAAAGAGTTTCGTTCTTCTGAACGGATGGGAAGCGGGGGACAGGACCGCCAACGGTTATGTATCATGTACCCCCAGTATCTAGGGAGCACATGGCAGAACAGCAGGAAGAACGAAAGGTCGTGATGGTACGTTACGGCGAGCTTTTCTTAAAGAGCGATCCGGTCAAGTACCATTTTATCGGCATCCTGCTGCGCAATATACGGTGGGCCCTGGAAACGGCCGGCCATTCCAGCAGTATCCGGAGTCCCCGGGGACGCATTTTTGTTTCCGGGGAAAAACCCGAAGAGATTGCCGCAATCATCGCACGGGTGTTCGGCGTGGTGGACGTAAGCATCTGTACCCTGGTGGAAGCTTCGCCGGATGCCCTGCGGGATGCAGCGGTGGCCCTGGCCCGATCCCACCTGCACCCGCCCTGCCGGTTTGCGGTCCGGGCAAAGCGCCAGACAAAGACCGGCATGAACAGCCAGCAGCTGGGCGAGCATATCGGTTCAGCGGTCTACGATGCAATCCCCGGCCTTTCCGTGGATCTCACCCACCCGGAGTACGAGCTCTTTGCGGAGGTCCGGGACTGCGGGGGGCTGGTCTATGATAAGCGGATCCCGGCCCCGGGGGGTCTTCCGTGGGGCTCGCAGGGAAAAGTGCTCAGCCTGCTCTCATCAGGGATCGATTCCCCGGTTGCCTCGTGGCTTGCGATGAAACGGGGATGCGAGGTGGCGCACCTCCACATGGACGGCGGCCGCTGGGCGGGTGCTGATGTCCGGGAGACCGCGATCGAGAACCACCGGCGCCTCTCGCTCTGGTGCCCGGGGGCAGATCTCAAGATGATTGTGGCCGATGCAGAACCCTTCTATGACCGGATGCAGGAGCTCCGGGTCCCGGCTCGTCTCCGGTGCGTGCTCTGCAAGCGGTTCATGCTCCGGGTTGCCGGCACGCTCGCCGGGCCTGAAGGTGCACAGGCCGTCCTTACCGGGGAAAACCTCGGGCAGGTGGCCTCCCAGACACTGGCAAACCTCGCGGTGATCGCCGATGCCACGACCGTACCTGTACTCCGGCCGCTCATCACCTATGACAAGGGTGAGACCGTTACCCTCGCCCGTAAGATCGGGACATTCATGGAAAAACAGGGCGATCTCGCCTGCCGGGCGGTCCCCCGGATGCCGGCCACCGCGGCCACCCGTGAAGCGGTTGCGGAAAGCGAGGCGGAGCTTGGGATTGACGAACTTCTCGGGACCGTCCTATCCCGGGTAACGTATATCACTGCACGCAACGGGAAGATCCTCTGATACTGTCCCGGGACATGATCTCTCCGGGAAACCCCGGATAAACATCTCCCTTCGGGGAATCCTCTGACGGGACGAGCACAGTTCTCTAACTATAGTGCTGGTATCTCAGCTGGAGCAGGCGCTCAGCGTACTCGCAGACCGTCTCAACTGTTTTTATCCGTGCGTTCCACTTATCATCTGAGTTGATAAAAATCCAGGGTGCGCTCTTGGTACTCGTTTTTTTAAACATCTCGTCAATGGCCTCGGTGTACTGATCCCATTTCTGCCGGTTCCGCCAGTCTTCTTCGGTGATCTTCCATTGCTTGAGCGGGTCTTTTTCCCGCTCCAGAAAACGCCTGAGCTGCTCTTCGGGACTGACTTCAAGCCAGAACTTCAGGATGCCACCGCCCCACGAGCGGAATTCATCCTCAACTTCATTTATCTCGGAATATGCCCGTTTCCATTCTGCACGGGTGCAGAAACCTTCCACCCGTTCCACGAGGACCCTGCCGTACCAGCTCCGGTCATAGATAGTCGTGTGACCCTGGCGGGGGTATTTCCTGATAAACCTCCAGAGATAGTGATGATCTTTCTCAAATTCGTTGGGACCACCAACGGGGGTGACCCGGTAGCCTCTCGGGTTTAAGTCGTGGGTGAGGCGCATAATGGTACCCCCTTTCCCCGCGGCGTCCCTTCCCTCAAAGATAATGATGAGCGGGATATTGCGCTTGAAAAGGATGGACTGCATATCACCCAGTATCAGCTGTGCATCCGCGAGTTTTTTCCTGTAACTTTCCTTGTCAAGTTTGACCGGCTTTTTCTCATCGCGTTCGACAGGGACAAGTTCGGGAGTGAACGTTGCATGCTGCTTATGAGGCGTGGTGTCCTTGTTGCTTTTTCTCTTATCAAGGGCATGTATGACGGTCTTGTATGCCATAAGAATGGCATACCGGGTATCATTGGCACCAATGACCGTCCAGGGTGCATGGGGAGTACTGGTTTCCTCGAGGAAGGTATCGATAAGCGGGAGATATGTTTCATACTCTCCGTGGAAATCCCAGTCATCCGGGGTTACCATCCATGAGGTCCGTGGATTTGTCTCGCGCTCAATGAAGCGTTTTTTCTGCTCGTTTTTACTGATATGGAGGAATATTTTGATAATAATCGTGTTGTCATCGGCGAGCTGGCGCTCAAACCGGTTGATTGACTGGATAGCGTTGTCAACGCGTTTTTCCCATGCCGGGTGTCTGGTGCTCTCCGCAAGTGCCCGGCTGTACCAGCTCCGGTCAAAGATAGCGATCCCGCCTTTTGGGGGGATGCGGTTCCAGAACCTCCATAACAGCGGACGGTGCAGCTCTGCATCAGTAGGGGATCCGATGGTAGAAAGTTCGATTCCACGAGGGTCAAACGAACGGATAAGTTCTTTGACGGTTAACGAGATCCCCGCGGCATACCAGCCCTCGATGAGGATGATTGCCGGGATTCTCTCGGCATGGAGCTGCCGCTGCAGCTGCCCGAGACGCACCTGCAGGGGCTCCGTTTCCTCATCAAAGGTCTTCTGATCGATCTTTTCGGTCAGGTTGCACTTTTTCAGCATGGTATCTCCGTTTGCCGAAATGGCGGAGATGTCTTGGCAGTTTCACCTTTGCCGGGCCATATCATAAAAGCGATGATGGTATCCGAAGCTATACCGGAAGGACCGGGGCATTTTTGAAAGTATCAGAGTAACTTCCGGCAATGCTCCGCCACTATTTCAAGAGTCCTGACCCGGGCATGCCATTTGTCATCGGATTCGATAACGCTCCATGGTGCGATCTTCGTGTTGGTCCGGGCCAGCATCTCATCGATTGCCACGTCATACCGGTCCCAATTTTCCCGGTTCCTCCAGTCCTCTTCGGTGATCTTCCACTGCTTAAGCGGGTCGTTTGTCCGCTGTTCAAAGCGCCTGAGCTGTTCATCCCTGCTGATCTCGAGCCAGAACTTGATGATCCCCCCGCCCGTGGAATAGACAAAGTCCTCTTCCATCTCGTTGATCTCGCGGTAAGCCCGCTGCCACTCATATTTCGTGCAGTAGTTTTCCACGCGTTCCACAAGCACGCGGCCATACCAGCTCCGGTCAAAGATTGCAATGTGACCTGCCCGGGGAAAATGCCTGACAAATCTCCAGAGGTAATGATGGCTCTGCTCCGGTGCGTCGGGGGCAGATACCGGAATCACATCATAACCCCGGGGGTTCATGTTCCGCGCAAGGCGGGTGATGTTGCCCCCCTTCCCTGCTGCATCCCATCCTTCATACAGGATGATGAGCGGGATTTTGCGTTTGTACAGCAGCGCCTGAAGCCGGGGCATCTCTTCCTGGAGCCGGTCAAGGTCGGGCTGGCATCCCTCCCGCGTGCAGGTCTTTTCCCCGGCACGAGTCCCCTGGCCGCGCCTGACCGGGTGTTTCTCCGGGATGAGGGGATTGCCGGGCTTTTTTGGTTTTTTCTTTGCCCGGTGGTCCAGGGTCTTTTCCAGGGTTGCAACCAGGGTATGGTAAATTTCGAGGATCGCGTGATTCTCATCAGTTGCATCCAGGATATGCCAGGGCGCGGGTGCAGTATCGGTCTTTTTGAGGAGGTCTTCGATCACCGGAAGTGAGTTCTCATAATTCCGGTGGAGATCCCAGAGGGCGGGGGTTACCATCCAAGCTTTGAGGGGATCGCTTTCCCGTGCTATAAAACGCCGCTGCTGCTCATCTTTATCGATATGTAAAAAAAATTTGAGGATAACTGTCCCGTCATCGGCAAGCTGGCGCTCGAAATTGTTGATCGCAATGATCCGGCCCGCAAGGGACTTGGTCCAGCTGGCCCGCTGCATCTCGGCCGAGATTGCACGGCTGTACCAGCTCCGGGCAAAGATCGCGATCCGGCCCCGGGGTGGCAGCCGGATCCAGAACCGCCACATGAACGGGCGCACCCTCTCGTTATCCGTGGGCTGCTCGATCGTGTGCAGGGTAAACCCCCGGGGGTCAAGGGATTGGATCACCATCTGCGTTGAGCGGGTGATCCCTGCCGCGTCCCAGCCTTCCATCACGATGATGACCGGGATGCGGGCATCGCGCAGGCTTCTCTGGAGTATGCCTAGCCGCTCCTGAAGGGGAGCGATCTTTTTGTCAAACGTCTTTTTGTCGATCCGGTTTTTCGGTTGGATGACATTTTTGAGCATGGGGTGATCTCCCGTGCCGGAATCTCCACGCATATACCGGCCCTATGTTATGCTCTCCTTTTACCGGGCCTTCAGATAAAAGCAGTGGTGAGGAGTCCAAAAAGAGCAACAGACGCCGGTTACGGGTCGGAAAAACCCATTTGCCGCCAAAAAAATTATTTTACCGAAAGCCCGTTCTCCCGGGCCACCGCTACAAATGCATCAGCGAGGTACCGAGCCTGCTTTGCGGTCATCCCGTAGGTGTTGAATTTCCAGACCCGGGTTGCCCCGGGGATGAGCCCGAAGATCCCTTTGTCGTTGAGGGCGGACGAGAAGTAGAACCCCTTTTTCTTGTGGGATTCGGCCACCTTGTCAAACGATCCGGTGGTATCGACCCGGGTCAGCGTGTGCTTCCGCGGGTACTCGGAGAGGATCTTTGTCCCCTCGATGGAGAGGAGCGCCTCCATGACGATCCGGTTGTTTTCCAGTTCCCGGTCAAAATGCTTTACACGCTCCTTTACGTGGGGAAACGAGGCCATCATGCCCACGAGGGTTGCGCCCATCAGCGTGCAGCCCATCAGCTCCGGCTCCTTAACGCCGAATTTGCGCCCGGTCACATCGCCGGTGATGCCGGTGGTGCGGAAGACCTCTCCTGCCCGTTCTGCGGTCGTGGCAAGGACCCCGGACGGTGCGGGCGAGGCCATGCTCTTGTGGCCCGAGCCTACGACAAAGTCTGCCCCGAGAGCCTTGCCGTCCACCGGCATGGTCCCGACCGTGTAGGCTCCATTGCACAGGACCGGGACATCGTACTGGTGTGCCACCTTTGCGATTCCGGCAACGTCGTGCAGGTTCCCGTACTGGTAGTCCACCTGGTCGATGAAGGCGAGGACCGGCGCCTTCCCGTATTTCTGTTTCACTTCTTCTATCTTTGCCGCAGCGGCATCGGGTGTGACAAGGTGGTTGCTGTCCGCCGGGATCTCGCAGGCCACCCCGCCGGCCCCTTCGACCGCGAGGAATTCGGTGTAGTGGGAGAGCGAGGTAAGGAGTACCGGGTCACCCTTGTTCACGTACGTGTGGGCCACCGCCTGGAAACCCCGCCGGGCACCGGGCATCATCCGTGCCGTGTCCATGTTGAGCCAGGCTGCAACGTCCTTGTGAAACTCCGCGATCGGGGGCTTTGCGATGCAGTCGAGGCGGTTGGGTTTACGGCAGTTATCGCAGACCGAATACCCGTCCCCGTACGCGATGATCGCCTTGATTGCATCGCCCGTCAGGCGTCCTCCTGCCTGAATCGGGTCGACATTGATGAAGAGCTCGTTTACCTGCCTTGCCTCGATCCCGTTCCCGCACTTCATTTCAGCATCTCCTGTTTGAGGGAACTTACCTGCCGTTCGAGGTTTTCGAGCAGGCGGGCCGCTTCCGCCCGCTGCCGCTCGTCCAGTTCGTGCATCGGTGCGGTCTCGCGCAGGATCATGCGGAGATCGGTGAGCAGGTACGTTGCAGAAAATACCAGGTCAACAGCCCGTTTTGACATAGGAGATACCCTGATGGTATATTGTACTTCCCCCCATTAAGAAACCGCTTTATTGGGGGAACAGGGACGCACGGAGGACTGCTGCCAATTCTCTCATGATTTTATTACGTCAGACCGCGTAAAATAAAATCGGGTTACCTGGTTAGCCCAGGAGGTTTGGGATGGATTTTAAAAACAAGGTACTTATTATCGGATACGGCGCTGTTTCCAAGTGCACGATTCCGATCCTGCTGCGCCATGTTAATATTCCGCTTGAAAATATCACGATCGTTGATTTCAAGGATAAATCCCAGGACCTCAAGGCCTATACCACCCGGGGTCTCCGGTTCCTGAAACGAAAGATCACGCCGGAGAACCTGAACACCATCCTTGCCGAGACCCTCTCCGAGGGGGGTCTCTTGATCGATCTTGCATGGAACATCGACGCCGGCGAGATCGTCCAGTGGTGCCATGACCACAACGTGCTGTACGTGAACACGTCCGTGGAGGCATGGGACCCGCTGGGCGAGCGCTATACGGCAAGCCCGGTCGAGAAATCCCTCTACTACCGGCAAATGAAACTGCGGGAGATGACCCGGGAGTGGGAGAATTCCACCACCTGCGTTGTCGACCACGGGGCAAACCCGGGTCTCATCTCGCACATGACCAAGCAGGGCCTCGTGGATATCGCCACCAAGATGATCGCGGACGGTCTCGCAGAGGACCCGGCACGCTTCAGGCGCCTGATCACCGAGCAGAAATTTAACGAACTTGCCATGGAAGTCGGGATCAAGGTGATCCACTGCTCCGAGCGCGACACCCAGATCTCCCGATCGCCAAAGAAGGTGGACGAATTTGTCGGTACGTGGTGCATCGAGGGGCTGCTCGAAGAAGGCACCGCCCCGGCCGAGATCGGGTGGGGCACCCACGAGAAGGAGCTGCCGCCCGGTGCCCACGTGCCTTCCACCGGCCCCAAGAACGCGATCATGCTCCACCACATGGGGATCAATACCTGGATCCGGTCCTGGGTGCCCAAGCAGGAGATCGTGGGCATGGTGATCCGGCATGGCGAGGCGTTCGGGATCTCGGATCGGTGGACCGTCTGGAAGGATGATAAAGCGATCTACCGCCCGACCGTGAACTACGCGTACATGCCCTGCGACGCCACCATCGCCTCGCTTCACGAGCTCCGGGGCAGGAACTACGAGCTCCAGTCCCGGCTCCGGATCATGAACGACCGGGAGATCTCCGTGGGATCGGACATCCTGGGCGCGCTCCTGATGGGCCACCCGTACAACTCGTGGTGGACGGGGAGTATCCTTTCCATTGACGAGGCAAAGAAACTGGCACCGGGACAGAACGCGACCACCATCCAGGTTGCGCTCGGGGTTGTCTCCGCGGTGATGTGGATGATCGAGAACCCGAAAAAAGGCTTCTGCCTTCCCGATGACCTGCCCCACCAGTTCGTCCTGGATATCGCAAAGCCCTATCTCGGCGAATTCTGGTCCGGGCCCTCGGACTGGACGCCCTTAAAGAACCGGACTGTGTACTTCAAGGAGAACCCGGAGAACAACTTCGATAAGGAAGATGTCTGGCAATTCAAAAACTTCTTATTTGTAAGATGAATCACTCTGTACGTACGGACAATATACACGTTTTGAGGAACTGATGTGACCACTACAGAAAACGCATGCAGGCAGGACACTGCGGTCTCGCACATGGACCGCGGAAGTAGCGAGATGCTTCAGGCCCTGGCAAAGAGAGAGGGAACTCCCCTTTTTGTGATCGACC
>NZ_DATKKA010000021.1:0-22663 GCF_035543475.1 Methanoregula sp.
CCCGGGCGGACGGCCACGACCGATATCGTGCTCCCTGAGGATTACGCCATGGTGACACGGATCACCAAGCCCCACGCGGTCATCTCCCGGGCAGGGGACTGCTGGCAGATCGAGGACCGGGGCAGCCTGGGCGGGACCTACATCAACACGGAACTCTCTGCACCGTTCCACCCGACTTCCCTAAAGGATGGGGATGTCATCGACTGCGCACTGGGGGAGAGCGCGGCCCGGTTCCTGTTCATCGCTGATAAATAACCGGGCGGAATTACCCGGCCTGCCGGGCCCGAAAGTGAGGAGCTGGAAGATGCGAAGGGGAGATCGAAGCACTGTTTTTTCCGGGGTACTTTTTGCCCTGATCCTCATCCTTGCCACCGGGCCGGTATCCGCAAAGGTTGTTACCTACGGTACGAACGGCACCACCGGGACGATCCAGGACGTGATCGAGAACGCGAGCAACGGGGACAGTATCTTTCTTGCCGGCGGGACGTACGCGGAGAATATCGTTATCGACCGGTCCCTGGTGTTCGGGGCGCTCGATTCCGCAAACCCTCCGCGGATTATTACCGGCGGCTCCGGTGCCGGCCTTACGCTCTCCGCCGACGGCATCACCGTGAACGGCGTGTCAATCCTTGGCAATGCCTCCACCGGCCTTCTCGTGCTCTCGGACAACAACCGGATCAGCGGGATCACGGTCTCGGGACATGCTACAGGAATCGCCCTCAAATCGGCGTCCGACAATGTCCTTTCAGGGAACACCATCACGGAAAACGGGGTCGGTATCGATGTGGACCGCTCCTCCCGGTCCAACCGGATTTTCCTCAACACCCTCAACAATACGGTAGATGCGGTCAGCCAGTCGGGCGAGAATTTCTGGTCCTCAACCGGGCAGGAGTACCAGTACCGGGGCGGGAATTTCACCGGCCCGCTGGGGAACTTCTGGCAGGTGGCCGGTATTACCGATGCCAGCGGTGACGGGGTCGGTGCGTCCCCCTATACAATCTCCCCCTCCCGGCAACAGGACCAGAATGCCGTGGTGATCACCGATACCGCCCCGCTCGCCGCTCCCCCTTCGGCGTACACGGTCACCAAATCCGCACCGGACACCAATCTCACTGGCGGGACCGGTCAGTTCCCGCCGGGCGGACTGCCCTCTTCCCTGCAGCAGGGGGGTGTCCAGCCCACGCTTACTTTGGGAATCTCGGGCCAGTCCCCGCTCGCCGGTGGTCTCCCCTCCGGCCAGGGGCCACAGGGACAGCCCCCTAACCCGTTGATCGGTTTTCTTATCGGTTTCTGGTATCTGATTCCCGTAGCGATCGTGATCTCTGCAGCCTGTGGCATCTGGTACGAGCGGTCCCGCAGGAAAAAACACGGCCCGGCTCCCGCACCGGACCCCGCCCGGGACTCAAGAAACGCAACTATTGTGCAGAGCCCTGCCGGCCCGGCCGCAACGGCCCGGCCCGGTCACGAGTACGGTGCCCGCCTGCCGGCGGCCCTTGAGAGGAAGTACCCCCATGCCGAATATATCGCGGAGGGTGGGGTCTCCCGGGTCTTCCGGGTCAGGGACGAGAAGAACAACCGCGATGCTGCCGTTAAGATTCCGATCCGGTTCGACGAGGTGACCGGGACGCAGTTCACCAAGGAGCTTGCCATATGGGAAGGGCTCCACCACGCAAACATCGTGGAGCTGTACGCGGCAAACATTTTCCCCATGCCCTTTATCGAGATGGAATACGTGGCCTCGTCCCTTGCAGAGATGCATTTTCCCCTCCCCGAAGAAAAGGCCGTGTCAATCCTCATCGGGGTCGCAGAAGGGCTCCGGTACGCCCACGAACGGGGGATCGTGCACCGGGACATCAAGCCGGGCAACATCCTCATCGCTCCCGACGGGACGCCCAAGATCACCGACTGGGGGCTCTCCAAGGCCGAGGGGACAAAGCAGTCGGGCATCATCGGCTTCTCCCTCGAATACGCCGCCCCCGAGCAGCTGGCCCCCACGCTTTACGGTGAACCCGGGCCCTGGACCGATATCTACCAGCTGGGGGTCCTCTTCTACGAAATGCTGGCCGGCCGCGTGCCGTTTACCGGGGACGGTATGGGGGAGATCTCCCACGCGATCCTGCACGAAGAGCCGGTGCCGGCTGTCAACGCCGGCAGGCATGCGGACGCCATCAACGCGATCATCGGAAAATGCCTGAAGAAGAGGCCGCAGGACCGGTATCCCTCGGTCGCGGACCTGATCGCGGATCTCATCCGCCTCGGTTTTTCCGGGTGACCATCGGGCCACCCCCAGAATAAAAAAATAAAATAAAGATCCCCGGCCGGTTCCGGCCACGGATCATACTGTGCTTACGCGGATGATGAGGGTGTTCCCGAGGGCTTGCCTCCGGAAGGCATCGATCCTGAGGGCGGCGACCCGGAGGGTGCCGTACCGTTCATCATCCCGCCCGGTGGTGTACCCGACGGCATGGTGCCCGAGGGTGCAGTACCGGAGGATGCGGTGCCGTTTGCCATCCCGGCCGGGGGAGTCCCGGAGGGTGCGGTGCTGTTGGTCTGATCTCCCGCCGGAGGCGTTCCGGACGGTGTGCCGGCAGCTGCCTGCTGGTTGTCTGTTACGGACTGGGCTGCTGTACCGGAGGACGACGATGCGGTCGTGGAGCTCTGTGTACAGCCTGCAATCAGGATCACTGCGATGAGGAGTGCTGATCCGATCAGCATGAGTATCGTGCTCTTTTTCATGGTAGGTATCACCTGTTCCGGCAGGACCTCGGAGGGTATGCGATCTTGCCGGACTTCTGTGGGTAGATTCGTTGATCCTCTCCTCTGGGGAGAGATCAATCGCTCTCCTCCTTGTCCCCGGGTATATTATATTGGCTGCATGGGCCCGGTGTTATCCTTTCCCAACGGGGGATTAATTGAACCGGCTGGTGACAGATATCCCCCGGCCGCAAACCGCCTCCCTGTTTCTGGTCCTTGTAAGTTAAGCGTGATAAAAGAGGGTAGAAGGGGGATCGGGGGATCCCCAAGGGCCGCAAGGGTTCCGGTGGGCACTGCCAGAGGTCCCCTTCCGGGTCCCGCGGCCGGTGAAGAATGTGCTGCCCGCCTGTTATGGATCATCGGGGAGATCGGTCCGGGCAGCCGTTTGTATCCTTGTCGTGCTGGTACCTTCACTACGGTACCGGGTTTTTCCTGCCTTTCCTGATTGCATGCTCGTATTCTGTTTCTTTTTTTACGGGTGTTCCGGAGTTTCCCGGCCCATCCGTGGATCTGGTAGCAGTGCCGGGCGCGGGTTCGTGTCATATCCGTAAGCCTCTCTTCCCGCGCCGGGGATGTGATGCCGGCTTTTCTGCCTGCTGTCTGCTCTCTGCCCTTCACCTCCCGAAAGTGAGTGTTGTTTCTCGTCTTCACTCACCAGAATGGGGAGGGCGATGATACGTCATATAATCCCTGCATGGGCGGGGTGAAAATATGTACCCGGATCCGCGATTGGTTCAACCACCGGGTATAAGGTATCCGTACCCGGGCAGGCGGACAAAAAAGAGAGGGGCCGGCCGTGCTGTCCTTACCGGGGCCGGTGTTCCCTGCGACCCTGTGCCCGCGTTACCCGCACAGGCCTGGGTACCACGATCCGTGCAATGACCCGGCGGAGGTAATAGTTCATCAGCGCCGAAGGGGCTTTCTCTTCCATCACTCACTCCTCAGGGCATCGATCGGGTCCATGTTCGAGGCCCTCCATGCCGGGTAGACCCCCGAGATTACGCAGACCACCACGCCGATGAGCATGGCTGCAGGGACGTACAGGATGCTGGCCGGCTGGAAGAAGTACGCCGTCGTGCCGATCATCGCGTCCACTACGGAATACCCGATGACCAGGCTGGCGGCACCGCCGATCCCGGCCCCGAGGAGCCCGAGAATGAAGGCTTCATACATGAACATCCGGCGCACCTCGCCTTTTTCCGTGCCTATAGAGAGCAGGATACCGATCTCCTGGATCCGCTCGGAGACCGACATCATCATCACGTTGAAGATGCTCACCGCGGCAACAAGGAGCGAGATCCCCCCGATCGCCATAATGAACGTGGTCACCGTGGAGAGCGTTGAGGTCTCGGTTGCGAGCTGCGATGACGCATCCGTGATCCTTACTGCCGGGGTTTTTGCGTTGGTGTTGACCTTGTCATTTATTGCACTTTCAATGTCGCTGATGTTGTCGGTGTCTTTGACAATCACGTTCACCTGGGTCCACTCGTTCTTCCCGCCGTACTGGTCAGTATACCAGTTGCTGTTTACCACGACCGCGTTGTCCGTTGAGACCCCGTCAGCGACCGTTCCCCGGGATTGAAGAACACCGGCGATCCGGAGCTCAGGCCGGGAGGTGGAGTCAAAAGATCCGATCCGGATCCGGGTCCCTACCTTGAGGTTGAACTCCTGGGCAAGTTCTGACCCGACCAGGACCTCGCCTGTTCCGATCTCCGTTGTCCCGTTGCCATAGGTCTGGTTTAAGGTGAGGAACTTCCCGATATCACCGGGATCAATGCCGTAGATCTCTCCCCTGCCGGCAACGGAATTGATCGTGAATTCGCCGGTTGTGGAATAGATGGGGATTACCGTCCCGTTCGTTCCTACGACCGAGGTGATCTTTGTCAGCTCTGTCTTGGTCACCCCGGAAGCAGATGATGACGACGGGTTGAATCCAGGCGGCCCCATCCTGACCGTATCCGAGGATATAACAATGGTGTTTGCCGTTGCCGACAGCTGTTCTTTGACTTCCAGCTGCATGTTGGTGCCGAGCATTCCCATTGACGAGATTGCTACAACGCCGATCACGATGCCTATTGCCGCGAGCATCGACCGCAGGAAGTTCAGCCGCACACTCCGGACAGAGAGGTTAAAGAAGATGTCTCCTTTCATCATGATTCTGCAACCCTCCCGTCCACGAGCCTGATGGTACGGTGGGCGTACTCGGCGATATTAGGGTCATGGGTCACGATGATCACCGTCTTTCCCTCCCGGTGCAGCCCGCAGAGGATATCCATGATCTGGAACCCGGTCCTGCTGTCCAGATTCCCGGTCGGCTCATCGCAGAGAAGGATCTTTGGGTCGTTAACAAGCGCCCGGGCAATGGCCACGCGCTGCTGCTGTCCTCCCGAGAGCTGGGTGGGCCGGTGGGCGCTCATGTCCTTATCGATGCCCACTGCTTCGAGAAGCGCAGAGGCCTTGCCGGTCGTATCCCTTTTTTTGTATTTCAGGATAAGCGGGTATTCCACGTTTTCGTAAGCCGAGAGGAGGGGGATCAGGTAGAACTTCTGGAAGATGTACCCGATTGTATCCCGGCGCATGTGTGTCCGCTCGAGGCTGGAGAGCATTGCCACGTCTTTTCCGTCGATATACAGCTTTCCCGAGGAGGGGACATCAAGGATCCCCAGCTGGTTCATCATGGTTGATTTGCCGGAACCGGAGGGTCCCATGATAGCGACAAAATCATTCTCCAGGATCTCAAGGGAGACATGATCGAGAGCGGTAAAATCTCCGCTCTCCAGATGATAGGTCTTGGTCACGTCCACAAGCTGGATAACGGGAGTATCGGTCATATCCGATCCCTCACTGCTTCTTGTGCACTTTTGCGAGGATCCATTTCCGCTTTTTCCACAGGACAATGCCGGCAATAAGAATGACTGCGGCCCCTATCACCGGGTAGAACGCGCTGATCCCGCCACCCTTGCTTCCCGAGAAGAGCGAGGTGACGCTACTGCTGCTACTGCCACCCGGCCCTCCCATTCCGCCCGGGCCGCCGCTCATATCACCGGGGCCACCCATGGAATCCGTCGAACCGGAGGACGAGGTGGTCTTTGCGGTACTACTGCTGCCGGTGGCACTGCCTGCCGCACCTGAGGTGCCGAGATTGAGCGTCTTTGTAATATTATAGTCGTTTCCCGAGGAATCCTTCCAGCTGACGACCAGCGGGACGGCAGAGAGATCATTTGTGGTAAACGTAACATCGAAACTTCCGGAATCATCGGAAGCAATGCTGCCAATGGCATACTCCGGGTAGGTCCCGGTGGCAACGGCCGGCGACCCGACCGTGACAGTCACCCCGTAGGCGTTCGAGATCCCGGCATTGGTGACATCACCGGTGATCTCATCTGTCGTGCCTGACGAGGTGAGTTCCACATCGTTGACCACCGGCACGGCAGCGGTCTTGTCCTGGCCCACCGCTATAGGCAGGTCAACATCGGTATAATGGGTGTTATCCCCGACCTGGTAGCTGATATTAAAGGTAATATCTGTGCCCTGGTGGGGTGTGATACCGCAGATCACATCCGAGGAACTGCCGGCATCTATGGAGGGGACCAGTTCCACCGACGGGTTTGCATCAATCCCTGAACCCTCCGGGGTGATCACGACATTGTTAATATCCCCGCTCCGGGTGTTCATCAGGGTGAGCGTCACGTTCTGCTCGGCTTCAGGAGCAAACGAGGTCGGTTTCGAGGTGATGGCACCCGCCAGCGTGTTAGAACTGATCTTGATCTTTACCGGGTAATGGATGGCGTTCCCGTTCTGTGTGGCGATGGTAAAGAGCGCGAAATAGGTGCCGCACGGCGGTTTTACCACAAACGGGATCGTGTAGGTGAGCGTTGAGCCGGCACCGACGAAACTCATTCCTTCCCAGTCGTCGGACTGGGTACTGATATGTGAACTAATAAGGGTCGGGTCTTCCAGCCCGATCGCTGATGTACCGCTGTTGGTGAGGGTGACGGTAAGCGTTCCTTCATCCCCGGGGAAGTACTCCCCGGTATCCAGGCTGACATTCGAGACATAGACCAGGGCCGCCTGGTCAACTGATGTACTTGAACTTGATGATGAACTGCTGGTACTGCTCGTGGTACTGGATGTACTGGCAGATGAACTGTCCGCAGAGACCGCTGATACCAGTAACAGGATCAGCAGGCATCCCAGAATTCCCCATTGTATCTTCATGTTTACTCCTGTTTTTTTCCTTTTCCCGCGATGTTTTCCCGTTTTATCCGGGCGGGGCCGGGCGTTGTTTCGCGCAAGGCAATACCACCGCGGGGCTTTCTTTCCCTTCCCATCCCGGGCCGGAGAGATATATTGGCAGCATACCGGGCGGGGAATTATGCACAAAAACCGGGATATCCTTAACTCTGCGGTTCACTATACCGGGCAGTCCTGATTCAGTAATTTCATGTCGATAAAAAGCGGTTGGAGGTGGGAAAATCAGGTAAATGCGGATAAGCCCGAAGGAGATATCTCCGCTCTTGGGGGCTCCGGCAAGCCTTTCGCCCCCGCCGCCCGGCCGTCCCCCTTTTGCGATGATGCCGTATTACCTGAACGAAAAACAGGACAATTGCAGATCTATCTGTGTGAAGGAAACCCGGAGTGCATCGCTATCAGCGCCCCGCTCCCATCAGGGATTTGCGGGCGCAAAAAAGGGGAATGCAATAATTTTGTAAAGGGGTTCTTTCCCGGGCCTCCGTTCTTTTCAGGAGGAGAGCCGGGACGCAATCCGTTCCTGGAGACGCCGGCCGTGCGAACCGTTCCAGTACAGTTTCCCGCACCGGTCGCACCAGAAGAAGGTATAACTCTCCTGGTTGTGCGGGGCGTACCGGGCAGAGGCGATCTCGTCTTCAGTTGCCCCCCGGAGCACGGTGTTGCAGAGCGAGCACCGGCTCATGGGGAGGCGGTGTTCGACAAGGCCGAGATCCGCAAGCTGCCGTACCTGCGCGAGTACGTCGCCGGCCACCACGAGCACGGCCTGTTCCCCTCCCCGCCGGGCCAGCTCGTGGTCCCGGGTCAGGAGGATCCGGTGCTCGCGTGCTGCAAGACTGAGAAGACAGGTATCCTCATCGGGAGTGCCGGTCCCAAAGCCGTTTGCGCTGACCGTGTCGTAGCCCATGAACCGGAGGTACCGGGTGAGCGTGCCAAGCATCCTGTCGGCAAGAAACCGGGTCTCGGCAGGTTCAGGCATGGCGCACAATCTCGATCTTCTCGCCGCAGCTGCGGCACTTCCGGTCATCGAGGCCGGCGATCCGGCTTGAAAATCCCCGGCGCTCGATCAGCAGGGCACCGCAGGCAGGGCAGGTGGTGTTCTCGAACCGGCTGTGGGGCACATTTCCCACGTACGGGAACCGGAGGCCGAGTTCCTGTGCCCGGGTGCAGATCTTCTCGAGCAGGGCAGCCCCGGTCGCACCCCGGTCCGTCATCTTGTAGTCCGGGTGGAATGCGGAGAAGTGCATGGGGGTACCGGGGCCGAGGTGCTCGATCACCCAGCGGATGAGAGCCTCGAGCTCCTCCATACTGTCGTTTGCGCCGGGGATAACCAGCGTCACCGTCTCGATGTGCATCCCCAGTTCTTTTGCCACCACCGCAGAGTCGAGCACCGGCTGGAGGTGCGCCCCGCAGATCGTTTTATAGAACCCGTCCGTGAATGCCTTGAGGTCCACCCGGTACGCGGCGAGCATGGGGGAGAGTTCCCGCAGGGCCTCCTCGGTGATATAGCCGTTGGTGACATAGCAGGTCCCCAGGCCCCGGGCCCGTGCGAGCGTGCCCATGTCGAGGGTGTACTCGTGCCAGATCGTAGGCTCGTTGTAGGTCCAGGAGATGCTCGCGCTCCCGCTCGCGATTGCGCGGGCTACCCCCTCCTCCGGGGAAAGGGGCATCAGCCGGGCAGTGGTGCGATCGGCCTGCGAGATCTGCCAGTTCTGGCAGTGCTGGCACCGGAAGTTGCACCCGATGCCGCCAAGGGAGTACGAGAGAGTGCCGGGCAGGTAGTGGAAGAGCGGCTTTTTCTCGATCGGGTCTACCGCCTCGGCGCTTACCAGACCGTACGTGGTGGCATACAGGGTTCCGCCGGTGTTCTCCCGCACACCGCAGATCCCGTGTTTATTCTCGGCGATCGTGCAGCGGTGGTTGCAGAGCGAACACTTCACTGCCTTGTTCTCTTTTCTCTCGTACTGGCGCGCCTCGTGCATTCCCGATCACCGCCCGCTACCCGTCTCCTCCCCTGCTTCCGGGGTATCGTCGTCTATCTCGAGGACAAACGATCCCCGGTAGTTGCAGTCCTTGCAAAGGTACACCTGGCCCATGTATCCCCCGGCCACCGGGAAAATATTACGACCTTTGCAGACCGGACAGCAGAGCATGCGAATTCCTCCTTAGAACAACTCTATATGAGCATCCTGTACAAAAACTAGTGCGATGAAGACGGTCGTTATCTCGCTGGGCGGCTCGATCCTGATCCCGGAACTGGAGAACAACCGGATTGCGGCCTATCTCCCGGTCTTACAAGAGATCGCGGCTAAGCACCGGCTCTTCGTGGTTGTCGGGGGCGGGGGCGGCGCACGGGACTACATCGCGATCGCACGCAAGCTCGGTATCGATGAGGGCACCGCTGACGAGATCGGTATCCTTGTTACCCGGCTCAACGCCACGCTCCTGATTGCCGCCCTCGGGGAGGCCGCCTATCCCAAGGTGGCCGAGAGCCATTCGGAGGCAAAGAAATTCGGCGAGTCAAGAAAGATCGTGGTGATGGGCGGGATCACACCGGGACAGACCACCGATGCCGTTGCCGCGGTGCTCGCGGAACGGGTGCAGGCAGATGTCTTCGTGAACGTGACCTCGGTGAACGGGATCTACGATAAGGACCCAAAAAGCCACGCCGGTGCAAAGCACCATAAGACCCTCACCCCCCGGCAACTGTTATCCATCGTGAGCCAGGGAGGCCTCGGGGCCGGTTCACACAACGTGCTCGATATCATCGCCGCCCGTATCGTGGAGCGCAGCAGCATCCCGCTCGTGGTGCTCGACGGGACCCGGCCGGAGAACCTCTCTGCCGTCCTGCTCCGCGGGAAGGGCGACTGCTCGATCGTGAGCAGCACGAAGAAGAAAGTCCTCCCTCTCTGATCTTTTTTCATTCCGGCCAATGACAGGTATTTTTAGCGATCGTGGGAAATAGTACAGGATACGGGGTAGTAGGGTAGCCTGGTCCATCCTAGAGCGTTTGGGACGCTTTGACGGCGGTTCGAATCCGCCCTACCCCATGTGATGAATGCACAGGACGCCCGGCGGATCTATTCGCTTCTGGTAAAGCGCTACCCGGATGCCCGCGAGTCCCCGACAACAGTCTGCCGGGGCACACCGTTTGAGGTACTCATACTCACTATCCTCTCGGCCCAGACCACGGACAAGGCAGTCCTGAAGGTGAAGCCGGCGCTCTTTGGGAACTATCCCACACCGGAAAAACTCTCGAAGGCAAAAGTGAGTGACGTGGAGAAGATCATCCACAGCCTTGGCTACTATCATGCCAAGGCAAAAAACATCATCGCCGCATCAGCGACCATCATCAACACTTTTGGCGGGGAGGTACCGGGAACAATGGACGAGCTGCTCTCCATCCCCGGGGTGGGCAGGAAGACTGCAAACATCGTCCTCTATCATGCGCTGGGCAAAAACGAGGGGATCGCGGTTGACACGCACGTGCGCCGTCTCGCAGAGAGGATCGGGTTCTCGGATACGGATGACGTAAAGGTGATCGAAAAGGACCTCATGGCACTTTTCCCGAAAGCCGAATGGGGGGACCTCACGGACGTCTTCATCGCTCACGGGAGGACTACCTGCGATGCGAAAAAACCGCTGTGCGATGAATGCGTGATACAGAAATTCTGCCGGTACTACCGGGATTTATCCGGCGACCGGAAAACGGGCAAATCGTAAAAATGGGCATTCTGTTTTTTTAGCCCCGTTGTCATTTTTTTTAACTGCCGATCACAAGCCGGATGGCCTGGAACGCGCTGTACCCGATCAGTGCACTGATCGGGATGGTGAGGACCCACGCGATCACGATGCTCCGGGCAACGCCCCATTTCACCGTGCTTGCACCCATGGTCGTTCCCACCCCCATGATGGAGGAGCAGATCACGTGCGTCGTGCTCACCGGGATACCGGCAGCCGATGCGCCAAGGATCGTCGCAGCCCCGGCAGTCTCTGCCGCAAACCCGTGGACCGGGCGGAGCTTGGTGATCTTGTACCCCATGGTCCGCACGATCCGCCAGCCCCCGGCGAGGGTACCGAGCGCGATGGTGGTGTAGCAGATGATGATAACCCAGTATGGCACCGGAAGGTGGCTGGTATCTGCACTCGCACTGTAATACCCGATGGAGAAGAGGAGCGGGACGATGATCCCCATGGTTTTCTGGGCGTCGTTTGTCCCATGGCTGAAACTGTACGCGGCTGCGGAGCAAAGCTGGAGCCTTTTGAAGTACCCTTCGGCGGTCGGCTTGCTGGCCTTCCTTGTGATCCAGAGGATTGCGGCCATAAAAAGGAACCCGCAGGTAAGCCCAATCATCGGGGAGAGTACCATGAAGAGCGCCACCTGGCCCACCGTTGCCCACTTGATGGCAACGAGACCTGCAGCGGAGATGCCGGCGCCGGCAAGGCCCCCGATCAGCGCGTGGGATGACGATGTGGGCAGGCCAAAGTACCAGGTGATCAGGTTCCAGCTGATCGCCCCGGTGAGGGCGGCGAGGATGATGTACGGTATGATCACGGCTGCGACCACGTTGAGCTCTACGATATTTGCGATCGTGTTTGCCACCGCAACCCCGAAACCGAACGCCGCAAGGAAGTTAAAAAATGCTGCAAATACCACGGCGTTCCGTGGAGAGAGGACTTTTGTTGAGACCACCGTAGAGATCGAGTTGGCCGAGTCATGGAAACCGTTGGTAAAATCAAAGATCAGGGCGATGACAATGATCGCCACAATAAGGATCAGCGGGGCTTCGATCATGAGCTCCCTCCGTTTTGCGCTGTAGGCACCGCTGCCACCTCACGAGTGCCGGATGGCGATATCGGAAAGAACGTTTGCCACGTCCTCGCAGTAGTCGGTCGCCGTCTCAAGGTTCTCGTAGATGTCCTTGAGCTTGATGATCGCGATCGCGTCGTTGGTCCTGAAGAGATCGGTCACCGCATGGGCGAGCACGTCATCTGCTAGGTTCTCGAGGCGGTTTACCTCGATGCAGCGCTCCTCGACATACCGCGGGTCCTTGATCGAGCGGATCCCCTTGACCGCACCCTCGATCTCGACCGTGGAGAGGTGGATCAGCTTGGAGAGTTCCACCATGTGGGAATCGGTGTTGTCGATACCGTAGTAGAACATCTTCTCTGCCGAGCTGTCGATGTTGTCCATCACGTCATCGAGCGCCGAGGCTAGCTTGGAGATCTCCTCGGGGTCGAGCGGCGTAATAAAGGTCCGGTTCAGCTGCTCGTAGATGCTGTGGGTGATCTGGTCGCCCTGGTGCTCCAGCAGCTCGATTGCATGCCGTTTTTCCCGGACATTGGTGAAGTCCTCGCTTAAGACCACGAGCTGGTAGGCTGCCTCCCGCAATATTGCGGCCTGGTGCTCAAACATCTCGAAAAAGATCTTATCCTGCGGTATCAGAAGTTCCCGTAAACCCATACACAAACCCACTGGTAATCAGTCGGGAGACCTTAAAAAATATAGCGAAATATTGCGCTCACGGGAGAACTGGTGTGACCAGGGTAAGAACCATGTACCCGGCCCATGCACAGACCGCGGCAAGCGGAATGGTGATGATCCATGCGGTCATCATCTGGCGTACCACATCCCAGTGGACGGCATTTTTCCCCCGGGTGACACCGACCCCGACAATTGCCCCGCTGATCACGTGGTTGGATGAGACCGGGATACCGTGCGTGGTGACAAAGGCAAGCGTCGTGCTGCCGGACGTTCCTGCACAGAACCCCTGGTAGGGCCGGATCTTCGTGATCCCTTTGGCCATCCGGTCCACCACCTTCCAGCCGCCAAAGCAGGTGCCAAGGCCGATCGCGATCGCCGAGAGCAGGACCACCCAGGTGGGGACCGCAAAGGTGGCAAGGAGCCCGGCAGAGACGAGAAGCGCGGTGATCACACCCACCGCGTGCATCCCGTCGTTTGCCCCGTGGCCGGTGGCCTGGAAGAGACATGCGAGGACCTGGAGCGGGGTAAAGACCCGCTTCATCCGGTTCTGGCGCGAGGTCCGGAAGAGATGCGAGACGAGCAGGTCAAAGAGGAACGCGATGGTAGCGCCAAGCACCGGGGAGATGAAGATGAAGAGGACAACCACAAAGAGGCCGGTGAGCTTGAGGAGACCAAGGACCATCAGGATCGGTACGGCCATTGCAGCCCCGCAGACTGCTCCTACCATAAGGCCGAGCCGGACATCGCCATGCAGGGCGATCATAACAAAAAATATGATGATGGCGCCGATGAGTGCCCCAAAGAGACCCCATGCAAGTACGTGGAGGATCACGCTTTCTGCAGGAAGGATAACTGCTGAAAGACCGAAAGCGGCCACGCTCGCCCCGATGATCCCGCCGATCAGCGCATGGCTGCTGGAGAGGGGGATGCCGATCCGGGTGGCAGAAAAGACGAGCGTGATCGAGGCAAGCATCCCCACGATGATGGTTGCCGGGGTCATGGCGCCGGGAGAGACGATGGCGGTCCCGATGGTGGCGGCGACTGCAGTCGTGAACACAAAGGGCCCGAACATGTTGCAGACCCCGGTTAAAAAGACCGCTTTTCCCGGGGAGAGTGCCCTTGTCGCGACCACCGTTGCCACTCCCTGTGCTGCATCGGTAAGGCCGTTAAAAAAATTCAGCACCAGGGCAACGAAGATGCCAAACAGGATAACGGGGTCGTAGCCGGTCATGAATGGCTCATCGAGATGTCAGACAGTGCATGCCCGACGTCGTTGCACTTCTCCATCACTTTTCCCATGCTCTCGTAGATATCCTTGAGCTTGATGATCATGAGGAGGTCCTGTGTCTTGAACAGGTCGAGTACGGCCCGGGAGAGGAGCTCTCCCGAGAGGTTGTAGAGCCGGCTGATCTCCACGACGTGGCTGCTGACATCGGCCGGCTTACTGAGAGTGGAGAGCGCGTCCATGGCATCTGTAATCTCGTTGGCGGTCATCAGGATGAGGTAGGAATATTCCTTGAGCACGTCGTCTGACTGTGCCAGGCCGTAAGTGGCGATCTGGTGGGTGACCCAGTCGAGCTTGTCCAGCACATCGTCAAAGGCCGGGGCGAGGCGGGCGATCTCGTCGGGTTCGAGAGGCGTAATGAGCGACTCGTTGAGGCGCTCGTAAATGTGGCGGGTGGTCTCGTCGCCCAGGTGCTCGATCTGGCGCACCTTATGGGACTTTTCCGTACCCCCGGGGAGCTCGTGGGTGATCTCGTTTAAGGTCTCGGCTGCTTCCTTGATCTTTGCCGCCATATCCTTGAAAAGCGTAAAAAAGATCTGGTCTTCGGGCAGGATCAGGTCACGGATTCGCATGATATCAAAAATAACGAGAGAACCGGTAGTATAAATAGTATCCGTGGGAGTGGTGCCGGGCCGGGAACAAAAACCGTGCGATCAGAGATAATTTCTCACAAAAAGCGTTCCGGCAGAACAAAAAGGATGGACTGGGCGGGAATTGAACCCGCGGCCTCTCCCATGCCAAGGGAGCGTAATACCACTTTACCACCAGCCCGCTTTAACATTGTTGCACGGCATAGGTTAAAAGAATTGGGTGGGAGGTTCGCCCTGCCCGGGCCTTCCGGGTCAGGCCTTCGGGGTGGCCGGGACCTTTTTTTGCCCGCCGTTCTTCCCGTTCTTTTTTACCGGCTCCTTTTTTGCCCCCTCTTCCTCAATGGTGTGGCTGATCCACGCGAGCACCCTTTTGCGCGCCGCCTGCATATCGGGCTGTGTTACGATCCGGCCGGCGGCAATGCAGGGTTTTAAGAGCGGGGTGGCATTTGCGGGCGGAACCTGGCCCACGGGCAGGGTCCGGTGCTTCCCGCAGACCAGTTCGTACACCTGTTTTACTCCGCTGCGTTTGCCCCGTTTGGCTTTGGGCTTTTTCTCGATCTCCACGATGTCCATGGCAAAATCGATGACGGGGGCATTTGCGATTGCCCCGCCGATCCCGAACGCATCCACACAGTCCCGGTACGCGATCACATCCTCCTTTGTGACCCCGCCCGAGAGGAAGATCTTCACCTGCGGGTACCCGTGCGAGTCCAGCTCCCACCGGACCTCCTCGATGATGGCCCGCATGTTCCCCCGGCGGGAGCGGGGGGTGTCGAGCCGGACCGCGGAGGCGCCGCAGTCCGCGGCCCGCAGCGACTCGGTCTTCTCGTCGCAGTAGGTGTCGCAGAGCATAATGCGCGGGACGTCTTTTGGGGCGTCGCGGTCAAAGGCACGCCACGCGTCCTCGGGCGTGGGAAAACACATCACCATCGCGTGCGGCATGGTGCCGACCACCGGCATGCCGGCCGGCGCGCAGGTGTTGGAGACACCGTCCGCGCCCCCGATCCACGCGGCCCGCTCGATCATGGTCGCGATTGCCGGGTGCTGCCGACGGGATCCGAAGGAGTAGACGGGCCGGCCCTTTGCTTCGCACATGATATGGGCGGTTGCCGATGCGATCCCGGAGGCGTGGCAGAGAAATCCGAGGATCGCGGTCTCGTACCGGCAGAAGTCCCGGTAATGCCCGGTGATGCGCAGCACCGGTTCGCCCGCAAAAAAGAGCGTTCCCTCCGGCATGGCCTCGACGGTTACCGGCAGCCCGGAGAGAAGGGCCACCACGTCGGCCATACCGCAGATGATGCCCCATGTGTCGGGGAGCGCTGCCGCGGTCACCTCCATGGACACGAGCGGGTTTATCTTTTCCTTCCCGAGCACTTCCCCGGTGCGGACAAAGTAGATGTCCGTGCACTCCCCGCGTTTTATCATTTCATCGCTGACGGTATCGAACAGGCCCATGAGAAGAGTGTGGGGCCGGGACGTTCTTTACGTTTACTGGCCGGCCCTGATCCCCCGGCGCCAGTTATTTGTGCCGGGGCACACAACCTCTCCTTTCGATAATCCATGGTCCGGCACATACCTGTATCCCGGTCTCCGGTCCGTCCGTGCGGGGGGCGCGCCTGATGCTTGGCATCATTGGCGGGACGAGCCTGCTCTTCTCGACGCTTCCGGAATTAAAAAAGGATGACGTGGCCACGCCTTTTGGCAGCACCGAGCTCCTCTGCGGCGATATCGTCATGCTCATGCGCCACCAGCACGGCCTGCCGCCGCACCGGATCAACTACCGGGCCAACCTTGCCGCCATGGCGATCGCCGGCGTTGACCGGATCGTTGCGTTCGGCTCCACGGGGTCGCTCAAAAAGGAGATCCCGCCCGGGACCCTCATGATACCCACCGATTACGTGAGCGTGACCGATATCCCCTCCATCCACGACAACGCAATCGAGCATGTCCGGCCGGAGCTCTCGCAGGCACTTGCCCGGAAACTTGCATCCGTAGTCCCGCAGGCCCGGCTCGGGGGCATTTATGTCCAGACCCGGGGGCCACGGATCGAGACGGTGGCGGAAGTGGCGGCCCTCTCACAGATCGCCGATGTCGTGGGAATGACAGTGGCCTCGGAAGCAACGCTTGCCTGCGAACTCGGCATGGAGTTTGCCGCGCTCTGCACCATCGACAATTATGCAAACGGCCTGGGGACCGATGTGCTCACCTTCGACCACATCCTCTCCACCTCGAAGGCCTACAGCCAGAGGACCGGGGAGATCCTTGGGGCGATCATTAAACAGATGGGATAGGAACAAGGGAGGTTAGTGCATGATTACTCAGGAATCCGCAGATATTTTCGAGAAGAAAAAATCGATTCTTCTCACGAACGTCAACGATGGCACCGGCATGGTGGACATCTTCATCGATGCATCGGAGACCATTACCGACATCGGGCACGAGATCCGCAAGCGCCACCGGGGCGAGGCGGAGTATATTATCGAAGGCGACGGCGCACTCGTGCTGCCCGGGCTTTCCAACACCCATACCCATGCGGCGATGTCGCTTCTCCGGGGCTACGCGGACGACATGATCCTGCAGGACTGGCTCTCCCAGAAGATCTGGCCGCTCGAAGCCCACCTGACCGGCGAGGACGTGTACTGGGGCACGAAGCTTGCCTGCCTTGAGATGATCCGGACCGGGACCACCGCCTTTAACGATATGTACTTCTTCATGGAGGACGCCGCCCGGGCCGTGGACGAGGCCGGTATCCGGGCCCTGCTCTGCTACGGTTTTATCGATCTCGGCGATGCGGCAAAACGGGAACACGAGTGCCGGGCCACCGAGGCGCTCGCGGCTCATATCCGGAAACTTGCCAATCCCCGGATCCACGCCGCTACTGGTCCCCATGCGCCCTACACGGTCTCGCCCGAGGGCCTGAAATGGTGTGCGGAGTTTTCCCGCGAACAGGATATCCCCCTCCACATCCATCTTTCAGAGACGGAGAAGGAAGTAAACGACTGCGTTGCGCAGCACAAAAAACGGCCGGCAGCGCTGCTGGACGAGTGCGGTGTCCTTGGCCCGAAGACGATCGCGGCGCATGGCTGCTGGCTGGACGACGCCGAATGTGCGCTTTTGGGCAAACGCGGCGTCTCGGTCTCACACAACCCGGCGAGCAACATGAAGCTTGCCACCCACCGTGCCCTGCCTTACCGCGAACTCGTTCACGCCGGGGCAAACGTCTGTCTGGGGACTGATGGCTGCGCCTCGAACAATAACCTCGACCTCTTCGAGGAGATGAAGATCGCGGCACTCCTCCAGAAGTTCTTCTGGAACGATCCGACCATCCTTGCAGCCCCCGCGGCCCTTGCCATGGCAACGACAAACGGGGCAAAGGCGCTTGGCTTTGGTGCCGGGACGCTTACCGCCGGGGCACCGGCCGATCTTATCCTCGTTTCGAACCGTATTCCCTGCAACACGCCGCTGCACAATGCAGCCTCGAACCTGGTCTATGCCTGCAGCGGGGCTGCCGTGGAGACCACGATCTGCGCCGGCCGGGTGCTGATGCTGGAGCACGAGATCCCGGGCGAGGCAGAGATCCTTGCCGGGGCGTCCCAGGCTGCCGCGCAGCTGGTAAAGCGTGCGCAGTCCACGGCGTAGAAATGTGGTGTCAAATCCGACACATCTTTACCATTTCGCACCGAACCGGTGACGTATGACGCACTGTGACGATCACCCGCATGAACACTCAAAGACCTGCCGTGTCTGTAAATCCGAGTACTGCCATGACTGCCACCCTTCTTATCTCGGGATCTGTGAGAAGTGCTCGTATAAGATCCTGATCGTGCTCGTCGTCATCATGGTGATCCTGTCGTATATGGCCTGGTTCGGCGTGGTGCTGTAACAGGACTTTCCCCACCTTTCTCTTTCCCCGGACCTGTCCGCCATGACTCCCGATGCCCCTGCCTCCCCGGATTCTGCCTGCACGGACCCGGCGATCTGCCGGACGCCGGCCTTTGCGGTCTCTCCTACGGAAAAGCGTATTGTCCTTCTGATTGCCATCCTTGCCGGGTTCCTCACTCCCTTTGACGGCTCGGCGGTCAATATCGCGCTCCCCACGATCGGCTCCGCGTTCCACATGGACGCCATATCGCTCTCCTGGGTGGCGACCGCGTACCTCCTTGCCTCGGCCCTCTTTTTAGTCCCCTTCGGGAAGCTCGCCGACATTTACGGCAGGAAGAAGATTTTTCTGTGGGGGATCTGCGTCTTTGGTGCAGCCTCGTTTATCATGACCCTTGTGGCCACCGAACAGCAGATGATTGCCGTACGGGTTATCCAGGGGATCGGGGCGGCCATGATCTTTGGCACCGCGATTGCCATCCTGACAGCCGTCTTTCCCCCGGGCGAACGGGGAAAGGCACTTGGGATCTACATCACCTCCGTGTACCTGGGCCTCTCCCTCGGGCCGTTCTTTGGTGGCATCCTGACCGACATCTTCGGCTGGCGCAGTATCTTCTACATCAACGTGCCCATCGCGATCGCCGCCGCGGTCCTGATTGTCTGGAAGCTCCGGGGCGAATGGGCGGAATGCGTTGGTGAGAAATTTGATCTCACGGGGTCGCTCATCTATAGTTTCGGCCTGATCGCGCTCATGGTCGGCTTCTCTGTACTTCCCGACGTAAGCGGGGGCGTGCTCGTGGTCGCCGGTATCGCGCTCATCGCTGCATTCGTGTGGTTTGAGCAGCGGCTGCCGAACCCTGTCCTGGATATGCAGCTCTTTTTCAGGAGCCGGATCTTTGCGTTCTCGAATATCGCTGCACTGATCAATTATTCCGCTACCTATGCGGTCGCTTTCCTGCTCAGCCTCGACCTCCAGTACACCAAGGGGTTCTCGGCGGAATATGCCGGGTTCATCCTTATCGCTGCGCCGTTTTTCCAGATGATCGTCTCCCCGTTTGCGGGGAAGCTCTCGGACAAGCATGATTCCCAGGTGCTTTCGTCGCTGGGTATGGGGCTGACCGCACTCGGGCTCTTCCTCTTTGTCTTCCTCAACGAGTCGACCCCGCTCTGGTACATCATCGCGGTGCTTATCATCCTCGGTGTCGGCTTTGGTCTCTTCTCATCACCGAACATTAATGCGATCATGAGCGCGGTGGACAAGCGGTATTACGGCGTTGCATCGGGCATCAACTCCACGATGCGGCTGCTAGGCCAGATGCTCTCCATGGGGATTGCGATGATGATCTTTGCTATCGTGATCGGGCAGGTGGAGATCACCCCCGCGAACTACCCGCAGTTCACCCAGAGCCTGCACTGGGCATTTATCCTTTTCACGGTGATGTGCGTTGCCGGGATCTTCTTCTCCCTTGCCCGGGGAAAACAGGAGAGGCCGGCAGGGATGGGGGAATAAGGTTTTCTCACCTTTTATCTGGCACGGGCATTTCGTTTGAAAACTACCGGAAGTTTCACGTGTGCGGATTGCGATGGCTCCCCGCCTCAGGGCCCCTCGCGGGGCACGGCGGGACAGGACGGTTTTTGCACACTGAAAGGTTCAGGTTGGGTAGCCGGCCATTGTCCGGATGATATTGTTCTCCGTCCCTCGCCCGCCGCGGGGGCGTTTGCGATAGTCCCCTTAAAGAGTCCGAAACATTTCAAAAATGTACATTACCCGTAAAACATTCGCCAAAAAAGAAAATTGCGGGAAGACCTGCTTCCCTATCTTTACGCTGTCTTGATGTTCTCTGCCGCTTCGAGCCCGAGTTTCTTAATCGATTCTTCGCGCATCAGGTACTTCTGGATCTTGCCGGAGATATTGATGGGGAAATCGTTGACAAACATGACATACCGCGGGATTTTGAAGTGAGCGATCTTTCCCTTGCAGTAATCCTTCACATCCTGCTCGGTCATGGTCTGGCCCGGCTTCATCTTCACCCATGCGCAGAGCTCCTCGCCGTACTTGATGTCCGGTACACCGACCACGTACACGTCAAAAATCTTCTCGTTGTGGTGGAGGAACTCCTCGATCTCCCGCGGGTAGATGTTCTCCCCGCCCCGGATCACCATGTCCTTTAACCGGCCAACGATCTTGAAGTAGCCCTCCTCGTCCATCGTAGCGAGATCGCCAGTGTGGTTCCAGCGGTCCTTGTCAAGCGTTGCGTGGGTGGCCGAAGGGTTGTTGTAATAGCACTTCATCACGCAGTAGCCCCGGGCGCAGATCTCGCCAATCTCCCCCATGGGCACGATCTTTCCGGTCTTGGGGTCGATGATCTTGAGCTCGGTGTGAGGGAAGGCCCTCCCGACGGTGGTGACCCGGCGATCGAGCGGGTCTTTCGTGGTGGTCATCGTGACGCCGGGCGAGGTCTCGGTCTGGCCGTACACGATCACGATCTCGCTCATATGCATCTGGGTGTTGACCTGCTTCATCACCTCAATCGGGCAGGGGGAGCCGGCCATGATCCCGGTCCGCAGCGAGGTGAGGTTGTACTTTGAAAAGTTGGGGTGGGTGAGCTCGGCGATGAACATCGTGGGGACACCGTGGACAGCGGTGCAGCACTCTTTTTCGATGGTCTTTAAAACTTCCTCGGCATCGAACGTGGGGCTGGGTAATACCATGGTCGTGCCGTGGGTGGCACAGGCCATGTTGGAGAGGACCATGCCGAAGCAGTGATAGAACGGGACGGGGATGCAGAGCCGGTCTTTATTGGTAAACCGCATGCCTTCGCCGATGATGTAGCCGTTGTTGAGGACGCTGTGGTGGGTGAGGACAACGCCTTTGGGGAATCCCGTGGTGCCGCTTGTGTACTGGATGTTGATGGGGTCATCGAAGGTAAGGGCCTCGCCGCGCTCTATGACCTCATCCATGGTGATCTCCTCTGCTTTTTCAAGGAATTCGTCCCAGGTGAACGTGCCGTTGTATGGGATGTTGCCCATGAAGATGACATTCTTCAGGAAGGGAAATTTCTCCACCGAGATCCGTCCGGGCTTCTGCTCGTAGGCCTCGGGACAGGCCTCGTAGAACATGCCGACATAATCCGAGGTCTTGAACCGGCCCTGCAGGATGAGGGTCTGGATCTCTGCCTGCTTGAGGACGTACTCGAGCTCGTACGTGCGGTAGGCGGGGTTGATGTTCACCATGATCGCCCCGATTTTTGCAGTGGCAAACTGGATTACAACCCATTCGGCATGGTTCATCGCCCAGATGCCGACACGGTCGCCTTTCTCCACGCCCATCCCCATCAGGGCGCGGGCCACCTGGTTGATCCGTTCGAGGAATTCCCGGTAGGTCCAGCGGATGTTCTGGTGAACGGAGACAATCGCCTCGGTCTCCGGGTAATTTGCCGCTATATGGTCAATCATCTCCCCCATCGTCATTCCCATCAGGGGGAATTCCGATGTCCCGCACGTATAGCTGCCCTTGTCCATCGTAAAATATGGAGTAATAAGAGGATATATGGCTGATGGCCGGAATGGGGAGTGGTGCAGTGGCACGCCACCGGGCCGGTACCGGTGGCTTTGATCGGAGTGATCCCCGGGATACGGGGTGAAACTGAGCCGGGGTTCCTTCAGGTGCAGGGTTATTCCGGGGAAAACAATTAAATTTCGTCAGCACGATTTTGTACAGTCAGCTGTGCCGGATGGCGCTTCATGATGGGCGGGGTTGTGGCCAAGCCCGGAATGGCGACGGGCTCCAGCGGTCTTTGCGTTCTAACACGTGCTCGCAGATGATGAACAATGGGTCTGCTGAATTGATGATGATCCGTTGGAGCACTGATGCGCATGTCGGAGAGACCCGTCGATCGTGAGTTCAAATCTCACCAACCCCACGTTTTCGTGATGGTCTTTTTTGCGAGCAGAGCGAGCCGCCCATATTATACCGCCGGTTGTTCCGAATCCGGGGCAGGTATCCTTCACCGGAACGATGGCTCCTGCCGCCCCTGAAGGGACACCCCCGCGGTGGGCAAGGGACTAAAAATACTTTACAATGGATCAGGGCCGGACAACAGAAACCCTGTTGGAGTTATCGCGGAGAAAACTTCCTGCCCCGCCGTGTCCCGGAGGGGGCTGAGGCGGGAGGGCATTGTAATTCCGGATAATTATGGGGGATTTTCCTTTACGATTACGTATCCTGAACTGGTGATCATTGCATCCCCCGTATACTTTATCGGCCGGCATAGCAATCCCCTTTTATGAGCGCTGAGCTGCACGTTGTCGATGCCTTTACCGGTTACCCGTTCCGCGGGAACCCCGCCGCGGTCTGCATCCTGGACGGCCCTGCCGAACCGGGCTGGATGCAGCAGGTGGCAGCCGAACTGAAACACTCGG
>NZ_DATKKA010000022.1:0-92570 GCF_035543475.1 Methanoregula sp.
TGCCGGTGTCACCATTAATGCGAAAATAAGAAGGACTCCGACAACCTGGACGGAAATCGATGTCGCTACCGCGACTAAAAGCATGAAAATTACGCCGAGCAAGAGGGTGGGCAGTCCTTTTGCCTCGGCCACATCTTCATCGAGAGATGCGAATAAAAGCGGACGGTACACGACAGAGGTTAACAAAAGAATTACAAGGCTCGCAACAAGTGTCACAAGGACGTCGTTTGCACTGATGCCCAGTATTTCTCCGAATAAGATAGAGTACGCTTCGGTTGCATACCCGCTATAGAGACTGATGAACAGGACACCAAGGCCCAGCATGAATGCAAGGACGGTTCCGATCTGAATGTCACGGGAAGCGGCACGCCGGCCAAGCAACCCGATAGTAATGCCACCTCCACTTGTAAACAGCAGAAGGCCTATGATTGGGTCGACCCCCAACAGCACGGCGCCTGCGGCCCCTGCAAACCCAATATGGGAAAGGGCGTGTGCTGCGAAGGACGAGCGACGGAGCACGACAAAATAGCCAACGATGCCCGCGATGATCGCAACAATTGTCCCGGCTTCAAAGGCATGCTGCATGAAGTCGTACTGCCACATCACCTGGAGGTCGGATAACAGGTTAAAGCTAAAGGTAATATCAACCATAATGGCCCCGTTCAATCATAATGGTGCTGGTTTTCTTCGGTACCGATAACCGCGATCTGGCCCTGAGATCCACGCAGGACCTCGACCTGGATCCCATATAACGCCGATAGGGCCTCGGATGTCAGGACTTCATCTGGCTTCCCGATGGCGACCTTCCCGTTGGCGATATAGATTACTTTATCGAGAACTGGCAGGAGAGGATTAATGTTATGGGCGATAAGCAGGGCCGTCACATCGCGCGATCGGACCACATTATGGATAACCTGAACCAATTCCTGCTCACGCCGGATATCCAGATTCGACAACGGTTCATCGAGTAATAATAAATGGGGATCGCTTACCAGCGCTTCCGCAAGAAACACCCGCTGCAATTCTCCCCCCGATAATCCCCCGAGGGAACGATGCGCCAGATCTTCTGCACCTACTGCTTTCAATGCGTCAAACGCGGCCTGGTGATCGCTCCGGGAAAAAGGATTTATCCCCCATTTATTACCGGAAAATCCAAGCCGCACCAGTTCAAGGGATTCGAGGGTCGTATCGGCATCAATTACGTGCCGCTGGGGCACGTATCCGATATGCTCATTACCGCGTTTGGGCCGGGCGTCAAATACTTTAATAGTGCCTCGTATGGGTTGTTGCAATCCGAGAAGCAAACGAAACAGGGTTGTCTTTCCCGATCCGTTAGGACCGATAATTGCCACAAATTCGCCGTGTTCAATCGCGAAACCGGCGTTCTGCCAGACGGTATTTTCCTGGTATCCTGCGGTCAGGTTTTCTGCGGTAATAATTGGTGGAAGGTTGTCTTTCATTGATTAACTTCCCAGAGATTTTGCATTGAGGGCATTCTGAAGAGAGATTAATTCTGCGTTCATCCAGTCCTGGAATGAGACGTCGGGCGGCTGGATAGTCTCTGTTATCCCAATAACGGGAATCCCTTGTTCTGAGGCCAGTTTCTTTATATTATCGGTAAGCGGGGTAACAGTCTGCTGGTTATAGACAAGCACACTCACATTATCGCTCTGGAGCTGCGTTTCAAATTGGACAACACTGTCTGCCGGGGGATCGTTTCCTTCCGCGACTGCATGAGTAAATGCCGGCGGAGAAACAAGATCAAGGCCGGTCGCGTTTGCCAGGTATTCAAAGATGGATTCGGTGGCTGCAACTTTCGTGCCCCCGAATTGCTGTTTGATCTCGCCGATCCGGTTCTGGTATTGGGAAAGCGATACCTGCAGGTTGGCATAATTCTGTTCGTAGTCTTTTGTATTGGACGGATCGATGGAAATAAGGTCTGATTCCATCTGTTTTGTGGTCTGGTTCACATAATCAGGACTATACCAGAAATGAGGATTATCGCCGTCCTGTTGTCCAATAAGATTGGCTACATTCAGCACTTTGGCATTCGGTTTGATCCCGGCACTGATGAGCTTATCAGCCCATTCATCGTACCCGGCCCCGTTGACAATGATATAGTCTGCTGTTGCAAATGCACGGGCATTCGCGGTATTGCTTTCATATTCATGGGGATCGGCATTGGGATCTGAAACTATACTCAGCACCTGAACGTGCGATCCACCGATCTGAGATACCAGGCTGCCCCAAAAATTTTCAGCGACAACAATCTGTATCTTTTGGGTTGTGTTGTTGGGAATAGAATTGGGAGGGGTCACAACAGAATTTGACTGTGTACAACCCGCCACAATAATGAAAATAGTCATAATGATAAAAAATGCGATTCCTCCAATGGCGACATACGTTTTCGACTTCATTATTTTCTGCCCCTCAAGAGGTATGTTGAGCAACTGCTTCGCTGGTTATCCATATAATAATTATGCGAATTTTGGGTATTGCCCAAAATTTAATTCAATGTTACATTCAGTCAAAAAAGATTCAAAAGCGTTTCCCTTTTCCGGAGATCATTTCTCAAGGCACCCGTCGTCATGCGTAATATCCCCGCAGATACCTTTGTTCGGGTGTCCCATGGCCCGGCACATCCGATCTATCGCATCCTTTGAAACGAAACTCTCGAACCGTGAGACTTCACGACATGCCTGCTCATGCGAAAGACCAAAATGCGTCATTGCCAGGGCGAGTATCCGGTGCCTTTTTACCAGGAATTTTGCCATGATTTTTCCTTTTGCCGAAAGACAGACCCCGTGATAGGGCGTATAATCCAGGAATCCGTCATCAGTAAGTTCACCCATTGCTTTTGTAATAGTCGACGGGTCCACACCAAAACCTGCGGCTATATCCTTTGTCTTAACCGGACCTTTTTTCCCGGCGAGGAATTTAATATATTCAACTTTCTTTGGGGAAAGTTCAAGCCCGGTTTCGCCCGTCATGAAAATACGTATAATGAGTGAACTGAAAAATGTTTGCCCATGCCCCAAAATTTTCAGAACAATGCTTCTGTACCAGTAACTGTTATAGCATCAATTTCGACAAGAATCTTATCTTTCGATCCATCCTCATAAGATTTAATTTATAAATGATTATGATAGAAGGAAGGTTCTTACGATCATATATAAATATTCGTAAAGCTATTATGATTTATAGAATGGAGGAATGATGCAAAAGGAACTACTTACATCGGAAGCACCTCGGGTACACCAGTTGTTGCTTTCGATGCGGCGACAGCGTGCAGGGAGCTGGATATTCCCCTCATGCCATGTTACTGCACTGAATGAGCTGAAGCGGTCGATCTACTCTTGGGCGGAATGACGAAGAGTTTACACTTGTGAAGGTGCTCAACGCTCTTTCACAATTGTGTAAACCTGGCAGTCCCGAACCGGGAGTTGGGTACGGCAGCGAGCAGGGAACGAGGGAGTATGCAGTCTCTGTTTTCCTGCAAAAGATTGGCATGTGAACACGTAACGTTCGGGAGATCTTCTCCACGAACTGGATCACAGATACCGGACCAGGGGATTATAACGATGAAGGCCCGGGGATAGTTCGCAACAGAGAGAAACAAAGGTAGGTTTCAATGAAACGACAAGTGGCAATTTACGGAAAAGGTGGCATCGGCAAATCCACGACCACACAGAACACTGTGGCGGCTTTGGCCGAAGCGGGAAAGCATGTTATGGTTGTCGGGTGCGACCCTAAAGCTGATTCGACCCGGCTTCTTCTGCACGGTCTGTGCCAGAAAACCGTTCTGGATACGCTGCGGGATGAAGGTGACGATATTGAGCTCGACGCCATCCTGAAACCCGGGTTTGGAAATACCCGGTGTGTAGAGTCGGGAGGACCAGAGCCCGGTGTCGGATGTGCCGGTCGCGGCATTATTACATCTATCAATCTACTCGAACAGCTCGGGGCATATACCGAGGATCTCGACTATGTCTTCTACGATGTGCTTGGTGACGTTGTCTGCGGCGGATTCGCAATGCCGATTCGTGAGGGAAAAGCAGAGGAGATCTACATTGTCGCGTCTGGTGAACTGATGGCGCTTTATGCGGCAAACAACATCGCAAAAGGTATCCAGAAGTATGCGGCGAATGGCAAGGTCCGGCTCGGCGGTATCATCTGTAACAGCCGGAAAGTCGACAATGAACGTCCCCTGCTTGAGGCTTTTGCTCAGGAACTTGGGTCTCAGCTCATCTACTTTGTCCCTCGTGATAACCTTGTCCAGAGAGCGGAGATCAACAAGAAAACGGTCATCGATTTCGACCCAACCTCTGGTCAGGCAAACGAGTACCGGAACCTGGCGAAAGCCATCGATGAGAACAAGTTGTTCGTGATACCAAAACCGATGAAACAAGAACGACTCGAAGAGCTCATGATGCAGCATGGATTCCTCGATGCGATGTAACGTGCGATAAACTGCATTTCGGATTGACAAAAAATGGCGGACGTGAGGTAATGTTACTGATACGTGCAATTGTGCGACCGGAGAAGAAAGACGACGTACTTGAGGAACTTTCTTCTGCGGGATTTAATGCGGCAACGATGGTGGATGTTGTGGGCCGCGGCAAACAGAAAGGGATTAAAATCGGTGGCATGGTCTACGACGAGATCCCGAAGATCCTGATCCTTGTCGCTATCCAGGACGCGGACAAGGACAAGGTCATCAAAACCATCCTGAATACTGCAAAGACCGGCAATGAAGGGACGTTCGGCGATGGAAAGATCTTCGTTTCCCCCATAGAAGAGGTCTATACCATCTCGAAGGGTATACGAGAGCTCTAGGGAGGACTGCTATGAAAGAGATTATGGCAGTGATCCGGATGAGAAGAACCAGCGCCACAAAAAAAGCGCTTATCGCAGCCGGCGTGGCTGGTTTTACCGCAGTAAAGGTATCCGGCCGGGGCAGGCTTGTCACCGATCCAACGCAGATAGAAGAATGCAAAAAGAAGCTCCTGTCGATGGGCGTCAATGACCTTGGCGGGGTTGAGGATACCGAAAAACTGGTAACGAGTTTCCTCGATGGATCGAGGTTCTTCCCCCGCAGGCTCTTCACGATCCTTGCGCACGATGAGGATGTGCCCCGGATTGTGGATGCAATAACGCGTGCAAACAAAACCGAGTACGGCATCGGAGACGGCGTGATCTTCGTGTTGCCGGTTCTCGACGCGGTTCGTGTTCGCACCGGTGAATCGGGAGAAGCAGCGATTTGGTGAGGAGACATCAGCTATGGCGGACATTGAAGGTACAATCGATGAGATGATGACTCCGTACCCGGATACGGTAAAGAAAAACCGGAAGAAGCATCTCATTATCAAGGATGAGGAGGCGACGAGTTGTCCTCTGATCGAAGCAAACACGAGAACCATACCTGGCATCATATCGCAACGCGGCTGTGCGTATGCCGGATGCAAAGGTGTGGTAGTCGGTCCTATCAAAGACATGGTGACTATCACCCACGGTCCGGTCGGCTGCGGGTATTATAGCTGGGGCACGCGCCGGAACAAAGCGCGGGCAGATGACAATACTCCCAAGGATAAAATATACACCCAGCTCTGCTTTACCACCGACATGCAGGAGCCGGATATCGTCTTTGGTGGCGAGAAGAAACTTGCACGGATGATAGATGAGGTTGTTGCCACATTTCACCCGCGTGCAATCAATATCTGCGCAACGTGCCCGGTGGGGCTTATCGGTGACGATATTGGTGCAGTTGCAAAAGCCGCAGAAGAGCGGCATGGTATCCAGGTCCTCGCGTACAATTGCGAGGGATACAAGGGGGTCAGCCAATCGGCAGGCCACCACATTGCAAACAACAATGTGATGGAGAAAATTGTCGGTAAAGGAACAGATCGAAAACCCGGCAGTTTTGTCATCAATCTCCTTGGCGAGTATAACATCGGTGGCGACGGGTGGGAGCTTGAGCGGATCCTTAAGGAGATTGGCTATACCGTTAACTGCGTCCTTACCGGGGATTCAAGTTACCTCGACATAAAGAACCTGCACCTCGCGGACTTAAACCTCGTCCAGTGCCACCGGTCGATAAACTACATCGCCGAGATGATGGAGGCAAAGTACGGTACGCCATGGCTGAAGGTCAACTTCATTGGCATTGATGCGACGAACCAGTCGCTACGTCAGCTCGCCCGATGTTTTGGGGATGAGGAACTTGTACGGAAGACCGAAGAAATTATTGAGAGGGAGACCGCTCGGGTTACCCCAATCCTCGACCAGTACCGGAAAGTACTGCAGGGCAAGACTGCCTTTGCCATTGTCGGCGGCTCCCGGAGTCACCACTACCAGTACCTTCTCCGTGACCTTGGTATGGAGATGATCATCGCCGGTTACGAGTTTGCCCACCGGGATGACTACGAGGGCCGTCAGGTAATCCCTACCATCAAGACCGACGCGGATAGTAAGAACATTCCCGAACTTCACCTCATCCCGGATGAAAAAATGTACAAGGAACCGCACGTCCACCTGAACTTGTCAAAAGAGAAGTTCGACGAACTGAACGCCGAAGTCCCGCTCAACTACTACGAGGGCATCTACCCGAACATGAAAAGCGGACAGATTATCATCGATGATGCAAACCACCACGAGGTTGAGGTTCTGATGAAGACTGCAAAACCCGACCTCTTCCTCTCAGGAGTCAGGGACAAGTATATCGTCACCAAGATGGGGGTTGCCTCAAAACAGCTCCATGCCTATGACTACAGCGGCCCGTACGCTGGATATAACGGTGCGATCACCTTTGCCCGTGACGTCGCAAGAGCCCTCACCGCTCCTGCATGGAAATTGATCGCCCCCCCATGGGAGAAAGAACGAGAACCACGGAGTGAATCCAATGCTTGAATGTGTACCGGAAGAAACGGTCAGCCACACGACCGGGAAGATCAACCCGGCAAAAACCTGCCAGCCTATCGGCGCAATGTATGCGGCGCTGGGAATCCATGGATGCCTGCCGCACAGCCATGGCTCGCAGGGCTGCTGCGCATACCACCGTATGCACCTCACCCGGCACTTCCGCGACCCGGTGCTTGCATCATCGAGTTCCTTTACTGAAGGAGCATCGGTTTTTGGCGGGTCAGCGAACTTAAAAACCTCAATAAAAAATGTCTTTACGATCTACAACCCCGAGGTCATGGCGATCCACACCACCTGCCTCTCGGAAACAATCGGCGATGATATCCCAAACATCGTCAAACAGGCCGAGATTCCCGAAGGAAAAGTGGTTATCCACGCTAACACGCCAAGTTACGCGGGTTCGCACATTACGGGTTTCTCGAACATGTGCAAAGCGATGGTCTCCTATCTCGCACAGTCAGATGGAGGTGCCAAAAAAGAGCAGGCAAACGTCCTGCCTGGTTTTGTCAATCCCGGGGATATGCGGGAGATCCGACGCATCGTCTCGTCCCTCGGTATAAAACTGATCATGTTCCCGGACACCTCCGGTGTCCTGGACTCGCCCCTTACCAGCAGGTACGAGATGTATCCTGAAGGCGGGGCCACCGTTGCCGAGATCCGGGATTCGGGTAACTCCGTCGTCACACTCGCGCTTGGTGCATTCGCGTCCCACGACGCTGCCGACATTCTCCAGGAGAAATGCGGTGTTACAGGTATCCCCCTGAAACTTCCTATCGGTCTCAAGGCCACAGATGATTTTGTTATGGCGTTAAAAAACTGGTTCGGTATTGAAGTCCCCCAAGACTTGACAGTCGAACGCGGCCAGGTCATCGACACACTGATTGACACCCATTTCCATTACCAGGGAAAGACGGTCGCAATCTTCGGGGATCCTGATCATGTGATCGCCATGACGGAATTTGCGCTCACGATGGGTATGATCCCCAAATACCTGCTTACGGGTACCCCCGGGAAAGAGTTCGAAGCGACCATCAATGCGATGTTCGACGAGGCTGGCATCCAGGAACGACGGGTAAAAGCAGAAGGAGATCTCTTCGATCTCCACCAGTGGATCCGGGAAGAAAAAGTGGATCTCATGATAGGCACAACGTATGGGAAATACATTGCCCGAGCAGAAGACATCCCCCTCGTCAGGTTCGGCTTTCCCATTCTTGACCGGGCCGTCCACCCGCTCATGCCGGTGGTTGGCTACCGGGGCTGCCTGCGCCTGATCGAGCAGATCAGTAACGCACTTCTGGAACGCCGTGACCGCGATGCCGCTGATGAGGATTTCGAATTGGTCCTGTAAACGAAGAGGAATTCTAAACAATTTCCTTGAGAAAAGAGGGTGAAGGAGATTTTGGAAGATTCATGTTCCATTCCGACAGGAGCGGTCGCATGCATTGTCGAACGGCAGGATTCCATCCTGACCGCAGGCAAAAGCCGGGCCCGCATCCATTGTGCGGATGACAGTCTTGCCGGTTCGGTCAGCCAACGAGCCTGTGTATTCTGCGGGGCCCGGGTAGTTCTCAACCCGGTGACCGATGCAGTCCACCTTGTTCATGGGCCGATCGGCTGTGCCACGTACACGATGGATATCCGGGGCAGCCTGTCAAGCGGTTCGGAGTTGTACCGCAACAGCTTTTCGACCGATATGCAAGAGAAGGATGTGATTTTTGGCGGCGAGAGAAAACTTGCAGCCTGTATTGATGAAGTAGTTGAAAAATACCATCCTCCGGCGGTGTTTGCCTACGCAACCTGCGTTTCGGGCATGATCGGCGACGATATGATCTCGGTCTGCAAGGCGGCATCAGCCCGGCACGGGATCGATGTTATCCCGGTTGAGTCAAGCGGATTTATATCCGGGAATAAGGTTGTCGGTTACCGGGCAGCAGCAGAGGCCCTGCTCCGGCTTATCCGCCCAAAAGAGGGAGAGACGATAGAAAAAACAAAAAAGATCAATTTCCTCGGCGAGTATAACCTCGGCGGAGAGAAATGGGTGATTGAACGCTACCTTAAAGAGATGGGCATTGAGATCAATGTCGCCTTCACGGGTGATTCTAACGTCGCTGCGCTCAAACGGGCACCCTCAGCGTGCCTGAACCTTGTCCAGTGTACCGGGTCCATGCACTGGGTTGCAGCGAGCCTCGAAAGGTCGTTTGGAACGCCCTTTATGGATGTGAACTTTTTCGGGCCGGAGAACACCGCAGAAAGCCTAAGAAAGATCGCAGCATTCTACGATGACGAGGATATCGCCCGGAGCACAGAGACCCTGATCGACCGTGAGATGAGCCGGATCCGCCCAGTGCTTGAGAAATATCGCAGCAAACTCCGGGGAAAACGTGCGGCGATCTATGTTGGCGGTGCGTACAAAGCAATTGCCATCATCCGCCAGCTCCGTGGCCTTGGCATGGAGATTGTGCTCTCCGGCACCCAGACCGGCAAGCAGGACGAGTACGAAAGTATGGGCCGGATGCTCTCCGAAGGTACGATCATCATTGATGATGCAAACCCGGCAGAACTGGAAAAATTCCTGCTCGAAAAAAAGGTGGATGTCATGGTCGGCGGCGTTAAGGAGCGTGTGCTCGCATACAAACTCGGGATAGGTTTTGTCGACCACAACCACGACAGGAAAGACGGCCTTGCCGGGTTTGACGGCGCGATCCGGTTTGCCCGCGAGGTTTATGTTTCCACGTGCTCGCCGGTATGGCAGCAGATCAGGACCCCGGCCCCAGAGGCGGTGCAATCATGACATGTCTGCAGGCTGCAGCACCCCGGGTCAGACAGGTCAGCGAGAACCAGTGTCACATGTGTATGCCTATTGGAGCTGTTGCCGTTTTCAAGGGTATCGAAAACGCGATGGTGCTCGTGCACGGCTCGCAGGGGTGCAGCACGTACATGCGGCTTGCTAACGTCGAGCACTACAACGAACCGGTTGATATCGCATCTTCCTCATTAAATGAGAAGCAGGCCATCTACGGTGGCGAGGCTAACCTCAGGAAAGCAATGGACAACGTGATCCGGGTCTACCAGCCGACGGTCCTTGGTATACTGACCACCTGCCTTTCCGAGACGATGGGAGAGGATCTTGAACGGATTGTCACTGCCTACGTACAGGAGAAAAATGTTAGCGGTGTCGATATCATCCCGGTAAACACTCCCAGTTACAGCGGGACGCAGAGTGAGGGATTTTGGGCAGCGACACGGGGTATAATAGCATACTATGTCCGCCCGACGCTGCCGCACCGTCGTATAAACGTGATCGTCCCGCACATCAGCCCGGCCGATATACGGGAGATCAAACGCATCCTTGATGGTGCAGGGCTCTCCTACACGCTCGTACCGGATTATTCGATGACGCTTGACCGGCCATACGGGGGAAGGTACCAGAAAATCCCGCCCGGTGGGGCAACGGTAAAAGAGATCGTGGAAATGTCCGGTGCGCCGGTGACTATCCAGTTCGGGACAACCTGTCCTGACACACTATCGCCGGGCCTTTACCTGGAGAAGGAGTTTGGCGTACCGTTGGTTAACCTGCCCCTCCCCATTGGCCTCAAAAACATGGACCTCTTCGTCGAGACAATCACGAAGATTAGTGGACAGCCAATCCCTGATGCATTAATGCTCGAACGCGGCTGGTTGCTCGATGGCATGGCTGATTCACACAAATTTAACGCTGAAGGGAGGCCGGTCATTTACGGTGAACCGGAGCTCGTGTATGCCTTCGCCACACTCTGCGCAGAGAACGGCGCCACTCCGGTCGTTATTGCAAGCGGCACAAAAAACAGCCTGATCGCAGAACGGCTCAACCAGGTGATCGAATCTGCTGATGAAAAACCGGTCATCCTTGAAGGGGCCGACATCGCCGCAATCGAAGAATCGGCATTATGCGCCGGATCAAACATTGCAATAGGCCATTCCGGGGGAAAGTCCCTCACCGAACGCCATGGCATCCCTCTGGTCAGGATTGGTTTTCCCATCCATGACCGTATTGGGGGGCAGCGGATCCTGTCGGCCGGGTACCGGGGCACGCTTGCGTTCCTTGACCGGTTCACAAACACGCTTCTTGAAACCAAGTATGCGACGTACCGCCAGAAGATAAAAGAAGAACTCTGTACCACCCGAGGTAGCTGATTATGCAAAAACCCAGGCACCATATTTTTGTCTGTACGAGTTCCCGTGCAAACGGGCAACAGAAAGGATTCTGCCACTCCAAAGAGGGCATTGACATCATGTCAAAATTCATGGAAGAGATTGAAGAACGCTCCATAGGGGGGGAGGTGTTTCTCTCCAATACAGGCTGTTTCGGAATCTGCGAGAAAGGCCCCGTTGTCGTTGTGTACCCGGACAATGTCTGGTATGGATCAGTAACTCCTGACGATGTCCCCGTAATCCTTGACGAGCATATTGAGAGAGGAAAAGTTGTGGACCGGCTGGTCATATGAGAGTTTTGTCCCGGCTGGAGTAAATGATGGCAGAAGAAATTGCGGTGATCCTTGGTGATGATGGTTCGAGTTCCTCGCTGAACGAACCGGGAATTGTCGTTGTATTTGCCCGCATCGAAGGAACTTGGAAAAAAGATCGTGAAATACCACTTGTCCTTGACCCGGTAAAAGGCATTAAGGATATGCGGGAAAAAATGGCCGAACTCATCATGTTTCTCGGGCCCTGCCGGATTTTGGTCACCACATCAGCCAGCGGTGCTCCGTATTTTGAACTGGAGAGAGCCCGTTGTGTTATCTGGGAAATTTCCGGGAAGCCACAGGAATTTCTCAGCCAGGTTTGGGCGGATGAAGAGAAAGAGACGGCAAAGGAAAGAACCTCTGCACAAACAACGGCAGAATCTAGGATTCCGGTACCTTTGGAAAAAACCCCGGGTACGTTCTGTATATCTATAAAAGAAGTCCAAGGAAAGCGCCCGGACATCTCAAGCAAACAGGTGCTTCAGCAGTTCATCCAGAGGGGCGGTTTTCTCGTCCTTGATATTACCTGTACCCATGTGCCTCCTTGGATAGAAGTTGAGGCTGAGCACCGGGGATATACTCTTGAAACCGAACAGGTGGATAAAGAAACAGTGAAGGTCAGGTTGACGACATCCTCCAGTCAATAATATTCGATTCGATGCTGTTGCGTTAATGGTTGATAGCCAATTTTTTTATCTCCTTAATTTTATTAATCAACCGTTAACGCACTAAAACCTTAATTCCTATTCATCCGGGAACAGGAAGATGTATATCACACCATTGCCAGCAGCAGCCGTTAATGGGGAGAGCGACGTGGGGTAACCCGGCAATATCAATCACTATGTGTACGGTGCTGTTGCTTTACTTTTGATTTGAATATTTTAACGAGTTGAAATATTATTTGTCACAAACTGCAAATGCAACAGCACCGAAGGAACTATCTTTTCCGGGCTCTATCAAATTGTCAGCAGTTGGTTGTAGGGTATGTAATTACCCGTTAAACACAAGTTATTGTTTTAAACCTGTTGAACCGGTTCTGCCGCAATCAATAATAAGGAAAATACCTAAAGCAAGGAAAAAAAATCCACCAAGAAAGAATACTATAAGAATAGAATGAGCTGCTTCACCAGTATAACCGAATGTAACATTGAGCCCACAAAAGAGAAGAAGTAACACACCTATAGCTGCATAGTAAAAACCTACCGCGACACGGTACATTAAATCCCAAAACTCATCGGTCATTTGAAAACTCCGCTAGAGGGAAGGGAGAGTACCCCCGTAAAATATATTTAATTTTGAGGAAAATTTATTCCACCTGTACCGCGTTCTGGTTAACGCCATTCATCATCCCACACCGACTCAACAAAGCACTATTCAATGCCTTTTTTCGGGATCTGCTGGCGCCTTACCGGGAAAACTGATCTTTTTCAGGATTGTCTCTCGTTTGATCAGTGCCTCCGTATAGTTTGGGTCGATCTCGATTACCTTGTCAAGTTTCCTCACTGCCTCGTCGTACCGTTCCAGCTCATCAAGACAGGTCCCCATCGCGTTCAATGCCTTGCAGAACCGGGGAGCAATCACTATCGCCCGCTGGAAGTCATTCAGCGCTTCTTCTTTTCTCCCTAGCCTCGAAAGGTAAAGCGCATGGTGATACATATACTGCGCCTCAAGCGGAATTCCACCGTTTTTAAAAATCTGCGTCATGTTTATCTCCCCAATGCCTTGGCATAGCCAGCAGTCACGCACGTGACCTGGTTGCGGGCAACACGGTATTCCCGGTAATGCGGGTTTTGCAGATGCAACAGAACCCAAAAAGAGAATTATGGGTCTGCCGGTATCCGTAAGGAACAGACATACGAAACCTTCACACCCCCATAAACATCAGCAGCATATCGATAATTTTTATGCCGATGAACGGGGCGATAAGCCCACCGACCCCGTAGATGAGAATATTGTTCCGCAGGGAGTCCTCTGCAGACATCGCCCGGTACTTCACGCCATGGAGAGCCAACGGAATGAGAATGACGATAATGATTGCATTGAAGATGACTGCTGACAGGATGCCATTATGGAGCCCAAGGATGTTCATGGCCCCAAGGGCCGGGTAGGTTGAGGCAAATGCAACCGGGATGATGGCGAAATATTTTGCAATATCGTTCGCAATAGAGAACGTGGTCAGTGCCCCCCGGGTCATGAGGAGCTGCTTTCCAATCTCGACAATATCGATCAGTTTTGTGGGGTTGGAATCGAGATCGACCATGTTTGCCGCTTCCCGGGCCGGCTGGGTTCCGGTGTTCATGGCGACCGCGACATCTGCCTGCGCAAGCGCCGGGGCGTCATTCGTCCCGTCACCGGTCATGGCCACCATCCTCCCGCCGGTCTGGTATTCACGGATCAGCTTCAGTTTGCTTTCGGGGGTTGCTTCAGCAAGGAAATCATCGACACCAGCTTCTGCGGCAATGGTTGCTGCAGTGAGATGGTTGTCTCCCGTGATCATCACCGTTTTGATACCCATCTTCCGCAGCTGGCTAAATCGTTCCTTTATTCCGCCTTTCACAATATCCTTCAAATGGATAACACCGATGGCTTTCCCGTTTTTCGCGACAACGAGCGGCGTTCCTCCGGCCCGTGAGATCGTATCCACCGCCAGCTTCAGATTCTCTGATACCGTCTCGCCGCTTGTCCTGATGTAAGCATACATCGCATCGGCTGCACCCTTCCGGACACGAATATCCCCATAATCGACACCGCTCATCCGGGTCTGGCTGGTAAACGGGATGAACTCCATCTCGGAACCGGTTTTTGTCTCTCCCACGGTCCTGCCACGGAGGCCGTACTTCTCTTTGGCGAGCACCACAATACTGCGGCCCTCGGGCGTTTCATCAGCAAGCGAGGCAAGCTGGGCATTTTCCGCAAGATCCGTAATTTCCATCCCGTCCACCGGGATGAATTCCACGGCCTGCCGGTTCCCGAGCGTGATGGTCCCGGTCTTATCCAGGAGCAGGACATCGACATCCCCCGCAGCCTCGATGGCTCTACCGGAAGTCGTAATCACGTTCCTGCGGATAAGCCGGTCCATACCCGCAATGCCGATCGCAGAGAGGAGCCCGCCAATAGTAGTCGGTGCAAGGCAGACAAAGAGGGCAACTAGGACCGTGATAGTGACCGTAGTCCCGGCCCCGGCCGACTGGACACTGTAGGCCGAGAATGCATAGAGGGTCGCGGACACGACAACAAATATGGCGGTCAGCCCGACAAGGAGAATATTGAGCGCGATCTCGTTGGGGGTCTTCTGCCGTTTGGCCCCTTCGATAAGGCAGATCATGCGATCGAGGAAGCCTTCACCGGGGTCCGCGCTCACCCTGACAACCAGCCAGTCCGAGAGTATCGCGGTGCCTCCCGTGACTGCACTGCGATCACCGCCGGATTCACGTATGACCGGTGCACTTTCGCCAGTGATTGCACTCTCGTTGATGGATGCGATGCCTTCAATCACTTCGCCGTCCACCGGGATCGTATCACCGGCTTTGACATAGAAGACATCATTTTTGTGCAGGGTAGACGAGGAAACGACCGTATAATCTGATGGTCCTGGCTCTTTTCCCTTTTCGACTCTGTAGCCGGGATGTAATTTCTTACCCGCAGTATCCTGCCGCATCTTGCGCAGAGCATCAGCCTGTGCCTTGCCTCTGCCTTCCGCGAGCGCTTCGGCAAAGTTTGCAAAGAGGACCGTAAACCAAAGCCAGATTGAAACTGCCCCGATGAACCCGGCCGGTGCCTCTCCGTGCCCCAGGAGCGCCTGGATCCAGAGCAGGGTGGTGAGCACACTGCCGATCTCAACGGTAAACATCACCACGTTGTGGTACAGCGTCCTCGGGTCGAGTTTAATGAACGAATCGATAATTGCACGCCGGTAGAGTGCGTACTGGTCCGCTGCCGGGACTTTCGGACCTGAATGTTCAGACATGGATAACACCTCTTCCCAGCTGGATCAGAAATTCCACGATGGGTCCCAGGGAGAGCGCGGGCAGAAAGCTGAGCGCCCCAATGATGAGGATGGTAAAAACCACCCAGATGATAAAGAGCGGCCGGTGGTCCTGCAGTGTTCCTTCGCTCGCCGGCACGATCTTCTTTGTCACAAAAGCCCCGGCCAATGCAAGCGTGATGATGGCAATGGCATAGCGCCCGATAAACATGCAGAATGCGGTTGCAAGGTTATAGAACGTATCCGATGACAGCCCGGCAAAAGCACTGCCGTTGTTCTGGGATGTCGAAGAAAATGCATACAGGATCTCGGAGAAGCCGTGCGGTCCCGGGTTGGCTGTCATCGATGTTCCCACGCTTATCGATACCGCGATCGCCGTCCCGATCAGGATCAAAAAGATCGGGATGAGAATGTGGATGGTGGAGAGTTTCATCTCGTATGGTTCGATCTTCTTGCCGTACAGCTCGGGTGTCCTGCCCACCATCAGCCCCGCAATAAACATAGCGATGATGACAAAAACAAGCATGCAGTACAGCCCGGAGCCGACCCCGCCAAACACGATCTCGCCCAGCTGAATGTCAAAGATCTGGACAAGGCCGCCCAAAGGCATGAATGAATCATGCATTGAGTTGACCGCACCGCAGCTGGTGACCGTGGTCATTACTGAGAAGACTGCAGACTGGACCGGCCCGAAACGCACCTCCTTTCCCTCCATGTTCCCTCCCGACTGGAGAAGGGAGGGGGCCTGGCTAATCCCAAGCGGTGCAAAGGCAGGGTTGCCGCCGATCTCCGACGCGATAGCCAGGCCAAGGAGCGGGACAAAAAGGATGGTCATTGCAATCAGGATGGCCATACCCTTCTTGAGCGACCCAAGCATCTTCCCGAACATGAAACAGAGCGAGACCGGGATCAAAAAGAACGCCACCATCTCAACAAGGTCAGTAAACCAATTAGGGTTTTCAAAAGGATGCGCCGAATTGGCGTTGAAGAACCCACCTCCGTTTGTCCCCAACATTTTTATGGCAATTTGTGACGCTGCCGGCCCAAGGGAGATCGCCTGCGTGGAAATAATGTTGCCACTAGAATCGTTTATCGCATGAAGGAGGGGAACGGTCACCGGCCCGCCAAGGGTCTGGGGAGTGCCCTGAGAGACAAGGATAAGAGCAATGACAAAGCTGATAGGAAGAAGGATCCAGATGCTGCGGAGGAGCAGCACCCAGAAGTTCCCGATGGTCTGTGACGACCTGCGGGAGAAACCGTAGATAAACGCGATCAGCACCACCATGCCTACCGCAGCAGACATGAAGTTCTGGACGGTCATCCCAAGCATCTGGGTCAGGTAGCTGACTGTGGTCTCGGGGACATAGAACTGCCAGTTGGTGTTTGTTGCGAAGCTTACTGCGGTGTTGAGAGAGAGATCCCAGGGCACCGCCGTGACCCCCAGGGGGTTGAGCGGGAGGAACTGCTGGACCTCCTGAAGGAAGAAGAGAAATGCAATCCCGATGATGGAAAAGAGCATCAATGCAACGGCAAACTGTTTCCAGTCCATCTCTTCGTTGCTCCCGGCACCGCACCGCTGAAGGATCCATGCTTCCACCGGCACAAACAGGGGCGAGAGGAATGTCTTTTTCCCCGTGTAGACCCGGAACATGAACTCTCCCGCCGGGACCAGGAGCAGGGCGAGGATTACGCCAATCAGGACCAAGAATGCCCAGTCATTTACGCTCACCCCAAAGAAGGTAGCGATGGGATGATCTGAGGGGATTGCAACAGGAGTTACAGAGATTTTACCGGCACTGAGGTCATCGAGTGCCAGGTTGAGGTTGAGGACATTTACCGAAGGCTCACCAAAGATCCCAATCACCGGGTTTTTCGTGTTGGCCAGAACAAGGGCGGAAACGTCCCCTTCGGAGAGGTTACGTACCCGTGCCACCCGGGGGACTTGGTAATAGGCCGCAGCCGGGCTGATATCAGGGTCCAGGCCGCTCCCGGACGAAGTTACAAGATCAACCGGTATGGGCTGTGTGTTGTCAGGATCGGCTGCATGGAGCGCATCGATCCGGCCCTGGACCTCGGTAATAAGCGCCGGGTTCTGCGGGCCCAGGTTAGAACCACCAGATGCTTCGGCATTATACGGCACCGGCGTGGTTGCCGAGAGTCTTCCCCAGAAATAACCCGGCGAAGAAAAGGGCTGGCCTATGAGAGAAGATCCCGCAACATTTCCATCATGAACGATAAGATCCCCGTTTGCCTGTGCGGGGAAGATCACCTGAGCAATACCTGTTACAACCAGAGGGTAAACAATGCCCACGAGAATCGTGAGTAAAAGAAACATTACTACGGCTGGTTTGATCTCTTTTTTGATCATCGACCAAAGAGCTGACGACGCCCCAATGGAATCCACCTTCATCATGAGATGCTTTTGAGGGTCTCGAAAGCATTCACATTAGCTGCGTGCCATTTATTGTTATAAAAGTCTTATGGAAAGAATGTGCGAACTACTAAATATAAATTTAACCATATCGACGGGAAAAAAAGAGCAGGGGTGGAGCAGGATTTACGATCAGTACAGCCACGCGCCGCAAAAACCAATGCCCGGCAGGGGAGTAGTACTGCCATGATTTGCGCAGATACAAACTGATCTGCTTCGTTGTCTCATGGTGATTGCGTGTACTCCTGTAAAAGAGTCTGGTGAATCTGATGGGGAAGAATAAAAATTTCAGATTCAGTGGATTTCTGCCAGGCTGCTTCACGTGCTGGAGCACTTCTCCTCGATGGTTTCAGCCGGTTCCAGACGTTTTACTATTTTTACCATCACGGGCGATGATATCATCTGAATAACTGCATAAAACGCCGAGGGTATGATGACAGCATGAGGTAATTCCATCGTATCCACCGCGGCTGGAGCGATCCCAAACTCCTTGGTGCTGGCGATAAACAGGAGAGGCAGAAATGTCTCCTTCGCCTGTTTGAAAACCATCTTTGTCAGGCAGGCAAGACCATACCCGAAGAGATTCAGTGATAATTCCACGAGAATGATCACGATTGCAAATTCTTTTAATGAGATGATGGACACAGCGTTGGATGATACAACCACAAACAGGAGCAGGATATAACACAGGGCGGCAAAACCCGGCCATGCATCCCTTTTTTCCCGGACTCTTGCTGAGTAGTGGTTTAAGAGAAGACCGAGAACCAGGGGAATTATGATAATTCCCACCAATTCAGCTTCCAGGTACACGGTTGGAACCTGCAGTGTTACACCGCCAAACAACGTGAGCACATTGGGCAGGACGAAGGGCGTCAGGACCATGGCAGTTACCAGCATCGCCATACCCAACGCCGTATTGCCCCCCACAAGAGAGATCATGAGGGGAGCGGAGATATCAGCCGGGAGTGCCCCCAGAAGTATTTGCCCGGAGTTCAAATCCGGCATGTCGGAGAAAAATATTTTTCCAAGCAGTATCGAGAAAAGCGCCATAACCACGAATTGCAGGATTACGCTCCAGATAATAATCAGTGGATACCGGCTCGCCTGGATTAAATCCCTGGCATTGATGGTCATGCTGACAGAAAGGACCATCAGCGCCAGGAGTGGCGTAACAATCCATCCTAACAGGGAACCTGGCCCTGGAAAAAGAAGGGAGAATGCCCCGATGACAAATACCAGGTAAACAAGATGATCCGTTATCCAGGTCATTATTTTTATCATAAATCCTTTTTCCTTGGATCCCGTCCACGGGATCCTGTTACAATCTCTGTATGTAGGAACCGATTTTGTCAAACTGGCTGATAGTTAGATCCTGATGAAATTGAAGCTCTGAACCTGATAATTCCTGCATATATCTGGTTTAATCTCAATGCATGCGTACAAAGATATTGTAATAGAAATATTTATAATGCATGGAAGGAATGTACCTTCCATGGTAACTCAGAGCGGGCGATTGTTTTCTCCCCTCATGAAAAGCCATTGACTAACTGTTTCCATTGAAAATCTTTGCTTTGTCAAGGGGGGAAAATTAGGATGACACAATCACCGGAAGGAAATCAGACAACTGCTCCCAAAACGGGAACAATGAAACGTACGCTGAACCTGACCTCGCTCCTGGTCAATGCCATGGCGCTGATAGCGCCGGGGGCTTTTCTCTGGACCACGTTCCAGGTGCAGGCAGCGCAGACCAACGGCGGTGTAACGACAGCAGGCGAAATGTGGACCGGTCTTTTGGCCGCGCTCGTTCTCGCGTTTTTGACAGCTATCTCGTACGCAGAACTGGCAAATATCTATCCCAAAGCCGGTTCCGGATCATCGTATTATTACGCGGAAGCCTCATTTCTTGAAAAAGAAAAAGAGGGCCATCGTAAATGGGCACGGATCGTCAAATTTCTCGTAGGCTGGATATCGCATTTGTACTACTGGATTTATCCCGGTATCATGGTGGCCTTTTCGGCAATCCTGATTGTGTATATCTTCGGCCTCTTTGGAATCGCACTCTCGGTGCCGGAGCAGATCCTCGTTGCCGTGATATTTGCCGTTCTTAATGGCTATATTGCGTACCGCGGGATTACCGGTTCGACCACGACTGCGATCGTTATCAACACAATCCAGTTGGCGGCTCTTATCGCGTTCTCAATACTTGCAATACTGTATCGCCAGACCCACCCGAACCTGGCGTATGCCCAGTCAATTTCAACAATCCTCATGCCGCACAATTTCACGAACCTGCTGTTCCAGTCAACCATCGCAATTTTACTGCTGGTAGGGTTCGAATCGGTGACATCGCTGGGTTCTGAAGCGCTCAGACCGAAACAGGATATCAAAAAAGCGATCCTTCTCTCTCTTATCATACAGGGAGCATTTGCCTACCTTTTCGAATACTTTGCTGCTAATTACTTCGTTGGCCCGCAGCTGACCGGAACCGATCCTACCGGGGCAGCAATCTCGGGCTATACTGCAGCAGCAGCATCCGGCGCCCCCATTGGGGATATGATCCGTGTAATTGGAGACCAGATGCTCGGCGGCACCGGATTTGCGCTGGTGTTGATCATGGCTGCGACGGTTGTCCTTGCATTAATAGGGACAACCCTTGCCTGCCTCAATACCGGCGTCCGGATTACATATGCCATGGGCAAAGACAAAGAGATGCCCACCCTGCTTGGGATCCTTCATGGCACCTATGACACGCCACACTATGGCATCTGGATCCTTGTTGGCGTATCGGCGGTCCTTGGAGCGTACGGCGTACTCAACGTGGATAACCTGACCCAGATTACGCTCGCCTCCAATACCGGCACGTTCCTTCTCTACGGCCTGACAAACCTCATCGCACTCTGGGCCTTCTTCCACCGCCCGGACGCCAGTCTCCTGAAACACCGGATAGTACCGTTGCTCGGTTTCCTCGCAAACTTCATTATGCTCGGTGCGGTAGTCTGGCTTGGTATCAGTTCCGGAGGCAGTTCGGCGACAGACGCCCTGATAGCGATTGCCATGGTCATAGTCTGGCTGGTAGCGGGAGCGGCCTGGTTTATCAGTAACACCAGAAAACAGGGCCGCCCGGTCATGACCGGACATATGCCACAGGTAACAGGACTGGAGACTGACGACGCGTAACCATTGACGCAGGTGATGAAAAACAAACAAACGGCCGGGAGGCAGTAAGAAACGAAAATGGTCCGGGATGACTGCCCGATAAACAGGCTACAGGACCCGGCATTCTTATCGTTTCATCGTTGCTGGAATCAGGTGATTGTAATGGGAGAAAATTCCATAATCGTGCCTGCAGGTAGGGCGCCAAATCTGGTCGGGGTAATTGTGACATGGCGGGCCATCACCCACCAGGGTCTTACACGATCGCAGAACGAAGATGCCCACTGGGTTACCCATGTTGTCGAAGGAAAGACGGACACCGAATCGGCTTCAAGGTATATCTTTGCTGTCGCCGACGGCCTTGGCGGACACCGGGGCGGAGCAATTGCAAGCAGGATGGCCATCAAAGCAGTAAAAGAGGAATTCCATGCCTGGCATGGGGGAGCTGCGGACAGTATTATCAGCCGGGCAATGCAGAAGGCAAACCAGAAAATTTTCTGCGTCGCCCAGACTGATCCGGAATTATTCGAGAAAATGCAGACAACATTAACGATTGCCATACTGGAAAACGATTCCCTGGTGATCGGCCATGTCGGGGACTGCCGGCTTTACCGGATGAGGGATGGACAGCTCGATGTGCTGACCCGAGACCACACTATGGCAAGCGATATGCTCCAGCTCCACATGATCTCTGCCAAACAGGCTGCAGGGCACCCAGGCCGGCACCAGCTTACCCGTTCCGTTGGCGGGGATCCGTTCATGAAATCCGATAGTACCCGCCAGCAGGTACGGCCAGGTGATACCTACCTCCTCTGCAGCGACGGATTGTGGTCGGAACTCACCGATGAGGAGATCCGATCCGCCCTGCAGGAGGACAACATCAGCAGCGGATGTGAAAAACTGGTCCGGTTTGCACTTGGCCGGGGAGCACCGGATAACATCACCGGTATCATGTTCCATATAGACATTGTCGGAAAACAAGCAGGCATTCCGTTTACATGGCGGACGCTCCTTGGAAAAGGGTAATCTGTATAGTATGACTGGCAAACGCAACCCCCCTCCATCAGATAAGAAACGGAGATCCAGGGCTACCCATGATTCGCGACATTACAGCCCGGCAACGAGGAGACAAAAGCCTGGAGGTAACCTGAACGGACGAGTGATGTTCCCATGAAGATGATCTGGGCGATTATCCGGCCGGAATATTCGCAAAAAGTGATCGATGCACTGGAGAAGACCGGCATCTCAGCGATGACACGCCTCCATGTCACCGGTCATGGTGCTGAAATAGGAATTATGGCAGGGCATGTAAATTATTCGGAGATCCCAAAAGAGATGCTCATGCTTGTGCTCCCGGACATCGATGTCGCACATGCCGTAAAAATCATCAGTACCATGGCAAAAACCTGGCAAAAAGAGAATCCCGGTCTCGGGGCCGTTGGTGATGGAAAGATCTTTGTGACCTATGTTGAGGACGCGTACACGATCCGGACGGCTGAAAAACGCAGGAGCGCTCCGGGTCTTCCGGTAAAGACCAGTAATTCCCTATGAAAAAGATCATCGCCATCATCAGAAATGAGAAAGTGGAAGAGACCAAATCCAAGCTTGAGAAGCTTGGCGTAACCGGGATTACGTTCTTGCATGTTACGGGAAGAGGCGAGCGGAGTGGAAGGATCGAATCCCGGCTCCCCGGGGCGGAGTACCATCAGTACGTTGGCAAGCACCCACTCAAGCTGCCGGAGGATGTACCTGTGCCGGCAGACCCTGTTAGTAGGCCGGCCGAAAATGAGAGAGAACCCGGGTTCCGGCCACAAAGAATGCTTGTCATTGTGGCAAACGACAGCGATGTCAGGCCAATCATCGCGACGCTTATTGCAACAAACTACACCGGGCACCATGGTGACGGAGCGATCTTTGTCTGCCCCATGATCAGCGCGATCCGGGTGAGAAACGGGGAACAGGGCGACAGAGCGCTGGTATAAGGTGCTGTTGCATTGACGTGGATTTGATAAAATTAACGAGATGAAGAATAGGTGATCAACCGTAAACACAGCAGCACCACCTGTCAATAATATTATATAAATCAACACCACCAGAGGGGTTAGAACGAGAAAAAATCAAAAAATAAATGTTCGTACAACAAAGGAGGGAACTTCATGAAGATGATTCAGGCAATAATCCGGTCCGAGAAGCTGGACAGCGTAAAAAAGGCGCTCGAAGAGAAAGGCTTCATCGCCATGAGTATTATGGAGATCACCGGAAGGGGAGAACAGAAGGGCATCACACTTGAATACCGGGGGGCAATGGTGGAAGTGGACACCCTCCCCAAGATCATGATTCAGATGGCTGTCAATGACGAAGATGTCGATCCAATCATCGCGATCGTCCGGGCTGCAGGAAGGACGGGGAATTTTGGTGACGGGAAGATCTTTGTCTGGCCGCTCGACCTGATGGCCAAGGTCCGGACTGATGAAGTCTGGAAATGAAATTCAGGATCTGCAACAGACTTAATGAAATAAAGCACTAAAGGAAAATTCTGATAGTCCTATACAGTTTGGTAAGGTGCCGGCGATGCTTAAAGCAGGTGAGAGGGTCTGCGATTATAAGATCATAGGATTACTTGGCCAGGGCGGTTTCAGCCAGATCTACAAGGCATATGACCCTGACGGCACACTGGTGATCCTGAAATTTCCCGATGTATCCCTGCTTGGGGACCAGGCAACGTACGAACGTTTCCGCCGGGAAGTCGCTATCGGGCAGAAACTGGACCATCCCGCAATTCCGCGGGCAATCAGCTTTATGGAAGGGCCGGATTCCGTTTTCCTCGTCATGGAATATGTCGAAGGCCCGTCCCTCCGCACGTACATCAGTGAAAAAGCACCCCTCCCCCTCAGTGAAGGACTTTCTCTTGCCGACCAGCTCGCGGATGCGATCGATTATATGCATTCGCATGGTGTCTGTCACCGGGATCTCAAACCGGAGAATATTATTGTCGGGCCTGATGGCAGGATCCATATCCTTGATTTCGGGAGTGCGCTGCTCGAAGGTTCCCGCCGCGTAACCTGGAGATGGGCGTCGAATGCCTTTGGAACACCGGATTATATGGCGCCTGAGCAGATCCAGGGAAAACGGGGAGATGTACGTACCGATGTGTATGCACTCGGGATGATCGTTTATGAAATGCTGACCGGAACCCTGCCCTTTGAAGGAGACAATGCTCTTGCGGTCATGAACCAGCACCTGACGGGAGTCCCGGTTTCTCCCCGCAGACACGAGCCCTCAATCCCTGCCGGAGTCGAGGCTGTGATACTGAAATCAATACGCCGCGATCCCGATGAACGTTACCGGTCTGCGAGCGCCTTCCGGAAAGATCTTGATAATTATGCGGATCTCGATCTCTCGCAATTTCCTTCGGATCCCGAGGCAATAGCCGGTGGTGGAGTGCTTACCACCCGCCAAATCTGGGTACGGACCATTCTGGTTTTTGTTGGTTTCCTGTTACTTGCAGCACTGATCATCCTCGTTGCATACCTGATGCATCACCATTAAAAATACTCTACGGTGGGTGCTGTTGCATCTACGGGTCTTAATGAAAATGATATCGTGGTGATACATCACTGTTGACTGTTTAAAAGTCCCGACAATGCAACAGAACCCGGAAATATTATTTCTTTTCCTGGAATCGATATGCGTCTTTTGGCACATTCATCTCGAATCGTGCTCCTTTCCCTGGTTCACCGGTTTCTGCAATGGTTATCCCGGTAATCTCGAGGATTTCGCGGGCAAGGAACAGACCAACAGCTTTCTTTTTCTGGAAATGGGGAGAGAATATTTCTTCTTTGTTATCCTCTGGAATTCCCACGCCATCATCTTCGAAGAACAATGTGATGGATTCCGGCCCTTCACTGTACCTCAACGTTACCTGCTTTGCCGTTTTCCCGTGGGTGAGGGTGTTATCCGCGAAGATCTGGAAAACCAGTTCCAGCATGGGATCGGCAAGGATCTCCAGATTATTCAGCATAACCATGTGCTTCATTTTCAGAAAATCCAGGTGGGAGATTGCAAGAAGGAACACGTGATTAACATTTTGCCATTGTGGCGGCTTGAACCCGAGATCCTGGTAACTCCGGGCGAATTTCAGGGAGTGGAAAATATTCTGGACAATATCTTCCTCTTTCTCGATAATACCTATGGTCGGCGTTTCCGCGGCCGCTTTTTTTGCAAGATGTTGATAGCCAGACAAGACAAATACCTGCGTCTCGATATCGTTGAACGTCACGTAGTTCAGGAGATTTAATTTCTTTTTCGCCATCTCCAAAGATTTTTGTGTTTGTATCCGATCGGTGACGTCCTGGTTTACACCATGGATTTTGATGACATGACCTTTACTATCCCTGATGCTCTCGGTGCATACAACCATGCGCCGGATCTCGCCATCCCTGCGAATAATCCGGTGTTCCACCTGTGACACAAGGTGCGGGTCGGATGTTAACCTCTTTTGTCCTGTTTCTTTGATTATCCGGTCACGATCATTTGGGTGAATAAATTCCCGGAAATAGACGTCTGCCGGCATCCGGTAGCCGCCTTCACGCTCTGCCGTAGTGCCATACAGCGTGTAGAACCGATCATCAAAGATAAACATCCCGGTCTGGTTATCATATTCCCAGCTCGCCATGTGAGCCAGGTCCATCGCCTCCGTGAGATTAACCTGGCTTTCCCGGAGTTCCTCTTCTGCCTTTTTTTGTTCGGTATTATCCATGATTAAATTCAGCGCTGCCGGAGCACCATGCCATAAGATCGGAACTGTGCGGATTTCCATATACCGTACCACACCATCCTTCCTGACATGACGGAAAGTATCCACACCGAGCATGTCCCCGCAAAGCCCGTGCTGGTACCTGGCTGCGATCATGGCGCGATCGTCCGGGTGGATAAACTCGTAAAATGGGCGGGAGAGAAGTTCCTCTTGAGAATATCCGGTGACCTCCATGGCTCTTTGGTTTACGAATTTTAGATACTCTCCTTGTTCGATAATTATGCATTCCGTGGCGTTTTCTATGAGGACTCGATACTTCTCCTCGCTTTCCTGCAACGCTAACCGGGTTGTAGTAAGATCGTTCATCTGTTGCTCAAGGTTCTTCTCCTGAGCGCTGAGCTGGTTAAACGCTGCATTCAGTTCTTCATGTCTCCTGCCCAGTTCCATCTCTGCCCGTTTCCGCCGGGTTATGTCCCGGACAGATTCAATAGCTCCTATTATTATGCCCTCGCTGTTATACAGGGGAGTGGCAGTAAACTTTATCATTGCCTCCCTGCCGTCATAAACCGAGGCGAATGTTGCTTCGGCAATCAGGATTTGCCCGTCCCTTTCCAGTAACGGGTATTTTGTTTCAAGATCCGGATCTTCACGGAGAACCTGGTCGACGAGAGTCGGTCGTCGTTCATGGTAAAAAGGTAGTGCATATTCATAGTCACCTTTTCCAAGGATTTCAGCTGCCCTGACGCCAGTCATCTTCTCCATCGCCCTGTTCCATGCAATGACCACACCATGGATATCGATTGCACCGATAGCATCCGGCAGGAAATTGAGGATATCTGCTTCCCGGCGTTTATGATCCCGGATACTCGCATCAGCCTGACGTTTCTGTACTGCCACGCGGATCTGGTGTGCGAGCTCGGTGAACTGCGGTGTCGCTTCTCCGCCTTTCTGGAGATAGAAATCCGCCCCTTCATTGAGAGCCTGGATGACAATCTCTTCACGTCCTCGTCCGGTAAAAAGGATAAACGGGACGGTATCCCCTGAAGATCTTACCCTCTTTAAAAATTCAATACCATCCATACCCGGCATCTGATAGTCGGAGACGATAGCGTCGTAGTTCTTTGAATTCAGTTGGGTAAGAGCTGCGGGAGCAGAGAGAATGGTGTCAACAGTGAACTCCCCGTTTCGTTCGAGAAAAAGTTTACCAATCTCAAGCAGGGCGGGTTCGTCATCGACATAAAGAACCGATGTCATCATGGCGGTCCTCCCTGCATTGAAGAGAACAAATCCTTTTGCCGGACTGTATTCCCCAAACCAGTGGTCAGTATTATTGCCCGTATTGTTTTCTCAGGATCGTCAAAACCCGAAACGGATATCTTTGGTTTTGGCACAACTGCCACATGACCGTACCGTTTGACCTCTTCTTCTCTGTCCCGGTTCTGTTCCCGGGTGAAGAAAACAAATGGCGTCATTCTTCTTTTCTTTCGCACTTGTTGAAGAAGACCGATACCTGCCGAGTCTTTGGAATGGTAATCCGTGACAATAACATCAAAGAAGACGTAGTCCGTTTTCCGTAACGCCTGTTGGAGAAAGAGTGTTGTTTTAACTACCATATTCATCAGAAGAATAATGCTGTAACTGCAGGATGCGTTCCACCGAGTCTATCCAGATCACTCTTGCTTCCTGCGGATCTTCCTCCGACAGGATATAGATAAATGCAAGACCCAGCGTTAATCCGTTAATAGCACGGAGTGCTCCGTACACATCGACTTTTGTTGAGATCTCTCCGGATCTTTGTCGCTGTAGGAGTTTTTCTGAGAGTGCAAGAAGCACTTCGTCATACTGCCGGTATACCTGCTCGCGGAACTGCTTATCCCGGATGATTGCCGACAGCGCCTGTAAAAAGAGCGGGGCAACGGGATCGACACGGGTAAAAAGGATCTCAGCGATATGTCCAACCGATTCGCGGATCCCGACGTTCTCTTTTTTAGTGTCAGCGAGAATACGCCCCCAGAGTTTCCGGATAAGTTCGAAGGTGGCCTCTTCATTCAGGGAACTGCTGTTCTCAAAATAGGTGTACAGTGCGGCTTTAGTTACGCCTACCCTTCGCGCAACCGCCTCCAGTGTCACCGCATTCCAGCCGCTCTCGCGGGCGATATCAAGCGTCGCAGTAATAATTTTTCTTTTTGCGTCACGGTGGTATTCGGCATTAATTCGTGGCATGTCTGTCTGCTACCTGCGGTAGCCTCTATTACATATACAACGTTTCACTTAATTTAACTTTCGTTTAGTAAATTGACAGATATTTTGATATAGTAAAAGTAGGTATAGTATTCTGGGACAGTGGTGCCAGTCCCGCGGATATGCCCAAAAACCCGGACACAAACCAGATCTGATGATAAACTCTAACCCTCTCAGGCATCATCAGGTGCCGGGTCAGAGGGCAATTATCCGCAAATGACTTTAACCTGACCGGAATTCGCGAAAAGCAAAAATTATCCCCCACAGAAAAACACTCCAACCCGCTTTTCGCGATACGGTTTTAGATGAAAAGGTAAAAGGCACACAAAAGTACGTTAACACGCAACAGGATTTACCCGGGAAAACAAAAAAAGAGGATGAACCTGAAGGGTTCACTCGCGAAACAAAAGGAAAGAACCCTGTTCTGCAGTTAATCATGGAGGTTATAACAACAATGGCTCCTGTAATGGATACACTATTTAGTGGTACTTATCAGAATCTGGCGACGTATGTCCCGGGCATCCTGGGTGCACTGGTCGTCCTCATTCTCGGCTGGATTGTCGGCCGTCTCCTGGGCAAGGCTGCCCGGATAATTCTGGACAAGATCGGTGAACAACATATCGTGAAAGAAGGGGCAGACCTTGCCTCGATCCGCGGCTCTATGAAAAGTGCCGGGCTGACGCTTGGGTATATCGGCGATATCACGGTCCGTTTCGTGGTATACCTGATAGCGCTTCTTGCAGCAGTTAATATCCTGAACCTGGATTACCTGTCCCGGCTGATGATGGAGATTGTCAATTACATCCCGCATGTGGTTGTCTTTGTTATCATCCTGGCTGCCGGTTTCCTCATAATTGATGCATTTATCGATTTCCTTACCAGGTATTATGCCCAAAAGGATGTCGAGTTTATCAGGCCGGTCCTGGTCCTTCTCCGGGTCTTTTTGTATTTTGTCACGGCAATTCTCGCCCTCTCGCAGCTGGAACTCGACCTCACTATTATCTACACATTTGTTACCCCGATTGCGTGGGGCATTGGCCTTGGCCTTGGTGCCGCAATCGCAATCATCGTCGGGTTTGGGCTCAAGGACCGCAGCGGGGCAATCATGGACCAGGTACTTTCCGGCATCTTAAAAAAGTAACACTTTTTTTTATAAAGGACGGGTAAAACAAAAATTCTTCCATAAGATCCCATGAGCAAATGGATGATTCATCCCCCTCCGGTTTTTTCGTTCCTGTCCCGCAGCCGGGCGCAGTTCCGGGCTTTGTTCGTGTTGATCCCTGCAGAGAGATTTATTTTACCGGCTTTTTCCTACCCGTTACCGGACGCCACATAGCCGGAACGGTACGTCCGGGGACAAACAAAAAAAAACTATTCTGGTACCTTATCTACATGGTGATGTGTAAGATCTCTTTGGAATGCGCAATCCAGATCTTCTTTGCAGTCTCCGGATCCCCACCACCCAGCACGTACATCATGATATCAAGACCCAGGTTCATTGCATAGATTCCCCGGACTGCTGAAGCAAGGTCCACGTCTCCGGGGATCTGCCCTGACTTCTGGAACCGGAGAAGTGCTTCTGCAAACCGGGCCACACTTTCATCGATAAGGGAAAAAATTTCCTTCCGGAATTCCGCCTCCTGGGGCATGCAGGTTATAATCGTCTGGATGTAGAGCGGGATGTATCGTTTGGGTTTAATGAAAAGATCATTTGCCGCATGATCAAGTGCAATGTTGATATCGGTGGTCCGGGCAAATGCAGAAATCTGGTGGCCCTGGTGTTCTCTGATAATGGTCACGATCACTTCCTGGGTTAATGCATTACTGTTCTCAAAATAGGAATAAAATGCTCCCTTGGTCACCCCGATCTTCTGCGCAATGGATTCAAGCGTTACCGCATGCCACCCTTCGGTAGCCGCGATATCCATCGCAGCGGCAATAATCTTCTTTTTGGCCTCGTCCCGGTATTCCGTATTGATTCTGGGCATGATCCCGTAACTGTATCCTGTTCCAACTATATTCACTTTGTGTTTGTTTAATTAAACCAAATCCAATAAATTGTATTTGTGTTTTTAAATTGAACAAAGGTTTAATTATTTGAACAAAGATACATTATACCTATCATCCTCCCGCATGGCTGGTGCAAGAACGAGCGGGGAAGAACCCCGTACAAAAGGATCAGGTCATGCCGGATGCATCAGGTTGAAAAAAGCAAAAAAACGGAAGTGATGGCTTAATGGTATATTCAGCGGTTTTGCGCAAGGGCGAACCTAAGGGAAATTATTGCAGAGCGTACAAAAAACAGGCGTTATTGAAAGGCTTTAAGGATTGTTCGGAGAGTTCTTTCGGCCTCCTCTGGCTCGTATGTGCGGCTCTGGCAGTATTCCTCCTGATCGCAGTTTCCCCGGTTTCAGCAGGAGAACAGGTAATGGCAGGCAACCCGGAGCTCTCGGCTCATATCGTGGGAACAAACGAATTTTCCCCGGGTGACGATGTCAGTCTCCCGGTTGAGGTAGAGAACACGGGCCTCAACCAGTTTATGATTGTCAAGTCGGGGATCATAAGCCCAGGTGATCTCTCGAGCACGGCCAAGCAGCTGACAGTGACGCTGGGCGCCGGGGATGCACCGCTGGTGGTCAAGGCAGACCCGCAGATCGCAGGAGACCTGCCTGCAAGCCAGAGCGCCACGGCAGCATTCCACATTACGGTCAACAAATATGCCCCGGCCGGGGTTTACCAGATACCGGTAATCCTGAATTACACCTACCTGTACCAGGCCAACCAGGAGGGTAGCGAGACCTTAAACTACCAGTACAAGAGCATCAACCAGACCATCCTCGTCCCGATCCATATAAAACCCCAGATCGAGATCGCGGTTTCCGGCGTGCATGCCGATAACCTCAACGCCGGCATCGAGGGGTATGTCAACCTGACCGTAAAGAACGTGGGGTCGGACGACGGCCAGAACGCAGTAGTCCAGGTCATGCAGAGCGGACAGAGCCCGCTTGTGCCTACCGAAGGCAGCAGTTATATCGGGGACTTCCCGGTTGGTGCGGTTGCCGATTGTTCGTTCCGGGTCCAGGTATCCAGTGATGCACAGCAGAAGACCTACCCGCTGGATGTACTTGTCTATTACAAAAACTACGAAGGCGACTACGTGGACTCGCCCGTTGAGACAGTGGGAGTCCCCGTCGGAGGAAAGGTAAAATTTTCCCTGACACCTGAGGATGTGTCGGTTACTCCCGGGGGAAAGAAAGTCCTGACCTACCAGGTGCAGAATATCGGTGGTACAACAGCGTATAATGCCGAAGCCCGGATCAGCGCAATCGTTCCCTTCACCTGCAACGATGACACGTCATTTTTGGGCACACTCGCCCCGGGCGAGACCCGGACCGCCTCGTTTGAGGTTACGACCGATTCCGATGCCACCATAAAGGAATATGGCATGGATGCCGAGGTCCTCTACCGCGATGCCCTCGATAACCAGTTCACCTCCGATCCGCTCAAGGCAAACGTCCAGGTGGTCGCACCGGTAAATCCGCTCAGCGTCATCGGCATTCCTGCCCTTATGGTGATTATCCTTGCCATGCTTGCAGCTGCCGGATACGGTGCCTACCTCAAATGGTTCAAGCCGAGGTAAATCCCGGGAGATTCTCCGTTAAAAGAAAGGAGCAATCATGATCGATCAGATCTTTTCCGCCATCGGCCGTACGGTCAACCGCCATCCCAAGCTGATAATCGCAGCCATTGGTGTGCTCTTTGTCATTGCCCTCTATGGCATGACCATGATCACCATGGACACCAGCAACAATGTGTACATAGACAAAACATCGCCGGAGGGCATCACCAATAATCACTACACAGAAACGATCAACAAGGACATATTTGTCCTGATTATCAAGACCAGCGACCCAACGAGCCCGGCCGTGCTCAACTACATGGACCGGCTGGAAGGGGATATCCGGCAGCAGCGCTACATTTCCGGTGTCTCAAGTATCGTCGATATCTTAAAACAGGAGAACCACGGGGTCCTGCCCCAGAACAAGGGTGAGATCGATGCGCTGATAAGCCAGCTCCCGCCATCTGCCAGGGAAATTTACCTGCCCTCAAATGTCCTGGTCCTCATGGAAGTGGAGCCCGATAGCGGGATCTCGGCAAAACTCACCCAGACAACAGTCCTTGACACAGTCCAGCAGGTGGTTGAACAGTCGAACCCGCCACCCGGGTTAGGCATTTCAATATCCGGGATGCCGGCATTTCATGCCCAGCTGGAGGCAACGATGGGTTCCCAGATGGGTGTGCTCATCGGTGCTGCAATGATCCTGATGGTAATCATGATGGGCCTGCTCTTCTCGTACGTCAGCCACCGGTTCCTCCCGGTCCTCTTTGTAGGACTGGGCCTTACCACCGCAATGGGGATCATGGGCCTTGCCGGCATCCAGCTGACCCTTGCCGTACTCGGGGCATTCCCGGTGATGATCGGCCTTGGGATCGATTACGCAATCCAGTTCCATGCCCGCCTAGACGAAGAGGCCCGCAAAGGATCGCTTGAAGATGCGGTGTACATGACCATCACCCGTACCGGCCCTGCCGTGATGTACGCAATGCTTGCTACATCCCTCGGTTTTGCCGCGATGTTTGTCTCAACCGTACCCATGATCCGTTCCTTTGGCCTTGTTGCGATGATCGGCATCATGAGCTGTTACGCCATCTCCCTTGTGGGGCTCCCGGCCCTTGCCCTCGTGATCCACTACAAACCCAAAGCCCAGGTTCCTGCGGTTTGTTATGGGGTCGGGGAAGATGCCTGCGAGTACCTGCCGCCTGCTAAATCCAAGAAAAAATCCTGGTCCTACAGCCAGTTTCTTACCGATAGTGCGGTGAAGATCGCGAAAAATCCGGTTCCCATCCTTCTGATCGGGTTAGTTATTGCCGTCATCGGATTCCAGATCGACCCGCTCATCCCCATCAATGCAGACCAGAAAGACTTTGTTCCCAGCACACTGCCGGCAAAAATTGACCTGGATACCGTCACAAACATCCTTGGCTCAACGGTAACTGCGGATTATTATATCCAGGGTGCCCGGGTTACCGATCTCGATACTATCCAATGGATGAAAACCTTCCAGGATTACGAACTATCGCACCAGTCCCACATTACCTCGGCGACCTCCATTGTGACCTATATTATAGCCTATAACGGAGGTACCATGCCCCAGACCCAGAGTCAGGTCGACGCGGCACTGGAAAAAATTCCCCAGGGTATCAAAGACCAGTTCCTCAGTGGATCCACGCGAGGCCTTATCGTATTCACAACAACGAATCTCCAGATACCCCAGCAGCAGGACCTAAAAAACCAGCTCCAGAACGACATAACGTTCCTTGATCCCCCGCCGGGAATCACCCTGAGCCCGGTAGGCGATTTCGAGGTATTTACTACGGTTATCTCATCGCTTGTCGCGTCCAAGGACGAGATGACATACCTGGGATTTGCCTTCATCTTCGTGTACCTCCTGCTGGTATACCGGCACATCCACGCGGTCTCCCCCCTCATCCCCATCATCTTTATTGTCGGCTGGAACTCGGTGGTGATGTATGTTCTTGGCATCGCCTACACACCGATGACCGCGACCCTCGCTTCCATGACCATCGGTGTTGCAGCCGAATACACCATCCTTGTGATGGAACGGTATAGCGAGGAGGAGGAACGGCTCCATGACCCGGTAGCCGCTATCCAGGAGAGCGTCAGCAGGATCGGGTCTGCCATTACCGTTTCCGGCCTTGCAACCTTCTTTGGGTTTTCGGCGCTCTGCCTTTCCAGTTTCCCCATCATCAGCAACTTTGGGATCTGTACCCTGATTGCCGTCGGCTTCTCGCTCTTCGGGGCGATCTTTGTGATGCCTGCCGTGCTCTCCCTGATGGGTAAGTTCTCCGAATGGCTTGAAAAGAGAAAACACCAGCAACAAACCGCTCCGGAGATGCTTGCGGTAACGAAGAGTCCGGACTAAGGAAAAAGAAAAACATTACAGAGGTCAATAGCATGAAAAATTACACAACCTGTGCGGTCCTGCTCCTTGCCGCGGTTCTCTGCGTGATGCCGGTACTGGGACAGGAAAAGTACCTGGGGGGTGCTCCCCAGGTAACTGCCTACATAGCCGGGACAAACGATTTCTCCCCCGGCGAGGACGCCACCATCACGGTGGTGATCCGGAACAGCGGAACAAACGCGGTGATGTTCACCGATCAGGGCACGCTGCCGCAGACAGACCTGCCCACCACCGCAAAACTGGTCACGGCGGCCCTCTCATCGGGCGGAGCACCGATCAACATCACGACCGGTACGCAGGCGCTGGGTGATATCCCCAGTCCCGGCGTCACCACCGTAAGCTTTTCGGCCAAGATCACCTCGGATGCAGATATGGGATCCTACACACTCCCGCTTGAAGTACAGTACTCGTACCTGTCCAACAGTCTCGCAAAACAGCCTGCAAGCGACGAGGTCCAGTCTGTGTACACACCCGTGAACGTGACAATCCCGCTCACGGTAATGATCCAGCCGGTGGTCCATACCAGCGTACTCGGTGCACAGGCCACGGATCTTGCCGTGGGGACTGAGGGGTACATCAATCTGACCCTCGAAAATACCGGGTACCAGGACGGGACCGCAGCGACGGTAAAGATCTTGCAGCACGGTGACAGTGCCATAATCCCGACCGATGACAGCGTGTATGTCGGGGACTTCCCGCGAAACGGGATCGTCACCTGTCTCTACAAGGTCTCCGTTTCCAATAATGCACAGCAGCAGACCTACCCGGTCGATGTGGAAGTGACCTACACCAACTCGGACGGTAACATCGTGACCTCCGCGACCGATACCGTGGGTATCCCGGTGGCCGGCAAGCTTACCTTTGCCGTGGTCTCTCCCCCGGGTGTGATCACCCAGGGCTCGGATACCGTGGTCAACATCACGTACAAAAACACCGGTACGATCACGGCGCATGATGCTGAGGCACGGCTGATACTCTATGGTCCGCTTTCGGGCCCGGACTCACTTGCCTACCTTGGCGATATTCCTCCCGGCGGGACCGTGAATGCCCGGTACGCCATTTCCTCAGCCGGTGACGCTGCACCCGGGAACTATCCCTTAAACACCGAGATCAGGTACCGCGACGACCTCGACAACAGCAGGGTCTCCGACATCTTTACGGCTAACGTCACGGTGGCTCCCCGGCCTCCCGCCTCCCCGCTTGTCCTGATAGTGGGGGTTATAGGGATTGTGATCGCGGCAGTGCTTGCCGTTGGGTACGCAATCATTCGCACCAGAAAGAAAAAGTGAGGTGGAAAAATGAATTTCACATTTACTCAAAAAAGCCGGGTTGCAGTCATCCTCCTTGTCGTGACCGCGATCCTTCTCATTGTACCGGTCCAGGCAGGCACCCGGTTCTTTGAAGGAAGCCCGAACCTGACGGCATACATTGCCGGCACAGATGAGTTTACCGCGGGAAGCGAGATCCAGATCCCGGTGGTAATTAAAAACACGGAGATCAACACAAATTATGAAGTATCCCCGGATATCATGGACCGGGCAGATGTCCCCACAACTGCGAAATTCGTGACAGTAGCGATGAGTGCAGGCAATGCACCGGTCACCATTAAAACAGATCCGCAGATGATCGGTGACATTGCAAGCCAGGGACAGCAGACGGTAATATTTTCCGCAAAGGTCAACGAGAGTGCACCGGGAGGTACGTACTCCCTTCCGCTCATCCTCAACTACACGCAGTTCTCGTACGTTGACCAGTATGGCATGGACACATTCCGGTATTATTACGTACCGGTGAACCTGACGCTTTCCGTGCCGCTGGTCATTAAATCCGACGTGATACCAGAGATTGTTTCGGCTACTTCGGACAACCTGGTCGCGGGTGGCGAAGGTTACGTGAACCTCACGATTGCCAACACCGGGTCGCTTGACGGTACAAAGGCAACGGTCCAGATCACACAGCATGACGACAGCCCGGTCAGCCCTGTGGACAGCAGCGTGTACATCGGCGACTTCCCTGCAGGAAGTACGGTTTCGTGCCAATACAAGGTCGCAGTGGCAAAGGATGCCGGGAACAAGACCTACCCGGTGGATGTAACCGTACTCTACCAGAATGCAGACGGCGACTTTGTCTCATCCCAGACAAAGACAACTGGAGTACCTGTCGGAAACAGGGTGACGTTTGCAATCCTCACACCCCCGGTCACGATGAGCCCGGGCAGCACACACACGATCCAGGTCGAATATGAAAACACCGGGGATAGTACCATCTACAGCGCCGAGGCCCGGGTCAGCGTGGTCGCCCCCTTCACCAGTTCTTCCACTATCGCGTATATCGGCGAACTTGCCCCGGGACAGACTGCGGTTGCCTCCTACGAGATCAGTGTTGCGCAGGGTGCAACCCTCAAGCAGTACGGCCTTGATTCCGAGATCCGGTACAACAATGCCCTCGGTGACACCTACATCTCTGACCCTGTGAAGGTCCCCATCACCGTGGAAAACCTTACCGGCCTCCAGGGAATCATTTCCAATCCTGTGTATGTGTCCCTCATTGCTGCAGTCATTATCGGTATTATCTATGGTGTCGTCCATACGAGGAGAAAGAACCAATGAGCATACGGAGGAACTCCCTTCTTTTGGAGGGGCATCCACATGGATTATAATTCTGTAATGAAGGAAGCACGGAAGTACGTGAAAGACACCTGCAACATTGATTCCGGGCAGTGCTTTGGATCGCCCGGTGTTACCCTTATGTCATTCGTCACGACTGCAATGTCGGCAATCCAGTCAGGAATCACTACCGATAGTTTTGAAACCGTTGCCGAAGGCCAGGCAATCCTCGAACAAGCGGTTGAAATTCTCAAAAATAACCCGATGGATACGATCTGACAAAAAAACAGGCGATCATTATGGGACACGTGTACAATGGACCGACTGCCGGGATATGCCCCTGTATCTGCATACCCCCCACCCAAACAGAGGGAGAGGGAAAAAACCAAAAAAAACCTGGAGCAAAAATCTTTGTTCTGCACATAGAAGACCGTCCATTTCTTCTCGATGTAGTCAAATGGTCCCTTGAAAGCGGAGGGGAGATGGTTGTGGATTCTGCCCAGTCCATTACAGACGCAATCCAGAAAATCGGGACCTGCCGGTGTGATGTCGTGGTGACCGATTACCGCCGGATGGGAGAAACAACCGGCACCGCCCTGTTCCAGCTCAAAAGGGAATCCGGGATTTCGAAACCGTTTATTTTCTTCACACTGGAGGAACCCCTCTTTTTAAGGGATGATAAGAGCGAGCACCCCGGGGACATGCAATATGTGAGAGAACACACGCTCTCCGGGATGGGGGAACTTAAGCGGTTAATCCATGCCGTTTTGAAATGTCCCGGATCATGCTATAAGGCCCGGGAAAGCCACAAGTCACGGGGGTATCCCCCATGATACCGGTGCTGTACGTAGACGATGATCCTGACTTTCTTGAGATCTGCAGCTTGTTTTTCGAACGAACCGGGGAGATAGAGATCGATACAGCATCATCGGCACCAGATGCAATGGAAAAGATGGCCTCCGGCACCTATGAATGCATTATCTCCGATTACCTGATGCCGGGGATGAATGGGATTCAGTTTTTACGGGAACTGCGTTCCAGCGGCAACACAACCCCATTTATTCTTTTCACCTCATTTGATGACGAACAGAACATCAAAGAAGAGGCATACCGGAATGGTGCTTTCAGCGTTGTTGGAAAAGATTCGGCAGGAAAAAATGCAATTCACGGCCTTATCAGGACCATATACTGGGCTGTCCTGTACAGTGGGGGTTTAAAACGACCAGTAGATTTCGGTCCTGCTACGCGGTTCGGCGCACAGGAAAACAATGACGAGCGGAAACAAAATGGGATCGACCATGAATCTGTCAGAAGCGAGACTTAATGCGAGAAAAGGAGATCAGGTAACTATGCCCCCGGAAAAAAACCATTCAACGTACCAGTTTTTCAAAAACCTCGAACGCCTGATCAATCTTACGGACTGCATATTCGCATTCGCAATCACCCTTATGGTCCTCTCGCTTGCAGTCCCGGTTGTTACAAAAGGCAATATCGCTACGGAACTCTCAGGACGCCTTCTCAGTGAATGGCCGACGTTCTTAATCTATGTCATTAGTTTTGTTATCATCAGCGAATGGTGGATGGCCCATCACCATATTTTCCAGCATATAAAAAAACTGGACCGGACCATTACTGTACTGAACTTTTCATTTCTTTTTTTTATCACCCTCATCCCGTTCCACACCTCGCTTGTCATCGAGTATCCCGAAACACCGGTTGCAGTGATATTTTATGCAATGACACAGGCATGTGCTGGTTTTGTCCTTGCTGCGCTCTGGTGGTACGCAACAAAACACCGCAGACTCTCGGACTCTGACCTCACGGAAGGGTATGTTCATTACAGACTCATTCGCCTGCTGGGGGGGTCAGGAGTGTTTCTCATTTCGATAGGAATTGCAGTATTCAACACCTATATCGCCGAATTATCATGGATTTTTATCGGGATTCTCATATGGCTGATAAACAAATGGTTTTACCGAAAAGAGCTGCTGGTTCTCGGTGAGACTGAATAAGTACCGTGATACCGGGAAAAATCAGTCTCTCCTTTTTGAGGAGGCAGGCACCCGGGTGAATCACCCCATAAAACAGGATCCTCTGCAGGGGCGGGCCAAAATCTCCCCGTAAAACCGTCCGATTGCCCTCCTCAAAAATCCGCGCCAATATAATCGCCAATTTGCCAAAATAAGCCTAATTTGAGCCCCATATAATAACCATTAGAGCCCCACAGAGGCCCCAAAAACAGCCTCTTTTCCCATCCATAACCAAAAACCCATCCGGACCCCGAAAACGCCCTCAAAATCCCGATATGAGATCCGTTTATTTCGTCCGATTGCCAAAATACGGCCGATTGGGGCTTATTTTGAATCGGAGCCCGATACGGGCTTCTTTTATGTACAAAAAGGGGTCATCGGAGGGCAGATTGGGCCCGGATGGGAGGAGGTCGTCTTGCCGGGGTCAAACCCTCACACCTCACCGGCAGCCCCCTTTGAGCGTCTCCCCTTTACATCCCCCGGACCCACTCGTCCGTCTTCATTACCCGGGAGAACCGCATCTGCTGCGTGACCAGGACCGCGTTGTGCAAATCAGCAGCAGAAACCGATCCGGCAGCGTTCGTGATCGATAGGGTTCCGGTCGCATCGGAGAGGAAATTCACGGAATACCCCCGGTGGAAAGCCTGGCGTGCGGTCGTGTCGCAGCACATCTGGGTCATGTAGCCGGCAATCACAAGCGTCGTGATGGCATTCTTCTCCAGCCATTCCCCAAGGCCCGTCCCGGTAAAACTGCCGGGAAGGTTCTTTTCGATCACGATGTCCGCGGGCCTCCGTTTGATTTCATCGTGGAGTTCCCAGCCCGGCGTCCCTTTCTGGAAGGTCAGGGCATCCGGGGCCGTGTTCGTGTGCTGGATGACCACGACCGGGATGCTGGCACCCTGCGCATGGTCCATGGCTTTTTTAATGTTTGCAAGGCTTCCCTCCGGGAACGTGACCGGCAGCTTCCCGGTGAAATATTCGTTCTGCACATCGATGACCAGTAATGCCTGCTTCATGCACTTCTCTCCTTTATGAAAAATCTTCCCGGGTGATCTCCATTGTGGAGAACTCCACGGGCACACCCTGGACCTCTTTGGTGAGCGCTCCGGTCCGTGCAAAGTGCAGGGACGCATAGAGGGCCTGCGCCCGGAAATTGTTCTTGCGCACGATCAGCCGGATCCGCCCGACATCCGGGCGGGAAAATCCCTGCGCGAGCGTCAGGCGCACTATTGTCTTCCCGAGCCCTCCCCCGATCCGGCCCGGGTGGAGCGCCACCATGAACTCGGGGGATCCGTTATGGTCCCGGAGCAGGAGCGAGAAGCCGACGAGTTCGCTTCCGTCAATGGCGGCAAAGACCTCGTTACCATTGTTATTCCGGTACGTGTCCAGCCAGCCGCCATCCCGCAGGCTGTAGTCCAGCCCGGCAAATTCCGGAGGGTACGGGGGCCAGGCCTTGATCACCGGGACATCGGCATCGGTGAGGGGACGCAGGGCGATCATGGTACAGGAACCGGTGGGAGGGCGGAGGAAAAAAAGGCGGCGGTAAGGGGACCAGGCCCGCACGGCGGCGAGGGGCGGTACCCCGATGAGCGCCAGATCCCCTTATTCCAGCACCCCAAATCTCCCCGTATAACCGCCGCGGACGGGGCGAAAGCGGGCAGGTAAAAAGGGCACGAAGTTACATTACATTAACGGCAATGATGTTTCCCGGTGATCACTCGGCCTTCGCTCCCTTTGGCGTTCTCCTCACCGGATCTGAACATAATTCTTTTGCGAGATCAAGTACGGCACAATGATTATCGAAAAACCATGCACACTCTTTCCCGTTGCACGGGACTTCGATAAGCAATCCCTCGGCATTGACTGCTGTTCCAAATTTCAGGGGACAACTTTTCTGTGATGGCATAAAGAAGGATCGGTTTTGACGTAATGATACTTTCTCTGGAGAACCGTAAAAAAGAGCGATCGAACGGCCGGTCACGGGGGTGAACCACAATGTTAAGAACCGGTACATGCATACAGGAAATGAGATATGGACGTCATTGCCCTGCTCCGGGACCACGAACCGGAAATAAAAAAGCGGTTCGGGGTCCGCGACATCGGCATCTTCGGCTCTTTTGTACGCGGAGAGGAGCGGCCGGACAGTGACGTGGATGTGCTGGTCTCCTTCCGGAAAGGCGAGGAGACGTTCGACAACTATATGGACTGCAAGTTCTACCTGGAGGACCTCTTTATGCGTAAGGTCGATCTCGTCATGAAAGGCGCGATCAAAAAGAGGATCCGGCCTTATATTTTAAAAGAGGTCGTGTATGCGTAGGACTGCGCTCCATTACCTTGACGATATTCTTGAATCAACGGATAAAATTGAGAAATACCTCCACGGGATCAGTTTTGATGAATTCACTTCCGATGAGATGAGGAAGGACGCCGTTATCCGGAATTTCGAGATCATCGGTGAAGCGATCAAGAACCTGCCGGCGGAACTTAAGGAAAAATACCCCAAGACAGACTGGAAAAAGATCGCCGGTTTCCGCGATGTTCTCACGCATGCCTATTTCGGGATCAAACCCACAATTCTCTGGGATAACGCCACGAACAAATTGCCCCTTCTCAAAAAAGAGATCCGGCAGATCCTCAAACGTGAAGAATCACAAAAGTGACGAGAAACAGGCAGAGATCGAAGCAAGCATTAAGGCGTAAGAACCATTCCGGCACATCATTGCGAAGATCAGGTTCCGGTGCCAGCTCTTCGAATACCTGATATCTCCACCCTTATGGCAAACTGGTGCATCCATAAAGAACCCCGGCCGGCCGTCCTTGACGATTATTACGATAACGAGGGGTGCCCGGCTCTGCCGGGCAGGTTATCCCGCCCCGCTTTGAACTCTCGCAGTTCTTTTCAGACATAAGCTGACGCTGCCGGGTTCCGGACACCTTTCACAACGTATTGCACCGGCAGGCTGCCCGGCGTCAGATCCAACACCTCCAGCCGGTCCTCTCCCGGGTCGCAAAGTATATACTGCCGGGGAGAAATCCACTCGTATATACCAAAGGAGGGAGATGCAAATGGCCAGCCAGAAAGACGGAAAACTGGAGTTGTTGAGCGATAAGAACAGTGCCCTTGTTCTCGTGGACTACCAGCCCACGATGTTTTCAGGCGTTGCCTCGGGAGACAAGACCATCATCCGGAACGCCGCGTACTGTGCGGCAAAGGCGGCAAGCATCCTGAACGTCCCGGTCGTGCTCTCGACTATCAACCCGCAGAACAACGGGAATTTCCTTGCCGAGGTCACCGCCCTCTTCCCCGGCCAGCCGGTCTACGCCCGGGCGGTGCCCGGCTTTGACGCCTTCGAAGATGAGAAGACCTGGAATGCCGCAAAGAAGACCGGCCGGAAGAAACTCGTCATCTCCGGGCTCTGGACCAGCATGTGCTTTGCCTACACGGCCCTGCATGCCATCAGGGAGGGGTACGAGGTATACGGCCTGATGGACGCGGCAGGCGATTCAACACCGGATGCCCATAGGTACGGGATCGAGCGGATGCTGCAGGCGGGAGTCATCCCGATCACGGTCGAGTCGCTGGTCTCGGAGTGGATGCACGACTGGGCAAACCCGAAAGCCGGCGAACTGGTGAAAGAGGTCTACTCGCGGTACGGCTACATGATCGGCATGGGACGGACCTGAGCCGGGGCGTAATGGCGGAACCAAGACCGGTAAACGGGGACGAGGCAGTCGGAACAAACCAGGTACCATGCAAAGAGAGGGCCTATGAGTAAACCAAGAGAAATTGCCAGAATCCTGAAGAGCAGGCCTACCCTTGAAGGGGCCGGCGTTCACCTGAACCGGGCGTTCGGCTACAACGAGATCCCGGACTTTGACCCCTTCCTCCTGCTGGATGACTTCCGTTCCGACCGGCCAAAGGACTACCTGGCCGGCTTTCCCTGGCATCCGCACCGGGGCATCGAGACGGTCACCTACATGCTGGAGGGGACCGTGGAACACGGTGACAGCATGGGCCATGCGGGCAGCGTCGATGCCGGATGCGTCCAGTGGATGACGGCAGGGTCCGGCATCATCCACCAGGAGATGCCAAAACCGGTCAAGGGCCGGATGGGAGGGTTCCAGCTCTGGGTCAACCTCCCCCGGAAATACAAGATGATGGACCCGCGGTACCAGGAGATCCGGGCGGAAGAGATCCCCACGGTCACCGTACAGGGCGGCGTGAGCGCGAAGGTCATCTGCGGAACTGTTGCCGGGGTTTCCGGGCCCGTACGCGATATCATGGCGGAACCCGAGTACCTTGACGTTTCCCTCGAACCGGATGCGCAGTTTGCGCACCCGGTAAAGCCCGGGTATATGGCAGCAGTGTACGTGATCGGCGGTTCAGGGAGGTTTGACCAGCGCAATAACGACGACCTGATGAACCGGACCATGGCCCTGTTCGGGAAAGAGGGGGATTCGGTCGATATTCATGCAGGGAAGAATGGCGTGCGGTTCCTGTTCTTTTCGGGAAAACCGCTCCGCGAGCCGATCGCGTGGGGCGGCCCCATTGTCATGAACACGCAGGAGGAACTGCAGCAGGCCTTTGACGAGTACGGGAATGGCACGTTTATCAAAAAAGCGTCCTGAAAAGGGAACACCGGGATCAGGATGGACGAGAGTTGTCCGGACACATTGGATACCGGGGCAAGCTGCCCGGCACCTCCCTGTTTTACGCGAAGAATGAGATAAACTCCCTGAAGGCGTGAACTTTTTTTGGTTCGCCGGGATCCCCATGCACCGGGACAGCCGCGAAAGCGGACAAACGAGAGCAGGTGGATCCCCGGCCCGGCGTACCGCGATGGCGGCACCGGTCTCCGGGCAAAGGTCGGGGCCGTTATAAAAAGTCCATGATGATGGCAATCTATCCGGATCTCATTTTTTTATAACCGGGGGGCTCATTTTGTCATACCCGAGAGGGCAGTTGCTGACCCGGGATAATTCTCTCTGCATCATCAGGCACTTTGCAAAAGACACTCCCCGGGAAGGAGCGTATTGGTCGCAGTGGTTTTGCTCGCTGAACTCCTCAAGCATATACCCACATGAAACGAGTGAGGGGTTAAACCTGATGCCGGGCAAAACGGTGACAGGCCCCTTTCCCGGGGGTCTCTTATGGCCGACAGGGAGATGATACCGGGATCTGTTCAGGGGTTCCTGAAGGGGAAGGGCAGGTACCCGCCTCACAAAGCCCGGCAAACAAAAGAGATATCCGAAGGTCCGGGCCCCGGCTGCAGGCAGCGTGCAGGAATACCCCGGCCGGCATACCTGCCTGTGCAAAGCCTTCGGTGGAACGCGGAACGAAAAAAGGGGAAGTATAGTGAGTGGAAGACTGGTTATTCCGGGGCGGGATCGGACGGGGTTTTCACACCGGCCCCGGCTTTTGGATGGTCCTTCCGGTACCAGATCTTGTGCGATGCATGTTTTAACGCTTTTACGTGTTTTACCGGGGATGAAACCACTTTTGGTGCCACCGCGGGCGTGTGCACGCTCGTGCCGGCGCCGGATGTTGGGGGGGCGATTTCCTGTATTTTCGTATCGGTCATCGTTGTATCGTGTGTTGTTGTATCCAGACCTTACCGGGTATCAGGGAGCCGGAACGTGCCTTTCGGTACCATCATCTCAAACCGTGCTCCTTTTCCCGGCTTCCCGGTTTCCTGAATTTTAATACCGGTGATTGAAAGGATTTCCCGTGAGAGGAAAAGCCCAAGTCCGGTGTTTTTTCCAAATCCGCGATCAAAGATCTTTTCTTTTTCGTCTGCCGGGATGCCATTTCCATCATCCTCGCATAGGATGACAAGATCAGTACCCGATTTCTGCAAAGAGAACCTTATCGTCGTAATTGTCTCCCCATACCGGACTGCATTATCCATCAGGTTGTAAAAGACCTTGACAATCAGCGGATCGGCGTATAACTCGGTTCCGGCAGGAATATTGTTTTCCAGCCTGATGCCTACAAGGGGAACCTGGGATGCCGCAGTATCGACGAGCGCACGAGCGTTTTCCCAGCCAGGGGTTTTCATGCCGATCGACTCGTATTCGTTGGTGAATCGGATCATGGCAGACATTCGCTCTGCAGTAATTTTGGTTTTCCGGAAATACTCATCAAATGCAGGATCGAACCGGTTCATTTCCATCAGAGCAAGGTACGCCTTCAAAGCGAGGATCTGGTTGTTGATATCATGGCGGGTGATGCTGGTAAGGAGCTTGAGCTTCTTCGTGGCCAGGAGCTGTGCCTCATCAGCCCGTTTTTGTTCTGTGATGTCAATATTTACTCCGATGATCCCGTTAATGACATTACCTACCCTGACTGGGGCAATGATCTCATCATATATCCGCACCCCGTTTTCGGACGGTACTGACAATTCGCCTTTTACGACAGTACCTTCAAACGCTTTCCTGTTATTCTCCTGCCATCTTTCGAGCAGATCTTTACGAAGATGGATTTGTTTGGGGGTTTTGCCGACACTGTCTCCCCAGTTTTTGATCGAAACCTGATTCTGCAGAATATAGTGGCCCGAACGATCCATGGCCCACGTATCAAAAGGCAGGTTATCGATGAGTGCACGCATCTGGGAATTTCGTTCCCGCAGTTCCTCTTCTGCGTGCTTGCGCTCAGTGATATCATGCACGGATCCGATAAGGTATAAACAATTACCTGCCTGATCAAAGATAGGCGCGATACTGACCTCTCCCGTCAGTTGCCCGCTGGGGTAATGGGAAATTTCCTCCCAACGGACAATGGCCTTTTCTTCGATAGCCTGCCGGTATTTTCCCAGAACGAGTGAGAGAGATGGTTCGGGGATAATCTCGTTCACTTTCTTCCCTATCACCTGCCCGGAAGGTATTCCTGTGGTTCTGCTAAAGGCCGAATTGACTGAGGTAAAGCGGTACTGCTCATGAGGTTCGACAGTCAGCTGAAAGATGGAGTCCCCGACAGTATTATAGATCGAAGTCAGGCGTTGTTCATTTTCATGGAGTACCTGCTCCTCCAGTTTCCGTAGGGTAATGTCCTGGCCTACCGACTGGTATTCAGTAACCTTCCCGGAAGAATCGAAGATTGCACGATCGGTCCACTGCTGCCATCGGATGCTGCCATCCGGCATGATGATCCGGTGTTCAATGACATCAACCGGGTGGTCTTTGGTTAAAGATGCAAAAAACAGTTTCACGCGCTCTTGGTCTTCAACCGGAATATTAGGACGGAACCGGTGCCCTATGATCTCGTCACTTTTCATACCGAAATAGCGGCTGTAGGCTTCATTGACAAAAACATGAGTGCTGTCCGGTTGAAACCGGGAGATGAATTCGGTCTGGGTCTCAACGACATTCCGGTAACGTTCCTCGCTTGCCTTCAACGCATGTTCCCGTTGGATCAAGTCATCCAAATTGGAACGAAGTTCTTCCTCTGCCGCGGCAGTCTTCTCATAGGAAGCATTGAGTTCATCATTTTTCTTACGGAGTTCCTCTTCAGCTCTCCGTTGTTTTATGACATTCCACAAACCGCTCATCAGGATGGAAAGCTCATACACGTCCCGTTCATCATAATCTGAAGGTTTGTTTCCCACGCCGGCAACCATCACAATGCGGCTGCCGTCAAAAACCGGGATGTTCATGTGCCTGATGACAGGAACATGCCCTTTGGGGTATCCTTTTTTGAGCGGGTTATATGCGGCATAATCATTGGTAATAACGGGACGCCTCTGCCGGACTGCCTCCCCCCATAATCCAGTCGCATGAAGAGGATATTCAATGGGTTTTTTTTCGATATGACATTCTTTCATCGCCACCGAAGACCAGGCGTACATGGTAAGAAGGGACTCGTCCTCTGAAACAAAAGCGAGATAGCCTATCGAGCTTAGCGTGATTTCCACGGATTTCTCTACTGCAAAGATCATCAGTTCTTTTAAGGGAGCAGAGATCATCTGGTAAAAAGTACCTAGTGTCTTGAGCCGGATCTCGTCCTGTACCAACGCGTTGACGGCACGTTTCCGCTCAACGGCGATTTTTAATTTATGACTGAGTTCTGCAAACTGTGAGTTGGGATCGCCGCCTTTCTGGAGGTAGAAATCCGCGCCGGAGTTGATAGCCTCGATCACAACCTCCTCGCGACCTCGTCCAGTGAAGATGATAAACGGGATGGAATTACCGGACGACCTGATCTGCTTTAAGAATTCGATGCCGTTCATCACTGGCATCTGGTAATCCGAGATAATGGCATCGTAGTTTTTTGTAGCGAGGAAGGCCAGTGCTTCCGGGGCTGAATTAATGATGTCAACGGAGAACTGCCCGTTCCTCTCGAGAAAAATTTTGCCAATTTCGAGCAGGCTTGACTCATCATCGACATAGAGAATACGATACATAGGAATAACGTTCTAATTGCCCGTTATGTTCACGCGTTATATTATACATTGGCTTTTTGGGTTCTGTTGCGTCTGCGGTTGATACTCAGATTATTGCAATGCAAAAAATCTGCCACTAACCGCAGGCGCAACAGCACCAAACCTGTTTCTTTAAATCCGTCACTTGCCAAAACTACAAACAATAAAGGGTGATGGGTATCTACCGCGTCCTCTACGTTGATGATGAACCGGACCTCCTTGAGGTGGGCAAGCTCTTTCTGGAGCAGGGCGGCAGGGTTTCCGTTGACGTCATTACCTCTGCCCCGGCCGCACTTGCCCGGATACAGGCGGAGAATTTCGATGCGGTCGTCTCCGACTACCAGATGCCCGAAATGGACGGGATTGCATTCCTCAAGATTGTCCGTGCATCCTGCCCGGATCTCCCGTTCATCCTCTTTACCGGACGGGGGAGAGAGGAAGTCGTCATCGAGGCAATCAACAGCGGTGTGGATTCGTACCTCCAGAAAGGAGGGGCCCCGACCGCACAGTTTGCCGAGCTGCTGCATCGTATCATCCTTGCCATCGAGCGAAGGCAGGCGGTCAGGGCCTTGCGGGAGAGCGAGAATAAGTACCGTTCCCTGCTCGAGGGCCTCAGTGACAGTATCATCGTGCACCGGAATACCCGGATCCTCTACCTCAACCCCACCTGCGAAAAAGTGCTCGGGTATTCGCAGGAATCACTTCTGGGCAAATCCATCATGATCCTGGTCCCGCCGGAATTCCATGAGCTGGTGCAGGCCGCAGTAAAAAAACGGATGGCAGGGGAGACCTTTGAACCCTACGAACTGGACCTGATCCGGGGGGACGGCGGCCGCGTTTCCGTCATGATGAGCGGTAACCTGATTGAATTTGAAGGGGCCCCGGCATCCGTCAACCTGATCACCGACATCACCGGACGCAAACGGGCAGAACATGCCCTGCAGGAAAGCGAGAGGAAGTACCGCAGCGTCATCGAGAACATCCAGGATATCTATTACCGGACCGACCGGGACGGCAACCTGCTCATGGCAAGCCCGAGCGGTGCGGCACTGCTCGGGTACGATTCCATTGACGAGCTCCTGGGAAGGCAGATCGCTACCTTCTACTTTGACCCGGCAGACAGGAAAGATCTCCTTGCCCGGCTGCAGGAGACCGGATCGGTCCGCAATTTCGAGACCCGGATCAGGAAAAAGGACGGGACTCCGGTGTCTGTTTCCACCAACAGCCACTATTACGCCGATGAGTCCGGGGCGGTTGCCGGTGTGGAAGGGATCATCCGCGATATCACCGAGCAGAAGCGGGCACAAGAGGCCCTTAAGGAGAGTGAGATCCGGTTCAGGTCCCTTATCCAGAATGCCTCGGACATGATCCGGATCCTCGACCGCGAGGGAAAGATCGCCTATGAGTCCCCGTCCACAACCGCCATCCTCGGGTATCCCCCCGGTGAGAACATCGACAGGGATCCCTTCCTCTCCATCCACCCTGACGACGTCGGGCGTGTAAGGGAAGAACTCAAAGCGGTCTACGACCGGAAAAACCCGGGAATCCCGACGGAATTCCGGATCCGGAAGGCGGACGGCACCTATATCTGGGTAGATGCCATCGGGACAAACATGCTGGATGTCCCGGCGGTGAACGGGATTGTCATTACCACCCGCCCCATTGACCAGCGGAAAAAGATGGAGAATGCCATCCGGGAGAGCGAAGAGAAGTACCGGACGCTGATCGAACACAACCTGGATGGGATCTTCATCGCACAGGACGGCCGCCTGGTATTCTGTAACAAAAACTTCCTTGAGATGCTGGGATATACCGTGGAAGAGGCCACCGGCGCACCGCTCGGACAATTCCTCGCACCCGAGGACCGGGAGACCGTACTCTCCCGCCACCACTCACGGCTTAAAGGGGAGAAGATCCCCGAAGTGTACGAGAGCTCGTTCCTGATGCGCGATGGCACGACACGGCGCCGGGTAAGGATGAATGTGGGAAGTGCCATCTACAAGGGAAAACCGGCCACCATCGGTACAATCCATGATATTACGGAAGAACGGCTGCAGCAGGAGGCACTCAGGGAGAGCGAGGAGAAGTTCCGGGGCATCTTCAACAACATCAACGACGGGATAACGATCAGCGAACTGAACGCCGACGGGAGCCCGGGACGGTTCCTCGATGTGAACAGGGTTGCCTGCCGGATGGTGCAATACACGTATGAAGAGATGCTGCAGATGGCCCCGCTCGACATCCCGCACAGGTACCACAGCGAAGCCCTTGAAGAGATCTACCGGGAGCTCCTGACGAAGGGCCATGCGATATTCGAGACCATGCAGCAGCGAAAGGACGGCACCTTTCTCCCGGTGGAGATCAATACGCACGTGGTCACGCTCATGGGAAAACGGGTCATCGTCTCCGTTGTCCGGGATATCACCGATCGCAAGCGGTCAGAAGAAGCACTCCGGGAAGTCAATAAAAAGCTCAACCTGCTTTCCAGCATCACCCGGCACGATATCCTCAACAAGGTCACCATACAGCTGGGCCTGCTGGCACTTGCACGCAAAAAAGTCAAAGACAACCCGGAGACAGAAGCATTTATCGGAAAACTGAAGTCTGCCGCAGAAGCCATCCGGGACCAGATCGATTTTACGCGTATCTACCAGGACCTGGGGAGCCATGAGCCACAGTGGCAGGACCTTCACCTGACTCTCGCAAAAACTCCTGTCCCGCCACACCTGGCCATATCGGATGACTGTACCGGAACCGAGGTATTTGCCGATATCATGCTCGAGAAAGTGTTCGGGAACCTCATCGATAACGCGATCCGCCATGGCGGGAACGTGACAAAAATCACCATGACCGCAGAAGAGGCAGGCGGCTCCCTTGTCATCCGGTTTGAGGATAACGGGAACGGCATTCCGAAGAACGAGAAGGAGAGGATCTTCGAACGCGGATACGGGAAGAATACCGGTCTTGGGCTGTTCCTTGCCCGGGAAGTGCTCGCGATCACCGGTATGACGATTGCCGAGACCGGCGAGGAAGGGAAAGGCGCACGGTTCGAGATCACGGTTCCGAAAGGAGAGTACCGGAGGGCCGGTCCGGCAAAGGAGTGATCGGCAGGGTCAGAACCATCCCCGGTATTTTTGTCAGGTCTGCGGAACCTAAGGGGGAGATCTTCGACGGAGCAGGTATCATAACTCCAAAAGACCTGGCAGAACCGGGGATTACCCCGTCTTGTCCCGGAAGACGAAGACGAAGTTCTGCGGCCGTTTGTTCACGATAAGGATAGGCGAACTGGTAAGGGTCATGGTCATCTTGACCCCGTAGGCATTTTTTGCCACAAAGACCGCGATGTTGCCGGTGTCCCGGTAATGGAGGAACTCTTCTTTTGAGAGGGGATACCGGTTCTCAGCATGAGCGAGCTCGCTGAAATGCTTCCCTTTCACATCGTCACGGCCGAGCGCAAACTTCTTCTCGAACGTGTCATTCACGTAGAGAATATTCCCGGTTGCATCGGTAATGACGACACAATCGCTCATACGGTCGAGCGCGGAGGCATACAGGGCCAGCCGTTCTTTCTCCTGGACAAGCTCCCTGTTCGCAGCCGCAAGATCCCCTTCTGCACGCTTGAGGGCGGTGATCTCGTGGCGGAAGACGGCGACCTGACTCCGGGATGTCCGGCTGTCCCGCATGACATAGAGCGTTGTGTCAAACCAGCGGCCCTGTACCTCTTCTTCAAACGAGACCGGGGATGCAGCATCCTTTTTCTGCATTGCATCTGCGGTTTTCATCGAAATTCCCCCGGTCTTGATCAGCGTGTAGACAACGACGCCGGTTAGATCGGCGGCGGGTCGGCCGGCGCTCCGGGCGAACGCCTCGTTGCACGCAAGGATCTTCCCGTCGGCGCTGTCCACGAGCACAACTTCATCCTTTGTTGCATCCAGAAGGCCGTGGATGGTCTCTTCGCTCTGGCGCACTTTCTCGTCCATCACGTGCTTGTACAGCGCCATCCGGATGGTTGTCCGCAACGCCCTTTCATCAAGGGGTTTAATCAGGTACCCGAAGGGTTCGGAAAGCATGGCGCTGTTCACGGTTGCCTCGTCAGAATGGGCCGTCAGGTAGACTACCGGTGTACCATACTGCGCCCGGATCCGGTCGGCTGCTTCGATCCCAGTCATTTTGCCCTTGAGCGTGATGTCCATCACGACAATATCGGGATTCAGTTCGCCAGCCTTCTGCACTGCATCTTCGCCGGTGTCCACGACCGCGGGCACGTCAAATCCCATCTCTTCAAGGCGTGCCCGGATCTCGGAGCCGGTGACAAATTCGTCCTCGACCACCAGAATTGTTCCTTTGCTCATGTTACCTCCTCCAATTACGCGGGAAACGAGATCGTATATTTCGTTCCGGCCGTCCTGTCCAGCCCGATTGACCCGTTGATCTGTTTTGTCAGGCCCTTAATAAGCTGCATCCCGAGGGACTCAGTCCGGTCAAAGGTCACGCTGTCAGGTATCCCGATACCATCATCACTGTAGGTCACGATGTAATTTTCCCCGCTCTTTTTGAAATCAATCGTAATCACCCCTTTTCTTTCCCCGGGAAATGCGTGTTTTAAGGAATTGGAGATCATCTCGTTGATGATCAGGCTGCAGGGGACCGCCTTGTCGATATGCAGCACTGCCTTCTCGGCGTTCAGGTGCAGGGTGATTCTCCCTGGATCGACCTGGTATGATTCGAAGAGGTGATCGGTAATTTTCCTTAGATAATCTGCATAATCGATCTGGTCGAAATCCCTTGACTGGTAGAGTTTTTCATGTACCAGGGCGATCGATTTTATCCGGTCCTGGCTTTCTTTGAGAATTTCTTTTACTTTTTCATCCTTCTGCGCCCGTGCCTGCATAAAAAGAAGGCTTGAGATCACCTGCATGTTGTTCTTGACCCGGTGATGGATCTCCTTGAGGAGCATCTCTTTTTCCTTAAGGGAGGCGACAATCTCGTTTTCGGCCTTGTTCCGGAGCGCAATTTCCGCGAGAAGCGATTCGTTGGTCTCTTTGAGTTCCCGGGTCCGGGAAAGGACTTTCTGCTCCAGCTCGCTGCGGGCGTTTTCAAGGTCCGTCTGGGCACGTTTCCGTTCTGTGATATCATGGTGGAAGGTGACAAACTGGCCGCCGTGCCGGTCAGTAACGACCACACTGACCTCGGCATCGATGACACTGCCGTCTTTCCTTCGGTAGCGGGTCTCGAACCGGTCTGCGCCTTTGGAGAGGATCTCCCGGGAATGCGCTGCGATCTCACCGGACGTCTCTTTTGCCTCGATATCGGCAAGGGACCGGGTGAGCAGCTCCTCCCGCGTGTATCCGGTCATCTGGCAGAATGCGTCGTTGACATCGAGGAACCGCCCCTCCTTGCTGATAATGCAGAACCCGTCCATTGCCGTCCGGAGAATCGTGCGGTATTCCGCCTCCCTCCCGATAAGTTCGGATTCGACGGTCTTGCGCCGGGTGATATCGGTCAGGATACCCTCAGAAAAGAGAACGTTTCCGTCGGGTCCGCGTACAGTATGGGTGGTCAGGGATACCCAGATCAGGCTTTTGTCTTTGCGATAATACTCGCATTCGAAATCCCGGACAACATCATGTTCCCGGAGTTGCCGGAGGTATTCCCTCCGCTTCCCCTGGTGCACCCACAGCTGCCGGGCCGTGTCCGTGACCGTGGTTGTAAGGTCCTCCGCGGAGTCGTACCCAAGGATATTGGCCATCGCAGGGTTGGCGGTCAGGAGTTTTCCCTTCGGGGTAATCTGATAAATACCTTCAAGAGCGGTCTCAAAGATATGCCGGTATTTTTCTTCGGCCTTTTTGAGCTGTTCATTTGCCAGCCTGCGGACGGTGATGTCTTCAAATACGGCAACAAAGTGATCTTTTTCCGGGGAGTAGACAGATATGTGCAGCCATTTGCCGATCGGTGAGAAATCGATATCGAAGGACGCCGGCTCGCCGCCCGACGCAACCCTGCCATATGTTTCAAACAGTTCCGGAAAAGCTTCCCTGATGCCCGGGAATACCTCGGTAACCCGTTTGCCGGTAACGGTCTTTGTACCGATAATCCGGTCAAACGAGGGATTGACATCGAGGTAGATGAAGTCCAGAGGCTGTCCTGCGTCGTCGTAGATCATCCGGCAATAGGCAAATCCCTCCAGCATATTGGTAAAGAGATTCCGGTAACGCGCCTCGCTCTCCCGCAACACCTCTTCGGCCTTATTGCGTTCGGTGACGTCCTGGATAATAGAGTGCAGGACCTGGCGGCCCGCGAGGGTGATGGGACCGCTGAACACCTCAACGTCCCGGATCTCCCCGTTCTTTTTCCGGTGCCGGAAGTGGAACACTGCCCCCGGGCTGCCGTCAGCCCGGCTCATATCCTGCAGGGTACGGGCCCGCTCCTGGATGTTGATCGAAGAGATATCCAGCCCGGTAAATTCCTCCCGGCTGTACCCGTAATAATGACAGGCCGCGGTATTTGCATCCACAATTTTGCCGCTCTGGAGATCGACAAGGAACATAACGGCATTGTTGAGCTCGAACATATCGCGGTAACGCTTCTCGCTCTCCCGGAGCGCCTCTTCGGCTTTCTTGAGCTCGGTGATGTCCTGGTTGGCACCATAGATCTTCGCAAGCTTTCCATCGGCCCCAAAAACAGGAGCTAACCGTACGATAATGGTACGTACCGTCCCATCGCGGCGGACGATCCGGTGTTCCATCTGCATGGTGTAATCGCGATCCGTGATTGCCGGGCTCTGTTTCATCACTTCGGCGACAGCGGGAATATCTTCCGGGTAAACGAATTCACGGACATATGTTTCTCCCGATATCCGGTGACCGCCTTCCCGTTCGCTTGTAGTGCCGTAGAACGCGAAAAACCGGTCGTCAAACGTGAACAGGCCGGTGGCAACATCGTACTCCCAGCTCACCATGTGCGCGAGATCCATCGCTGATGCGAGCAGCCGCTGGTTCTGCCGGAGCTGCTCTTCTGCGAGCCTCTGTTCGGTGATATCCCGTGCGATCGTAGAGGCTCCGGTGATGGTGCCATCAGGGCCGTAAATGGGGGAGATCGTAAGGGATATCTGGATCCTTTTCCCGTCCTTCCTGATCCGGATTGTCTCGTAATGGTGGATATGTTCCCCGTGCCGGATCTTTTCCAGGATTTGGGGGAGTTCGTTTTCCCAGTCCGGGGGGATCAGCAGGGCTATTGATTTTCCGAACACTTCCCGGGCCGGATACCCGTAGATCTTTTCTGCACCTGCATTCCAGCTGGTGATGACGCCGTCAAGGGTTTTTCCTATGATAGCATCATCAGATGATTCCACAATGGCAGCAAGCCAGCGGTTTTTTCCTTCGCTCTGCCGGAGTGCATCCTCCGCCTTTTTGCGTTCCGTGATGTCCCGGAAGACAACATGCACTGCTGCCGCATTCTTCCAGATAAAGGGAATTGCTACCACATCAACATCGATGACACTGCCATCGGCCCGGAGGAATTTCTCATGCATGATCTGCTGCGGATCACCCTTCATGGCAGATGCAATCCGTTCCATCACCATCCTGTGGCAGTCGGGGTGCACGAACGAGAGGGCAGGTTTTCCCAAAAATTCATCCGCTGAGCTGGCACCCAGAAGCCTGACTGCCGTTGCGTTTGCGTACACGATGATTCCATTCTGGTGGATCACGATACCGTCGAAGGAGGTTTCTACCAGTGTGCGGTATTTTTCTTCAGAGAGCGCGAGCGCCTTCTGGTTTTCTCCCAGCGTATCGTACTGCGCCCGGAGTTCCTCTTCTAATGCAGTAAGATGCTCGTTTGCTGCCCTCAGGTCATCCTCGGCTTTTTTCCGTTCCGAGATATCCGAGTGCGTCCCGGTCATCCGCAGTACCCTGCCCTCCTCATTCCGGGCAGAGGCCTTTCCCCGGGTTAAGATCCATTTCGGCTTCCCGGACTTTGTTATCAGGCGCTGTTCGATCGAGAAGATCTCCGTGCGCCCTTCGAGATAGGCATCCAGTGCTGCCCGGGTCCGGGGCAGATCGTCAGGGTACACCAGGTCGTTCCACACCCGGGCGATCTCGGGCAGTTCCTCCGGCGTGTAACCGAGAATCTCGCATCCCCGTGGGCTCAGGTACACCTCGCCGGTCTCCATCCATACGTCCCACAGGCCGTCATTGGCACCTTCAAGGGCAAACTTCAGGCGCTCCTCGCTTCGGGACAGCGCTTCGACCGCCGCAAAACGCTCTTTTTCCCGGTCATAGTTGTCGAGAGCAAACGAGATGTCGCCTGAAACTTCTTCAAGGAGTGCCACTTCCTCGGAAGAGAAAAATTCAGGTTCGGCAGCATAAAGGGAGAATGTACCGATCACCTCACCCCTGCAACGGATCGGGAAGGCGCCTGATGAACGGTAACCGAACTTTTCTGCAGCATCGTGCCACGGGATCATCGCCGGATCCTGCCGGATATTGTTCGCGACTGCAGGCCTGCCCTCCCGCACTGCTCTTCCCGTAGGCCCCCGTCCTTCGGGAATGTCATCTGCTGAAATGGCTAAGTTGGAAAGATATTCCCTGGCGCCAATGCCTGCTGATGCAACGGGTTTGATCCACCGGGACTTCCGGTCAATTATCCCGATCCAGGCCATCCGGAATTTTCCGTACTCTATGGCAACAGCACAGATCGCCCTGAAGAGGTTATCACGATCCGGGATGTAAACAATATTCTTGTTGACCTGGCTGAGCAGGGAATTGATCCGGCTGAGATACATCACCCTCTCTTCTGCCTGCCTGCGGTAGATGGATTGTAAAATTTTGGACTGGAGTTCGGCAAACTGGGCCTGGGGCTCTCCCCCTTTCTGGAGATAAAAATCAGCCCCTTCGTTCAACGCCTGAATGACGATCTCTTCCCGGCCCCGGCCGGTGAAGAGAATGAACGGGATGCTGTTGCCGGAACTCCTCACCCGTTCGAGGAATTCAATACCGTCCATTTCAGGCATCTGGTAGTCGGCGATGATTGCATCATAGGATGTGGACTCCATGAGCAAAAGAGCCCCGGAGGCCGAGGTGACACCGTCGACGGAGAGCCGGCCGTCTTTCTCGAGATAGAGTTTTCCGATCTCAAGGAGACCAGGTTCATCATCGACGTAGAGAACTCTGAACATATGCTGATCCTTACAACGATCTGTTATTCACGGACACAGGATATAAAACAGACGGGGTGGATTTTCGACAGCGCCGGACTTTACCGGGCATCGTGAGATCCTGCCCCGGAGTCCTGCCAGGCCTGCGGGAGGTAACCCCCGCATTTTCCCCGGGAACCATACGGGAACTCCCGCAGGGTTGACACGACCATGAAAAACGCCTTTTTTTATCACGTTTGCCCGGGTCTTCGGGTAATGGCCGTTTCTGCAAAGCCATTTTATCATAGGAGATGGTTAGAATTGGTACAGGGGGGTTACCCGCGCTGGCAAGGGTTCCTGTGTGAAATATGACGATGAGACCACTCTCCCGCAACAGACAGCTCTTTTATGATATCTGCATCGTTGGCAGTATCGTAGCGTCAGTACTGATTACGTATATCAGCATCCAGCGGGGAATTTACGAGGTATTCCCGTATTTTTACCTCATCCCGCTCGTCCTTATCGCATATTCCCGCCCGAAGCTGAGCATCTACGGGTCGATCCTGATAGGCTGGATTTATGTCGCGCTGGTATTCATCATCGGCCTGCCTGACATCAAGACATACATCCTTGCGACAATCTGGTTCTACATCTTTGTCTCGCTGGGTATCCTGATCTCTACCTATTCACAAGCATACCGGAAAGAAAGCGCCAGGAGCTGCGGGACATACTACAATTCACAGGCGGGGGCATTCAGCTATGACCGGGAGACCCTCATGCTCCGGGAGGTCAACCTGAAATTTGCCACCATGATCCGGTACAGCCCGGAAGAACTCATGCAGAAGTCACTTTCCGACATTATCCCGGACCGGGAAGAGCGGGAATCGTTCATCAGCAAAACCCGCGATCTGCGGAGGGTCGGCGATATAGAAGTCAGGATCCGTGCCGGGGACGGGAGTACGCGGTGGGTCCTTGTCTCCGCGGCAGAGACCGGTGAACCGGTCGTTGTCTGCACGGCTGTCGATATTACCGAGACCAAACTGGCGCAGGAATCACTGACGCAGGCGAATAAGAAACTCAACCTGCTCAACAATGTTACCCGCCACGATATCCTTAACCAGCTCTCCGCACTGCTTGGGTTTCTCGAACTCTCGCGGCAGAAGACAACGGATCCCCAGCTGATCGATTACCTGGCCCGGGAAGAACAGGCGGCAAATGCGATCCGGAGCCAGATCCTCTTTACCCGCGATTACCAGAATATCGGCGTGCATTCACCCCAGTGGCATAATGTCCCGGAAACTGTATCGCTGGCACTGGCAAGCATTGACCTTCATTCGATCCTTGTCGACATGAGGATACCCGCGGTCGAGATTTATGCGGATCCGCTTCTGGAGAAAGTGTTTTACAATCTCATTGAAAATTCGATCCGCCATGGCGAGCGGGTATCCAGGATAGACTTTTCCTGCCGCGAGTCAGGGACCGGGATTATCCTCAGGTACCATGACAATGGCGTGGGGGTCTCTCCTGACGATAAAGACCGGCTCTTCCAGAAAGGTTTTGGGAAAAATACCGGGCTTGGCCTTTTCCTTTCCCAGGAAATCCTTTCGATTACCGGCTTAACGATTACCGAGAAAGGTGAGCCCGGCAAAGGGGCTTGTTTTGAGATCGCGGTGCCACGGGAAGCATACCGGTTCACGGATACCTTAAACAAAAGCGAATGACGATCTCACGGGGATACTGCCGGGAATGGAAAAATAATAATCCCGGCGCACCCTGGACGTAATGCGTGCGGCAAAACGCCCTCTCAGGGGACCCCGCCTTCCCTGAACTCAATGGTTAAATCGCCCGCAAGTTCAACCCGGCGTTCGAGGTCAGCGTCCGAGAACTCTTCCAGTTTCAGGGCCACTTTTCTCCCGTTCCGCAGGGTCACGACCGCAATTTTGTCGCCCCGGGACAGGGGGGCTAATTTTACCGTAATCCATCTCCCGTCACGGGTGGGAACGGGCACGACGCGGTCCCCTTTTTTCACCGGGACAAGCCTGACGCCGGCGTTCCTTTCGGATGCCGGGACAATAAGCACCCGCTCATCCTTTTTTAACATCGTCCGCACCATGATACCTCAAGCGATAAATGTACCCGTCAGGTCATAAAAAGGGTATACCCGCCGGCAGGCGATCTCCGCTGCGTCCGCCGGGTTTGTAAGGCCGTAAAAAAACGAATGAGATCAGGTACGTTTTTTGGCATTCATCCTGCGGGTGATATAGCCGGCAATACGGTTCCGGACCCTCTTGCTGGGGATCGTTGCCGACAGTTCCAGCTGTTTCTTGTTCTCATCGAAGTTTTTCGTAAAGTACTCCCGCTGCTTTGCCAGAAGCGTGGTACCGAGATTTTTGATATAGGACGGTTTGATTCCCATGGACAATCCCTCACAGTTGCTGTTCTTTTAATGCGACGAAAGGGGATAATGCTATGGTTTGGATCACGCCGGGTCCCCTCATGCGTTGCCCCGTGCATCCGCCGGTACCCTGCCGGGGCACACCCCCGGGTTCCTGTACCGCGCCCGGCCGGGCCGTCCCGGGCGCGGAGGGGAAAGGGGCGTTTTGTTTTCCGGGGGCATGCGGTGAGCCTGCCGGAACGGACGCCGCGGACCCATGATATAGGTTATCCATCAGCCTTATGCCCCGGAGAACAGCATAAGAGGGGAAGATGGATGATCAAAAGTACGAATCCCTGAAAATCGAGAACATTGTTGCATCCGGTGCGATTGCAGAGTCCATCGATATCGCGATGTTTTCCCAGAAGGTGGAGCATTGCGAGCTCAACAAGAAACGGTTCCCGGGCGCGGTATACCATATTGAAGACCCTAAAATTGCGTCCCTCCTCTTTTCGTCAGGCAAGATCGTGCTGACCGGCATCAAGAACAACGAGGCGCTCAAAAAGGGGCTCTCGGTCATGGTAAAGTCACTCAATGATGCGGGTGTGGAGACCCTCAGGGAGCCCCGGGTGGCGGTCACAAACATTGTCTGCTCCTATGACCTCGCCCGGTACATCAACCTCAACAAGGTCGTTGTCACGCTCAACCTGGAAAATATTGAATATGAGCCGGAACAGTTCCCGGGCCTCGTGTACCGGATCAAGGAGCCCCGGATCGTTGTCCTGATCTTCTCCTCGGGAAAGATCATTCTCACCGGGGGCAGGAACATGGAGGACATCAAAAAGGGCCTTGACGTTCTTGTAAAGAAACTCGAAAGCATTATGTAAAAAAACCTTTTTTGCTTTGCCCATAAATACGGCCGGTTCTTGCGGTTTTTTGTCGTTTGCAGGCGGATAAAAAGAGAGATGCGTATTAAAAATTTTACGATCTTTCAAAACCCGGGCACAGATAGACATATGAGGCGGCAAAGCAAGTCTTGCCCATCACAGGAAGGCATGGAAAACCGGTGTCACCGGCCGGGCCGGCAAACATCCCTGCGAACAGGACGTGAAAGGGAGCGATGGTACGCTCCTGCCACACGTCCACAGCACCCGGGAGAGCAGGCCGGAAGTCCATGCGGCATTGCCGGAAAATAACACCGGACACAAATAAAAAAAAAGAGGTCAGAAATGTCACAACAACTTGGCGGACAGCCCATTATCATTCTCAGGCAGGGGACAACACGGAACCGCGGCGAGGAAGCCCAGCACTCGAACATCATGGCCGCAAAGGCCATTGCAAATGCGGTCCGGAGCACCCTTGGGCCCCGGGGCATGGACAAGATGCTTGTCGGCTCCACCGGGGACATTGTTATCACCAATGACGGTGCGACCATCTTAAGCGAGCTCTCGGTCGAGCACCCGGGCGCAAAGATGGTAGTCGAGGTCGCCATGACCCAGGACGACCAGGTCGGGGACGGGACCACAACCGCCGTGATCATCGCCGGTGCACTGATGGACCAGGCAGAAAAACTGCTCGAAATGAAGATCCACCCGACCATTATCGCCGAGGGATACCGCATGGGCATGGAAAAAGCCCTCGAAATCACCGACTCCCTTTCGTACAAGGTCGACCCGTCTGACAAAAAGACCCTCAGGAAGATCGCCGGCACGGCAATCACCGGAAAGTCCATCGAAGCAGTCAGGGAGAAACTTGACGACATTATCGTGGACGCCGTCATGGCCATAACAGAAAAGACTTCGGGGAAATACCTGGCAAGTGAAGACGATGTGCTGATCAAAAAACAGAAGGGCACGTCGATGGATGACTCCGAGCTTGTCCGCGGGATTATCCTTGACAAGAAACGGGCAAGCGAAGATATGCCAAAGAAGATCACCGGGGCAAAAGTGGCTCTCATCGCCCTGCCCATGGAGATCGCAAAGACCCAAGTGAAGGCAAAGATCAAGATCTCCGCTGCAGACCAGATTTCAGCCTTCTCAAAGCAGGAGCAGGATACCTTAAAGAAACTGGCTGATGCGGTGGTAAACGCCGGCGCAAATGTCGTGCTCTGCCAGAAGGGCATTGCCGATGCGGTCCAGTTCTTCCTCGCAAAAAACGGCATTTACGCGGTCGAAGACGTCCCGGAAAAGGACCTCAAGTACGCAGCACGTGCGCTGACCGGAAATATCGTGAACAAGCCCGAAGACCTCACCGCAAAAGATCTCGGGCATGCTGATGTTGTCGAAGAGGACAACGATATGGACATTACCCGGATATCCGGGTGCAGGAACCCGAAGACCGTCAGCATCCTGCTCCGGGGCACGAGCGACTATCTCCTCGACGAGCTCGAGCGGGCCGTTGTCGACGGCACCCGTGTCGTCATGGATACAATCGAGGACGGCACGTACGTTGCCGGCGGCGGTGCGGTCGAGACCGAACTCTTAATGAAGGTCCGGGACTATGCAGAGACCGTCGGGGGCCGGGTCCAGCTCGCCATCGAAGGATACGCTACGGCCTTCGAGACCATCCCCCGTACCCTTGCGGAGAACTCCGGGTACAACGCGATCGATAAGCTCGTTGCCCTCAAGAACGCCCATGCCAAGGGCAAGAAGACGGCCGGCCTCAATGTCTACACCGGAGAGGTCATCGACATGCTTGAGGAAGGTGTGCTCGAACCGCTCCGGTCCAAGCGCCAGTCCATCCAGAGCGCATCCGAGACCGCGATCATGCTCATCCGCATCGATGACATGATGATCACGCAGTCCCACAGCCCCGCAGAAGGACAGATGCCGGGCATGGGATAACCCGTTTTTATCCGATTATATTTTTTTCATATCCTTTTGGATGTTCTGTTAACCCGTTGAGGGATTGGGATTTTTTTAAGGTGTTAAAAAGTGATGGCCCCATAACAGGTTAACAGGAGCTTCAGGGAATCCCGGTTCTTTTCCGGTGCCGGTACGCGGCCAGTTCTGCTGCAGCACCAAGGATGATGCCCGTGACAAAACCCCACGGGGAGAGGTGGCAGACACCCTGCCATTCCGTTATCGCCATGCCAAGGAGCGTGCAGGCCACGAGAATGGGAATAAAGAGCCTGCCGGGGAGCGGCTGCCGGCCGGTTCCGCCGGCAACGTCACGGTCTTCCTGCCGGAAGTACAGGAGCAGGAAAAGGGCCGCGAGTGCAAGACCACAGAGTGCAATAAAGGTGAAGATCTGGGACATGGCAGGGGAAATACGCTCGATGAGGTTTTGTGGTGCAGGGATATAGAGGATGAGATGATGACAATCCTCCGTCAGGGACCCGGTATCGCAGGGACTGCCAGGAATACCTGGTAACGACAATAAAAGGAGGTGTGCTGCGGGGGAAAACAGGTAAGGTGGAGGGCGACCTCCTGCCCCTTCACGTATCGGGACTTTTTCCCCGTGTACCCGCAGGAGATCCTCAAAAAGGCACACCGGCTTCCTACTGCATCTCCGCCATCTGGCTGCACGAGAGCAGCCACTGGAGCTCGCCCGAGGGCGAGCGTTCGAAGGTAAAGTTCCGGATCTTGGCAAGGCTGCCCTTCCCGAGCGCCACTGCTGCGTCCCCGCCCCCGGTGATGATCCGTGCAACAAGGGCAGAGAGGAGCGGCTCGTGGCCGACGATCAGGACGGTGGCGTCCTCACCAAACTGCGAAACAAGCAAGCACACGGCGTCCGGGTTGCCGCCGGGCAGGAGCTCGTCCCGGACCACCGGGTCCTCCCGGGCACCCGTCACCTTCGCTACGATCTCTGCGGTCTCGCGGGCCCGGACAAGGGGACTGGTAAAAATACCATCGAACCGGACCTTCTTTCCGGCAAGGAAGCGTGCGGCGTTCCGGATATCTTTTCTGCCCTCGGGAGTCAGCTCCCGGGAGGAATCGTCATTCCTTGCCGAAGGCGGCGCTGCCTTTCCGTGCCGGAGAATATAGAGGTCCACTGTACTTGCGAAATTTGCCCCTGCCGGCATATCTCTTTTCCGAAAAGAGAGGGAAGCCGGCCGTAGTCCCGGGCGGCAATCGTCACCGTGGTCTTTGTCCTCTCGGTACGGGATGGAGGCGTCCCGACAAGAGTATGAGAACGCCCCCATAATTTTTCAAGGTAAGAAAACGCCGACCGGATACGGGGCATACCGGAGAAAATGGAACTCAATGAGGGAGTTTCGGGAAAAAAGGAGAAGTTTTCATTCGGTGGTCTTGGTCTGGGTGACACCCTTACCGCCAAGGTAGGCGGCGTGGCTTACCGCGAGGATGGCGACCAGGCCGTCAGAGAAGGCCGGGAATGAACCCAGGTTGGCCGGGTTGTCGTTTAATAACATGCCCCAGAGCAGAATCGCATACCCCCCGATCGCGATCACCGAGAACCAGAACATCTGCATCTTGGAGATGTCAATGTACATCGCGTTGTCCAGCTCATCCCCCTGGAAGATGTCCGTGAAGCAGGCCTCGCTTGGGTCTGTGTTCGCGTACAGGAGACCATTGCGGGTCTTTTCTACATCCTCCGGTTTCTGGTTGAAGGAATCGGCAGCTTTGGCGACCGATTTGGAATAGGAGACAGTCTTGGTCAGTGCCGCTTCTTTTGCGTCGGCTTCTTCCTTTGCTGCCTTTGCATCGTTATCGGCCTGGGCCGCCTTATCCTTGGCCTGTTTTGCCGCTGCTGACGCATTGTTTGCATTTGCCCTTGCCGTTGTTGAGGCATGCTCTGCATCCCCTTTCTTTGTCAATAATTCCTGTGATTCCGCCGTATTGACTGAAAACTCTGCGCGATTTGCAGCGTGCCGTGCAATTCTTGCCTCTTCTTCCCTGTTTTTTGCCTCCTGTTCTGCCGCATCTGCCTCGTATTTCTTTTTCTCAGCGTCATCCTTTGCATCTTTTGCCGCGTTATCCTTGGCAGTTGCATCAGCCCTTGCATTTTTTGCCTCAGCTTCTGCTTTTTTCTGCTCTTCTGGATCATCATGGGCGGGGACCGTTTTCGGCTCGCCCGGAGCTGGCTCCTTGTTGCTCTTGCCCTTGTTGATCATGGGCGAACCGACCGCAGCGGTCGCAGACAGGCCCAGTACCGCCCAGACATGCCAGTCAATGAAGATGTTAAACGGATCCGGTACCCCGTAAACGAAGCGGACAATGACCATGATCAGCAGCGCCGGGACAATGATGACCGTCCAGAGCGTGATCTGGAGGCGGGAGAGACTCATGACGTTATTCTCATTGATCAGGATCCCCATGAACCGGTTATAGATGAACCAGCCCAGCGCGGAGATGAACGCGAACAGCAGCAGGACCACAACGACCCATGCCTGGACCCATGTGATCGTCACCCACTGGGGCATTGCAGCAATAGCAGTTCCGTTTAGTATCGCCGGGGATGTGTTGTTCACCGGAAGCGTGGCCCCGACAGGATGGTATGTCGAGATCCACCACAACGATCCAAAGAATACGGCCGCAGCAATGAGGACGAGGACAAGCATCTCGACCGTGAAGTGTTTTCGTTTTTTATCGATCTTCGCGAATCCTGAATTCCGATCCTTACGCTCATCAGGTTTTGTTCCACCTGAACCTTGATCATCAGCACACATACATGATCAAAGGGAAATATTCTTCAGGATATTTATAAATGTCTATTATTTTTAACACTCAGTAAAAATGTATCGTGCCGGCCAGCGTGGTGACCTCTCCACCGTCACGTGGTGTCGTTTTCAAAAGGCGTGCCGGTTTTCCCGGAGGGGAATACCTCAACCCGGGACGATAATGGGCACACAGATTGTCCCGCAACCATTAACCCCCGCCACCCCAACCCCTGAGTGATCGTCCATGCCCGCTCCTCTCAACGATCTCCAGTCCCGGATCGGATACACGTTCGCGGATGCCTCTCTTCTGGAAGCCGCCATGACCCGCCAGGCATACCTCAATGAAAATGCCGGCGCAGGAAAGGACAGCATGGATGCCCTTGCCACCGTGGGCGACGCGGTCCTCGGGGCACTCGTTGTCTCACGGCTGTACGAGAGCGGCACGCGGGACAAGGGCACGCTCACCACGGAAAAGATCCACGGCGTAAACCGGGACAAGACCAGGGCGTTTGCAGAAAAGTTCCGGCTCGAAACGTACATCCGCTGGGGGAAGGGCGAGGAGAAGAACCGGGTCTGGCTGCAGGGGAGCCAGGCGTTCGATACCGCGTTCGAGGCTCTCGTCGGCGCCATTTTCCTGGACACCCGGCGCAGCGGCAGGGACGCACTGGCAGCGACCGGGCAGGTCCTCGACGGGCTCGGGTTTTTTTAAAAACGTTATTTATCCCGCAGGGCTTGCGGGCAGTCTTAAAAAAGTGTGCTCCCCGTTTACGCGTACTTACTCTCGGTGAGGTTCCCGGAGTTCGAGTACCCCCGCTGCTCCCAGTACCCCTGGTAATTCGCATTGGCGGAGAGCTCGATCTGATCGACCCACTTGATCCACTTGTACCCCCACTTGTCCTCGGCCACCAGCCGGAAGGGGTAGCCATGTTCGGCATCGATGGTAACGTTGTTCATCCGGTATGCGAGGAGGATGTTGTTGTCCATGACGTACGAGAGGGGAAACGAGGTGGTGTACCCGTCCGTGGCATGGAAGATGATCGTGTTTGCCCGCGGGTCGACGCCGGCGTCTTTGACGAGATCGGAGACAAGCACCCCTTCCCAGAGGATCGTGGAGCTCCAGCCCTCGACACAGTTGAGCGTCACCACCTTGGTATAATGCGGGTGGTTGGCGAGGACCTGGTCGTAGGTAAGGACCGTGGTGTTTGCCACCAGGCCGGTGATGGTGAGCCGGTAGTCAGAGGTGTTGATGTACTGGGTACCGCTGATCGCGTTCTCGGGCATGTTCGCGATCGCCGAGAGGTCCTGCCCGTTGTAGGACCGCACTTCCACGGAGGGGAGCTGTGCCGGGCCCGCGGCAGGGCCGTGGCCGGCAAGGAAATAAAGGACGATTGCCGCTACGGCAACCGCTGCCACAATAAGGATCGCTGCAGTCCGCCTGTTCATGTGCAGGGATTACACGGCCGGGATATAAAAAGGCCGGTGTCGTGACAATGTGCCGGATGGGAAGCCGGGGCCTCCCCCGGAGGTCACGCCCGGTTATTAATATAATCGCCCCCATATACTTGTCCATGCCACCGGTCCGCGACCTCTTTTTCCGCCCGACAGAATTTTTCCGTGCACTCGCCGCAGAGCCCCCGGGGTACATTGTCCCGGTCGCAATTGCCGCGATCACCGGGATCCTGCAGGCAGTATACGGCTACCTGACGCTCTCCTGGCTCTCGACCATCTACCTCAACCTGTACGCACAGACTCCCAATGCAGCCCGTGTCCCCGCATCCATGATGGCCACGATCACCGGGATCGGGATCACCGTGATTTCTGTCGTCAGCTTTTTCATGCCGTTCTTTGTCCTGGTCGTTGCCGCACTCACCTTCTGGTTTATCGCCGGCATCTGGAACCGGGCACCCGGCACCCTCGGCCGCATGATGACCGCGGTGGGCTGGGGAATGTTTCCCCTCGCGGTCTACGAAGCATTCCTCCTCCCGCTCTTCTTATCCCTCAAAAATGCCATGGCGATCACCGCTTCGCCGGCCTTTTTCAACACCACCATCAACACCACCAACCACGCGGAGATCGAAAAAATGATCTCCTACAACCAGCCCTTCACCCTGTTTGTCACCACGGGTGCCGTGCTGGAAGTAGCGGCCTTCCTCTGCTGCGCATGGTTCTGGTTCCACGCCGTCCGCGGGATCTTTTCGCTGGACACAAAAAAGGCCGCGGTGGCAGTCCTTGTCCCGGTGCTTGTCTACCTGGCAGTTACCGTCGGGCCACGGCTCATGGGGCAGGCCGCGGGCCTGTCATAATATTTCTTTAAACAAAGCCCCGGGCCGGGAGAGGATGGCTAAAATCAGAAATCCTTATCATCACCTGCAGGGAAAACACCGGAACGACCATTCATGCCGGAACGGGCCAGTCCCGTGAACAGGAGAGAATGGATCGCGGGTGATCCCTGGACAAACCGGGCGATATACATGCCACGGGCCTGCCCGGACCACTTGCAATAAGTACCACCGGAACAGGATACCACCATGATCGTTGTTGCCCTCCCATCCCTTGTGTCAGCAGCCATCACCTTCGCCCTGGGGCTCTCGGTCTTTTTCCACAACCGGAAAAGCCCGCTGAACAGGACATTTTTGCTCCTCTGCATTGCCCTTTCATGGTGGGCATTTTCCGAGTTCATGCTCGTTCAGTCCACGACCCCGGACTCCGCATACTTCTGGCTGAAGCTGACGGCGTTCTGGACGCTCACGCCCCCGCTGCTCCTCCTGTTCATCCTGGTCTTTACCGGGAAAGGGAACATAAAAAAAGAGTGGTGGGTGCTCCCCTTTCTCTTTGCCCCTGCCGCTCTCTTCTGCTCAACGGAACTTTTTACCAGCCTGATCACCGTGGTCCCGGCCCAGATGCCATGGGGGTACACGTACGGTTATGCAGCCGACCCCCTGCTCTTCTTTATCGAGATGGCGTGGACGATCCTCACGGTCGTCCTGGCGCTCGCCCTCTGTATCCACTTCTCCGTAAAGACCGCAAAAAGACAGGAGCGCCTTCAGGCGTCCTACATGGCAGCCGGCATCAGCATCATATTATGCGGAGGGGTGATCGTCCAGATCATCCTGCCCGCATTCCAGATCGTCGTGCCGGTGAACCCCACCCTGTTTTTCCTCTGCCTCGCCGTGCTGGTCGGGTACGCGATCTGGAAACACGAGCTCTTCATCGTCAGTCCCGCGACCACGGCAGAGACGATCGTCGCCACCATGCCCGATGCGCTGCTCCTGCTCGATGAGAGGGAGACGATCCGGGTCGCAAATAAGGCCGCCCGTGACCTGATCGGCCGGGGGGATGACCTGATCGGCCGCCCGGTCCAGGCACTCTTTCCCGGCGAAGCGGAAAAAAATGCCGTGTTTGAAAAACTGCGGGCCGAAGGGATCGTCAGGGACATGGAGACAAGCTTCCTCTCCGCCAGCGGGAGGATCGTCCCGGTCACCTTCTCCGCATCGGTGATCCGGGACAGTGACGGAACGATCCTCTCCCTTGTCTGCACGGCAACGGATATCACTCTCCGTAAGCAGGCACGGCAGGAACTCATCGCAAAGCAGGAAGAACTCCAGCGTGCCTACCAGCAGATCACGGCAGACGAAGAGGAACTGCGGCAAAATTACGATGAGCTCGCAAAAAGCGAGCAGCTCATCCGGGAGAGCGAGGAACGGTACCGGGCAGTGTTTGAAAATACCGGAACCGCCATGCTTATCCTTGAAGAGGACACCACCATCAGCCTTGCAAACTCGGAGTTCGAACTCCTGTCAGGATACACGAGGGCCGAGCTCGAGGGAAAGATCTCGTGGACCATCTTTACTGTGCCTGAGTTCCGGCAGATGATGGTGGACCAGCACCGGCTCCGGCGCAGGGAGCCGGAGAAGGCGATGCGGAGATACATGGCGCCGTTTCTTACCCGGTCCGGGGAGATCCGAACCATCCTCCTCGATGTCGGCATGATACCCGGGACCACAAAGAGCGTGGTCGGCCTTGCAGATATTACGAACTGGAGAAAGGCAGAGGAGGCCCTGCAGCGTGCCACAAAAAAACTCAATGTCCTCAACACCATCACCTTCTCCGAGATCCAGAATGCCGTGTTCACCCTCTCCGGGTACCTTGAGCTGGAAGCGACGGACATCCGTGACGAAAAACTGCTGCAGATGGTCCAGAGACAGAGAGCGATTGTCCAGAAGATCACGTATGCGCTCAAATCTGCCACGCTCTTCCAGAACCTCGGGCTGCGCCCGCCCCAGTGGCAGGACGTAAACACGGCGTTTCTCTACGGGATCTCCCACCTCGACCTTGCAGACATAAAAAAGAAGGTTGGACTTTCCGGTGTGGAGATCTATGCCGACCCCCTCATCGAGAACGTCTTTTTTGTCCTTGCACAGAACACGCTTGTCCACGGAAAAACCGCTACGGAGATCACGGCGGGGTACCGCGAAACCGCCGAAGGGCTGGTCATCACTTTCTCCGACAATGGCACGGGTATCCCGGAGAGCGCAAAAGAGAGCATTTTTGAGAGGGCCGACGACCGGTCGCAGAACCCCGGGCTCTTTCTGGCCCGGGAGATCCTGGGGATCACCGGCATCTCCATAACGGAGACAGGCACCCCGGGCAGCGGGGCACGGTTCGAAATCCTGGTGCCCCGGGGAGGGTACCGTTTTCCCGCTGCGGGAGATCGGGACACCCCGGCACCCTGAACGCGTATCCCCGTCGTGCACGCGACCATTCCCCGGGCCGGTACAGCAGCAGAAAGACCGGGCCCGGCAGCCCGGGGTATCTTTTAATACCGGGGGACTGTATACTTCCTTAAAACCTGCACACATGCACCCGGACCGGGTATCCATCGTCTCCCGGGTGCAAGCAGGAAATGCGAGGGAATGCGTATGGTAAAACTCACCGCTGAGGTTAAGGAATCGCTTGCCGCAACAAAGACCGCGTATTTTGCTACGGCCGCAAAAGACGGGACGCCCAATGTCGTCCCGATCGGGGCATACAAGGTACTGGACGACGAGACCCTGCTCATCTCGAACCAGTACTTTAACAAGACGCTTGCAAACATGAAGGAGAACGCAAAAGTCGCCCTCTCGTTCTGGGGCGATAAGGGCGGGTTCCAGATCAAGGGAACCATCACCATCCACACGAGCGGCAAGATCTTTACCGATGATGTTGCGTGGGTCAAGTCGCTCAAGCCCACGCTCGAGCCCAAGGCCGCGATCACAATGAAGATCACCGGCGTGTACATCCTTAAGCCCGGCCCGGACGCGGGAAAGAAGATCCTGTAACCGGCCAATCTCTTTTTTTTACGATCAAACGTCCGTCACATCAGGTACGGGGACGGCTTCGCCGCCAGGCACCTTCCGGCACCGTGATATCAAAACAGGCGCCCTTACCGGGTGTCCCGGTCTCGCGGATCGTAATACCCGAGATCCCGAGGATCTCCCGGGCGAGAAAGAGGCCCTGACCGGTATTTTTCCCAAAGCCGGAGGCAAAGATCCGCTCTTTTTCGGTCTCTGCGATCCCGGTCCCGTCATCGCAACAGGTGATGACCAGGTTTGCTCCTCCCTGCCGCACCTTAAAGGCGATCTCCGAGAGATGTCCACCGTACCGGAGGGCGTTGTCGATGAGGTTGTAGAAGACCTTCTCAAGCATCCCGTCCGCAAAGACCTCGAACCCCCCGTCAGCCATCACCGCTATCTTCACCGGCCCGGGAGCAGCGGACGCTGCAGCCCGGGAAGCCACGGCGTGGACGTTCTGCCACTGCGGGGTATGCACCCCGATATTCTGGTAATCGCGGGAGAATGAGATCTGCTGCTGGATCTTCAGCGTGTTCTCCTTGATCTCGGAGATAAGCCCGGCCGTCTCGTGGCCGGCAAGCGTTGCGAGGGCCATGTCCTCGAGGCCCAGAAGGCCCGTGAGCGTGTTGAGCATGTCATGCCGGAGGAGGTTGTTGAGCAAGTTGAGCTTCCGGTTGGAGCGCTGGAGCGCATCGCTCACCCGGCGCAGCTCGGTTAAGGTGAAATCGCGCTCCATCATCTCCAGCGCAAAGGAGATATCGTCGGTGAGCTCCCGCAGGAGCGCGAGCTCACGGTCGTTGAAGAAGTTGCACTCCCCCGAGTAAAACCGCATGGCCCCCACGACCCTGTTCCCGTCACGGATCGGGAACGCCGCGGACGAACAGTACCCGCGACGGGCCGCCTCTTCCCGGTAATCAGTCATCCGGGGATCGGACGGGATGTTGTTGCAGATCATCGGCTGCATCTCCCGGATACAGGAGCCGGTCAGGCCCATTCCCTGCGGCACGTTGTCGGTGGTAATGGAGAGCAGGCTCAGGTACCCTGCCTCGTACCCGCAGGCGGCGACCGGGCGCACGTCGCGGGTGGCGGGTTCTACGAGGCCGATCCAAGCCATGAGAAATTTCCCCTCCTCGACTGCGATCCGGCAGGCCTCATCGAGAAGCGCCTGCCTGTCCCGGATATGGATGATCGCCCGGTTGGTCCGGGAGATGACCGAGTATAGCCGGTTGAGGTGGAGGACAGTATCCTGGGCCCTTCTTTTCTCAACAATACTTTTGATGGTATGGATCAGCTCGGTGAACTGGGGCTGGAGGTCAACACCTTTCTGGAGGTAGCGGTCCGCCCCGGAATTGAGGGCCTGGATGACCACCTCTTCACGCCCCCGGCCGGTAAAGATGATGAAGGGGAGCACCGGGTACCGGGCCCGGACCACTTTTAAGAACTCGATCCCGTCCATCCCCGGCATCTGGTAATCCGAGATCACGATATCGTAGGGTGTGGTAACAAGTTTTTCCAAGCCTTCGGCTGCTGAGAGTGCTGTATCGACCCGGATGCGGCCGGAGCGCTCCAGGAAGAGCCGCCCGACCTCGAGCAGATCGGGATCATCGTCTACGTAAAGGGCTGAGATCATGGGTCACGGGGTCCGGAGGGACGAGGTAATGAATACTTTCCACCATGTGCACTTAAGGATTATGATTCACCTGCCGGGAATCCGGCGGGAAATGAATGAGCGGGGCTCATAAGATGGATGGATTTTTTGTAACAGGCACAGGGAACCAGTAACGGTTTTTACGTTTTTTTGGCGCGGTACTTTCCTTCCGGCACGAGGATCTCGAAGCGTGCTCCCGTTCCCTCACGGCCATTCTCCCGGATCGTGATGCCGGTCAGGCTGAGGATCTCGCGGACCAGAAAGAGGCCAAGGCCGGTATTTTTCCCGAACCCCCGGTTGAAGATCTTATCTTTTTCTGCCGCGGGGATACCGATACCGTTGTCCTCCCAGGAAAGGACCAGTCCTTCGGCGGTCTTTTCGGAACGTACCGTGATGGTTGTCACATGTTCCCCGTGCCGGATCGAATTGTCAAGGAGGTTTGCAAAGACCCGCTCGAACATCGCATCCGCAAATATCTCAAAACCGAAAACACCGGATGTCAGGGTAACCGCTGCCGGGATGGCAAGACGGGATATGACAACGCCCGGGTCATGCCAGTGCGGGGCGGTGCTCCCGATGTCCTGGTACACCCGGGTAAATGCGATCTGGGTCTGGATGGCTTTTGTCGCCTCCTCCATCTTCCCGAGCTGGTCCCGGAGTGCAGGATCTTCCGTTTTTGTTGTGAATATTGCAAGGTACCCCAGGATGATCGCGAGCTTGTTGTTGATATCGTGCCGGGTGACACTGGTCATCAGGGTGAGCTGGCGGTTTGCCTGGCGGAGGGCATCCTCGCTCTTCTTCCTCTCGGAGACATCCCGCACAATGGACGCGACCATCCTGCCCTTCTCGGTGGGGATCAGGAACTGGCAGGCCTCAACATCACACCGGCTCCGGTCAGGGCGCTCGATCTGGATCTCCACACCCGGTTCACAGGGATGCATGGGCGCATTATCCACGAGAAGGGCATGATACCATGCGTGGATCCGGTCCCGGGCTTCCTGTGTCTTCTTCTCCGGGGGAAACAGGGAGTACTCGACCTCCCAGAACGGGCGGCCTACGGCATCCGGTCTCCTGACACCGGTGATCTGCTCCATGGCCGGACTCCACTCGATCAGGGTCCCGGCCTCATCGGTAAGGACGATCCCGTCACGGGAATAGTTGAGGATCTGCCGGACTTCCTCCTCCCTTGTCCGGAGCGCTTCCTCTGCGGTCAGCCAGTTGGATATCTCGCTGATGATACCGACCACGCCGGTCTTCCCATCATCCTGGACAAACGGCCGGGAGACCGCCCGTACCACATGGGTCTTCCCGTCCTTGTCAACGACCAGGTAATCGGAAGGGTACGAGGCCCCGGTCTTGACTTCGCGGTACTTGTTGCAAAGACGGTCCTTGTCCGTGGGGATAACAACGGACGAGATCGGTTTGCCCACGATCCCTTCCGGGGGGATGCCAAGGATGTCCTCGCACTGAGGACTTAAGTAAGTAAAATGGCCCTTGTCGTCGAGCACAAAAACGACATGGGCCAGCGATTCGACCAGTTCCTGGAACATGTGATCGCCCGACTTCCCGATATCCGGTTGCGAAGACTTCTCCATGAACTACCACTTCTAAGAGCGAGTACCATGCAGGATGGATGCTGTGCCGGTACTGCTGGATGAGCTGTTACCTGATTATAATAAAAGTGTTATGAAACAATCGCGATGGTGACATGCATACCCTCCCGTGTCCCGGGTTCACGAGAAATCCGGCATTTCTGCTGCCAGGTACCAGGCATGGATGGCAAGAAGGATGTACAGGGGGAAGAGCAGGCCGTATGTGTCTGCCTGTCCTTCGTACTTGAAGAGCCAGACCGTGGCCGTGACATCAATCTGGAAGATCATGATCCCCCACCACTTGCCTATATACCCGTACCCGAGCCCCGGCAGGAGGAAGTTTAAGAACGCTGCCACAAGCGGGTTCTTCGCCGTCCGCGGCCGGCGGGAGATCCCCCGGGGGATAAAGAGCGGGTCGATCCCGCACCGGGGTGCAGAAAGGACCGCATGCCAGCGTACCTCGCTGTCCGCGTCGGCAAGCCCCTGCATGAGGGAGGGGACGGCCTCGCTTGTCCCGATCTCCCCCAGGACCCCGACCGCCTTTCGCCTCACCCCGGGATCGCGGTCAGAAAGGGCAACGGTGAGCGCCGGGACCGCTGCCGGCCCGGTATCCGCAAGCGCCTTCCACTCCTGCATCCCGGCAAAATAGAAGGCGCGTTCTTCAGGAGTTTCCGGATTCCATTCCAGTTTTGCAAGGGAATACGCCGCACCGTACCGCACGTACTTGTCCGGGTCGCGGAGGGCAGTAACCAGCGGCCCGGTGGCCCGGGAGTCGCCGATCTCTCCCAGTGCAAATGCCGCCTGCCAGCGCACTTCGCTCTCGGGATCGTGGAGGCCTGCAATAAGGGGGCCCACCGAGCGGGGGTCGCGGATGACCGCAAGCGCCCCGATCACCCCGAGCTTCACGTCCTTGTTCCCCTTTGAAAGAGCGCAAAGAAGGTCGTCCATCGCCTCGGCCCCGATGGTCCCCAGTGCCTTTGCCGCTTCGGTCTGGACCGCAAAATCCGGCGATTTCAGGGCGCGGACCAGCCCCCGGATATCCCGCCGTTCCTTCATGGGCGGGATGTCGCCGGCATTTACAGCAAAGATACGGGGGAAATTCATGGTACCATCACTTCACATGTCGGGCATTTTTTTTGCCAGGTAGAACGTCTGGACGGCAAAGAGTGCCGTGACCGGGTAGGCGACCAGGTACGGCAGCACGGGGCCGGCTTCGAGAGAGGCGAGCACAAGGATGCTGGTGTAGCTCATGAAGACTAAAAATCCCCACCAGTAGCCAAGGTAGTTGTAGCCGATACCGATAAAGAGGAAGTTGAGGACGGCAGCAGCCCACGGGTTCCGCCCGGGCCGCTCCCGTTGGGAGATCCCCCACGGGATCTGGGCCACGGGGACCCGGCACTTCTTTGCGGCAAGGACGGCCGCCCACCGGACCCCTCCGTCCGGGTCCCGGAGCCCGTCCTCGCAGGCCTGCTGTGCCCGGGGATCACCGATCTCACCGAGCAGGGTGAGGACCTGCACCCGGGTCCGGGGATCGGGATCGGAGAGCCGCTCGATGAGCGGTTCCGTTGCAGACGTTCCGAGCTGAAGGATCGCGTCCCGGTCCTGCAGGGCAATGGCACGGTACGCAAGCTCGGCCGCATCGCATGGCTTCCAGCCAAGCCGGTCAAGCGAGGCTGCGGCACCGGACCGGATATACCGCTCCCGGTCCCGTAGGGCAAAGAGGAGCGGGGGAATGGCAGCGGGGTCGCCGATCTTTCCAAGCGCGAGCGCAGCCACCCAGCGCACCTCGGTGCTCTGGTCACGCTCCATGACATCGGTGAGGATCGGCACGGTTTTCCGGTCCGCAATGGCAGCAAGCGCCTCCACCGCCCCGATCCGGGCGGCCACGTGCGGGCTGTCCAGCTCGCGGACCAGGAGCCGGACCGCCGGATTCCCGGACGAGCCCAGGGCATCGGCCGCCTGCCACTGGATATCGGGGTCGCGGTGGTGGAGAAGGCGGACAAGGCCGGGCAGATCCCCGGCTGCCCTGAGTGCGGAGACATCCGCATGTCGGATTGTGGGGATCTGTGGAAATGACATACCGGGTAAAAAATAATTAAATCCAAAATAGCGGCCTAAAATATATTAATTTTGTGAATTGGCGAAAATTCTGGGTTTTATGCCCGGATGATCGGGTTGTATCCAGACGATTGTAATACGATGATTGTATTTTTATTTCGTGATTTTTCTTAGGAAAGATAAATATACCAATGAGGGAATTTACCCTGTTATAATATTCCTAATTATAATTGCTGTCGTCCAGCGTTATAGCAGGGAAGAGTGTGTGCTATGGAAAAAATGAGGTACGTGAAAAAAGAGGGATGTGCAGGAAACTATCCGGGACCGGGCCGGAAATGTGCCGGAAAAATAATTACGAGAGGGTGAGAGAAGATGGTAGATCCAAATCCCACCCCCCCGGCTGTATCCTACGTGACTGTTCCGCTTCCGGGGACTTATTTCTTCTATAACCCTAACCCGATGCCGGCAATTTCCACCACCAATCCCAGCGTGCCTATCGTCAAGCAGGGAGAATGTTTTCCCAATTGTCCGCTGATAGCGGCACTCGACGCGATTACCTGGGTCAACCGGCAGTTTATCCGCAATAATATCACCGGCCCCGATTCGAATGGAAATTATACGTTTACGTTCTGGGATTATGGCGTAAAAAATTCGATGACCACAATCGGTTCGATGGGCGGAACCGTTTCAATGAACGGCGAGATAACCCCGTGCAATCCGGTGGCGGTAAATGTTTCAGTCGGCAGTCAGGTACTGCTTGACAGTAATAACCACTTCATCGATCCCGGATTTACCTCTTTTGGAGCGAGTTCAACCAACACGAATGAAGTATGGCCGGCGCTCTTGGAACGGGCCTATGCAAAATTCTGTTATTATGAAAACGGGATGACTCCATCAACAGGTGCACTAACCTGTTCCACCAACACTGCAGGGGTCAATGTTATTAACGGCAACGATCCGGCGTCTGCTGATCTCACTGCTTTGGCACCCCCAAATTCCTCAAATAATTACTGGGGGGGCAATGCGGCTATCGCTCTTGCATACCTGATCGGAAACGGAAAGCCCTGTTTCCAGCTCAGTACTGTTCCTCCAGCTCCCCCAGCTCAATTTACACCTCCGGCCGGTAGCATTTTACAAGCAAATGTAGCTTCGGCTACACTTTTCGGTTTTATCAAGGGCGCATTTTGTTCAACTAATGCTGGACTTCGTAAGACAAGGTACCCTGTTGTAGCATGGACCTATGCCAATGGCAGCCAGCTTAACAACGTCCAGTTCACCAATTTGCCGTCACAGGGCATCCTCGCTTCTCATTGTTATGCAGTCCTCGGAACCTTTGACGCAACGAACGGCTGCACAAATGGCCATAGTTACATCGTTCTCCGGACGACCTTTGGGCTACAGGACCCGGTCCCGCAATACGGAATTGCACCGAATGGGTGCGGCGCATGGGGATATAGAGACCTCGGATTCCCAATTGGAAGTACAGGAGCATCTGGTGTCAATGGAATCCCAAGTGCCCTTAATCTTTCTTCTCCAACGGATGCAATTTTCGGTCTCGATGCAACAACATTCAGCAACTATTTCCAAGCAATCGGATGGTGTGAGTGTTAATAAAAATAGGGGGAATAGGGCCAAATCGTTCGGTGAGTTTGCATGGGAAGATTTATGCAAAGAAAATTTCTCATTTTTTGCATTTTATTCAGCTTGGCAGCAGGGCTTTTGGTTATTCCCATTCCGGCTGCTGGAACGGAAACCCTCATAACCTCGTATAATAACGGGTTCAATCACCAGCTTCCACGGATCTTTATCGACCGGATTGTCTGGCAGGATATTGATCCTCTGGATCAATTCGGGATCATTTATTCGTACAACATTAGCTCAGGGATAGAAACCCAGGTCACTGATAACACTACTTTTACAAAGAACCCGGCAATTTCCGGGAATCTGGTAACCTATACGGATTGTGGGAGTAGTTCATTATGTTTTTCATCTGCGATATATCTCGATAATCTAGCTACAGGGGCAAAAATCCCGTTGTCAACAAGCACAGATGTGAACGATAATTCCGCGATCTCCAACAACCGAATCATCTGGGTAAACACACCGACCGTAGGGGTGTCCCAGATTTATGTGAACAATACACCACCCGGAACAGGAACCCCGCTTGATGCAAATCCGGCAGACTACCAGACATACCCCACGATATTCAATAATCTTGTTGCCTACGTTGATTGTGGAGCTGATTCCACCTGCTCTTCTCCTTCCACCATTTATCTTTACAATATTTCCGCCGGAGTACGGACACAGATATCGTCCGGATCGAGCTGGAGCTTGTTTCCCTCACTCTACAATAATCGTATCGCGTGGCTCGAATCGGACACATATGGTTCACGTCTTCGGGTCGTCATCAATGAAACCACTGCAGGCAGTGAGGACAACCTGACTCCAAATGATCTGAATCTGGTATATTCCACACTACCAAATCAGTTGATCTTAGCCTATCCGGCAATCTCCGGAACATGGGTTGTCTGGTTTGAAAATAATGCAACCCCCGGCAATTCTGATATTTACGTAAATGATACCAGTACCCACCAGACAATTCCGATCGCGCTCAATCGTAACGGCGTTGAACAGGTATCGATCGCATATTCGCCCGCGCAATCGCTCTACCGAATTGTCTGGGATGAGCAGGATACCAGTGGTTATTATCAAATTCACCTGTACACCAGCGGCCCATCCCAGACCTGCCCGGTCGCCGCTTTCACCAATGATTTTACCGGAGGCAATGCACCGGTCACGGTCCATTTCACTGATGCCTCGAGCCAGGATTCATCGATCACTCACTGGTACTGGGACTTCGGTGACGGGTCGACCTCGACCCTCCAGGATCCCGCCCATACCTATTCTGCCAATGGCCAGTATACCGTATCGCTTACGGTGAGCGATCCGTACTGCCGGAACACCACGACCATCGCTAATGACATCGCGATCGGGCAGCCGGTGGCCGGCTTTACGGCATCACCTACAACAAGCGCAGTGCCGGCTGTCATCGCATTTACCGATACCTCCACCGGGAGTCCGGCCCCGAATCAATGGAACTGGAGCTGGGGCGACGGATCCTGGACCAACGGGACAACCGAGAACCCGACACACACTTACACGAGTGCCGGTGTGTATTCAGTAACCCTGATCGCATCCAACCTGTACGGTTCAGGATCGGTCACAAAAGTGAGTTATATCACCATCTTAAACGGCGCAAATGTGAACACCAACACAAGCATCAACGGCCTGAACCTGGCAACCGTAGGGAGCAGGCAGGTTGCCACGTTTGATGACTCGGTTCTGACCCACTGGACATATCCGCTTTATCCCAACGTCTCGGTCCTCGAATTTACGCCCCCGGCAGACCGCGGGTTCGGCAATGTCACCCTGTACGCATGCGACGGGTTCGGGTTTGGGACGAGCGGCCACACCCATACCGGAAATATCACATCCGTCCACCTGCAGAGCAAAGATATCGTTCCCACGGGATTCTCGGTCTCTACTGGGGGGCCATTTTGTTCGATCAATTACTCTGTCGATCTCCAGACCTACCCGGTGAATGCAGTCCTCGATGCACAGGTCTGGGAGGGATCCGTCTCTCCGGATACTTCGAATTTTAATACGGTTGTTGCCGGCAGTGGCTTTGGAGGGACAAACGGTACGGCCTATACAATAAAGATCGCCAAGACCAATTTCCCGACCGGGAGATCGGCTGTCCTGCACATGAGCCTGAATTCTTCGTGGGTGGCATCCAAACCCGGCGGCAGAAATGATGTCTATGTCGAGCGAATCGATGACAGTGGTAATTACGGGCAGGTGCTGGGGACCCATTACCTGTCCAGTAACCCGGCAGAAAATCTCGATTATTTCGAGGTGGACTCACCCAATGGTCTGTCAACCTTCGGGCTCTCGTTCCTCTCCGGGACCGGCAACCTCTTCCAGCTCGTCACTCTCACAGTGAGCAGCGTTGTGGCAAACACCAATCTCAACGCAGGCGGACCCGGTTCGGGCCCTGTTGCCATGGTCGCAACCCCGGCAGTCATTATTAGTCCGGTAACGACAGCTGCCGTCACTCCGGTAGAAACACCGGACCCCGGGAAGACCGCAAACCTCTACATCAATGCCAACAGCGTGATCACCCAGGCAACCACCCTCCAGTCAAACGACCATCTCGCCACGCTCAGCATCGGGGAAGGAATTGTTGCACAGGACAGCAGCGGTAACGCCCTCGCATCGGTCTCCATTACGAGAACACCGTCAGCGCAGGTCCCCACCGGTGTCGGGGAGGTATCCACGTTCAGCGGGATGGCATACGAGCTTGGGCCGAACGGGGCAACGTTCTCTCCCGCGATCACGCTTACCCTTACCGATCCCCAGGCCTCGTGGGGGACGCACTACACGTTAAAATCGTACGATCGTGCGACAAACACGTGGCAGGATCTGCCCACGGCTTATGACCCGTCAACAGGAACAATCACGGCAAAGATTTCGCACTTCTGCTGCTTTGCCCTCTTTGCGGTGCCGATCTCCTCTGCGGCTTCAGCAGGCGCTCCCGTGATAGCAGCACCCACGGCCGGTGCCACCCCGGCGCCCCCGGCCCCGACCGCGGTGAGCACCTTTGTGGGAATCATAGGCTGGATCCTGGACACAACCGCCGGCCACGTGTACATCGTTGCCGTAGCCGCGATTGCCATTGTTGCGCTGCTCATCGCCCACCACCGGCGCAGGCGCAGGCGGGGCCGGTGGTCCTGACCGGCACTCAGCGCATTGCCGGCAGGTCCGGGTCCTGGACCCGGATCTCAAACTCATCGTTTACCAAACCCTTCATGGCCCGTTTTCCTGAACGGTCCGGTCGTTCCTTGTACCATATATTTTTCCTGATCGTTTCCTGATGGGACAAACGACCCGCAAAGCAAGATTATATACCCTCCCACCCCAGCAATCCGGATCAGGGACACCAAGGTGCAACCATGCTGTACAGGACCATGAAAAAGGGCGGCCCGGAACTCTCGATCCTCGGGTTCGGGTGCATGCGGCTGCCGGTGACCGCCGATGGAAAGATAGATGAGAAAGTGGCGACCGGAATGCTCCGGTACGCCATTGACCACGGCGTGAACTATGTCGATACCGCGTATCCCTACCACAACGGCGAGAGCGAACCGTTTGTCGGCAGTGCGCTTGCCGGGGGATACCGGGAGAAGGTAAACGTGGCCACCAAGCTCCCCAGCTGGCTGGTCACTTCGCGCAAGGATATGGACAAGTACCTCGATGAGCAGCTGACCCGGCTCAACACCGATCACATCGACTATTATCTCGTGCATGGGCTCAACGCCCCGTTCTGGGAGAACCTGTCGGGACTCAACATCACAGAGTTCCTTGACGATGCGATCGCTGACGGCCGGATACGGTACGCCGGCTTCTCGTTCCACGATTCAACCCCGCTTTTCAAGGAGATCGTGGACAGCTATGACTGGACCTTTGCCCAGATCCAGTACAACTTCATGGACGAGCAGTACCAGGCGGGGACCGCCGGCCTTACCTATGCAGCAAAAAAAGGGCTGGGCATCGTAGTGATGGAGCCGGTCCGCGGGGGCCTGCTCGCACGGGATCTCAAAGGGGTCTCCGGGATCTGGCAGACAGCTGAGACCCGGCGCGATCCCGCGGAATGGGCACTCTCCTGGGTCTGGAACCACCCCGAGGTAACGGTCGTCCTCTCCGGTATGTCAACCATGGCGCAGGTCCGGCAGAACGTGGCCCTTGCAGGCCGCGTGCTTCCCGGTTCGCTCTCAAAAAAGGAGCTCGCTCTCTTTACGAAGGTAAAAAAAGAGCTCAAAAAGCGGATCATCATCCCCTGCACCGGCTGCAGGTACTGCATGCCCTGCCCTCACGGGGTGAGCATCCCGGAGTGCTTTGAGATGTACAACCGCGGGCACATCTACGATGATGCCGAGGACGCAAAGCAGCACTACACGATGTTCCTAGGCGGATTTTTCGACGGCATTCCGCATTTCGCCTCCTGCTGCCAGGAGTGCGGGGAGTGTGAGGAGAAATGCCCCCAGGACCTCCCGATCCGTGAACATCTCAAAAAAGTGGCGGACTATTTCGGGAAATAATTGACCGGAAGGTAACCATCAAAAAAAGTTCCGGGTGTGGGAAGAGGCCCGGCATTACCGGGAGCTGGTGCCAGGATCCGTTTGAGAGTCTTCCTTCTCGCCGGTAAGGCGGATAAGGTTCTCGCGCCCTTTTTTGATCTTTACAATAATGCCCTGCTGGTGGAGCTCGTTGAGCGTGGAACTCACGGTCGATTTTGGCAGGCCCAGATCCCTGACAATATCGGACTGGAACCGCTCCCCTCCGTGGGCTTTGAGCAGGGAGAGGATCCTGTCTTTGAGGCTTGCAAGATCGGCACCGGTAAGGAGCGGGGTCGGTTGGTCTCCGGGTCCTGCGGGATCATCCGGATCGTCTTCCGGTGCGGTCTGCACAGACTGCTTCCTGCGGTAAACAGCAACGCCGGCCCCGGCAATGATGGCCACCGCGATAACGATGACCACCGGCAGAAGTGGGAACGACGGTCCTGCGAGCACGACGTGAGGTTCACCGGCATCAAACTCCCGTTCGCCATACCAGGTAAGGCTGTTGCCCGACTGCTGATCGGGAGCCGGGTTGGCAGAAGTAACAGAATAACTGGAGGGGTACCGGATAACCAGCGCCGAGTCCTTGTCCAGATATAACCCCCCGGCAAAGGAATCGCCAGTAACAAGACCTCCCTCCGGTACAGAGAAGTTTGTCCAGGTGAACGTGTACGTAACGACGCCAAACTGCCCGGTCGGTGAGGTCTGGACCACCGCACTCCCGGAAAAATTGCTGACACTCATAGGCCGGGTTGTGGCAAGTGCGGCCTCTGATGAGGAATGCTGCATGAGGTCTTCGAGCTGAGGGAGGTAAACGTTATTTATATCTGCGGAATAGTTCTGGAAACCGGCGAGATCATCATTGGTGGTGAGCGGGGTGCGGTACTCCACGGCCCAGACTGCCGATCCGTCCGGCTGCAGGGTGATCGTGTAGGTAGTGGCGTAATCTGTGGTGGATGCAGCCATTGCAAGTGGCATGATGCAGAGAAAGAGCAGGACGGTTATTGCCACGTACCGTTTCAACATATCCATCGTACACCCGTTTGTTGATCGTTATCCTGTACGCTATAAAAAATACGCGAGCCGGCTGACATGCGCCGGCTGCAGACCGGTAACGGCCCCTTTACGGATACCGGTTATCCCGGCCATTGTTTCCGTAGGTATTTCTGTTGTCATCCCCGGATGAGCTGGTGTTCCCAAACCGATATGCCTGATTGTTTGCGGGATTCTGCCCATGGCTGTAGTTTGCCGGGGTAATGTCATCCCGGTGCTGGTCGACCCAGTTCTGGGTTGTATGCTCCGTATTCTGGCCATTTCCTGTAGTAGTAACCGTGTTGTGGGTCTGGTTCCAGGAGTTTGCAGTGGCGATATGATCGCGAACAACAGGGTTCAGGATAACCGGGTTGAAGATGATGCGGTGATCCGCAGTACGCTCGAGATCGAAATGGACCAGGGTTCTGTCCTCGAATTTCTGTTCCACATCGATGCTCCTGTTGTATGCACGGGCAAGGCCCGGGTTGTCGGGATGCATGTCAAGGAGATGCTGAAGGACGTCCTGGTGCAGGGCGATCTGCTGTTGTGCGGCGATCATTGCTGCTGCAGCGGGAGGTTGTGGGGGGCTGGCATGGTAAGATCCACCGGGGAGACCGGTACTGGTATAGTTCCGGTAGGATCCCTGCTGAGGACCAGTGCCCAAACCTGTCCCGTTAAATGCGTACTGGGAGCCGGTATTATTGTACCATGACAATGTCCTCTCAGTCCGGTTCATATCCAGCCAGTACTGATCCAGTGCCCGGTTAGCGGCATCGGTCTGGTTAGCAGCAAGCGCACTTTCCAGTTCGCTCAGCCGGTCATCCGTATGGTTAATTTCCAGTTCCAGCCTCTGTGTCTGGTTGAAAGTGAATGTGTCACCAAGGTTCTCAAACGCAAGCTTGAGACCGTAGAGAGAACTATCCGGGCCAATGGACCCGGTGTAGGGCTGGATATCATAAGCACCCGGCAATCCCTGTACAGTTCCATTGTCGTCCGCTATGGCAGGTCCGATGGCGCAGCACAGCCCCAGCGCAACCAGCGCAAGGAGCACACCTATTCTTGTGTTCATGACGATTCCCCGATTCCGGCATGAAGCCGTCTGATCTGTCTGTTCTTGCCAGATCCACATAAGGGTCGTCACGGTCCTGATCACTTCCGGTTGTCCGTAATGCTGTACACTCTTCAAAGACCGTTCAAAATTGTCCGAACGGAGAATCGGAACGTAAATCCTGCAGAAAAAAATCCGGCTGTTTTCCCATGACCGAACGGAGTCAAAACAGAGCCGGTAAGGCAGGCGCGCAGAAAAAATGGGGGAGATGAGAGGTACAATGAACCAAGGGGCCGCAAGGATCTTTGAATACCATCGGTATGATATCCCCCGGAAATGTAAAGTAAATTTGACAAGATTTAAATTGATGTCCGCCAAGAATTTTTGCAAAAATTTACTGAGGTGAACATACTTGGTCAGGCACGCAAAGCTAATTCTCTGTCTGTTTGTGCTGGCTGCGCTGATTGTTCCTGCCGTAAGTGCAGGGAGTTCCGGCCAGTCTTGGGCAGACAATTCCGAGCACATCGCCGCGATGCAGGCGTATACGGCCTATTCCGGTGAACTCTTCAAGGCAAAGATGGGCGGGGCGATCCAGTACATCGGAACGCTCAACCAGTCAACCACGACACTGCAGAATGACGAACAGCAATTCCTTGGAACCGTTTCCTCGGTCCAGTCTATGAGTTCCAATGATTCCATCATGCAGGCATGGGGTACCATGACACAGCAGGTTGCACAATTCCGGGCTGATCTCAAAACTGCACTTTCCGCTGGCGGGGGTTCGGAATCTGCCCTGCAGGCTGCCGTCAACAGTTCGGTGACCGCAGACCAGACGAACATCCAGAATCTGGACACTACCTACTGGACAGCCCGGGAAAAATCCCGGTTGGATGAGTTCAGCTACAATGATGGTCGCAGGACGGACCTCCTTGCAAACCTGACGGCGAAAGGGATGGATGTTTCATCAGCCCAGGCCATCGAATCACAGATACAGGCACTCCAGCCCCAGCTCCAGGCTGCCCTAAACGCACGGGACGAAGCACAGATCAGCCAGATAAACAGCCAGATCGATTCCCTGTGCCAGCAGCTTTCCCAGGCAGTAGTCAACCTGGCATGGCAGGCACGGCAAACGGCCCGGCTCGCGCAATTTACCAACACAACATCCCGTATGCAGGACCGGCTGACCAATCTTACAGCGCGCGGACTCGATGTCTCTGGCGCCCAGAATATCCTGTCACAGATTACGGCATTCCAGCCCCAGCTCCAGGCTGCATTGCAGAACCACGACCAGTCAACGCTATCCAGCATAAATTCCCAGCTGATGTCCCTTGACCAGCAGTATGCACAGGCACTCCAGCAGATCGCTTCGGAAGTGAGGTCAGAGGCGGCAGCAAACCGAACCGCTGAGAGCCGGCAGATGAACCGGACTGCAGAGACCCCGAGGAATAACCAGAGTGTCGGGGGATTTTCCCCGAAATTCGGATGAACGAGGAGGTGAATGAGAGATGAAGAAAACGATAGTGGTATCAGGAATCATAGTGGCCTGTCTGGTCCTATTCCTTGTATGTGCCGGGTGTACCTCGCAGAGCCAGGGCACGTCAACAATCGGCGGGCAGCAGACGGTCACCACACCGCAGGCTCCGGAACAGAATACCCCACAGGTCACCGCAACAGTAGCAGAGACCTCTACGGCAGTCTCCGACCAGGGACTTGTATCCGATGACAGCAGCGATGCCGTGGCGCAGGCAGAGGCAATGAATACAACACAGGCTTCAGCCGCCCCGGACACCACAGACTTTGGCGATATAATGCCCTGACGGGATTTCCCCCATTATTTCTGCTTTTTTTCCTTATTGCTCACACAGGAAACGAGATCATCTGTCGGGGAGGTGCGTGTTTCCCGATTAGTCGCTTCCATACGGAGTGTTGGGGAACAATCGAACCGTACCAGTTTTTCTTCTTGCGCAAAAAAGCGGGAGGCGTAAGTCCATAACAATTGCCGGACAATGAAAATCAGGCAATGATGACGCCGGAACATTTCACCGCAGACCACCCGTACCTGAGCGCCGCAGGGTTCCTTGCCATTGTCGTGTGCGTGGTCCTGGGAATCGGGGCCATAAATGAACACTTCCTGATGGGGAGCCTCGTGCAGGTGGCCCTGGTTGATTCGGTCCTCGCCCTTACCGGGATCATTGTTCTCTGGCGTCTCTCCTGGTGGGAAAAGGCAGGATACACTTCGTGGATACGGATACGGGATCTCCCGCTTTTTATCCTGCCCTGTGCGGTGGCACTGCTCTCCCTTACCGGAGGAATCCAGGCAGCGGCACCCCTCACCCTGCTGGCATTTGCAGCCCTGACGCTTATCGTGGGTTTTGCGGAAGAGGCATGGTTCCGCGGGCTGATCCTGACCGCCCTTCTCCCGGCCGGAATATTTCGTGCTGCCGTGATCAGTGCCGTCTGTTTTGCAGCACCCCACCTGCTCAATATGCTGGGCGGGACCTGGGACCCGGCATTTACCGCAGTCGACACTGTCGCTGCATTCGGCCTTGGCCTGACCTTTGCCGCACTCCGGCTTCGTACCGGGAGCATCTGGCCCCTGGTGGGGGTACACGCCCTCTTTGATTTCACCTCGCTTGCAGCAATCGGGGGCGTTGAGATCCATGCGCAGTCAATTCAGATTCTGGTCTCATCAGTAACGGTAGGTATTGTGTTTGCAGCGTACGGCATCTTTTTGCTCCGGGGCATACACAAGACCCCACCGGAGATGCAGGCCGGGTAAAAAAGTGGCGGCAGGGATGAGCGGCCCTGCGAATCACTGTTTTTTTGCAAGCAGCAAGAGGAAAAGGGCCTGGGCCACGATGGTACGCTCGAGATCGCTCACATCAACGCTCTCGTTTGTACCGTGAATGCGCGAACCGGCAGCGTCCTCGGCACCCCACAGGACAAACCCGGCATGCAAAACGGTATCCTGGAGCGTGCGGAGCAGGGGGATCGAACCCCCGGTTCCTTTTTCGAGCACCGGACGGCCAAATGCGATCGCAAGTGCAGTTCGTGCCGCCGCGTATACGAGATCACCGGTGGGGCAGACAAAGCCGGGAGAGCTGCTTACCTCCTGTACCGTGACCCGGGCATTCCACGGAACGGCCGCACGCAGGTGTGCCACGAGAAGTGCGAGCTCGTGTTTGGGATCTGCGTCCGGGGCGATACGCATGCTGACCTTTGCCGCTGCACGGGGGATCAGGATATTTGCAGCGGCCTGCACGGACGGGGCGTCGATCCCGATCACGGTCACAGAGGGACAGGTCCAGAGCCGGTCACCGATCAGGCCGGTGCCAGTGAGGTCTACGCCAGCGAGAACGCCCGCACTCTCCCGGTAAGCCTGTTCGGGATAATCGCCGCCACCGCCGGTACCCTTTTGCAGGCCCGGCACGGCCACATCGCCCCGGGTGTCATGGAGCGTGGCGAGGCACCGGATCAGGGCGACCAGTGCATCGGGCGCTGCCCCGCCAAACATGCCCGAGTGCACCGGGTGGTCGAGCGTCGATACCTCGATGATGCAGGAGACCTCGCCCCGCAGAGAGGTCGTGAGCGCCGGTTCGCCCGCGGAGAGGTTCCCGTTATCTTCTATGATGAATGCATCACACGAGAAGAGGTCCGGGCGGGAGGTAACGAGCGCCTCGATATGGCTGGTCGTCTCTTCCTCGCCTTCGATAAGGACTTTGATGCCCACGGGGGGTTTCCCTTCAAAGGTACGGAGGGAGGCGGCGATGAGCATGATGCCCGACTTGTCATCGGCAGAGCCGCGCCCGTACAACCGCCCGCCTTCCTCATGGGGATCCCATGGATCGCATTCCCACCCATCCTCTTTTGTTGCCGGCTGGACATCGTAGTGGGCGTACATCAGGACAGTGGGCATACCCGGAGGGGCGGGGATCTCCCCGTACACTGCCGGGTACCCTCCCGGGACATCGATGAGCCGGGCGCCGGAAAGGCCGTATCTCTCCAGCAGGGCAACGGTCGCGTCCGCCATCCCCCGGACCGGTTCCCCCGGGTAACCGGGAAATGCCACGGACGGGTACCGGATGAGGGCTTTGAGATCGTCAATGACACCGGGCATCAGGGCCTGGACTTTTGCGCGGATTTCTTCTGATGTGAGCGGATCGGCTATGGTTCTCACCCCGGTGAACAACGGGATATTGCCGGTTCCTCTCTTTTTCTGATGGCATTTAGGACTTGCGCACCGGCCGTCATGCACGAACCTACCGCGGGCGGTCTTTGAGCTCCTGCTCGATCCGGTCCAGCCGGGCGATGACCTCTGCATGCTGCCGGGCCTGTTGTGCAAGGGCATCCTGGAGAGCGGCACGGTCCCCGGGTTTTTGTCCCCCTCCGGACCCTCCACTCACGGCCGGCGAGACCAGCTTGTTTGCGATAAAACCGGCAAGGGTACCAAAGAGCCCCACGCCCGTGGTCATCACCAGCACTCCCACCAGCCTTCCTGCCGAGGTTACCGGGTAACGATCCCCATATCCCACCGTTGTGATGGTGACATAGACCCACCACATCGCATCGGATGCGGTCCGGATGTTGGCATCCGGCGCCGGGCTCTCGGCAAGGAGGACAAGGACGCCGCCGCATTCGATGACAAGGATCACGCAGAAGATGACGATATAGAGCACGCTCTCGGCCCGGTGCTGCGTAAGCTGGGCATAGATGTTTCTGGTCCCGTATTTCTTGAGCAGACGGTATGCCTTGAAGATCCGGAACAACCGCAGGATCCGCAGGAAAGGAACACTGGCAAGAAGGTCGGCCCATCCCCAGTCAAAGAAGAAATAGTGTTTTTTCGATCCGGCAGACAGGAAACGGAACACAAAGTCCCCAAGGAAGATGATCGTCAGGAAGAAGTTGATGACATCAAGGACGTCAGCAACCTGCGGATTCAGGCCGGGGATCCATGAGATAAAAAGGTTGACGACCGAGAGTACCGAAACAAAAATGATAAAAATCTCGTACCCGGGATCTTTCAAATCGGTAAAATCCGATCCCGACCCTTCATCCACAGAAATACCGTATCACTCATCGATATTCTGCGGCCGGATTATAAAAGAGAGGAGGGTACGGGGGAGGAACAAACTGCCCCGTACAGCTGGCCTTACTGGCTGCCTTCTGTGTCCGTGGCTCCGGTGCAGACCGCCTGGAGGATGGCGTCGTACACTTCCCGCTCGTGAGGGGTGGGCGGGTAGCCGGGATCGCACAGGACGGTCTCCAGCTGACGCACGACATCACCGAGGTTGGTCATGGGAATGGTTTCCTGCATTGTATGGCATTTTCTGCCACACAAGGCATGGATACAGGGTCGGCCCGGAGCGGTATATATTACCAGAATGGCGCCGGTTTGAGGATCGAACCGCCCGGTTAGAGAGGATAACCGGGGCAAGGGGCCCTGTGGGTACCGGGAATAATAAAGAGGAGAAGCACCCGTGCGCGACCCGGCGGCATATCCTGCAATCATATCATGATCCTTTATGAGGGATACCGGCGATACACGACACTATGAAGTGGCCACCATGGCTGAACAGCACGGTCCTCGGGGCCGGCCTTGCAAGTTTTTTTGGAGACCTCGGCTACGAGACTGTCACCGTACTCCTGCCGTCATTTCTGATCCTCCTGGGTGCACCGGTCTATGCGCTGGGGATCATTGAGGGGTTGAGTGACGGGGCATCCAGTTTTGTTAAACTCTTCTCGGGATACTTTGCTGACAAGCTGGGAAAGCGCCGCGAATTTGCCCTTGCTGGTTCAGTTGCCACCGCAATCTTTCCCGCCTTTCTTGCAGCCGCTGCCTCGTGGTTTGTCGTACTGGCAGGCAGGATCATCGGTTGGATCGGTAAAGGGATCCGATCGCCCTCGCGGGATGCGATCATCGCTAACTCTGTCGAGAAAAAGGATCTCGGCAAGGCATTCGGGTTCCACCGGGCGGGCGATACGCTGGGCGCCATCGCCGGTCCTGCAATCGCGCTCGTGCTTGTCTCGACGGTTGCAATCCGGACCATCTTCTGGCTCGCGGTGATCCCGGGAGTCCTCGCGTTTATCGTCCTCTGGTTGTGGTTAAAGGAAAAGAACCCGGAACACCAGAACCGGCCAAAGAGGCTGTTGCCTTCACTCCGCGGACTGCCCTTGCGGTTCAAGGCGTTCCTCGGGGCGGTGCTGGTCTTTGGAATCGCGGATTTCTCCCAGACGCTGCTCATCGCGTTTGTGATCGTGGCCCTTACGCCCTCCATGGGATTCACCATGGCGACCGCTGCCGGTGCCGGCCTGTACCTGGTCAGAAATATCGTGTATGCAGCCGCATCCTACCCCCTGGGCTGGCTGGGTGACCGCATCGGCCGGCGGCCGGTGCTCGTCTGCGGTTACTCTGTCGCGGTTGTCACCTTCATCGGTTTCATCCTTGCCCCGGTAAACATCTGGGCTTATGGCATTCTGTTTGCCCTGTGCGGCCTCTTTATTGCCGCGGAAGATGCACTCGAATCTGCGCTCGCCGGTGAGATGGTGGGAGAGGAGGCACGCGGGCTTGGCTTTGGGGCGCTTGCGGCCACCAACGGTATCGGCGACCTTGTCTCAAGCGTCATGATCGGTTTTGTCTGGACCTTTATCGGGTACAGTACCGGTTTTGCCATCGCAGCCGTGATTGCGGCGGCAGGCACGATCCTTCTGGTCTGGACTACCCGGGCGGCAGTAAGAGCAACACCGGAATCCGGTTCAGGAGCGTAATCCCTATACTGGATAACGAGTCCTTTTTATTTTTCCCAAAAAACCACCGGGTTCCAGGTAACGCAACCGGTCAACCGGCGGGATCCGTCTGGCCTGATCCGGGAACGCCACAGGCAAGTTCGAGAGCAACCCGCAAATCCGTGTCATTGAACGGTTTGAGAATGTAACCGTCCGGGCGAATGGCCTTTACCCGTGCAAGTTCGTCATCGGCAAAATGAGCGGTGATGAAAATTACCGGGATATTATGCATTTTCTTGATGGCGTGGGCTGCATCGATCCCATCCATCCGGCCGTTTAGGTGGATATCCATCAGCACGACATCAGGCTGCCGGGTCTTGACCTCGGAAAATGCGTCTTCAGCGGTTGTCGCCTTCCCACAGACCGTATATCCCATTGTCCCGAGACGCCATTCGAGAAGCTGCCGGACCACCAGGTCGTCTTCGACAATGAGGACCCTGACACCCATCTTACATTTCTATGGTTCATACGGGGTAAAAACCATTCTCACCGCAAATCCGGACAAACCCTCCGTTACCCCTGCCATAAAACGACTGCTGGTATCATGGTTCGGCCGGGCAGAAACTCCTGATGATCAGGAAGAAAAAAAGGAACGGGGAAAAGGGGAAAAATTATACGGAGAGATAGTCCGAAGGGGTCGGCATCTGTTCCTTGAGGCCTTTCCTCTTGCGGATCGAGACGACGACGTCTTTTACCAGGTTGTTGGGCACGAGCTCGAAGCCGGCAAACTCGGTGTTCCACATCGCACGGCCTTCGGTTGCTGACCGGATATCCCCGGCAAACCCAAAGAGCTCGGCGACCGGGGCTTTCCCGACCACCGTGATCGTGTCGCCCTCGCTCTGCATATCGAAGACCTGGCCGCGCCGCCCTTGGATCTGGGAGGTCGCAGCACCCATCTGGTCCATCGGAACCGTAATCTGGATCTTCTGGACCGGTTCAAGGAGCGAGTCGCCCGCAATGAGCATGCCACCCTTGATGGCGCCACGGACCGCGGGGATGACCTGTGCCGGGCCACGGTGGATTGCATCTTCGTGCAGCTTGACATCGGTGAGCGACATCTTGAGGTTCTGGACCGGCTCATCAGCAAGCGGGCCACCGGCAAGGGCTTCATTGATACCTTCGATGATCAGTTCCATCGTTTCGTTGAGGTACTGGATACCCTTGGTCGTATCGATGAGCATGTTGGTGCCCTTGATATGCTTGACGTTCTTGGCCTCGTCCTTGTCAAATCCTGCCTTTAAGAGCACATCACGGCGCTCGAGGGCCGGTTGGTTCATCGAGACTTCGCCCGCCTTAATCAGGTTGACAATCTCATCGGGAAGGGTCTCGAGGGTAAAGTAGAACCGGTTGTGCCGGTTCGGGGACTTGCCTTCGACATTCTCGACCTTACCGGTAACGGTCTCACGATATACCACGATCGGCGGGGAGGTGACGATCTCGACGCCCTTGTCACGCTTGATACGGCCGGTGACGATCTCAAGGTGCAGCTCGCCCATACCGGAGATCAGGTGCTCGCCTGTCTCTTCGTTGATGGCGATACCAAGCGTCGGGTCTTCCTTTGCAACCTGCCTGAGCACTTCAACAAGTTTGGGCAGGTCCTTCATGTTCTTTGCCTCGACCGCAACGGTCATGACCGGTTCTGAGTAGTGTTTGAGCGACTCAAACGGCGACATCTCCATGAGAGAGGTGACAGTAGAGCCGACGATGGCATCCTTGAGACCGGTGACTGCCGCGATGTTTCCGGCGACAATCTCCTCGACCTCGACACGCTTCGGGCCCATGAAGATACCGACCTGCTGGAGGCGGTTCTCTTTCTTTGCAGAGCCCATGACATAGAGCCCGTCACCGCGCTTAAGCGTACCAGAGAAGAGACGGCCGGTTGCCACTTCGCCCGCGTGCGGGTCAAACGAGATATCGGTAACCATCATCGTTGCCGGCCCGTTCGGGTCGCAGGCGAGCATAGCCTTGCCTTCCTTTGTGGCATGGTCGCCATGCCAGATGACGTTGACACGCCGGGGCTGGGCCTCGAGCGGGTTTGGCAGGTGGTGCACGACCATGTCGAGCACGACTTCGTAGAGCGGGCTGTTCTTGGCGAGGTACTTCATGTCGCCGGCCCGGCACTTCTCGAACACATCCTTGAACGAGACTCCGCCCTTTTTCATATACGGCACCGAGACTGCCCAGTTGTAGAGCGCAGAGCCGAAGGCGACCGTCCCTTTCGAGGCATCGAGTTTCCAGCCGTTATTGTACAGGTCCTCGTTCATGCCCTTGATGAGCTTGTTGACCTTGTCGATCACTTTGCCCAGGCGGATCTGCATCTCGGTCTCGTCAACCTTGATCTCGTTAACCAGCCGGTCAACCTTGTTGATGAAGAGGACCGGGCGGACCTGTTCCTTTAAGGCCTGCCGGAGCACGGTTTCCGTCTGGGGCATTGTACCCTCAACCGCATCGACAAGGACGACTGCACCATCAACAGCACGCATTGCACGCGTAACGTCGCCACCGAAGTCAACGTGGCCCGGCGTATCAATCATGTTGATGAGATAATCCTGGCCCTCGACCTCGTGGACCATCGATACGTTGCTTGCATCGATAGTAATACCACGGGCCTGCTCTTCTGCATCCGAATCCATGAAGAGCTGTTTGCCCGCAAGTTCCTCAGAGATAATACCCGCACCCGCAAGCAGGTTATCGGA
>NZ_DATKKA010000023.1:0-292715 GCF_035543475.1 Methanoregula sp.
CCAAGGGACGCACCCTTGCCGCCCACGGAGGCGATATCCTCCTTCCTGATCTCTTCGAGCCATAGAATATTGGGCACATCTTTCATGCTCGCACCACTTATGATCTCACCTCCCCCCTGTTTAAGTATTATCATCTGCCGGTACCCCTCCCGGTGACGCCAGCGGGGATCGTGGAACCGGAGTAAGAATAACCCTGATTAGGTAGTGCGCAGATATTGTATGGGTTTTTATGGCAAACGCGAGAGTGCTCGTCAGCGATCCGCTGGCGGAAGAAGGGCTTGCGATCCTGAGAGAGGCCTGCACAGTTGACGTCAAGACCGATCTCAAGGAGGACGAGCTCTGCAGGGTCATCGGGGAGTACGATGCCCTGATCGTGCGGAGCGGCACCGAGGTCACCGCAAAGGTGATCGCAGCCGGGAAGAATCTCAAATTTATCGGCCGTGCCGGTGTCGGCGTGGATAATGTAGACGTGGACGCTGCCACCCGGCAGGGAGTCATCGTGGCAAACGCCCCTGAGGGAAACACCCTCGCGGCGACCGAGCACACGATGGCGATGATGCTCTCGCTTGCAAGGAACATTCCCCAGGCCAATGCGAGCCTCAAAAAGAAGGAGTGGAAGCGCTCGAAGTTCATGGGCGTGGAGCTCAACGAGAAGACGCTGGGGATCGTTGGCTTCGGCCGGATCGGGCGCGAGGTGGCAAAACGGGCAAACGCCATGGACATGAAATGCGTTGCCTATGACCCGTTCATCTCGAAGGAACGTGCAGCCCAGCTCGGTGTCAGGGTGATGTCCCTCGATGAGCTCTTCACGGTTGCCGATGTGATCACGGTGCACACACCGCTGATCAAGGAGACAAAACACGTGATCAACGCGAAGAGCATTGCCACCATGAAGGACGGCGTTCGCATCATCAACTGTGCCCGTGGAGGGATTATTGACGAAGCGGCTCTGGTGGACGCGATCAAGAGCGGCAAGGTTGCCGGTGCTGCGCTCGATGTCTTCGAGAACGAGCCTCCCCTTGAATCGCCGCTGCTCTCGCTCGATAACGTGATCGTGACCCCGCATCTCGGGGCAAGTACTGTCGAGGCCCAGAAGAACGTGGCAATCCAGGTCGCAAAGCAGTGTGTCGAGGTCATGAACGGCGGTTCTGCAAAGTACGTGGTGAATGCACCGATCGTCCCGACCGAGCATGCCGAGGTGCTTGAGCCGTTTGCCGAGCTTGCCGAGAAGATGGGACGCTTTGCGATCCAGACCGTGGAAGGCCGTCTCGCCTCCGTTGAATGCATCTATGGCGGTGAGCTTGCTGCCTACGCGGGAAGTATGAAGTTTGTGACCCGCCTTGTCCTCAAAGGCCTGCTCGACCCGATCCTCCAGACGCCGGTCAATATCGTCAATGCCGAGTTTGTGGCAAAAGAACGCGGGATCACGATGAGCGAGACCGTGACCGAAGAGGCCCACGGCTTTAAGAACCTCATCACGATCAAGGTCAAGACCGACAAGACCGAAGAGACCGTATGCGGGACGGTGTTCGTGAAGGGCCGCAGCCGGATCGTCTCGGTTGACAAGTACACGATGGACCTGATCCCCGAGGGCTATGTCATTGTCTCCCGGCACCTGGACAGGCCTGGCGTGATCGGCAGGGCGTCGACAATTCTCGGGAAGTGCAATATCAACATTGCCGGCATGCAGGTCGGCCGGATCAACCCCGGTGAAGAGGCGCTCATGGTCCTGAACGTGGACAGTGCGGTGCCCGAAGACGTAATGAAGGAGATCCGCTCGATGCCGGGCATCTTCTCCGCAACGTTTGCCAGGATATCATCAAAGAAGATCTGAATTTCTGAAATATTTTTTCTGCTTTTTTAATGCCCGTCATGCCCAACACCTTCAGGTGTTTATTCCCTGGGAGAGAAAAAAGTGGATGATACCCCACTGACGGGGTGATGTCAGGGTGCCTGCAGTTCTTCTTCGAATATCCTGACCGTCACCGGCAGGATGCTGGGGCGCCTGTCATTGATGATGTAGACGTAATTCATCACATGGACAAGATACTCCAGGTAGCCTTTGGCGAAGTTGGAGAGACCCTCATGCCGCCTGGCAAGGATCAGAATGTGGAACCACTGGATAAACAGGCAGATGAAGGCAATAATCCCATAGATCCAGACAACAATTCCAATCAGGATCCAGTAAACAATACGGATGAGCAGTTCCAGACGGCTCGCATCATGTACGTAGGTAAAAAGCTGGGTTGGGGCGGGGTTCGTTCCATCGGTCATGATATACCAGACACCTTCTTTGAGACTGAGGCTGATAAACTGACCGGTCTTTTTGTGTGCCCCGTTCCGGGTCAGGGGGATAGGGCCGTGCCAGTATCCGGCAACGGGTACACTATTTTTTAATAATAGGATGACAGATGTTATAGAGCATCATCCCTTCGCGGGCTCGTGGTCTAGTTGGCTATGACGTCGCCTTGACATGGCGGAGATCCTGAGTTCGAATCTCAGCGGGCCCATCTCTCTGTTTTTTGGTTTTATGGTGCAGGGATTTATCCGGATCGCTGCGACAGGGGTACCACATCCCGTTTCCGTTCCTACCCGTGCAGGTTATCTGTTGTTTTTTCCGGTCTCTTCGTAGAGCAGCCAGAGGGCATAGAGCATCGAAGCACAGCCGGCAAGAAGGATAACCGCATTCAGGCGTGGAAGCCCGGAAGGATAGAAGACACGAAGACTGTCAAAGAGGGCAAAGAGGGCGAACGTGATTGCGATGAGCCAGCCGTAAGCCTTTCCGCGACAAGTCGCGAGCAGGATGGCAAGAACAAGAATGGTACATTCAATGAGAATACTGAGAACCGTGATCAGTTCGAAGAGATCCATGCTTCAGGATACGCTTCTCGGGGAATATCACTTTTACGGCAGGATTGCCTCATTTTCGTATCAAAAAAAAATTATGCCGTGTATCCGGCGTAGTTGGCGGCGATCTCTGATGTAGTCAGGGCCCGGTTGTACAATGCCGTGGATCCGATATACCCGTTGTAATAGAAGTCATTGCCGGGACTCGCTGCATTTTGTTCCCCGATATTTACATTATTATTATTATTCTCAAGGTTTACCGTCACTGGTCCGGACACCGGATTGCTATAAGGAACATTGCTATTGTCATAGACAAGGGGCTGGGCTACCCCATTATCATAGATTGTCAACTGGCCGCCTGAAACGGTTGCAGTAACGTAATTCCACTGGTTTGCCTGGACGGGGGTCGTGGTGGTGATGGCCTGGTAGTGCTGGCCGGTGACAGCATCGTTCCATTCAAATAACAACTGGTTTCCGAGCTGGAAGAGCTGGTAATTGTCGTTCTCATCTGAAGAACTGCTCCCGGCGCTGTTGGTCAGACCTTTCCCGATAAGCTGCTGCCATCCGGAGCCGCTCGAACTGTACGGAACAGCCTCGCTGGGATTAAACCACATGGAGATGGACATGTCCCCGGTAAAACCAAGCCCCGTGGAATCCGGGATGGTGATAGACGATGCTCCATTAAAATGGGTGACCGTCATGTTTCCGGGGCCGGTGTTTGATGTGGTCAGTGCCCCGTTGACAATCTCTGTTATGGGATTACAGTTCACGTCGTAAAACATTCCCGTACCACTGGTTAAAAATCCCCCGGCTACAGGGAGTGCCGTTGCACCATTCTTCACCTGGCCCGTATAGCTCCCGACAATCACGTTCACGGCCGGGTCGATCATCCTGACGGTCCAGGTACCCAGTGCCATGGGCCGGAGTGCTCCGGTCGGGGCACTGGTGGAGATCGCATAGTTACACTGGGTAGACGAGGGGGTGTTATTCGGGTAGATATAGAGGGTTTTCCCGTACAGCGTCCCGTTTAAGCTACTGGCATCCGGGTACAGCACCTGGCCCGTGGGGCTGATTGCCTGGAGCGTGACCTGCCTGCCGGTGGCTCCCGAGGTCTGCCCGGTCAGGTAGAAGAGGTCTCCTGCTTTTGGCAGGAAGGTGAGCACATCATCCGAAATTCCCCCGGACTGCGGAATGGTGGCTATCCCTGCGCTTCCCGCAACATATACGCTTTTCTTGGTGAAGAGGGGATTAAGCGCACCGCTGAATGCCCCATAGGCGATTGCGGCGATCACGAGCACGAGAAGGATGATCATGATCTCCGCGGAGATCTCGGAGATACCCCGAGTTGTCTTCGGATCCCGTTTGGTCATTGTTCTTTATGATTTGATTTTTCCATGATATGTTTCTATTTGTATGCACAACCGCGACCTGAACCATCGTGCTTCTCGTAATACTGCTGATGGTACTCCTCAGCCCGCCAGAAGACGGTAGCGGGAACGATCTCGGTGACAACCGGTCGTTTAAACCGGCCCGACCGTTCGAGTTCCTCTTTTGAACGGAGAGCTGTTTCTTTCTGCCCGGGATCACGGTAAAAGATCACCGAGCGGTAGTTGGTCCCGAGATCGGGCCCCTGCCGGTTTTTCTGTGTGGGGTCGTGGATCGACCAGAATATATCGAGCAGCGCCGGGTAGCTCACGACGTCCGGATCGAACAACAGCCTTACCGCTTCTGCGTGGCCGGTACGGCCGGTGCAGACCTCCTCGTACCGCGGGTTCCTGGTTGTTCCTCCCGCATAGCCGGCTTCGGTTGCCATGACGCCGGGAATCTTCCGGAATGCCGCCTCAACACCCCAGAAGCAACCGGCGCCGAACGTGGCAGTTTTAAGGTCGCCCATAGTATCCTCCTTTCCAACGGTATCCTCTTTGTAATACCCTTTAATATTTGCGGCTGGCCCGTACCATGGTCACGAGAGCAACCATCTTAATCGATTACAGCGCATCCTGTTCTGATATTAGAGGGGGCAGCGGGAGGTGCCGGGACCGGGTGCGGGTCTTCGTAAGCGCTTTCCGGATCCCGGCAAAGAGAACAGGCGCCGCCGGAGCCGGTTCTGTCTGTGGGGAAACGAGGGAACATGCGGATACTGTTTGTCGTTTGCGGGGAGGGGCTGGGGCACTCGTCCCGGTGTATCCATCTTGGCCATTACCTGGAGCAGCAGGGACACTCGGTCAGTTTTCTTGCGTACGGGAAATCCTTCGATTTCTTCCACGACCATGGGTGCGTTACGGTCTACCGGGGGGAACGTGAGGTCAGCCTCGAGGGTGAGAATGGTTTTTTCTCCCTGAAAAAGACCCTCTGGTGTTCACGGTGGATCGCCCTGAACATGGTCCGGTCAGGGCTGAAAGTCCGACGGTTGATCCGGGATAACGGGATCGATCTGGTGGTCTGTGATACGATGTACGCCGGGGTCATTGCAGCCCGGCTCCGGAAGGTCCCGGTGGTTTTTATCACCAACCAGAACCGGTTCACCGGTCCGGGGGGCGAAAAAAACCCGGTCTGGAGCGTGTTAAATTTCCTGATCCGCCGGTACCTGAAGCTGGCCGGGGCAGTGATCGTCCCCGATTACCCGTCCCCGGACACCGTCAGCGAGTACAACCTCCTCATCCCGGAAAAAGAGAAGCCGCACTATCATTTCACCGGGCCCTTCCTGGAGATCGATCCCAGCCGGTACCGGTTCTCGCAGGACACGATCTTTACCAGTTTCGGGGGTGAGCCCTACAAGCTCCCGCTCTACCGGCTGCTCCGGACCATCGCCGACAAGAGAAAGGATCTGATCTTTGATGTCTTCTATACGGGTGCAATCCTTCCCGAATCCTCGGACAATTATCTCTCCCACGGGTATGTGCCCAACCTCTACGAGCATCTGGCCGAGGCACGGATAGCCATTGTACACGGCGGCCTGACAACGCTCCACGAGGCGTTGCTTTTCAATAAGCCGGTGCTCATCATCATGGACCCCGGCCACCCGGAACAGCAGAATAATGCAAAGAAGATCGTTGACATGGGTGCGGGAATGTCCATCGACGGCCGGACCATCACCAAGGAGATCCTTGAACGTAAGATCGCGGAGACGCTTGCGCTCCCCCCTCGCACCAACGGACGTGCCCTGGCCGCAGTGAACGGCAGGAAGAACGCTGCAGCGGTCATCGAAGCTGTTGCCCGCAATGCGCTGAACCGGAAGGCTGAAGCTGCGTCATCAGAACAGGGGAAGTAACAGTCATGGGGATTTCCGCGGAGATTACACCGATAAAGCCGGGGGAGGACCTTCATGTCTGCCCGGCCTGCGGGTACGAGTACGGGTTCCATACTTCTTTTGTAAGGGTGAATGCCGCAAAGGACGGAAAGGTGAGCCCGGTGAAATCCACCCGGGATCTCTACCGGGTGATCCTGATCTGCCCGGAGTGCGGGGCACGGTTCGATGCAGGCTGGAGGATCTCGTTTGCCGATGAGGAGAGCCACGTTGTCCTGTCGACCACGTTCCTGCATTAAGGGACCTGCCGGTATACGATACCTGCCTGAAGTCCTGCACGGAGGGATCCCCGGATCGCGGAGAGTGGCCTGATGCAGTGTATCCAGTGCAAGGGAAAAGGGCTGTGCGGCCTGCCGCGGTGCCCGATTACGAGCAGGTTCCTTGCACAGGCCACCGTGAAACCGTCAGCAAGCTACCAGGGCAGCGCACCCTCGGTCTTTGTCGGGAGCTTCGGGTACCCGGACGTCCAGGGAGGCCCGCTCCTTATCGATGACAGCGACCATCCGCCGGACTGGCTGGCAAAGGATCTTGGGATCGAAGATGTCGTGGCCATCCGTGCCCGGACGATCCGCGGGCGCTCCCCGGCCCGGCAGGTAACGGGAGGGCTCCAGGAGATTGCCCTCTCGTCCCGGCCGCTTGACGTAGACGTTGCGTTCTCCCGACCTGTCTCCTTTGCGATGACATTTGACGGGACCGTGGCACCGGTGGGGTTCTCAGGAGAGATCCGGCGGCTTGACGTGGTAGGGAGTGCGAGTGTGGAGCGTCTCGTTGACCGGATCACCTCGGATACCGATCTTGGTGCAACTGAGGCCTGCGTGGAACTTTCGCGGGGAGGGAACGATGTATACAGCATCGCCAAACTCATGACCTCCGGACTTCTCGGGCGGCGCCGGCATTTTGTCCCTACCCGCTGGGCGATCACCGCAGTCGATGATACGCTGTCTGTGGCGCTCAAAAAAGAGATCGCACGGCTTCCCCCCATTGATGAGTTTCTTGTCTTCTCCGGAGAGGTCTTTGCCAACCGGATCGTCTGCATCCTTGCCCCGGGCGATTGGCGGTATGAGATGATCGAGGTCTGGGGAAAACAGACCCTCTGGGCCGGGGACACCGAGGCAATTGTGCAGGATCGCGAAGGGATAAAAAAGCAGGGTTATTCCCCGATTTCCGGGGCATATTACTCGGCCCGCCTTGCGGTCACGGAATACCTCACCGGCATACGGCGCTCGGCCCGGGTCATCGTGCTGCGCCATATTTCAAGCGATTACTGGGCACCGCTGGGAACCTGGGTGATCCGGGAAGCGGCAAGAAAGGCGATGGCATCCCCGCCGGTCTCCCGCGAATCGCTGGATGCTGCCGTAGCGGTCGCGTCGGCCCGGATCGGGTTTTCGCACTGGCAGGAGCACAGCACACTCCTCCCCGAGATGCGCACCCAGCGAACCCTCTTCTCTTTTTAACCATGTCATCCGGTATAGGCCTGCGCGGACTTTGACTGCCGCTGGTACCGTTCTTTGAGGCCGTCGAGGGTCTCGATCTCGGTTGTGTCCTTGTCATCCCGGATCCTGACAAACCGGGGGAACCGGAGGGCAAAACCGGCCCCGTAGGTGGGGCTGACCTGGAGTTCGGCATACCCGACCTCGAAGACCAGCTCCGGCTCGAAGCGCACCTCTTTTCCGGAGTGTGAGATCACCGTATCCTTAAGGAGATCGTACACCTCAGCCAGCTGTTCGTCAGAAAAGCCGGTGGCAACCCGGGAGAGAGGGACCAGTCTTCCCTGGTCCTGGCAGGCCACAAGGAATGACCCGAACACATGCGCCCGTTTTCCCTCGCCCCACTCTGCCCCGATAACGGCAAGGTCGAGCGTGTCCACATCAGGCTTGATCTTGATCCAGTTCTTCCCGCGCTGGCCCGGGGTATAGGTGGAATCGCGGACCTTGATCATGATCCCTTCGTGGCCGGCCGCGAGCGCGTCGTTGTAGGTTTTTTCAATCACGGCCGGATCGCCGCTTACCACCTGCGGCGCTACATACTGCGTGACTGTATCCGCAAGGATTGTACGGCGTTCGTGGAACGGGAGATCGATCAGGGTTTTGCCATCAAGGTACAGGATATCGAAGACATTGGGAACCATCCGGATCTCCTCCTGGGCCTCGGCCACATCGTGGCGCCGCCGGAACCGTCGGAGCACGGACTGGAACGGCATGGGCCTGCCCTCCTTGATGGCGATCACTTCACCATCGAGAATCACATCGTGTGTGGTTGCAGAAGAAAGAAGTGCGATCACGTCAGGGAGGGCCGCACTTACATCCTCCAGCCTGCGGGAATACATGCCGGTCCGGCTGCCCTGTTTATGAAACTGGAACCGGGAGCCGTCATACTTGAACTCTGCTGCCACCTCGCCGTGCTCCTGCACCATGCCGGCAATCGATCCCTGCTGGGCAAGCATCATCCTTACCGGGTGGAAGGGGGTGATCCTCACATCGCGAAGGGCTGCCTCACCGGCTTTTGCAAGCCTTGCCACCTCGCCAAGGTCGTTTATCGCCTGCATTGCGTGCTCCACGAGCGCCGGTTCGACAGAGAACGCTTTTGCAATCGCCTCCCGGACGCTCCCCTCGCCGACACCGATCCGGAGCTCTTCGAGCATGATCCGGGAGAGGTAGCGTCCTTCGAGCGGGGATGCGTCGCCCAAAAGCGACATAATTGTCCTGACTTTGACCTTCTGGGAGGTTGCCCCGCCCCGGGCAGCAATGCCGATGAGCTTTGTGTAGACTTCGGTGATCTCAAGATCCTGCTTTGAGAACGAGACCTGTGTCTTTTTTGCCAGCAGTTCCTCAATGGCAGACCCCACATCGCCGGTCCGGTTGATCCGGTCGACAACAACTTCCTTTTTTACCCCGGCGACCTGGGCGACTGCCTCGTAGAGAAGATTGGGTCCGATCCCCAGCTTCTGCGGGCTCCAGTCCGGGAAGATCCTGCCCATGACAAACCGGACAAAAATAGGCAGCTCTTCCTCTGACAGGCCCGGCAGCTCCCGGCTGATGATAGCGATCATATCGAGTCGGCCGGAGATGCCTTCGAGCTTTTCGCAGCACCGGGCGAAGTCCAGAAAGAGCATAAAATGTCTGTTTTTCCGTATGACGAGATGAGCATTAACAGTTTGCCTTTTTTGTCAGTAAAAGGGAGCGTTTTCCTTTCCGGTACAATGCTCCTGCCATCTGCCGTCAAAGGTAAAGGTTTTTTTAATGCCCTGCCGATAGTAGATGCAGTGCAGATCGCGGATTTTTATGGGTGACGAGTGGCAGCCCGAAGCAGTAGTAAGGGTCAGACTGGACCGGCTAAAGAAGGAGTTCAGCGACTACATCACGGTCAACAGCGAAAAGATTGATGCAAATATTCCGGTATTTTTCGGCCAGGTCATCGCCTCCCTGGATAAAACGCTTCCCGGCCTGAGCGACGAGCTCTTTGACCAGTTCATCGACGCCATGGCATTTGCGGTTCTTGAAACCTCGAAAAAATCCGAGGACATCCCCTTTGTCGAGAAACTCTTTGATTATGCCATGCGCAACAAGCGCGGAAGCCGGAACCGTGCCGTCTATGATATCCTTCTGGGCATGAAGATGATCAATACCGGCAAATACGCTGAAGGTGCCGAGCAGCTCAAGAAATACCGGTCCGTGGATATCATCATCTGCCCGGCGATTGCGTACTGCTATTTCGTCCTCTCCACCCAGCAGAACCCGATCGAAAGAAGCGGAGAGAACCAGCGGCTCAAGGACATGGCGCTTGCGGCACGAGAACAGATGATCGAGATGGTCCGGCTCAACCCCCCCATAAACCGGCTCCAGGATCTTGAGATCTCTGAAGACCCGCGGATCAACAAGATCTTCTGGTTCATGATCAAGCAGGCGATCGACTGGTTCCCCAGCGAGCGCGAGTTCCTTCGCATCGGGATCGAGAAGGCATCCAAGGACGGGAGACGCGACCTCAAAGAGGAGCTCCTCAACATTGCGATCGAACGGTTCTATAATGACATGTTCTTTTTACGGGAGCTCTATAAACTCAAGCTCGAGAACCGTGATGCCGGCGGGGTTGCCGGGGTTGTCAAGCAGATGACCCAGCAGTACCCCGACGAGATCGAGCCCATCTACTATGGCCTCAAGCTCTCGATTATCACCAGCCGGATGGATACGTATTTCCGGTTCCGGAAGCTTGCCGTTGGCAAGAATATCCCGCTGCAGGCCCTGCTCCTGCTGGATTACTCGTTCGAGGTGATGAGCGGAAAACAGGCCGATGCGGCTGCGTGCATGGATGAGATAAAAAAACGATTTGGCCCGCAGCACTTTTTTGTTACGCTGCTGGAGTACGTGGCCCATGATTATCACTCGGATGATCCAAAGAAAGTCAAACGATCAAAGAAGGCAATCTTTGATGCCGTCGATCAATATTGTATGAAACTGCTCAAGATTGAGGTATTATAATGGCAAGATTCCCCAAGGGATGCAAAAAGACCCCCTCATCATCCATGGTGCGAAAAACAGCCCATGATATAAACAACTCCCTTTCCTCGGCACTCGCGAATATCCAGCTTGCACGCCGGTCCTGTGCACATGAGGAAGGTGTGCGCCGGCATCTGGAAGAGGCTGAAAAAAGCATTCTGCGGGCACGCGACCACTCCGTCCAGCTGCTCGATCCCTTACAGGGCCGCGAGAAAACAGAAGCTGTGGTGCCAAAAGCAAAGCTGCCCCACGCTCATCCGCAGGGATTGCATGGTAGACAGAAAGGTTCCGCAGCCGGGTACAGGATCCTCCTGATGGATGATGAGGACGCAATTCTCTCGGCAACAAGTGACATGCTCTCGTTTTTAGGCCACACGGTCACGGCCGCAAAATGTGGAGAAGAATCCATTGAATTGTACAGGAAGGCACATGCAGCGGGTTCGCAGTTTGATGTTGTTATCCTTGATATTACGGTACCGGGTGGGATCGGTGCCGAGGAGACCCTTCCCCTGCTCAAAGAGATCGATCCGCAGGTGCGTGCGATCGTCTCCAGCGGGTATGCCACGCATCCCCTGCTGGTCAATTTTGCTGCAAGCGGGTTTACCGCAGCCCTGATCAAACCGTACGGGTTCAAGGAACTTGAAGAAGCCCTTGCGCAGGTGCCTGTCCCGAAGTGATTATAACCGGATCTCCTGCGGGGCGCCGGGGGTCCAGCCGTGCTGCGTTGCGACGATCAGGTTTTTTTCCTCAAAAAAGAGCCCCAGCCCGTCCCGTGCACTTGCGCGGGCACGTTCCGGCGTATTATTGATCTCGCTCAGGTGCGAGAGCACTACCTGGGGCACATCCCTTCCCAGTGCCTGGAGCACGGCAGCGGCAGCGGGATTTGAGAGATGCCCCCGGCTCGACCGTATCCGCCTTTTTAAGGATTCCGGATACGGGCCGTTTGCCAGCATATCAGGGCAGTGGTTGCTCTCCAGTACCACCCCGTCACATCCCCTGAGCAGGCTGAGGATGTGGGGGCCGACCACCCCGGTATCGGTGCAGTACCCAAGCCTTGTCCCGTTCTCCTGCAGGATAAAACCGCAGGGTTCTGCAGCGTCGTGGGAGGTGGCAAAGGGTGTGATGGTAAACCCTGCAACGGTGAAGGGATGGTCGTACCGGCAGGCGTGCGTTTCCAGTGATTTATCCGAGGTGCGCCGGTGGCCGCAAAAATCTGCCAGAGTTCCCCCGGTCCCGTAGACCGGGCAGGAAATCTTTCGTGCAAGAACATCCAGGCCCCTGATATGGTCCGTATGCTCGTGGGTAACGATAATCGCGGTGACGGATTCGGGATCACACCCGCTCTGTCTGAGGCGGAGGAAAGTCTCCTTTGCGCTCAGGCCTGCGTCGATGAGAAGGGCACCGTCGTCCCCGGAAACACAGGTACAGTTTCCTTTACTCCCGCTTGCAAGGATCGTGCATCGCATCGCACCGTACCATTGGTGCCGGTTGTATTAACCAGCTTTCTTTTGCGGTAACGGGAAAAACGGGATAAAAAGAGCGCTGTTATTTTTTAGCCTTTAATGTCTCGTATTCCGCGAGCACGGGGGCAATGGTCTTGGTGGATACGGACCGCCGGACAAGGACGGCGAGCTTCCGGCAGTACCGGATATGGGCGATCTGGAAACTGACGATCAGGCCGAAACAGAGGCATGTGACACCGATCAAGGAATAACTTACAATGTCAACCATACCGATCCCCTCATGTCTCCCGGGCCAGTTCGTCCACGAGCGGGACAACGGAGTCTGAATCGGAGCAGTTTTTTGCCAGGAGCATAAACCGCTTCGTGTAGTACATCGTCAGGCACTGATCCCCGATAACCATACCGATAACAAAGGTGATGATTCCAAAACCGATATAGATGAGAAGATCCGTCAGCAGGTCAGCCATGGTGAACCACATTGACTGTTACGGCGGGATGGTGATAAATATATTGAATGCCGTTTTTTCTGCCGGGCCGGAGCAAAAAAGCGATCAGAAAAGAGGGATCCCGCTCTTCCGGCCTCCGTTGACCTGACCGTAAGTTGCCGGGAGAATTTTTCAGCGGAAGAGGCCCGGATAACGAAACCTTAACAAACTATCCCGCCGATTTTTCCTGCTATGTGGAGCGCGGTCGATGTCGAAACATGGGTCTCCCGGCGCACGTCCCGGCTGGATGAGGTGCACGGAACCGTTCAGGAGATCATCGAAAAGGTGAGAACGGGAGGAGATGCGGCCCTCATCGAGCTCGCCGAAAAATTCGACAAGGTGCATCTGGATACGCTCGCTGTTGATGAAGACACCCGGGAGTCTGCCTACGAACTGGTCGATGCACAGATCACCGAATGCCTTGTGGAGGCAGAGGAGCGGATCAGCAGGTTTCACGAGCTCCAGAAGCCACGGGGCCTCTGGCTCTCCGAGATCGAGCCGGGCATCACGCTCGGGGTGAAAACCACCCCCCTTTCACGGATCGGGGCATATGTGCCCGGGGGACGGGCCGCGTATCCCTCCACCGCCCTCATGTGCACGGTTCCCGCACGGATCGCCGGCGTCCCCGAGATCTGCTGCTGTTCCCCCCCACCGATCCAGCCCCTCACCCTTGTGGCGCTTGACATTGCCGGTGTTTCCGAGATCTACCAGTGCGGCGGGGCCCAGGCCATTGCTGCCATGGCCCTCGGGACCGAGTCCATCGAGCCGGTGGAAAAGATCGTCGGGCCCGGGAACGTGTATGTTACCGCGGCAAAGATGATGCTGCGCGAGTATGCCGAGATCGACTTCCCTGCAGGGCCAAGTGAGATCGCCGTCATCGCGGACGAAAGTGCTGTCCCGGCCTATGTGGCGGCAGATATCCTCGCACAGGCCGAGCACGATCCGCATGCGGCCTGTGTACTTATCACGACCTCATCCATGCTGGCTGACCAGGTCGGCACAGAGATCAAAAAACAGGCAGAGCACGCCCCACGGAAGGAGATCATGGCCCAGGCGCTCAAAAATTCAGGCTATATCCTTGTCGGGGACCTCGATGAAGCGATCGCGATCTCAAATGCAGTAGCACCGGAACATCTCTCCCTCCAGGTTGCCGATCCCCTGCCGGTTCTCGGCAGTGTCAGGAACGCGGGTGCCATCTTTGTCGGGCCTTACACCCCGGTCGCCTGCGGGGATTATGCATCGGGCACCAACCATGTCCTCCCCACGGCAGGGTATGCACGGCAGTATTCCGGCCTTGACGTCCATCACTTCTGCAAGACATCTTCTGTCCAGTACCTCACCCGGGATGGGCTCGAAAGCATCGGGGAGATCATAGAAACACTTGCCACCGCAGAAGGTCTGGCCGCCCATGCCGGATCCGTAAAGGTGCGGTTCAGGGGGGCTCACCCCCACCGGAAGAATAGTTCCGGGTGAAGCGGAACGAACACTTTTTTCCTGACTTTTTAATCGCCTTTTTTCAGCCGCCGGATTGCCACGGAACCGGCGGCGATCCCCAGAGCCACGACCGCAATCCCGGGAAGAAGTGGGACGGGGGTGGGGCTGTTTACCGGTGGAAGAAAGGTGACTTGTGCCGAGTCATATCCCCCGCTGCTGAACCGCTCGCGGTCGACCGGCGACGTCACGACATAGACCGTGTACTTCCCCGGGTTCATGGTGCCAAGGATGACCGAGGTGTCCCAGGTATATTGCCAGGTCCCGTTCTCCAGGTTTACCGGTGCCGTGGTAAAGAGTCCATGCCCCGTCGGGATGTTGAGGTTTTCCAGCGTCACTCCCCGTGAATCCAGATCGGGACCGATAACAAAAAGGTAGACCGCGATGGTGTGGATGCCCGAGACTGTACCATTAAGGAGGACCGTATCCCCTACGTGGACCTCGGCAGGGGCAGCCGTGATCGTGACAGTCTGTGCCCCGGCAAGCGAACCCCCGAGAAGGAAAAGGAGGGTGACTGCAGCAAGAAAACAGGACCGCCCGCGCATGCCTGTACCCTTCATTGCCGAACGATAAAACTGTATCAGTGCCGGTTAAAATTCAACGACCATGACGGCCTCTTCCTCTGCCCTGAGGTCACCTTTCAGGTGTCCCGCATCAAATTCGTAAGCATCTGCCGGGTTGTAGTCTTCGTAGATCTCGCACTTGTCCAGCACATCGACAAACTCCTTGAGGAAGATCCGCGGGATCACATCCACCCTGCCACCGAACCGGGAGGTGATTTTTTTGATCATGGCCCGGATGAAACGGTGGGAGACCCGCTCCCGGTCCACCTCCCGGTATGCCTGTGAGTACACATCGATTACTTTGAGGGCCACCCGCTCGAGTTTACCGGTGTCAAACCGCAGGAGCTGGATCTGGGGCTGGCGGGGATTTTTATATGAATCCGTCTCTGTCACGCTGATCCGGTCATAGAGCGGGGTGAGCGATCGTATGCCCCGTGAACTGTCGAACAAGGCCGGGGTTCCGGTGAACAAAAAATAGCAGTGCGGCATCCTTCCGCCGTCAAGTGCATCAATGATCCGCGCCAGCGTCTGGTAACTTCTTTCCCGCTGGTTCCGCTGGAGCCCCTGCAGGGTCTCCAGTTCATCGATCGCCACCGCAAGCCCGGCATATCCCGCGCCATGGATGATCTCAACCAGCCCGGAAAGGAAGGAAAACGCCAGGGTGTCATCCACGTCTCCTTTGATCCCTGCTTTCTGCTTGAAATCCCGGCCTATGGTGGATTCTGCGGCAATCCAGCCTATAGCGGACTGTGCTGTCGGGAAATCCCCGGCATTGTTGGCGCGGTAATAGGTCCGCAGTGCGGCGGCAAGGCCGGTGCTGGTCCCGCTGATACCGGCCAGTGCCGCTTCGATCTCCTTTTCCGCGTTCACTTCAAGGTCGGCCTCTTTCTCGCCATCCCTGCCGGAGGAGATCAGCCGTTCTTCGATCGCAAAGAGCCAGTTATCGATGATCGTCTTGAGTGCGTGATCCGTCTCGTTTGTCCTGAGACTGGCACAGATCTGCTGGTAGAGTGCTTTTGGCTTTGAGAGGGAGGTGGCAGGAGATACAAAGATATGGGCCGTGGCAAATCCTTTGTCCGCTGCAATTTCGAGAGCCCGTGCGACAAAGAACGTTTTGCCGCTCCCGAAATCACCCCTGATAAACTTGAGATCGCCACCCCCCTCGGCGACATAGTCCAGCTGGCGGCCGATCACGCCCTCTTCCACTTCCAGCCCCACGACGATACGGGTGAGACCGTCCGCGGGAACGGTTCCCCGCCTCAGGGCATTGATAATATTGAGGCTTTCATGCCGGCGCCGCTCCTTCTGTTCAGGGTCCGCAGTAGTCATAAACCTCCCCCTCTGTAGTCATACCTTTTTTCTCTATGAGCATAATCCCCTGTGCTTTTGCTTTCCGGATCAGCAGGTTGACCATCCCGGCAACCCGCCGGGTCTTGAGCAACCGGCGCAGATCCGTCTCGCTTGCCCGCCTGTGGGTGGCAAGGAACAGCACGATTTTCTGCTCCGGGCCGGAGAGCGCCATACGGTCCATGACTGCCTGGAGCGCCTCTTCGGATCCGGCGTTCTCTTCTCCTGGAGACCTCGTCATGACCGGGATATCTGTCGGCATCCGTTCCTTGATACGGTTAATCAGAAAGAGAAAATCCTCGGCATGACACGTGCAGGAGTATGCAGGCAGTACATCCATCCCCCGGAGGCAGTTATACATCCCTGCCGCATAATCCTCCCGGGAGAGTGCATCGGTGGCTTCACGCAGGTACGCTGCAGCGAGGTACTCCCGGTCCTCTGAGGTGAGGGTCTGCCGCCGCACCTCAAGGATCCGGATCAGCTGCCGGGTGAGGCGTTTCATGCACCGGAGCCTGCCATCGAGTTCTGTCACGGCTGCGGCAACACGGCTGAGGTCACTGGTTTTCTTCACATTTGCAAGGATGTGGAGGAGGATCTTCTCGCACTCCCGGGCATCACCGCGGGAGGCAAGGAACCCGGCATACGCAAGGCCGCCGTTGAGATAATCTGCGCGGTATGCCCGGTAATACCGGGCTCCCGCCTCGGTGTCATCGCCCTGCTGGTGGTACATCCTCGCCATCTCTTCAAGACACGTGGCCTCTGCGTCGTCGGAGACGTGGGTGAGGAACCGTTCCCGGACTTCCGGAAGAGGGAACTGCGTACTGATATACCCGAGATACGAGCGGAGGATCTGCCGGAACCCTGCGGATACGGCTGGTGCCTGCAACTCGTCCCGGATCAGGGTTTCATATTCCCTGAGGGCATTTGCGGGATCTCCTGCCGCCGCATACAGTTCGCACGCGATGCGTCGGAACTCCGGTTGATTATCGAGTGCGATCAGTTTGTTTATCGTTGCAAGTGCACGGAGCGCTTCGCCACGTTCCTGCAACAGGTGCGTATAATCCAGATAGATACCGGGATCGGGCACCTCTTTGAGAAACGAGGCATAGGTCGCAGGGGCGTTCGTGGTATCCGTCCGGGAGGATGCACGCAGGTGAATCCTGAGAACAGCAGGGTCGCGGGTCTCACCATAGAGTCTCTTTGCCTCTTCTGCGGCTTCGCGGAATCTTCCGCATGCCAGAAGTGCCTCGGCATACTCCCGCCGCGGGATCAGTCCCGATCCCTCCGTTTCACAGAGACGACAGGCCTCCCCTGCATGTCCTGATCGTATGAGGGCGATGAGCAGCTGCCGGAGATCATCAGGGCGTTTCCCGACCCTGTAAATCTGTTGCAACGCCGGGAGCGCTCCCCGCTCATCATGCCGGGCAATAAGGCCTGCAGCATAGCAGCGCAGGGCATCCTGGTTTGCGGGGTCCAGACGGACGGCAGTTGCAAACTCTGCAATTGCATTCTCGTCATTTTTATGATCGAGCACCTTCCCCAGATAGCTGTGGACATGGGATGACTCCGGCATTCTCCGGGCGAGGTCATGGAAATGGACCTCGGCATCATCAAATCTTCCCAGAGAGAACAGATTGGTGGCAGCGAGGATCTCAAGGGCGGGGTCCCTGCTGGTCTCCAGTAACCGGGTGCAGACAGCGAGGGATTCTGTGTACTTCCCGGAGTTGTAGAGCGCAAATGCCTCTTTTCTGTCCTCTTCCGCCGAAGTCGGTATCATGTCGCGGCCGGATGAAGCCTGATCCGGAGAAGGCCGAAAAACATCCTCAGCATGTCCCCTTTCCTGACCCGGGAATCCCCTTTGTTCTGCCATGCGATGGGAACCTCCTCGATCCGGGCGCCGGCCCTTAGAAGCCTCCAGATCAGCTCGACATCAAACTCAAAACCCTGCGAGATGAGGTAAGGCAGTACAGCATCGACCGCGGATTTTTTAAAGACTTTCGCGCCGCACTGGGTATCATGAAACGAGAGCCCGAACAGTGACCGGATGAGGAAGTTGAACCCCCGGCTTTCCAGCCGGCGTGCCCAGCTCTGCCGGATTGCAGGCATCGATCCCGGGATCCACCGTGATCCCATAGCGGCATCCACAGGCCCCAGATGCCCGAACAGGCGTATCATCTCATCGATACCGGTTGAGCCGTCTGCATCCACATATCCGATCAAGGGCGCCCGTGCGGCACGGAACCCGGCGATCACCCCTCCGCCCTTCCCCAGCCGTGAGGGAAAGCGGATGCAGCGGATACAGAGATCGGGCCTCTTTTCCGCGATATCCCCGATCACGTCGGCCGTATGGTCGCTGCCGTCACAGATGACGATAAGTTCGCCATCGAACTGTGGGATTGCATCAAAGAGGCCCGCTATCCGCTTCTCCTCATTGTAGGCCGGGATGACAAGGCTGTACCTGGGCAGGGGGGATGTGGTCATGGTACGAATGTACAAACGCCCGGTATTTCCCGCAACCGGCCAAAACCCGGGCTCCGGCAGCGGATTAGTCCTGTACTGTTGGGAGGAGATCGCCCATAATGTTACTGGTGTTTTCCCAGATGCCGGGCAAGGGCGGTTTCTTTATGGTATTTCTCCGCAATCGCAAGAGCCGTCGCACGGAGGTCACGATGATCCACAAGACAGCTGTCAGGTGGCGGGGACTTGCGCAGGATGGCGGAGGTGTTCTCGGTCACCTGGATAAGTTCGGTTGCAATCAGCGCGTTGAGCCAGATCAGGTCGGCAAGCATTCCCTTGAGTTCTGCATCGTCCATAGATCCTGTTGTAAGGGATGCCTGTATTTAAATGAGCGGAAATGGCGGGATCTTTATGAGGTCTCTCACCCCTTTGGTGGAAGTGCCCGTTTGCGGTTCCGCAGGGCAGCAACTTTAATGGTCTTCACCCCCAGACATTCTGCCAGTACCATGACCTACCTGGAAAACATAAGAAAGAACGGGAAGTACGCCAACCCGTTCTTTGGGCTCACCGGTATCGATGTTGTCAGCATGGGGGAGGGTCGGGCGATGCTGAAGATGGCAGTCCGGCAGGACATGCATAACGGGGTCGGCTGGCTGCAGGGCGGGATGCTCGTGGCGCTCGCAGACGAGGCGATGGCACTCGCACTCTATCCCCTGCTCGAAGCGTCCGAGGGAATTGCCACCATATCGGAATCCACGAGTTTTATCAAGGGGGTCCGCGAGGGGACGCTCATTGCCGAAGGCCGGGTGATCCGGAAGGGCCGGAGGGTGGCGTTCTGCGAAGGGGAAGTCAGGATCGATAATACTGAAAAGACGGTGCTCTCACGGACAACAGCGTCTTTTGCCGTGACCGCCTGCACCTGATAAAAAAGGTTATTTCTTTCTGTTTTTCTTTGATCCGGTTTTATCGGGCTGTTTATCCTTGTTTGTTGCGTTTGCGGGGCGCTTTTTCAGGACATAATACGCCACTCCCCCTATCGCGATGATCACGATAACGCCAATAATGATAAGGTTTGTCTGCTGCGCCGCTGCAGCCTCGTTCTGGGCATTGGCAAGCTTGGCCTGGGTCTCGTTACTGCCGGGATTGCCTGCCAGCGCTGCCGTATATGCGGTTACGGCGTCCTGGTAGTTCCCCATTTTTTCAAGGGCATCGCCTTTATTGACCAGGGCCGTGGTGAAATTTGCGTCGTTTGCGAGCGCATTGTTGTACGAGGTTACCGCATCTTTGTAATCCCCGTTCCTGAACTGTGCATATCCCTTGTTATTCCACAGGTTTTCATCCGTGGGGTAAACTGCAAGTCCGGTATTGAGGGTATCTATCGCACTGGTATAGTTCCCCAGCTGGATCTGGGCATAGGACTTACCCTGATAGATATAGAGAAGTGCATCGGATTCCTGTATCTCGGTCGTGTTCGAGCCAAGTGCCTTGTCGTATAGTGCGATCGCATCCGTATAGTTTCCGCTCGCCGTTAACTGTGCTGCATAATTGTAATAGTCCGTTGCAGCATCGCGGGTTGAAGGGACGGATGTAGTTATATTTTCTGCTATGACGGGAATGACGGTTATGGCACACACCAGGAGAAGTGCCAGGATTCCAAGAATCTGCCCTCGCTTCATGCCCTGTATATGGGCGCTGTCCTGACATCAATCTTGCTTTCCTGGTCCTGAAATGTTCGGAAGCGACGGAATATGCAGCAAATTCAGTGCAGGTACCAGATAAAAAGGATAAGGGAACCGCAGTATGCTCCCCCGGCAAGGAGGGCGATCGTGAGAAGGGAGGGATTCAGCAGGTTCTCCTTAAAGAGCATTTCCTGGTAGCCGGGCGGGAAGGTTGCCATAAAGCCGATCGCTCCTACTACGAGAAGAAATGAGATCCCGGCCACAATGGCACACATCTCCAGAAACGGTATAAGGCTCCCGGCATGCATACAGCATACTATTTTCAGGGACTTATAAAACAGTCGTTAGAAATGTATCCGGGACTGAACTGTTTCAGGGCGGTTCTATCCCGTCGTTAAGATAATAATAATAGGGAATGCGGCTCAAATGGTAAAGCAATCGGGGAGATCACGTGAAGTATATTTTTATCACCGGCGGTGTCATGAGCGGCTTGGGAAAAGGGATCACGGCTGCTTCGGTCGGGCGGATCCTGAAAAACCGGGGGTACCGGGTTACAGCGGTCAAGATCGACCCGTACCTGAATATCGACGCCGGCACGATGAACCCGGCCCAGCATGGCGAGGTCTTTGTCTTAAAGGACGGTAGCGAGGTCGACCTTGACCTCGGTAACTACGAGCGGTTCCTCGATATCGAGCTGACCGCCTCGCACAATATCACTACCGGTAAAGTGTACCGCACGGTGATCGAGAAGGAACGCCGGGGCGATTTCCTGGGTGAGACCGTCCAGATCATCCCCCATATCACCGACCAGATCAAGACCTGCATCCGGCAGGCGGCCGAAGAGGATTTCCCTGACGGTACCAAAGCAGATGTCTGCCTGGTGGAAGTGGGCGGCACTGTCGGTGATATCGAGAGCATGCCGTTCTTAGAGGCCGTCCGCCAGATGCGGGGGGATCTTCCTCCCCACGATTACGTCCTGATCCATGTGACGCTCATTCCGGAGGATGCGATGGGGGATTTAAAGACCAAGCCCACGCAGCACTCGGTCAAGGCACTCCGGGAGCTCGGGCTCCATGCAGATGTTATCGTCGGCAGGAGCGAGCGGGTGATTGGCGCTAACACCAAGCGCAAGATCTCGGCTTTCTGCGACCTCCCCATCAGCGCGGTTATCTCGGCCGCTACGGCACGCGATACGTACGAGGTGCCCATGGAGATGGAGAAAGAAGGCATCGCCGATGTCCTCTCCTCCATCCTCGGCCTTGAGAAGAAAGAGACGGACCCTTCCTGGTACCGTCTCGTAACCAAGGAATATACCAACCGGGTCACCGTTGCGATCGTGAGCAAGTACGGTATCGAGGATGTCTATATCAGCATCAAGGAGGCGCTCAAGCATGCCGGCCGTGCCCTCTCGACCGAGATAAAGATCGCGTGGCTTGATGCAGAGCGGTACGAACGCTGCTCGCTCAAGGACTACGATGGCATACTCATCCCCGGCGGGTTCGGGAAGCGGGGCATCGAAGGGAAGATCGAGGCGATCCGGTTTGCGCGGGAGAACAAGGTGCCGTTTCTGGGCCTCTGCCTCGGATTCCAGCTCGCAACGATTGAGTTTGCCCGGAACAAGTGCGGGATCGCTGACGCAACGAGCGAGGAGTTCGGCGAGGGCTCGCACGTGATTGCGCTTCTCCCCGAACAGGAGAGCGTGACCGAACTTGGCGGGACCATGCGGCTGGGGGATTATACCTCGGATATCAGGGACGGCACGCTTGCCATGAAGCTCTACGGCCAGCAGCAGATCGTTGAACGCCACCGCCACCGGTACGAAGTAAACCCCCACTACATCCAGAAACTGGAGAAGGAGGGACTGGTCTTCTCGGCAACCAACAGGAACCGGATGGAGTGCCTGGAACTCCCCGGCCACCCGTACTACTTTGCGACCCAGTTCCACCCTGAATTCAAATCCCGGCCCACCCGGCCATCACCGCCATACCTTGGATTCGTCGAGGCATGCCGGGCAAACAAGCGGACACAATAGGCAGGCAGCACCATGGTAAAAATTGAGAAGTTCATCCCGCAGGCGATCGAGGAGATCAAAAAAGATGCAGGGAACGAGAAGGTTGTGATGGCACTCTCGGGAGGTGTGGACAGCTCGGTCTGCGCCGCACTTGCAGCAAAGGCGATCGGTGACAGGCTCATCCCGATCTATATCGATACCGGCCTGATGCGGAAGGGAGAGACGGAAAGGATAAAGACCATCTTCGGGAACATCCGCCTCCAGGTGGTCGACGCGGGTGATGAGTTTATCGCGGCGCTTGCCGGCATCACGGATCCCGAGAAGAAGCGCAAGGCGATCGGGGAGCGGTTCGTCCGGGTCTTCGAGCGGGAAGCAATGAAGTCGGGAGCGACCTGCCTCTTACAGGGCACCATCTACCCGGACCGGATCGAGAGCGAAGGGGGCATAAAAAGCCACCACAACGTCGGGGGCATGCCGCTTGAGACGGCATTTAAGAAGGTGATCGAACCGATCCGCGACCTCTACAAGGATGAGGTACGGGATGTGGCAGGAGCGCTCGGGCTGCCCAGGGAGATCCAGCACCGGATGCCCTTCCCCGGCCCGGGCCTTGCCGTGCGGATCCTCGGCGAAGTCACGAAAGAGAAGGTCGCGGTGATCCGGGAGGCCAACTGGATCGCTGAGGCAGAGATCGTGGAGCAGTACCGCCCGTGGCAGTGCTTTGCAGCGCTCATCGGCCTCGGGACCGGGGTCAAGGGAGACAACCGGATCCACGGCTGGATCGTTGCAGTCCGGGCCGTGAACTCCCGGGACGGGATGACTGCCGACCCCCTCGATATCCCGTTTGCCGATCTGGTGAGAATCGGGTCGAGAATCACCGCAGAGATCCCGAGTGTTGCCCGGGTGGTCTACGATATCACCCCGAAGCCACCGGCGACCATCGAGTACGAGTAATAATAACCGCTAAAAAGCGGAACGAACAGGACCTGAAATTATAGAGTAAAAGGACACCAGCATCAGATCACGTGATATCCATGAAAAATACCGATATAACAGCCCAGTACAAGGCGCTTGATGACCAGTACTTTATGCCTGCCTTTTCGCGGAACATGGCGATCGTCCGCGGCAAAGGCTCGATCGTCTGGGACGGGAACGGGAAGGAGTACATTGACTGCGTGGCGGGTATTGCCGTCTGCAGCACCGGGCACTGCCACCCGGCAGTGGTAAAAGCGATCTGCGAACAGGCACACGAGCTCATCCACTGCTCCAACCTCTACTACGTCCCCCACCAGGGCGAGATGGCAAAGAGGATCACAGAGATAACGGGCATGAAAAAGGCGTTCTTCTCGAACTCGGGAGCCGAGGCGAGCGACGGCGCCCTGAAGCTTGCCCGGGTCAGGACAAAGAAGCGGAAATTTGTCGCGTTCACCCACGGGTTCCACGGCAGGACGATCGGGTCGCTTGCGGTGACCCACAAGCCAGCCGCCCGTGAGCCTTTCGAACCCCTCGGTCTCCCGACCACGTTTGTGGAGTACGGGAATCTCGATGCCTTAAAAAAGGCTGTCGACAGCGACACAGCGGCCGTGATCGTCGAGCCGATCCAGGGCGAGGCCGGTGTCATCATCCCCCCGGACAGTTTCCTTGAGGGCATCCGGGAGATCTGCGACAAGACAGGGACGTTTATGATCGTTGACGAGGTCCAGACCGGGATGGGCCGTACGGGCACGTGGCTTGCCCTCCAGCACACGAAGGTACAGGCCGATATCGTAACCCTTGCAAAGGGCATCGCGAGCGGGTTTCCCATGGGGGCGCTTGTGGCCCGCGACGGCCTTGAGTTCGGGAAAGGCGAACACGGCAGTACGTTCGCAGGAGGTCCCCTGGCCTGCGCAGCAGGGCTTGCAACGATCGGCGTCCTTGAGCAGGTCCTTCCGGATGTTGCCCGCAAGGGCGAGCGGTTCCGGCAAGGGCTTGCGAAGTACCACCCCCGCGTCCGCGGGCTGATGATCGGGATCCCCGTCGGGGAAAAGTGCCCGGAGGTCCAGGCCGAATGCTTAAAGAACGGCGTGATCGTGAACTGCGCCGCAGACGGGAACCTCCGGTTAGTCCCGCCCCTCGTGATCTCTGACGCTGAGATCGACCGGGCGGTGAAGGTGATCGATGGAGCGCTTGGTAAGGTCGTGCTATAAGCAGGGCGGGTATGTTTTCGCAAAGAAGGCGGGCGGCCCTGCACACGGTGCGGGCAACGAGCGTATCGCCCGTCTTGCCAGCAACGAGAACCCCGAGGGGCCGTCGCCGGCAGCGGTAAAGGCGGCGCAGGAGGCCGTCCTTTTTGCCAACCGGTACCCCGACGAGCGGGTGGACGTGCTCGTCTCGGCGCTCCGGGCCCACTACGGGGACTATACCTTTGTCGCCGGCGTAGGCATGGACGGGGTGATCGAGACCCTGATGCGGACTCTCGTGGATCCGGGAGAAACGGTTGTGGTTTCGACCCCGACCTTCTCCTTCTACGGGCTTGCCGCACAGGCACAGGGGGCAAAGGTTGTTCCGGTCCCGCGCCGGGCAGACTTTTCCGTTGATACGGATGCCCTTATCCGGGCAGGAAAGGACGCAAAGATCGTGGTGCTCTGCACCCCGAACAATCCGACCGGCAACGCGACAAGCGCTGAGGACGTCCGGAGAGTGCTCGACGGGATCAATGGTCTCCTTTTCCTCGACAATGCGTATGTCGAGTTCTCCGGGATCGATTACCTTCCCCTGATGAAGAAGTACGAGAACCTCGTGATCGGCAGGACATTCTCGAAGGTGCACTCGCTCGCCGGCCTCCGGATCGGGTATGCATTTGTCCCGGCCTGGCTCCAGCCGTTCTACCTGCGGGCGGGGACACCCTTTACCGTGAACTCGGTTTCGGCAGCGGCGGCAGCGGCAGCGCTGTCCGATACGGACCATGCGTCCCGCTATATCCGGCAGGTAAAGACATGGCGGAAGCGGTTTGCCGCAGAACTGAAGTACCCGGTCCTCCCCTCGGATGCCAACTTTGTGATGGTTGACGTGGCGCCGCAGACCGGCGACGAGGTCGTGGAGAAACTGGCTGCACGGGGCGTGCTGGTGCGCTCGTGCAGGAGTTTCACCGGTCTTTCCGACCATTATATCCGGGTGAGTATCGGCGAGGACTGGGAGAACGAGCGGTTTGTCCGGGAGGCAAACTCCCTATGATGTACGGTATTACCGGGACCCCGGGGACCGGAAAATCAACAATTGCCGACGAGCTCGCCCGACGCGGGCATAAGGTGGTCCATATCACAGAGATTACTCCTCCCTACGTGCTGGGGAAAGACCCGGAACGGGACACGCAGATTATCAACACTGACCGGATGGCTGACGAGTTTGTCCCGTTCGATGGTTTTGTCGAGGGCCATTTTGCCCACCTGCTTCCCTGCGACCGGGTGGTGGTGCTCCGCCTGCGGCCGGATCTGCTCGCCGACCGGCTTGCCGCTCGCGGGTATCCAGCGGAGAAGGTCCGGGAGAACCGGGATGCCGAAGCGCTGGACGTCTGCCTGATCGAGACCGTGGAGCACTACGGGCCCTCGGAGGTCTTCGAACTCGACACGACCGGCCTTGACCCGGGAGCCTGCGCAGATGCCATTGAAAGGTTCTACCGGGGCGAGGTCCCGGCCTCGTTTGGTTCCATTGACTGGTCGTCCTATGCAGAGGTGTTGCCATGACGCTCGACCAGTACCGTCCGCACGTGAAGGTGTACTTCGATCCCCTCGTGCGGTTTGCCATCCGGTGCAGGATTACGCCCAACGTCCTGACCATTGCTGCGCTTGTTGCATCAGCGGTAGCCGGTATTCTCTTCTATTTCCGGCTCGAGCTCTGGGCAGTCCTTGCGGTCGCCGTCAATGCGTTCTGTGACGCGATGGACGGGGCGGTTGCACGGGAGATGAAAAGCCAGAGCCTCCGGGGCGATTTCCTGGACCACGCGGTCGACCGGTACGCGGATATCTTCATCATCACCGGCATCTTTGCAAGCGGCCTGGTGCCCTGGCCGATCGGGGTGCTCGCCCTCACCGGTGTTTTGATGTCCTCGTACCTGGGTACGCAGGCGCAGGCAGTCGGCGTGGGCCGGTACTACGGCGGTGTACTGGGCCGGGCCGACCGGCTGGTTCTCATCATGGTCGTCGGGATCGTGTACATCCTCTTCCCGGTGACCGTCTGGGGCCTCAACTTTTTGGGCTGGCTGCTCCTCCTCTTCGGCGTCTTCGGCCACGTGACCGCGTTCCAGCGGTTTGCGTACGTCTGGCGGAAGATGGAGTAACTTTTTTTCGATATTTTTCAGGCGCACCCTGACGCTCTTTGCGGCTCTGCATCCTTGCTCCCGCTGCCGGGGCATCTCTCCCTGTAGAGCGATAATGCTGTATTACCCGGACCCGATAATGCCCCCCATAGAGGTAATAACAGAGGCATCGCACTGCGCCCGGCTCCCCTCGGGGGATTGGTGGCGCAAGAGGAAGGCGGCTTATTTTAACGTGGTTCTCTTCAAACCGTTTTGTCAACCAGTTTAATTTATTTCCTTCAGTACAGGCATCCAGGGGTGAGAAGCGATATCCCTGGTGCAACGGTTTCACTCACCTTTTCCTGTTAATTCCCGGACGTACTCCAACGCCGCGATTGCGTCCTCCCGCTTCTGGTCCGCAGGGTTTGATGCAGCAAAGGCGAGAAACCGCTCCCGTGTCATGGGATCAAGAAGGTTTCCCGCAGCGGCTGCGATCTTCGGGTAGGTGCGCTGCGGGTAGAAGACCGAACGTGCCGCGGCGAGCAGGGCCGCACGGTCTGCCGGCGTGATGATGCCTGCTGCCTCTGCCTGCACCAGCGTGCAACGGATATTGATCAGCGGCTCGGAGAGGGCGTAACCGGAGACCGGATCAAAGACAAGCGCCACCTCATCGTCAGAGACGAGCCTGCCGTCACGGTACATTTCATAGACTCTCCCGATACCGGTCATGCCCAGCGTGTGCATCTCGGCTGCCCGGAGCGCCCCCATGCTCGAAGCGCCGACCACAATTACGCCTTTTTTTACCGCGGCAAGGATCTCCCGGTGGGCGACAGCGGAGTCCTGGTGGAAGACCCCGTCGATAAGGATAATGGTTTTTGCCCCATCTTCAACCGCACGGAGGAGATCGCCCCTTTTTGCCGGCGGACGGTACTCTGCAGCGAGGATCTTCTCCGCCGATGCCCGGTCAAGGCTTGGCCCGAGAAAGACGATGATTCCTGGCATGTCTGAGACGCGTCCCCCTCCGCTCCGGGTCCATGGCGTACACCTCGAGGCCCGGGACGATAACCCGGACCACCGGCACCCCGATCTCTTCGCGGGTCAGGTCAACAACGATTACCCGGGAGAGGCCCTGTTTTTTGAGGGCCTCTACGGCAAACCGGATATCCTTTGCAAAATCGTCGCTGTCAAACGACTGCAGGGAGGCGTAGTCCACGGTCCCGTTGTCCTTGAACCAGTACGCGTTGATCCTTTTTACCCGGTCGTAGCCCATCTTCTTCCTCAGGTCCGCGGTCACCGTGTCCTCCCGCGCCCCGTGGATCTGGGTAAGCCGGCTCTGCGCCACCTCGGTGAGCGCCCGCATCACCGCAATCCTCGCGTTCGTGTGGGTGCCGATCCCGATGGTCAGAAGCGAGGGATCCTTCAGGAGCACGTCGTCTGCTATGGCTGCCATCGTGGGAATGCCGACATCGCTGGTGATGTCCCGCACAATCACCTCGACCTGTGCATCGGCAAACTTTTTCTGCATTTCCGCGAGCATCGGGTCGTCGATTTTGACCACTGCCGGACCGGTATCCCGGGTGGCCTCGACAAGCGACCATGCATCCCGTTCGATCACCTCGCAGAGGGCGTGGAAGATCGCCTCCTCCGGGGTATTCCCCGAGGCAAGGCCGTTTGTGGACGTGCGGAAGATCTGCCGGAAGTTCCGCGGAAGCGGGTGGAAGACGGCCTGTGCCGGCACGAGCACCGGGGCATCGTTTGCGATGTCCCAACCCTCGACCCAGGGAAGCACATGGCCGGGCTCGGTGTCTGCGGGAAGGATCAGGTGCTGCGGGTTGATCACCGGCTCCCTCCCTTCGAGCATCTCGTAGGTGTCCAGCCGGATCTTCCGGTCATGGATCTCCGAGGAGTACCGCTCGATCCCCTCCATGATCCCCGAGATTTTTGATTCCTCAACGGTCGCCCCCTTGCCGTTGTAGACGGTGATCGCCCCGTCCTCGGCGGTCGGCCGGATACAGGAGAAGACGGGGATCCCGATCCGGTCGAGGTTCGTGATATCGGCCACCCGGGTGATGCCGGCGGCAGGAACCTTGGGTTCGATGCGGGAGAGGGTCTCAGAAAGCGGAACGGCACGCTGGGTTTCGTAACGGTAGGTCTTCTTGCAGGACGCGATCTGCATGGGGGTCACCGGTAGTCCCGTACGGCCGGGACAGGTCTGTTTCTCTTTGTGAGATTTCAAGCTGCTCGTGTTTATACATGTTCATCTGTCCGCAACGCCCCGCGACCCCCGCCGGGTATATCTGCCCTGCCGGCTCAGGATCGTGTGAACGATGAATTATTCCTACCTGGCCCTGAAATTTCTTTTAGGCGGTGGCATCATCGTAGGGGTGACGTTCCTTGCCGAGCAGGCAGACCCGAAGTACGGGGGGATCCTTGCGGCTGCACCCATTACGACCACCCTTGCCATCCTCTTTACGTATTCAGAAGCCGGGCAGGCAACGGCGCAGCAGCTGGTGATGGATGCATTCTGGTTCGTGATCCCGACCATGCTCTTCCTGCTCGTACTGTACCTGCTCCTGACCCGGTACCCGCTCACCCCCAGTTTAGGCGGGGCCCTGGCGGTTTGGATCGGGGCCGTACTGCTGGTGAACCGGGTACTTGCCGCGGGCTGACCACAAAGACCTGCGGGAACCGTATTCCCGGTTCAGCCCTGTGGCCGGATAAACCGGTACGCACCCCTGGGTACCTGGATCTCGAAGCGCAGTCCCGTTGCGGGATCCCCGGTCTCCCGGACACTCATCCCGGAGAATGCCAGGAGATCGTGAATAAATTTCGTATAAAAATTGGTGGAATTTACGATCTTTTCCCTGAACAGGCGCTCTTTTCTGGCATGGGGGATCCCGGGACCGTTATCCTCGTATACCAGCAGCAGGCCGTCTGGATTTTCGGCACAGCTCAACCGGATCACCGGTGCAGGTCTCCCGCTTTTGAGGATATTTTTTACCAGGTAGGTAAACATCCGCTCGATAGCCGGGTCAGCATAGATCTCCAGCAACGGGACATCCCCCTCCAGGGTGAGTGGCCCGGTCTCCGTGACGGACAGGACTGCACGGATCGTTTCCTTTACCTTGATCCATTGCGGGGGCTTTTCGCCGATCTTCTGGTAATCCATCGTGCATACCAGCAGATCGTGGATCTTTTTGAGCAGCATCTCCTCTGCCTCAAAGCATTTTGCCGACTCTCCCTGCGGGGTGATCTCTTTTGAAAATTCTATATACCCGCGGAGGCTGGTGATCTTGTTCTCGATCTCATGCCAGGCAATGCTGTTCATGAGCTGGAGTTTTTTATTGGAAAGGGACAGAGCACGCTCCATCAGCCTGAGTTCCGTGAGATCCTCAAGACTTTCGATCGTCCCGATAACCATGCCGGTACTGTCCCGGACGGGCACCGCGGTAACATGCAGCCATTTCCCGCTCTTTCCCAGGCCGGGGAAGAAGTCTATGGCCTCATAGGCCTTTTCAATGCACTCCGACTCCGTCCATTTGTCTTGGTACCGGTGGGCGATCTCCGTTGGTGCCTCATCCACCACCAGATCGGCAAGGCAGGGACGCTGTGTCCCGTAGAATGCCCGCCAGTGCCCGGTTGTCCCGCACAGGGCCTCCTCCCGGATCCCGGTCAGTTCTTCCAGCGCCCTGTTCCAGGCCACCAGGATATGGTTACGGTCGATCAGGAACTGGGGGACTGCAGACATCCTGACTACCGTGCCTATGACGGCCAGGATATCGCGTGACCGATCTGCACCCGGGGAGACGGCCGGGGCGATCCTGTCGCTCTCTTCTTTCTGGCGTTCCAGGATTGTGGTCATCTCACCACATCTGTCGTGTACCGGCATACTGTTCTGCCCTGAAGGGAATAGGATCCTTCGGACTGTTCCTCTGGAAAAGGGCCGGGGATGCGTGCACACCTGGTGGGAAAGGGGCACGCGAGACCGCGTTCGCTGTCCGGCACCTGTTCCAAAAAAAATGTCTGAAATCCAAAACTGGCATATGTTTCCCATCTTCCTGCATCATCTTATGAGGGAAAACCATAGGGAAGGACCTGTGTGCTTGGTCTGTGATCATACGCGCTGGTGTTTCTGGAGATCAGACATTACAGTGCATATCGGGAGGGGACGAGTATATTATTACCTGCCGGTAGGATTTCAACGACGTTAAAATTTTTAACAGCGTTGTAATTCCCCACGACGGGCGGTTCCTGCGTATCCTGTACCCGGCCCTGCGGGAGATCCTGCCAGGATCGGCAGGGAATTTTTTCCTGGATTCCCTGCATACCAGCTCCTTTCCGGCTCCCAAAAACCGTTCGCACACCCGTCCACCCCCTTGGAGGACAGGAATTGGGCCGGGAGCATTTTTAGGAGGGTTTTTCATACGTGATGGCAATATTACACTATCACAGAAAAAAGACTCCGGAACGGTGGAACATGAGCGATCTTCTGAGTATCATCTCGGCATCCGATAAACGACGGAACCTCCTGGTCCTCTTAAATGGCGGCCCCAAGGAATGGGATGAGATCAAACAGGTGCTCCAGGTCACTTCCACCGGGATGCTCCCCCAGGTCAAGATCCTCGAAGAGGAACACCTCATCGAGCGTGATGGCAGGAAATTCTCCCTCACCCCTATGGGAAAGGTCCTCACCGCCCATATGGTCCCGCTCATCAGAACAATGGAGGTTTTTGACAAGCACAAGAAGTTCTGGCAGGAGCACAACCTCGAGGTCCTTCCCCCGGAGATCCTGTTCGATATCCGGGACCTGGGGAATTACCGGATCATTGAAAATTCCGATGAGGAGATCTTTGATATCAACACGTTCCTCTCCAACCTCTCCCATTCAAAGACCCTCAAGGGGGTCTCCCACACGATCCATCCCCGGTACCCTAACTTTTTCCTGGATCTTGCAAGTAAAGGTACGGAGACTTCGCTGATCCTGACCCCGGGGGTGTACAAGATCGTCAGGGAAAAACATCCCGGACAGCTCGAAGAGTATATCCGGTGTAAGAATGCCAGCCTCTTTGTCAGCAGGGATGACCTCAAGTTCTCGTTTGCGGTCAGCGATTCCTATTTCTCGATCTCGCTCTTCTACACAAATGGCGTGTTTGACTCCAAACACGATGTTATCAGCCGCGATCCTTCGGCCCTCCGGTTGGGAGAGCGTATCTTCTCGCACTTCCGGAAACAGTCGGAAAAAGTGGAATCCCTGGATTAAACGGGAATGCAGGCCCGGAGGGCCAGGGAAAAAACATACTCCCCGCTGATCACGCATTCCCTCAGTCTCCGGCAGAGGATCTGGGGTTTCGTCTCGAACGCCGGGGTGTAGACGATCAGAAATGCGATGGAGAGGAGCAGGCCAAAGAGCAGCACCAGCCATTCATTCCCGATGATCCCGGAGAGCAGCGCGTATGCCATAATGCCGTGCATCACGAGGAGCACCGCGATCAGCACTTCTTTTGTCCGGTTCTCGCCCAGGCAGACCGGCAGGGTCCTGATCCCGGCGGCGAGATCGCCCTGTACATCTTTGAAATCGTTCACGCACGAGGTGACAAAGACTTTCATGGCAAAAAAGAGGAAGATGATCAGGACGGTCTCAGCGGCACTGCACCAGCGGCTCACAATCAGCGCGATGGTCCCACCCCACGTGATACCGATGATGATATTTTTTATCCCGGCCCCGGCCTTGAGTTTGAAGGTATGCGTCCCGATCCTGACCCCATGGGTGTAGAGGTACCCGACCACAAAGGGAAAGACCGGGGCCAGGTAGATCCCATCCCTGGCGAGCAGGACTGCGCCCAGGATGAAGGTGAGGACACAGGCAAAAATCCCGACCCTCCCGTCTGCTCCGCAGAGTTCGGACCGGTTGATGGCATCTTCCCTGCAGTCGAGGGCACGGTCCAGGGTGTACGTTGCATAGGTGATCAGGGCAAGGGCACAGTACTCCGGGACCCTGATGGCAAGACCTGCCAGGAGAAAGGCGATGTGCAGGCGGAGCCCCCCCGACAACGCGACTACGGTGGATGAATTGAGGAGCTGCAGGGTTGGTTTGCCAGAGAATGTCACACCAGAGAAAATTTTGCCCGGCTCTATTATTACAAACGCATAAAAAATTTCAGCCGCGTTGTAATTATGTTAAATAAAATTATATGTTTGACTGGATTTTATGGGGTTATACCCGGCAGGTCTTTCCCGGGAAAAACCCCGGATCCCGGGCACGGTTCAGACCTGGTTAAGGCTTCCCCGCTGTTTCACAAACCGGTCCCAGTTCCATGGTTCGTCAAGCACGTTCACGGTCACGTGCTCAATACCGCAGACCCCCAGTGCCCTGCGCTGTACCTGCCCGGAGAGGTGATCGGACAGGGGGCATGCCTTGCAGGTGAGCACCATGTCAATTTCCACGCCGGAGCCCTTCACCCGTATCTCCTTGATAAGCCCGAGGTCAACGATATCGATACCTACCTCGGGATCAATGACTTCCCGCAGTGCATCACGGATCTCGTTCTCGCAGACAATCTCCTGCCGGGCTGCAGGAGAGATCGGGCCGGGCTGCGCCTGCTCGAAGGCGCGGAGCCTCGCTTCAAGCTGGTTCTGCCGGTCCAAAAGCCGGCTCACCACCCGGAGCATCGGGTCCGGCATGACTTCTTCGATGGTCTCTACTGCAGAACCGTGCTCCGGGCCGGCGATCCTGCCCGGGACACCGACCACCGTCGCACCCGGCGGGGCGGAGCGGACCACGACCGACCCGGCCCCGATTTTTGCCCCCCTGCCAATTCGTATCGGGCCAAGGACGATGGCGCCGGACCCGATGATCACGCCGTCCTCGATAGTCGGGTGGCGCTTGACATTCTCGAGCGCTGTTCCGCCCAGCACCACTCCCATGTAGATAAGGACGTCGTTTCCGACCTCTGCAGTCTCGCCGATAACAACCCCCATTCCATGGTCGATCACTACCCGCCTGCCGATCACGGCACCGGGATGGATCTCAATTCCCGTGAGGAACCTGCTGATATGGGAGACAAACCGGGCCCAGAATTTCAGGTTGTGGGCATGGAGCCAGTGGGCCCTCCGGTGGAACCAGAGGGCGTGGAGCCCCGGGTAGCAGACGAGGATCTCAAGCGTGGAACGGGCGGCGGGGTCCCGGGAAAAGATGGCCCGTATATCTTCCCGGATGCGGTCAAAAAACATGGTCTTGCTCACTTATTCCCCAAACAGGTCAGGGATACTTAAGTAACGTTCACCGGTATCCGGCAGGATAACGACAATGGTCTTGCCTTCGTTCTCCGGGCGTGCTGCCACCGCAAGTGCCGCATACGTCGCAGCGCCGCTGGAGATCCCTGCGAGGATCCCCTCCTCTTTTGCGAGTCTCCTGGTCGTTTCGAATGCATCCTCGTTTTTGACACGGATGATCTCGTCCACGAGCTCGCGTCGGAGCACTGCCGGGACAAACCCGGCGCCGATCCCCTGGATCCGGTGGGGACCGGGAGCCCCGCCGGAGAGGACCGGTGATGCATCGGGTTCGACGGCGATTGCCTTAAACGAGGGTTTCTTCTTCTTGATCACGTCTGCGATGCCGGTGATCGTTCCTCCCGTTCCCACACCGGCAACGAGGATATCGACATTCCCGTCCGTATCCCGCCAGATCTCTTCTGCAGTGGTCTTCCGGTGAATGGCGGGGTTCGCCAGGTTGTTGAACTGCTGGGGAATGTAAAAATACTTCGGGTTTTCTGCTGCCATCTGCTCGGCCCGGGCAACTGCCCCCTTCATCCCTTCAGCACCGGGGGTAAGCACCAGCTCTGCCCCGAATGCTTTTGCCAGTCTCCTCCGTTCGACACTCATGGTCTCCGGCATGACCAGCGTCAGCTTGTATCCCCGGGCTGCACTCACGAATGCAAGTGCTACGCCGGTGTTGCCGCTCGTTGGTTCGAGAATGATCGTATCCTTTTTGATCAGCCCGCGTTTTTCCGCTTCGTCAAGCATTGCAACCCCGATCCGGTCCTTGACACTGCTCAACGGGTTGAATGACTCGAGCTTGGCAAGCACTGTTGCACCGGCACCGCCGGGAAGGCGGTTCAGCCGTACAAGCGGGGTGTTACCGATGGTTGCCGTGATAGTATCATAGATTTTTGCCATACTGTTAGCCTTCATGAATCCGGGATTTTCCCTCACGAACCGTCGGGTTCCCGGAAGTTCACAATTGTTAATTGTCCGGGGCCCGTTATTATACCTTGGTTCCCGGCAACCCGGGCCGCAATCAAGGGAGGTTATTGCCGGGAAAACGGGTAATTTGCGGCAAAACCTGACGCAAAATCAGGATATATCTGCATTTCCCCACCATACTTGAGTGTTCACACCAGTGAACAGGAAAACAGCCATGAACACACACCACGCGAATATCGCTGGACACGCGGCCGGCCCGGGCGTACCCGGAACTGCCGGGAACCTGCCGGGAAAGCCCGCGGTACGGCTCAGCGGTATCCGGAGCTCCGGGCAGTATTGTCGCTGCAGGGAGCTCACGTCAGAAGTGACGACACCTGCACACCGCGTAATCCGCGGACGATCTGCGGCCGATGGTATGTGTCCCCTGAAGAACCGCTCCTGATGTCACGTCCTCACCATCCCTGGATCCACGGCAGTACCACAGGGTTGCCGGGATCCGTACGGGGAATATCGCCTCATGCAGCACACGCACGCACCCGCTGTGCTTCCGGGGATTTGTCCGGTTCCCCGAACCCATCCTTTTTACCTCCCATCCCCCTGTCCGGGAGTACAAGGGTACCGTATCGCATCAAAGAAACGATCATTGGGCCGGTGTGGCAGAACGGTTAATGCCTTCGCCTGCAAAGCGAATGTCTGGGGGTTCGACTCCACCCGCCGGCGTCTCCCAAGGAATAGTGATACCATGAAGCTGTACAGCACCCTGTCGAAATCTGTCAAGCCGCTGGAGACCCTGCACCCTGAACGGGTCTCTCTCTTCGTCTGCGGCCCGACGGTCTACGACTACCCTCACCTGGGCCACGCCCGGACCTATGTGGTCTTTGACGTACTGGCAAAGTACCTCCGCTGGACAGGAAAGGAGGTCTTCTATCTCCAGAATATCACGGACGTGGATGATAAGATCATCAACCATGCACGCGAGGAGGGCATCTCCCAGTCCACCCTTGCACGGAGGTTCGAGACGGAGTACCTCCGGGACATGCAGAGCCTCGGGATCGATGCGGTCAGTTACTATGCCCGGGCCACGACCCACATCCCGGAGATTATAGGGCAGATACAACGGCTGGTCGACCGGGGTGCCGCCTATATCACTGAGGCCGGTGTCTACTTCAACGTGGATACCTTTGCCCATAACGGCGAGCTATCCGGGCAGGAACGTGTACAGCGTGTCAGCCGGGTCTCCGATACCACCAAGCACAACCCGCTTGATTTTGCGCTCTGGAAACTCGGGGAGTACGGCGAGTACACCTGGGACTCTCCCTGGGGCCGGGGCCGGCCCGGGTGGCATATCGAGGACACGGCGATCTCCGAGAAGTACTTCGGCCAGCAGTACGATATCCACGGCGGCGGCCTTGACCTCATCTTCCCCCATCACGAGGCCGAGATCGCCCAGATGGAGTCCCTTGAGGGGAAGCACCCGATGGTACGGTACTGGATGCACACAGGGTTCCTGACAGTGAAAGGCGAGAAGATGTCCAAATCACTCGGGAACTTCATTACGATCCGGGATGCGCTCAGGACCCGGGATAAGAATGTCCTGCGGTACTTCATCCTCCTCTCCCATTACCGGTCCCCCCTCCAGGCCACCGATGAAGGCTTGGCGAACGCCGCAAAGGGACTCGACCACATCCGGGCCATTGCGACCAAAGACAAGGGGGCCGATGCGGAGGGGCGCAGAGCCTTTGTGGAGGCTCTGGAATCCGATCTCAACACACCCGTAGCCCTTGCGGCGATCCAGAGACTTGCAGGAAACGGGGACCTCGGGGCACTCAGGGAATACGGGCAAATCCTCGGGATCAACTTCCTGCGGGAGACGAGCGCACCTTTGAGTGTCCTGCAGGATATCCGGGCGGAACTGAGGGCACAAAAGCAGTTCGCGGTTGCGGACCTGATCCGCGAGCGGATGGTCGCAGCGGGGATGATTATCACCGATGCGCCCCTGTAAGGATGCCTGCAGCCTTGCGGGAGCACCTGGCGGTTTCCCGGGGAATGCCCGGGGAGCACGCATCGCACAAACGGATCAGGAAAAATGGCAGGGTTACCCGGGCCGGGCCCAGCTCATGAGATTTACGGGTACCGGGAAGACATCATACGGCGATCCCTTCCCCCCGGGGGACGTTCAGCCCGTACAGGCTCTGCCGGGCGTCCGTGAAATAATACCGCTCGACAACGATCTGCTCTTCCTTGAGCCGTCCCAGCGCATACCTCACCGTCCGCGACGGCAGCGAAGTCTCCCGTATGAGATCCTTCTGCGTGAGGCGGTCTCCGTTTTCCAGTACCTTGTATACGAGCTTGGCCGATGGCGGCAGGTGCCCGATTCCCTTATTGCTCTTTTCGCTGGTGTTTACAACAAAAACGATCCCTCATAGTGGATCACCAGTACCTGATAGGAATTCACAATTGTTAAGTATTTCGGTGTACCGGATCGAAAAACCGGTTACTCCTGTAAAAACAGTATAAGCCTCGTGCGCCAGGAGGTTTTCGGGAAAAACACGCCCCCGCGGTCCGGTGGTATGCGGCAGGTGCCTGCCTCCTCTTCTTTACGGATAATTCGATCACCCTTATTATCCTCTCCAAGAATATTTAGTGCGTGTTTAATATCCTTCAGAGTCATGAAAATAACGGGCATAAAAATGCGTCTCCGACGTAAAATGCGATCAGGAAAATCCTGCCGATGCCAGAACATATAAATATTCACGATTGTTATCTAGTATAGTCAAAATCACAATCGTGAATACATACAACAAGCCAGTGTGGCGGAGTGGTTACGCGGTTGACTGCAGATCAACTACACCCCGGTTCAATTCCGGGCGCTGGCTCTGCACATAAAAAAGGTGACACACCATGAGTATCCGAATCCAGAAAACATTCGAAGCGCTCTTTGCTCTCGAAGAGATCCGCGGGCTCTTCCGCGAGTCCCTGCCCACCGGCTTTGACCCTGCGGAAGAGGCAGCGTTCCGGCAGAAAATTGCTGAAGCAAAGGCAATCCTTGCCGATCTCGAGGCAGGTACCGGCTCGCCGAAGGTCACAAAGATTGCCGGCTCCATCGACCTGCGGACCAGGGAAGAGGAGTCCATCAACATCCAGCCGATCCAGGCCGCGGGCCGGCTGACCACGGAGGCGAGGAAGGCACTCATCTCCTACGGTGACGGGTACTCGACTTGTGATGCCTGCAGAAAGCCGTTCCGGCTGGACAAGATATCCCGGCCGGGTATAGCGGAGTTCCATGCGGACCTTGCGAAGTTTGTTAACATGGACCAGGCCCGGGTCGTTCCCGGTGCACGCCGGGGGTTCCAGGCGGTTGCAGGAACGCTCGTGAACAAGGGCGATTCCGTGATCGTCTCGGCGCTCGCCCACTACACCGAGTTCCTGGCCGTGGAAAATGCCGGCGGTATTGTAAGGGAAGTGCCGCTCAACAATGAAAATATCGTGACAGGCGAGGCAACGGCACAGAAGATCGAAGAGGTCAAATCTGAGACCGGAAGACTCCCGGTGCTCGTCATGATCGATCACTTCGACTACCAGTTCGCAAACGAGCACGAGATCAGCGCAATCGGGAAAATCGCACACCAGTACGACATCCCCCTCCTGTACAACGGGGCCTACACGGTTGGCGTCCGGCCGGTTGATGGGAAGAAGATCGGGGCAGACTTTGTCGTCGGCTCCGGACACAAGAGTATGGCATCGGTCGCGCCGTCCGGGGTGCTTGCAATGACCGATGAATGGGTGCCAAAGGCACTCCGCACCACCGCGATGGTCGGCGACCTTACCAAACGGAAGTTTGGCATCAAGGAAGTGGAAATGCTCGGCTGCACGCTGATGGGCGGGACGCTGCTCTCGATGATGGCATCGTTTCCCGCAGTAAAGGAACGGGTGCTCCACTGGGATGAAGAGGTGAAACGCTCCAACTTCTTCATCGACCGGCTCCTGAAAATTGAGGGGAGCCGGGTGCTCTCCGAGTACCCGCGTAAGCATACGCTCACCAAAGTCGACACCACTGGAAGCTTTGACACGGTCGCACAGACCCACAAGCGCCGCGGTTTTTACTTCAGTGATGAGCTGTCGTCCCGCGGGATTGTCGGCGAATTTGCCGGGGCAACCCGGACCTGGAAACTGAACACCTACGGCCTGTCCGAAAAGCAGGTCCACTACCTTGCCGAGGCCTTTACCGGGATCGCAGAAAAATACGGGATCCCTGTTGCAGCATAACGCCGGATATTTCAGGTATCCCCTCAGGAATCAACCCGTGATAAAATCCGAAAAAGATGCCAGGATAAAATCCTGTACAAAAGACCGCAGAGAAACCAGCCATGTCAGCAAAGAAGATTCATCTTGGAACCCTCGCCCTCCACGCAGGGCAGGAACCGGACCCGACGACCGGGTCACGGACTGTACCGATTTACCAGACCACCTCCTACGTGTTTAAGAACACGGAGCACGCCGCGAACCTCTTTGGCCTGCGCGAGCTCGGGAACATCTATACCCGGCTCATGAACCCGACGACCGATGTGTTCGAGAAGAGGATGGTGGCCATTGAAGGCGGGACAGGAGCGATAGCGACAGCCTCCGGTCAGGCTGCGATAACCTACGCGCTCCTCAACCTCACCCGGCCCGGGGACGAGATTGTCTCTGCCGACAATCTGTACGGGGGCACCTACGAGCTCTTCCACCACACGTTCCCGAAGCTGGGACGCCACATCGTCTTCGTGGACTCGTCGCGGCCTGAGGAGTTCAAAAAGGCAATTACCGGGAAGACCCGGGCCATCTATGCCGAGACCGTGGGCAACCCGAAACTCGACACGCCCGACTTCGAGGCAATCTCAAAGATCGCCCACGAACATGGCATCCCGCTGGTTGTCGATAACACCACCGGTGTTGGCCTTGTCCGCCCGATTGACCATGGAGCCGATATCGTTGTCCACTCGGCGACCAAGTACATCGGCGGCCACGGCAACTCCATCGGTGGGGTTATCGTAGACTCGGGCAAATTTGCCTGGAACAACGGCAAGTTCCCCGAGTTCACCGAACCCGATCCGGGCTACCACGGCCTGAAGTACTGGGACGCGTTCGGGGACTTCCCGGGCCTCGGGAACGTTGCCTTTGTCTTCAAGATCCGGGTCTCCCTCATGAGGGATACCGGGGCGGTCCTCAGCCCGTTCAATGCCTGGCTCTTCCTCATCGGCCTTGAGACCCTCCACCTGCGGGTCCCCCGGCACTCGGAGAACGCGCTCGCCGTTGCGAAGTACCTCAAGGGTCACCCGAAAGTTGCCTGGGTCAACTACCCCGGCCTGCCTGAACACCCGAGCCATGAGCTGACAAAAAAATACCTCCACGGCGGCTTTGGTCCCATCGTCGGCGTCGGCATCAGGGGAGGGGAGACGGCAAGCAGGAAGTTTATCGACTCCCTGAAGCTCTTCAGTAACCTCGCGAACATCGGCGACTCAAAGAGTCTCGTCATCCACCCGGCAAGCACGACCCACCAGCAGCTTACCGTTGAGGAACAGGCAAAGACCGGTGTCACCCCGGATGCCGTCCGGCTCTCGATCGGCACCGAGGACATCGAGGATATCATCGAAGACCTTAATCAGGCCCTTACCCAAGTCTAGGATATGAGTATGCTCCGTGGTTCGCTTGGCATTGTCACAACCGGATACGCAGACCTCCCCGGTCCCTTCACCCTTGAGAGCGGAGCGGTCCTGCCCGGGGTGACCATCGCCTACGAGACTTACGGCAGGCTCAACAAAGAGAAGAGCAACGCGATCCTCATCTGCCACGCCCTCTCGGGCGATGCCCACATCGCCGGGTTCCACGAAGGGGACGAAAAACCCGGCTGGTGGGACGCGGTGGTCGGGCCGGGCAAGGCCTTTGATACTGACCGTTACTTTGTGATCTGCAGCAACGTGCTCGGAGGGTGTAAGGGCTCGACCGGCCCTTCCTCCTTCAACCCCGCTACCGGCAAACCCTACGGTGCAACCTTCCCGGTGGTGACCATCCGTGACATGGTCAACGCCCAGAAACTTCTTCTCGATGTCCTTGGAATTCCCGAACTCTACGCGGTTGCCGGGGGATCGATGGGCGGCATGCAGGCGCTCCAGTGGGCGGTCTCATACCCGTTGCTGATGAAGAAGGTGATCGTGATCGCCGCGACCGGGTACTCGACGCCCCAGCAGATCGCGTTCAACGAAGTGGGGAGAAAAGCCATCCTTTCCGATCCTGCCTGGAATGGCGGGAATTACTACGGCAGGGACATGCCTGCCCACGGCCTCGCCCTCGCCCGGATGGTCGGCCACATCACATACCTCTCCGACGAGTCGATGCATACGAAGTTCGGGAGGGCACTCCAGGGAAAAGACCAGGTGGGCTTTGATTTCTCGACCGAGTTCGCTATCGAGAGCTACCTCCACCACCAGGGGGATACGTTCACGAAAAGGTTCGACGCGAACTCGTACCTCTACATCACCAAGGCGATCGACTACTTCGATCTCACCCGGGAGGGGTCCCTTACCACCGGCCTTGCAGCGGCAAAGGCGGCGTTCTTTGTTATCTCCGTGACCTCGGACTGGCTCTACCCGCCCTACCAGTCGCAGGAGATCGTGACAGCGCTCACCGCAAACGAGCGCGAGGTGCACTACTGCGAGATCCGGTCCAACTACGGCCACGATGCCTTCCTCCTCGAATCCGGCCAGATCAATTACCTGATAACACGGTTCCTCTCCCACACGGTTGTCGGGGACGTGATGACCCGCAATGTCGAGTGCATCGAGGAGGGCACCACGATCGCGGTTACCGCCCGGCGGATGATCCGCTGCAGCGTTAATCACCTGCCCGTTCTTTCTGCCAACGGCCAGCTCGTGGGGATCGTGACCTCGTGGGACATTGCAAAGGCGGTGGCATCCAATTTCCTGTGGCTCGACGAGATCATGAGCCGGGACGTGGTCACGACCACCGAGAACGAGCCCGTGGACGAGGCGGCCCGGAAGATGGAAGCCCATTCCATCTCGGCGCTGCCGGTCGTCAATGCCAACAGTCGCGTGATCGGGCTGATCACGAGCGATGCGATCAGCATGCTCATCGGCAGGCAGATTCCATGACCGGGCCGGTTGCACCCCCGGAAAAGGCAATCATCGTGCTCGGCTGCCCCGAGGTGCCGGTGCAGCAGGCGCTTGCGCTCTATGTAATATCCGGCCTCCGCGACCGGGGGACGGACGTGCTCGTCACCGGGAACCCCTCGGTGCTCGGCCTCCTGAAAGTATCAGACCCGAAAGGTGTGTACATCACAAAGACGCTCGTACTGGAGACATGTATCGGGGAAATTATCGAGAGAACGCGGGACTGCACCCTCTGCATCGTTTTTGCACACAACGACGCGGCCATCGCGTACGCGGCGACACTGCGTCATCTGCTCCCAGAGAGCAGGTTTGTCGTGGTCGTCTTCGGAAAAGATCCGGAACCGCTCGCAGCGGAGATCAACTTTTCCTGTGAGACGATCACGGAAAAAGCGGTGCACAACCCGGCGCAGCTCAAGGCAAAGATCAACAAGGTGCTTGGATGGGCTGTATCGAGAACCTGAAGTACGAGAAGATCCTCCCGCTGGGCGCTTCCTTCAAGGAGTGCCGGGAGTACGTTGAGAAGAACTATACTGAAGTCTGGTACGTGGAGCCGGGGTACAAGCTCTTCGACGAGTACATCATTGGTCTCCCGCCTATCGTACTTGGGATCGAAGAGGAGACGAAGATCACGTTTCCGTATACCAAACCCTGCCATGGGACCTATCTCCTGCGGATCGAGGGAAAAGAAGAAGTTGAACGTGTCCGGAAAACGGCAAAGACGAAAAAACAGGCCTGTAAGACAAGGTGAGATGTGATGACAACAAAATGGCTGGTCCGGTATTCGGAGATCTTCTTAAAATCGGACCCGGTGCGCCGGCACTGGGAACGCGTGCTGATCAATAACATCCGTGAGCAGCAGCCCGGGGTGAAGATCAGAAGCGAACGCGGCCGGATCTGGTTGACCGGCACGGTTGACCCGGTAAAACTGCAGCATGTCTTTGGGATCGTCTCGTTCTCACCGGTCGAGCACGTGGCCCGCGATGCCGCCCTGGAAGACGCCGTGATCGAGTACGGCAGGGCCCACGGCCTTGCTGCCGCAAAGACGTTTGCGCTCCGGATCAGGCGGGTGGGCAGGCACGACTTCTCCTCCAACGACAAGGCGATCGAACTGGGGGATGTGGTCCGGAGGGCCTTCCCGCACCTGAAAGTCAACCTCGCCACCCCCGAGGTGGAGATCCATGTCGAGATCCGGCAGGACGAGTGCTACCTGTATGACACGGTGATCAAAGGTGCCGGTGGCCTTCCGCTCGGGGTGGAAGGGACGCTTGTAGCCCTTGTCTCGGGCGGGATCGACTCCCCTGTTGCGGCGTACATGATGATGAAGCGGGGCTGCACCATTGTCCCGGTCTTTGTCGCCCTCGATACTTTCCTTGACGAGACGGTGCTTGCCCGGGCAGAGCGGGTGGTGGAGATCCTGCGGCAGTACCAGCCCGATATTGCGCTCCGGGTGATCCCCGATTCGTACCTGGCTGCCGCAAAGAAGGAACTGGTAAAGAACCACCAGGAGAAGTACACCTGTCTCTTCTGCAAGCGCCGGATGTACCGGATTGCGCAGGCGGTTGCCGGGGAGGTGGGGGCCAAGGGCATCGTGACCGGCGAGTCGCTCGGGCAGGTGGCCAGCCAGACGCTCGATAACCTCGTCGTACTCTCCGATGCAGCCACGATCCCGGTCTACCGTCCGCTCATCGGGTTTGACAAGGCGGACGCGATCACGATCGCCCGGGAGATCGGGACGTACGAGGAATCCGTGAGCAAAACAACGGGATGCAGGGCGGTGCCCAAGGGCCCGTCAACAAAAGCCCGGCTGGCAGAGATCCGGGAGATCGAGCAGCAGATGGAATCGGCCACGATGTCCCTGCCGGTATGAGGGCGAACTCTGTTATCTCGTATCTCTAGCCCCAGAACACGCGACATGTCTGTCATGTGAAGAGCCGGGTATTGTTTCTGGTCCGCTCCTCTCACATAGTGCCCTATTTTTGGAAAATGATGGGCCTTTCCTTTTTGGATTTATCCCCGTTAGGCGAAGAGTGAAAAAAATTCCTGTCCCCTCAATCAAAAAGGAGTAATGTATATATATAATCCAGATTTAGTATATATTCAATCAAAAAACTATATTCTCATGGCACGAACCGTTGATCCCTGGACTGATGCAACGCACCTCGATCTTACCGATCTTGCGGCCCTTCGGATGGGTCTCTCGCGTGCCCAGCAGGGAGTTCTTCACAGGTATGTCATGGTTCCCGATCAATGGGGCCTGCTGGATAAGATACGACACTATATGCCGCTGTGTGCGTTTTTTGCCGGCGAACTGACCCGGGACGCAATTTTTGCTGCAAAAGATGCCTCAAGTGAAGAGTGCGGGTTGGTAAAACTTGCGTATGGAATGCATTTCCTTCAGGACGCTGGGAATCCATGGCATGCCCTGCCACTCCTCCCCCGGTACCAGAAAAATCATTCTGTCTATGAGGACTATGTTGCCCGGAACATGCAGGAAGGTTTCCGGTTTCATCGTGCCCTTATGAAAACACCCGACTGCGGAATCATGCGCTCCCGGTTTACCCGGAGAATCGGAGAGGGTACTGCACAGCTGGCCCGGCAGGCAGTCCAACACTTTCCCTTCCTCGACAAACGCATCCGGACGGATCCGGCATGGCAGGAATGTGATGAGGTAGCCCGGGTCACGCTTTCCCTGCTTTCTGCATGCCTGCAGATGTGTGAGACGCAAATTCACTCGTTTTCTATCCGGGCGGAGGTGCAGGCAGTCCGCCCGATTCGCCTGCCGGTAGCAGTAACATGGACGTTCCTTGGATCTGATAAGCGAAGGCTGACGACGTAAGGACTCCTGGAGCCGGCAGAGCAGGGATATGGGGATCGGTGTCTGATGGGATCGGTATTTGTTTCTCCCCTGAACTGGGGCCTTGGTCATGCATCGCGGGATGTACCTGTCATCCGCGAGCTGCTCAGCAGGGGACATCATGTGACGGTTGGAACGAGCGGCAACGCGCTCGCATTTCTCAAAAAGGAATGTCCGGAATGTACGTTTATCCCGTTCGAAGATTACCCGGTCCCCCATAACAACGGACGGATCTTTTTACCCACGTATACCGCATATATTCCTACGTTGATCGATGCGTATGTTTCTGAGAGGAAAAAAGCAGAAAAAATATTCTCTGAAAACCACTATGATCTCATAATCAGCGATTCACGTTCCGGCGTCTTTTCAGAACATATTCCCTCAATCCAGATCACCCACCAGCTGCACCAGAGTCTCCCCCTGATTGCATGGCCGCTCGAACTTCTGGGAGTTTACCTCCAAGCTGACGCATTTTCCCGGTTTACCCGGATCGTGATCCCCGATAATCCCACTGATCAGGACGCCCTTGCAGGAAAATTATCGCGGAGCCTTATCTCCGGGATCAACGATCGGCTGTATTATTGTGGCGTCCTCGCAAGTACCAGGAAAGAGCCCGTGGAAAAGGACATTGATTACCTCATCGTTATCTCGGGAATGGAACCCCAGCGGACTGCTTTGGAAAAGATCCTCCTGCAGCAGGTCTCTTGCCTTCCGGGAAAAAAAGTGGTTCTGCTCGGCAAACCGGCACAGAACCAGAAAAAAATTCTTGAAGATGGGACTGAGGTGTTTTCCTTTATATCGAGCCAGGAAAAATCGCAGTTCCTGTCCCGTGCACGGTTTATCATCTGTCGTTCCGGGTATACTTCGATGATGGACATAGCGGAAGCGGGATTGAAAAAAGGTCTCTTTATCCCGACTCCGGGCCAGTGGGAACAGGAATATCTCTCCCGGTACTATCATGAACGTGGCTGGTTTTATTCCCGGAGCCAGTACGGTATCAGGCTCTCCAGGGATATCCAAAAGGCGGATTCTTTCTCGGGATTTCCCTCAATGTCTTCCACCCGGGAGAACGTCCGCAGGTTATACCGTTCTGTACTGGCAGAATATCTTTGAAAGGTGTGTTACCCATGGAAGAACCTTCACTCGATTATGCTCATGCGGATGCGAATCCTGGAAAGCCGGAGTCTCTTGTTGTTCAGGTACTGGATAATCTCGCACTGATATGGAGCATCGGTATCGGTATAGGGTACGCGTTTCTCGTTGCGTTTGTCTGCTGGATAGGCTACCGGTGTTTTCTTATCTACCATGCGTACGTGAACGGGGATATGGTGTTCATCATTGAAGAAATGAGAATCGATCTGCTCATCACTGCCGTATATTTTGGTGTTGCAGCTATCCTCAGAAGGAAAGGTATAATCTGAAAAATCTGATGACCGGAAATAGTTACTGCTGTTCCTTCCTGCATACGGTCGAAAACTCCACGTGCAAAATATATATTTCTTCGTTAAGTCTATATATTTTTGAATACAAGTATGTATTTGATGAGGGGCAGGACCTGTCCTTCCCGGAGACGATTCGCATGATCAGTTCATACCGGATTCATCAGGAACAGATAAAAAAAGTCGAGCAGAGTCTCAAAGCGCCCTATCAGCGTTATTCCGCGGATACCAGAGGGATCAAATCTTCCGGCAGAGGTGCGGTACGGACAAAACAAACCCAACAGGATCCCCCCCACCTGCCACCACCGCCTGTTCCTGCACTACGATGTGTGCAATGCCATAAGCGCATTCACGAGATGGATTACCATTATACAGAACATACCGGATTATGTATTACCTGCTGGGAAGCACAGGAGGCCTGACATGGCGATAAAAAAGAAGAAAGCAAAAAAGGCATCACTATCAGGGAAAAATACCCTGACACAATCTGCATACACTCATGATACATCCAGGAGACCGCACCTTCAGTCGCCCATTGGCACAGGTGCGCCTTTCGGAGCCCTTGTCTCCCGGGTAAAATCCTATTTCAATCTCGGTAAAACCGCAGAGGCATAAATAAGGCAGGACCGGAAAATCGGGGTTACCAGAAACCTCTCCGTTTCATGAAATACAGGCCGGATAAGGAGGAGGGCGTTTCCCTGTACAAAAATTATTTTCCTGAAGATTTCCTGCGAAGCGACCGGTCCTCTTCGACTATGTAATTGATCACGTTCTCGGAAATATCCGCTGAGTACTCCCCGGCCCTGCGGATACTCTCAGAGATGTAACTGACTGCAATCGCTGCCATGGTCTCCTGCTTGAAGGCCATGTTGCTGATATCCCCGCAGACATGCTCAAGCGCCGAAACAGACTCGATGGTTTTGTGGGCCTCGCGGATATCTGCATTGAAAAACGAGATGATGCTCTTGTCGAAGATCTGCATGGAGAGGACGCTCGCCTTCTTTAATGCGGCTACGATCTTCGGGTCGAGATCGGCGTCCAGCACCGGTTGGGCATTCTCCGCAATCCGTACTGCATGGTCCCCGATCCGCTCAATGATCTTACTGATCAGGTGATAGTACATGGCCATGCCTACTGACACCTCCATTTTCCGGGAAAGGGATGGGTTCTGCATGATCATGTTAGTCTGGCGGGCGATCAGCCAGTTAAGCCGGTCAGAATCCATATCCCGGTTGATCACGTCACCGGCGAGAGTATGGTTATGAGTCTCAAGAGCGGTAATTGCATCCTCATGCATATTCCTGACAATCACAAACATCCGTTTTATGGTGTTGTCAAACGGCATCTCCGCAGGGTTGAGGAGATCCTTTATCATGATGAGTGTATCCGTCTCTTCTACGACTTCCTGCCCAATCGTCATCTGGGTGAAATCCCTGACAACGGTCCGTACAAAAGGCGGAAACCGTTGTTTCGATGTGATCCGGATGGTTGTGAATCCTGTGATGTAGGTTCCGATCAGCATCCGGAACAGGAACGAAGGATCCGTGATATGCCCGATATCGATCTCCTTGACCCGCTGGAGCGGCTCGTCCGTGGTCTTTTTTGTGACCAGAAGCGTCCCATCAGGCTGTGTGATCAACCCAACCGGATCGTTCTTCTTTATGCGCATCTCCTGGACCCAGTCTTTGGGCAATGTGACTACAAATGATGACCCCCCGGTCATCTGTACCCGGCGTATTTCCATTTTTGTTACACCTCACAGATAGAGTAATATGATAAATATGCTTGGCTCTATTTTCTTTCTACTTGTATATATAAATGCATAGTTTATGTCGAAAAACTGTATATGACTACAGGGTAAAAGCCTGTTGAGATTAGATGGGGGTATCAATGGCATCAGGGAAAAACGAGCGCGTCATTTTTATCTGCTCTTTCAATTCTGTCCGATCCCCTATTGCAGAAGGATTATTCCGGCAGAGAACAAACGACTGGAACTATACGATTTTTTCCGCGGGCATTGCGCCTATCCGGGTTCGTCCTTATGCAGTCAGGATTATGCAGGAGAGTGGTATCGATATATCGGGCCATGTTCCTGCATCATTGTACCAATACCGGAACTCCCATTTTGATTATGTAGTTACCCTTTGCGATAATGCACGCACGACCGCTGAAGACGTATTATCCGACAGTGACCATTTCCTTCACAAAAACTTCGTCAGCCCCCAGGAAATTGGCAGATCTGCGGAAGAAACCCTGATAGAATACCGGCAATTGCGGGATCATATCGCAGCATGGCTGGAGGATATTTTTCCTGGTCATCTGTCCGACCCGGGAAGAGAGTACCTCAGTGAACCTGAACTACACGATAACCCGGCCCGTGTTGCCTGATACCTGATCTCTCACCAGAAAAACGACCTTGGGCACGCAGGATTAAAATGACCTATAACGCCTCATCGAACATGCTCAACCTTGATGGCCCCCTCATCCAGATATTCGTGGGATTTCTGCTTGCCATCATAGGGTGTATCCTTCTGATAAGTGTACCGGATTATTCCCAGGTTTCCTATCTCCTGTTTCTTGTAGCCGGTGTCCTGGTTGCTCTCGCGATGATCTTCCTTGCGGGTGCCTGAAACCCACAGATTAAATAGAGTAAATGGGAAGAATATATATTATTGAGTGATGACTATTTAGACAGTCACCCGGAAAATTATTATGTCCACGCCAAACGGGTAAAAGAGGGCCAATCGTACAACGCGACAACCGGAGTTACCATGTACCATCTGACCTCGAAAATAACTACCAACCCGATAAACCAGGGGGGGCTTATCGCCGGGGCAATCGGGGGTGAGTCCGTTGTGCTGGTTGTGCTGGTAAACACGCTCCTTTTAACAACCTTTTCGCAGGACAGCATTCCCCTCACTGATCCAAAAGTCATTGCGTGGAACGCAGCGTACCCTTTTCTCATTATTACCATCTTTGAAGGGTGGGGAGTTTTTGCTGCATGGCTGTCAATTTCGGCAATGAAGAACAGAACCGATGCATTTATGGCGGGATTCATTGCAGGCATTATGATCGGGATCCTCCTTGAGGTGATGTGGGTAGCACAGCTCGTCAGCCTCGTATCTCACGGGATAAGTTCCTATATCGGAGCCGTATCATGGCTCGGGAATTCTCTCGTTACCGTCGTTGTCCTGATCATGTTTGTCATCATGGGAGGGGTACTCTCGGGATTCGGGTCCTCTGTTTTCTATATCTTCAGATCAGAACAACATCTTCCCGTTTCATATGAATGAGGCGATGCAAGTCTTTGAGCCGGCAGACGCCGTTTTTCGTGTGTCGCCCGGAGCATATGTCCCGACCGGATCCGGTCGATACTATATAGAAATTATTTTAAGTATATACTACAAGTACAAACTATGTGTTTATGCCTCCAGCCCTACCGGCACAACACCCGGCTATGCGCCGATGATCCTATTCCCGATCGTGATACCGAAGACGCTCTTCCGGAACTGAAGGGAGCGGATATCCTCACTGACAACCACGGCCTGACCTATATGTCCGTCAGGAACTGCGATCTGGATCGATTCAGTGCAAAATAACTCACGAGTGTGATCTCTGTGCAATCCCCGATCGAACAATCTGATCTGCCTGCCCGTCAGAAAACTGGTTTTCCTGCATCAGTTGGGAAGCCTGGCGGTGCTGCTGCAATGGAGAAGATGCATCCTGATGATCTCTCCGGGCTTCGCGAATGGGTATGTGCCAAACACCATGAGTTCTCCCCGCGGGATGCGTTCCGTTGCATGTATACTGCTCCCTGGCGGGTGGGATAGCCAAAGAACAGGTATGTGCAAACGCAAGAAAAGGCCGGGTATAAAAAAATCTGTGGGGGATTTGCGTGGTGCAAATCAATGAAACGCCTCAAGAAGACTATTCTTCTTGATACTCTATAATTTGCATACTAACTATATAAATACATTTCGATAACTATGGTAGCAGAAACGGATAGTTTTGAAAGGATTTTTGAGACGTACAAGCGTTTCTGCTATACTTTCGGCCGCTCCTTCGATCGGAACCCAAACCGCGATATTATCAAACTGATCTACCAGGCCGATCTCGAAATGACGCCGGGAATGTTCACCTCCTTATGGATAATGACAACCATCCTTACCGGGGCAGTCATGATAATGATTGCCTCATTCATCTTCCTGCTCCCCCAGAGCCCTTTTGCGATACCTGCCCCTGCACCTTATATCCTGCTTTTTGCCCTGATTGGTTCGGCAGCGATCGCCATCGGCTTTCCGTTTTACCTGCAGAACCAGATCGAGAACAAGAAACGGGACATCGACACCCAGATCCCGTATGCCCTCTCGTTTATGTCGATCCTTGCCAGTTCTGGTGCAACACCGCTCGATATTATCCGGAGAATCGCACGAGAAGAGTACGGGCAGATCTCCAACGAGTTTCGTAAGGTCCTGTTCCGCGTGGACGTACTCGGTGAAGATGTGGTCACCGCGATGAACGGATTGATACAGAACACGCCCTCCGACCTGTTCCGGGATATCTGTATCGATATTACGAACATTATTTACGGCGGTGGCGGATTGAAATCCTATCTGGAAACAAAGTCGAAGGAACTCATGGCTATACGGCGCCAGACCTACAAGGAGTTCGTGGAGTCCCTGGCCGTCTTCGGGGAGGGCTATCTGGGGGGGGTCGTCATGACGATCACCCTCGCCATTCTCGGTGTTGTAATCTCCGGGGCACTGGGTATCCAGCTGGGGCCATTTTCTGCGCATGATATGTTCAACTACCTCATCTACCTGATGATCCCGCTCATCAACGTGATCTTCCTGCAGATGCTTGCCGTAAAATATTCGACAAATCCCTGATCAGCCATGCAGACACCACAACGAAATCCCCCGGTTCGCAAAAAGATGGACGAGCTCCACGAGATTATAGAGCGGATACGGATCAAGTACAACCCGCCCAGGGAAATTTTCACGATCGCAATCCCGGTTGCCATAGCCCTGCTGGTTGTCCTCGCTGCCTTCCTGATGGGGTACACTCTGCACACCACGGAAAAACAGCAGGCATCGGCAACCACAAGTGACAAGGAACAAGCCCTCCAGGCATACCTTGCCCAGATGAATGCTGAGAACGGCAATGCCACCACAGCTGCTGCAACACCGTCAGCACCCGCTGCACCGACCATGGGCCTCGATGAGGTAATGGTCTTTGCCCTGATCATCGCCATTCTCCCCTATTCGATCGATATCACGCTCCAGAAACGGGCAGTCCGGAAAAAAGAGGAACTCTATACGGAGTTCCTTTTCAAGCTCTCGGAACTGATGAGAGGAGGACTTGATCCTATCAAGGCAGTTAAAGAGCTTGCAAAGACCGATCTCGGGGTACTGACCCCCCATATCCGTATTGCATCAACTTCGATGGTCTACGGGAAGTCCTTTGAAGAGGCGATGAAGGCAATGGCCAAATCGCTTCATTCGGACCTGATAACGAGATACACGCTTCTGGTGATCCAGGCCTCGTATTCCGGGGGATCGGTAGCTGACCTTATCCTCAAGGCATCGGAGGACATGCGGAGTATCATTTCCATCGAGCGCGAGAAAGAGGGAAATCTCCACCAGTACGTGATGATCTTTTACTTTGCGCAGGCCATTATCATCTTTATTGTTTACATCCTGACGACCAGCCTGCTCCCGTTTGTCCAGCAGCTGGGCGCCACCCAGATGTTTGGCAAAACGGATATCGGAAATATCGATTTTGCCCGCGGATTCTTCCACATGATTATCCTCAACTCCATCTTTGGGGGACTGATCATCGGCAAGATCAGCGAAGGGGATTCACGGTACGGTCTCAAGCACGTGGTTGTCCTTGTGGCTGTAGGGTATCTTGCATCCGCCCTGTTTATTCTTCCTCCACCGGTTGAACAGGTGGGGCCCAAAGTTAACATTACGGTAATTTCAGGCGGACAGCAGGTGGGCTTGGCATCGTTGCCCCTCGCAAACCCGATCGTCTTTAAGCTCACCGACGCCGCAGGTAATCCGGTAAACAGCACCTCGGTTCAGTTCAGTATTACACCAAGCGGGAGTGTAAGTCCCCTCACAGACACATCAAATAATGATGGGCTCGTCCAGGTTAAACCGGTATTGGGTGCAGATCCGGGGACCTACTTCATTGTAGCTAAGGCAAATGGGGTAACAGTATCAGTACCAATAACCGTAAGCAATGGAGGAGCAGGAGCCAATCCTGCTGCTTCAACTGGGGGTTGAATCCATGTCAGAAGGATTGTTACTTAAAATGGGTATGGGTATTGGGTTGTTGCTCTTCGTTGTTTCGATAGGATGTACCTCCGCAGGAGTTTCAGGTATCGGCATAACAGCAATTCAACCGGATCCTGAAACCGGTATTGTTTCATGGATAAATGCAGTGAATCAAAAAGATGTGCACCAGATTTACATTCTTGCGCCGGGCGATATTAAAAAGCAGATATCTTATGAACAATTTGCAGCGGCCAATGAAAATAACGCATTGCTGACAAATCCCAACTTGAAATTTTCAGGTTACGAGATTCTTAACAAGACCTCAAATCAATCCACTGCTAAAATCAGCGCCATGCTGGTTATGCAGAAACCGGTATCTGAAAATTCTACGCAGGTGGAATCCGTCCCGGTCTTTTATACCTTCATTTTGACATACGAAGATAATCAATGGAAAGTCTGGACAATCTAGTCAGGACATTTTCTGTTGACAAACCTTTTTCCCTGGTCTGGGTTTTCCCTTGCGGTGACCGCCCCATCGTCTGGTAATGGTCAGATTCCCTGAACAAAGTGATGGCATTTTGGACAGACCCACCCGACCGGGATCATCTCGCCGCGTTCCTGCGAAAATGTCCGGATCATGGAAGTGCCACAGGAGCAGATGGGCTGGTGTGCAACAGCCTGCTGCTCCATGAACTGATCAATCCTGCGTTTTTTGTACAGGGCACTCTCGATACTTGCAAAGAGTTCCCGGGTATTGATAGGCTTGACCAGGTACCCGCTTGACTCTGTCAGAACCACCCGGCGGATTGTTTCATCATCGCTATAGGCAGTAAGGAAGATAACCGGGGTGCCGGACTGCCCTTTAATCTTCTGGGCCGTCTCGATACCGTCCATATCTCCCTGAAGGTGGATATCCATGAGAACCACATCCGGCTGCTGCTCACTGATAAGTGCAAGGGCTTCCTCACCGCTCATGGCAATACCGGTCACGGAGTATCCGATCCTTCTGAGCGTTTCTTCAAGAGTGACGGCAACCAACCCTTCATCTTCTACAATAAGGACCTTCTTTTCCGCGGGATTTACCAGATTTTTGATCATGGTTCGCTGGTGAAGTATTGGGGTGCAGACTATATTTAGTTGTCTTTAATATAGAGAAAAGCACTAAACTATTTAGCAGAGTAGGCAGATGAACGATCCGAAACCTGTCAGTTCTCCGGGAAAAGGAGAGATAAACCCGTTTGTGCAGATCCCTGAAGATCCACGGAGTATGGGCCTGTTAATCATCACGATAACAGGCGCGATCATAGTCATAGCGGTCATCAGCCTTGTTTACGGGATTGGTGACCTGTACGAGTTTCTCTTCCTCCTCCCTATTGTGATGACCGCGTATTTCTTCCCCCGGTACGGGATTGCCACATCGGCGGTCATGGGGATTATACTCATCGTCCTCAATCTCATTTTCCTGGGAAGCGGTATGCAGGTACTCTCCCTTTCATCATTCACGTTCGCGGTATTCGTGGGAATCGGGGGAATCGTTACCATGCTCTCAGAGAACATCTCCGGGCTGAAAAAACGGTACCAGGATATTTTTTCCATGTCCGAAGCGGGCATGATCATTTTCGACCGGGAGACCGGGATGATAAGTGAGGCGAACCCCAGCTTTCTTACGCCGCTTGGCTATCTCTCTCTTCGTTCCGGCGTCCCCCCGTTCAGTGAGCTGTTTGACCGCCCGGAGCAGTACCGTGATCTGGTGCGTGACGTCTCTGCCGAAGGAAGGGTAACTGACAGGAAGTGCCAGATCCGGACCGCATCAGGCGATATGCGCCAGTTCCAGGTTTCGGCCTGCTTTTTCTTCGGGCAGTATATCCTCTGTACATTTACGGATATCACCGAACGTAAAAAATACGAAGACACCCTGCGCCAGTCGTTAGCGGAAAAAGAGATCCTGCTCAAGGAAGTACATCACCGGGTCAAGAACAATATGCAGGTGATCATGAGCCTGCTCGAGCTGAATGCATTAAAGGCAGAGAACGAGCGTGAACGGGCCCAGTATGCCGAGATGCAGGGGCGGGTCATGACCATGGCACTGATCCATGAGAAGCTGTACCAGTCGCCGGTAGCCGGATCGATTAACGCACAGGATTATTTTGCGGATCTTCTGCAGAATATCATCTCTGCCTCCGCCATGCCTGGTGTACAATGTATTGTGAAAGCATCCGGAGTCCATCTCGATATTGACAAGGCAATTCCCTGCGGGCTCATTATCAACGAACTGACAACGAACTCACTCAAGTATGCCTTCCGGAATACCGCCGGTTCTGAGATCCAGCTCCTGTTAGGTACCGGGGGCAACGGTGTTTGTACCATGGTATATTTTGACAATGGGCCGGGAATCCCGCCCTCCCACGAGATTTCCGGCTCAGGAACCCTTGGGATCCGGCTGATCCATATGCTTGTACGCCAGCTCAGGGGAGAAATCCTGATGACCAACCATAATGGCACCCATGTACGTATCCAGTTTCCTCTCGCCATGCATGACTACGGGATGCAATCCACTGTTTCATGCATGGCTGAAGAACAGACAACAATTTCCCGTTGGTCATGAGCTGTTTATATGTGCGTTGTGCCGCGTGCACTATTGTAAGGAACGGCTCGTTTGGGTAAAGGCTTGTATCCTGCCTAAAGTTGGCCGCTTTCCCGATAAGGGGATCCCGTGTGTCTATATCACTATAGAGTCTAAATAAGAAATTATGATGTGATCTTAGCAAAGATAATATCCCTGGGTTCTTCAATGAAGGTCCGCACACGCACCCGTTTGATCCTGGCTGCCATGGCGTTAATTTTTTTGATCGGCCTCAGTTTTGTTACCCAGTTTGTCATCCTTGATTCCTTTCGTTCTATAGAAATGCAGCAGATGACAGCGAATGTAGAACGGGTAGTTGCAAATATCAACAGCCAGGAGAAAACGGTTGCAGCCTCCTGCAGGGACTGGGCCGGCCGTGATGATACGTATACTTTTGCGGGGATCATGGAAACACCCGGGCCATCATCCGGGGGGACTTTTAACCAGCCGGTTCTGCTGGGAACCCTGGATGTTGACTATCTCCTGATATACAATACTTCAGGGCAGCTGGTCTTTTCCGAAGGGGCGCTGGGGGCCGATGGAACCCCGGAGATTGTACCCCCACAGCTGGGAGATATTGTCGATGACAGCATCATTCCGCCAGGTGTACCGGGTGGGGTATCGGGGCGGCACGGGATATCGTTTTTGAACGGCGAACCAGTTATCATGGCCGGCTACTCAATACAGGGGAGCAACCTGTCGCAGCCTTCTCATGGCACCCTTGTCATGGTCCGGGTCCTCAACAGCCAGAGGATCAATGATATGGAGAGTGTTCTCCAGATCCCCGCCTTTACCCTGCTACCTCCTTCTCAGGGAACAGGTATCGAGGGGATCAGTACCACAGACATACAGAGAATGAAAAAAGGCAGCATTGTCAGCCAGCCGATCAATAACAGCCTGATGGGGGGAACAGCGATGATTTCCGGTATCGAGGACAAGCCAACCTTCCTTACGCTCCAGGTGTATACAGATCGGATGGTAATCGATGAGGTCCAGACCGCAATTCTGATCGTAGCAGCGGTCATCATCCTCATGAGTGTAATTTTTATTGTCGCCGTCCAGCTCCTGCTGCAGCGTTTCGTCCTCGGACCGATGAGTGCTGTTGATAACAATATAAAAATAATCGGACAATCCGGCGATCTCTCCCGCCGGATCCCGGAACAGGGTGACGAGGAGATCGTTTCGGTGACCCATGCCCTCAACCAGTTGCTTTCTGATCTTGAAGAGAAAAGGGCCGAACTCTCCGCAGCGAGAACAGAGCTGGCCCAGCGGAACCGTGAGCTGGAGGAGCTGAACCGGAAGGCAAACCTCTACCTGGACATTTATCTCGATGTGATCACGTACGAGATCCTGAACGCTCTCATGGGTCTGCGGGGATACGCCGAGTTCCTTAACGAAAATGCCCGGGAAAACGAGAAACGTTTCCTGAAAAAAATCAGCGAGCTGGCGCAAAAAAGCAGCAATGTCATTCGTAATATCGAGACTATCAGCCGCATCTACAAGATGCAGCCGGGAGTCAGTGCCGTTAACCTGGAAAACGTCCTGAGAAATGAGATGACGGGTAGCCCTGGTGCCCATATTCTCCTTGAAGGATGTAACCGGATGGTTTATGCAAATGACATGCTCGGGGTGGTCTTCAATAACCTGTTCTCGAACAGCTTCAAGTTCGGGGGACCTGATGTATGCATAACCGTCTCTGCCGGTGATGCCGGCGAAGGGATGCTTGAAATATCGGTTGCGGACAATGGCCCGGGAATCACTGATGAGATGAAACCCGGAATCTTTGACCGGTTTGCCAAGGACAGTAAAACCCGCAGCAGCTACGGGCTCGGGCTCCATATCGTCAAGATGCTGATAGAAGGGTACGGGGGCCGGGTGTGGGCTGATGACCGCGTACCGGGGGTGGTCTCGTCCGGTGTTGCCATCCGCTTTACCCTGAGGCTGGCAGAATAAAAACGATATCGCGGTTTACCGACAGGTACCTTGAAGGGAATAATGCCTTATCCGTGTCGCTCACGGGTATCGATAAGGAAACCGTCCTCGCTGACGGTGAACGGCAGCATCTTTTCAAGGAGCCGGGCTCCCTGCATCTTGGGGATATTGAGATAACGCTTGAGCTTATCGCCTTCAGTGACCGTGGTAATCTGGATAACACCGTCTGCCATGGCCCGCAGAAGTGCCTCATGCCGTTCCGGGAGAAGACCGCGATCCATCAGCAAAAGAAAGACTTTTCCGGATTTTGCTGTTGTTCCGATACGGGAGATCGCTTCACGGATCTCCGCAAGGGATGCATCAAGGAAATACAGGGAGAACTGGTCCACGATGACGATATCCCCGATACCCTGAAGGGTGAGATGATCGAGGAGTGTGTTTGGGGAAACCGCAGGCAACTCCTCCGCGTGAAAATCTTTTGGAGGCAAAATCCGCATCCGTTTCATCTCGTTGAGGATATCATCAGCGGATCTCGTGGTGATATACCTGACCACTTTTCCGTTCCCAACTGCTTCGGCGGCTATGTACTCGGCGTACACCGTTTTGGCAAGCCCGTTATCCTCTTCGATCAGGATCACGCTCTTTTCCGGAAATGTATCCATGCCATGAACGGGTGCCATTACCTTACGTTTGCATGTTCCCTCTCATAAGTGCTTTGAAGATACGATCGGGATCATCAATAACACTATTGAAAAATACGACTCAATCGGTCAAAGAATGCGATTTCAGTAAATATATCCGACTGGATCCCGCAATAAGCCAGTTTAACTCATTATTTTGGAGAATTATAAATAGTTTGACCGCAGATTATTCAGATATCCCCCACAGAGACCGTTTCAAAAAAAGGGTGAGTCTCAGGGATGCATCCATCATGCAGACCATCCCAACCCTCTTGAAGCGTATCTACCATACGCCGGCTTGCATTGCCCTTATTCCCCCGCTTGCAGTAATTATCGATTATTCGCTGACATTTTTCCTGGCGGGAAGTAACCAGATGATCCTCCAGTGGGAAGCAAGCCTCCTTGTGCGCTATGCTGTCGCACACAATATCCTCGATATTTACCTGATCGGGATCATCCTGTTCTATTACGGGGCATCCTATGCCGTGCTCCATATCCTGAAACAAACCCGCTATTACGCGTTTGGTGTGGGCCTTATCGGGATGGTGAGCATCATCCACGTTCTGGGTGGGTTGTCGTGGCAGATGAAAACAGCGTGGTACTCCAACTGCATAATGTCCCTGTCATTTTTGTCCGTCATCATTGCACTCTGCCTGTTCGGATATTCTGTTGTGCGTCAGGCACGTTCAGTACCTTAAGGTTAAGAACCCGCAGAAAACGAACGGATTTTTCCCTCTATTATCTCTATATTAATCATATATGCCTATATTTTAAATTCAAAAAGAATATATCCTGAATGGTACAGATTACTCCCCCGGACAGGCAGTGCGGGCAATGCAGAACCACAGACCCGTAATAAGAAGGAGCGAAGCAACCCGTGAGCAAGACACAAACAGACCCGGAAAAGCTAAATCATAAAATAATTCCCGCCGCTGCCTGTCTTACCCTTCTTACTGTAGCGAGTTTGTCGGTTTACGGGAGTTTTGACCTTATTTTCCCGTTTATCGCCACTCTCGCGGGGATAGTCATTGTATATCTGGCGGTTCTTAGGGTAACTGCACAGAAGATACCGGCATAACCCCCAATAGGGATTCATCTGTTTTATCCATTATTGTTTTTCTGTTCGTATCACCGGTATCTTCCCGGGCAGTCCTGAAATCGGGAACGATATGCAGGGAGGGTCCATCTCCTTCCGGGATGCAAATCCTCTCCTGTCGAAGAGCATCGCTGGTCATCCATGGGCAAGGATAAGCAGCTGGTCTGAGTACGTCAGCCAGAACAGGTTCATCGTGAAAGCAAGCATGTAAGGAATGCAGGCAACCTGGACAATCCGGAGGCCCAGACCCCGGTAATTACGTTCCATGATGTTTGCCACCAGGATCGTAAAAAGGGCAAACAGCAATTTGATGCCGAGGTGGAGAAAGGGCTGGTGAACGATATATGCCATGAAGGGATTAGCTTCCGTTGCTGCTCCCGCACCGGCCCCTTTCCAGAGGAGCAGTGTTGTGGAGAGGACATCAAAGATGACAAGAAACGTCAGAAAAAGCATCCATTGGCTGTCAATGGCGATGTTGTCCGGAAATATCGTCTGCATCGCAGATTTAAAAGGGGATGACCGGGTCTTGCACTGCATCAGAGGGAATTCTCCGGGTGGTTGCTCGTTAGATGAGTATCTTCTGTTTCCCTATAAATAGATATACCGGTTTCCTCAATAAAAACAAAAAATCTTTATTCAATATCTTTTTAATATAGAGATTGTACCTTAAGTATAGATGTCGGCACACGGGCGTGCCGGATCTGTCCTCTCCTCCCCGGGGTCGTGCGGCCGTGAACCTGATCATCCTGAAATACGGCATCCTTATCGGAGCTCTCCTTGCAACCACGCTGTACGTTTCCCCTTCTTTAAACCCGCTGTCCTCACCGTCCGGAGATCAGAACAGCAGTGAGATCGATGCGCAGTCCATCTTCGCTTTCGGATCTCAGGTTTTCTACAAGGAGGTGTCAAAGCCCGGGAACGAGTACATGCAGACCAGCGTGCAGGGGTATTCGAAGAACCTGGTACCGACCGATTCAGATAACCAGGCCTATGCCTCATCCTGGCAGGCCGGGGTGGCAGACTTTGTAGCCGGATACGACCGGTGCACTTCCGCGCTCTTCGACCTTGCCTCAGTGCCAACGATGCTGACGGCAAAGGAGAAGATGGCGGTATGCGATGAATTTGCGAACGGGGAAAGTCAGATGACCAGGGGGCGGGGAGAGTTCGCTTCAGCAAAGGGAAGTGCATCACCGGCGACCGACTCAGGCTTTACCATTGCGATGGTACTGGAACGGGTCGATGAGATTATCCAGAGCTCGGATGACGCGGACACGGCATGCATGAAAGCAGTCGTCGCCGATCATAACCATGATCCGTCAGGATTTTCAGAGAATCTCAAAGACGCACAGAGTGCTGTGCAGGAGATGCAGCGGGTCTATCCCGAGCTGAAAGTGCTGAGCAGTGATTTTACCTGAAATCACGGCAGGAGATGCTGACAGATGAAAGCAGACAAAAATTTTGCAAAAACTCCGTATGCGGAGAAGAACAGGTGATATGCACATGAAATTACCCGATCCCAGAAGACTGCTCATTGACGACAGGCCCGTGAGCGATGAAGAGTTCAGGTCCCAGAACCTGGTATATGTGATCTCTGCAGCGGTCCTGATGATCACCGGGCCGCTGTTTATCTATCATGGTTTTAACCTCCTGACCTGGCCGTATACGGCAAAATGGGGGGCCCTGTCGATCGCCATTGGATCTTTTGTCCTTATCTTTGGATTCAGCCTCTGGCAGGATCGCCAGGTGCAGATCCTCCAGCGAATGTACAGGAAAGATGCTGAGGAGATGAAACAGGTCCTCAGGGAACTGAAAGATGAGAGAAAATCGTAGCGGAAAGGTATGCAGGTATGATCGCCTTCTGGCTGCATTATCCCGGCCCTGTGCTTCGTGGGCCCGATCCTGAGAATTGTACAGAGTGCGTATGATACTGACCATCCTTTCCTGGAATGTGAACGGCCTGCGGGAGTGTTACGAGAGGAAATATTTCCTGCCGGTCTTCCGGCACAACCCGGATCTTGTCTGTGTCCAGGAGACCAAGGCATCCGGGGAAAAACTTCCGGAACGGGTGCGGAACCTGATCGGGTACCACACCTTTTTTTCCGCGGTCCCGTCGGGTAGTACCGCCGGTGTCGGTCTGTTTTCCCGGAGCAGCCCGCGATCGGTGCAGTATGGTTTCGGTGACCCCCATTTTGACAACAAGGGTCGTGTCCTTGTCGCCGATTACGGCAGTTTTGTCCTGCTCAATATCCATATCCCCCTGGGCATACGGCCCATGGGGAACCTCGATAACAAGCTGAAATTATTCGACGCTTTCCTCCTGTATGTCCGGTCACTCCGCGAAAAGGGCCGTGAGGTTATTATCTGCGGGGATTTCAACGTGGCACACACCAACAGGGATCTCTATAATCCTCCCAAAAAACCGGTCCGCCAGATTGGTGTATCGCCGGAGGAGCGCAGCAGGCTCGATCAGCTTCTGGCCCTCGGGTTTACGGATACATTCCGGATTTTCCATCAGGATCCCGGCCACTATACACGCTGGCCGTTCCAGAACAATTCGCGGGAGCGGAATTTTGGCTGGCGTATCGATTATTGTTTTGTCAGCCCGGGCCTGCGTCCGTACATCTCAGATGCCGCTATCTTAAACGAAGTCAGGGGATCGGATCACTGCCCGGTCATGGTCGAGCTGAACATTCCGGATACGGAATTGTCCCCGGAGACCGGGAAAGCCGTATCATGATACGCGGCTTGGACAAATGACCCCCTCTGGAATGGTCTTACCGTATGGTCTCGCCCCTGTGTTTTCTTTGCAGTTACCGACGGGGATAAGATTCCGCTGGAAGCGCGGAGGAAATCTGTCTGGCGGGACCAGGCCACACAGAAAATACGCCCTGTCATGATCTTCACAGAGTATATCAGAACTGCAAGGATCGAAACCAATCTGGCCTGTTTCCTGTCTTCATTATGGGGTTTCCCGGATTATCGCCGGAAAATTGTTTTCACTATATCCTATTGCGATCACTATATTGAAAAGCCTTAAATCTATATCAAAAACGCTAAAAATATATAGTCAAGGGACGATATTCTGATTGGTGAATTGACATCTGTGGGGGATGTATGAACTTCACCAGAACTCCGTGGCAAATCCATCAATCTCTGCAAAAGTTTTCTTTGTAAAATCCCATCCACAAACACCAAGGTGAAATCAGTAATGTACGCAAACAAGAAACGCATGAACAATGAGATGGCAGTCTCTCCGATTGTCGCGACTCTCGTCCTTATCGTCGTCGCAGTGATCGGTGCGGTTGCCGTAGGTACCATTATGGGTACTTTCTCAACAGATGTATCGAAGCAGGCAAGTGCAGGCCAGGCCGCATCCGCGTCCTCGACCAACGTCCTCCTCGCAGGTTCGACCACTATCCAGCCCGCAATGAACCTTGTTGCAGCTGACTACATGGCAGCAAACCCCGGCGTTAAGATCACCGTCCAGGGTGGCGGATCGGGCGCAGGTCTCCAGTCAGTTTCCTCGGGCATCGCCGACATTGGCATGTTCTCCCAGGCAATGGACACCGCCCAGCTCGCAGCATACCCGACCGTTAAGCAGTATGTCGTTGGGTATGGCGGCGTCGTCGCAATCTACAACAACGGCACTACCCCAAGCACCTATGTTGCAAACGTATCCGATCTCAAGGGATTCTACACTACTGGAGCAACCTACCATGCGCAGAACGGAATGAACGGTCTTGTCCCGACAGAAATCGTCACACGCTCCGATGTCTCCGGTACCGCTGACAGCTTCGGCTCGTACATCGGCCTTGCATCCGGTGCAATCTACACCACCACCACCAACAATGCAGTTGCCAAGAATGGCAATGGTGACATGAACACTGAAGTCAAGGGTCACGTAGGCGCCCTGGGGTTCACTGACCTTGACTACGCTCTGACTGCAACCGGCTATATCTACCTCCCGTGGGACAACATCGGCGGCGGCAAGACAGGTAGCGTCACAACGACCTATACCTACAAGGATGTCCGGGACGCAAAGAACGGCATTGCCTCAACCTTCCCGGTTGGCGCAGTCCGCCCGCTCGAGCTCCTGACCAACGGCCAGCCCAGCGCACTTGAGAACAGCATCATCCAGTTCACTACGTCACCCAGCGAAGCAGGACAGTTCCACAGCATCAACCTCGTGCACGCTTCCGATGTCGTGACCCTGTAAGACTGATGATCTCCTAACTCTCTTTTTTTCCATGAACCTCAGCCGTGATCCGCAGTGGCTCTTTCTTCTCTGCGCATCATCAGTGATCGTTGCAGTCGCCCTGATCTTCGGGTTTATTCTGGTCACAGCGGTACCCGCGATCCAGATGTCCGGCCTCAATCTTATTCTCGGCTCGGTATGGGACTATAATACCCACCAGTATGGGATGCTGATCCTGATCACCGGGACGCTCTTTCTGACCGTCCTGACACTTGCCATTTCCGCACCGGTAGGCATCCTGACGGCTATCTATCTATCAGAATACGCACAACCCGCAGTTGAAAAAACCCTGCGCCCGCTCATCGAATTGTTGGTCGGGATCCCTTCGGTTGTGTATGGTATTTTCGGTTTCTTCCTCCTTGAACCGGTCTTCAGGACCGTTATCAATCCTGACATCGGATCGCTGCTCGGGTTCATTCCCCTGTTCCAAAATGTCAGCCCCATTACCGGAGAGGGGTATCTCCTTGCGGCAACTGTTCTCTCGATCATGATCCTTCCAACCGTGATCGCTCTTTCCCATGAATCTCTTCGGGCCGTTCCTGCCGAGTATCGAGAGGGTTCGTTTGCGCTGGGGGCCACCCGCTGGGAAACGATCAAAAATGTTGTCATTCCTGCAGGAGCGTCCGGCATTATCACCTCGATCGTGCTTGGTGCTATGCGTGCCATGGGTGAAACCATGGCAGTGGTCATGCTGATTGGGGGGGTCATGCATGTACCAACTTCGATCCTTGACCAGGGTTATACGATCACATCTAAGATCCTTTCAGACTCATCCTATTACCTCATGTTCCCGGGAACGCGGTCAGCAATCTTTGCCATGGCAATCGTCCTCTTTGCCATGGAGATCGGTTTTGTCGCGCTCATCCGGCTGGTGAGCAAAAGAATTTCTGGGCAGCAGTAACATGACGTTTTCCCGTCGGCTCGTAATAGATCGCCTCGTAGGATATCTCTGTCTTAGTACAACAATTGCCTCAGCGGCTCTCCTGTTTGTCATCCTTGGGTACCTCTTCATCGGTGCCCTGCCGGTGCTGAGCCTGAACTTTATTATCCTGCCGGAATCGGCATTGCGAATCGCTGACGGTGCAATCGGCAACGCCATCGCCGGCACCATCCTGATCTCCGTTCTTGCAACCCTGGTAGCAACGCCGTTCGCTTTCGGCACGGCTGTATACCTTGCGAAGTACGCCAAAAAAAACAGGTTCACGGACACGCTTCGGTTCTTCATCGAAGTGCTGTCCGGAACCCCCTCCATCGTGATCGGGATCTTCGGGTTCCTCATCCTTGTGATATACCTGAAACCCTTCACGGGAGGGTTATCCCTGATAGCCGGGGCTATGGGGCTTGCAATCCTGATCGTGCCGGTCATAGAGCGTGGGGCAGAAGAGGCAATAGCAGCGATTCCGGGAGATCTGGAAGAGGGCAGTTATGCGCTGGGGGCCACCAAATGGCAGACCATCAGCCTTGTCACGGTACCGGCAGCACTCTCCGGGATTATTACCGGGATTGTCCTTGGCTTCGGACGGGCGGCAGAAGAGTCTGCGGTCGTGCTCCTCACCGCCGGGTACACTCAGTTTATGCCTGAATTTGCTATTAAGACAAACCCGAAAATGTTTCTGGGGATACAAATATTTCCCCTCCAGGATCTTGTCGCTACCCTTCCTTTATCAGTTTACCAGGCTTACGAACATGCAAATATCGTCCCCATGGCAAACGGGTTTGCCGCTGCTTTTGTGCTTGTCTGTATTGTTCTTGTGATCAACATCGTTGCAAGAACAATTACCGCCAAGTATACTTGGACCGGTCCTAGAGACGATTCGTTGATATCGGAGCTGATGGAAAAGCTGTCCATACATCAAAGAAACAGGGCATGCTATGATAGTAATGCTGCAAAAACCGGGACCCCGAGCGTACCGGAAGTCGAAAAACCTGAACTCTTATGGGGCGACGGGGAATCCGGTGGATATGGTACAGTTCCACCCGGATCGGCCTCTTCTCCTCCTCTTTCTGGAGATATTTTAACAGGTACACCTCTGCCGGCTCAAGGGATTGCTCCCCCGGCAGTTCAATCTGGAGAGGATGCCCGGAGATCTGCCCTCATCCCTAAGCTGTCCTTATGGTCACTCAGGAGGATGGGTATCCGTACCCGGCTCCAGAAAATCCGCCAGAATCTGTCCGCACCGGCCTCACCCCGGCAACCGGAACCACCGGTTCCCCAAAAAGAAAAGCCGCAGTCCCGGTTAAACCTTCTTCCCTTCCTTTTCACTCTTGCTCCTTTCATACTCGTTGCAGTGCTCCTGCTGGTTTTGACCTTTGTCCTGCCCGGTGCCACTGCAGGAGGATCGAACGGTATAACCGGCATCCTGTTCGTCTCTCTTGCGGCGCTCACTCTTTGTAGTATCGGTTCGCTGGGGGCCCTCTTTTTGTTGAAGCTGGCAAAGGTTCGCATACGTAACCGGCGGTCTAGGGTCGCCGCGATCGCTCTCGGAATCCTCATTGTCCTGGGCGGGGCAGGTCTCTTTTCTGCCCATCTCTTTATCCCGGCCGGGGATTCAGGAGCCGGATCCGGTCTTTCCGGTCTCCTGCATCTTTCAGGATCCCCGGCCGCCGCGAACGCCACAGATTCATCCGACCGGCAGGCACGACTGGCGGCATTCCTTGCCCAGCAGAACAGCGGCGATGCAGGCTCTCCGGCTCCTGCAACCACCGGTACTCCCGCACCTGCAGCCACGCCAGCACCTGCGCTGGCAGCGACCCCTCCCGGCCAGGCCCCGGCGGTCCCGGTCAAATTCGCGCTCGATGTCGGCGAATCGTACTGGTATGGCGACAATTACCGGCCGTGCTTAGCCACGGTGTATAACGTGCAGGTCCTCCCGTTCTACTTCTGGTGGGATATGGACTGGAACCGGTTTGTCCAGCAGACCCCTGTCCAATCCGGCGATGTTTTTCTTGTCACTTACATACGGATTGAAAATACCGGCAACATGAGTGCGATCGTCCCTTCCGCTGACGAGTTCTTTCTCACGAACAATGGCCAGGTCTATACCCACAACATTTATTTCGACACGTCTGTCCTGAGCCAGAACGAGATCAATTATTATTCTGACAACTTTGACAAGCTGCCCTACCAGTGGATCCGCGAGATCGGAGAGCAGAAGCGTGATTATGCCTACCTGACCGGTTACAATGTTTTTGGCGAGAACCAGACAGTAGTAACTAACTACACCAGCACCAACAGTGCACTGATACCCCCATCCCCTCCCGATACGAACGGCCAGGGATACTTCCTCAACCCGGGCCGCAGCAACGCCATTGACGGGTACCTGATCTACGAGGTTCCCGCAACCGTGGCTGCAGACCTTAAAGATACCTATCTCCAGACTTCCTTCAACAGTTTCAGCCCGACCCGGTGGCGGCTGGGGAAATAGGGGACGAGGTGGCCACCAGGTAAAGACACCACTAAGATTCAGGGCAGGCACCTGTGAAGTGCCCGTAGTGAGCAGTACAGAATGCAAACCCGGGCGTGAGTATATTGCACTCTATATTCTAAATTCAAAAGATATATTTCAGCAGGCCACGTACAGTGTGATACCAACCGGATTCTGATGCAACCACAGGGAGATGGCAGGGTTATTACATCATGGCAGACCGGGGACTTTTTTTCAAGGAAGAACCGGTTCCCGTTTTGTGCGCCGTTGCTGAAGAGTGAGGAGGGGGCATGAAGATAAAAATCCCATTGAATACAAAGAAGATCCGTCTCCCCCGCCTCAACAAAAAGGCCCGGCTCCTTCTTGGTACCGGGGTAGTGATCCTCCTCCTTATTTTGGGGATGTACCTCCACATCCTCCCCTCGCCAGGGACAATCCCTCACTTCTTTGAACCGCGGGTGACCGCTGCCCCGCTCACCTCTCTTAATGGTGCAGACACCGCCCTTTCCACGCCGCTTTCACCCCCTCTTATCGCTGACTTCCTCGCTGCACCCGTAAACCAGTCCGATCCCCTGACCGTACAGTTCTTTGACTTAAGCAGGGGAAATCCCTCGGGGTGGACCTGGGACTTTGGAGACAACTCTTCCTCGAGTCTTCCGTCTCCCGTTCACCACTACGCAGTGCCGGGCACCTATAATGCGACGCTGATAGTAAGCCGGGGAGATGGCGCCACGAGGACGGTAACGGCGTACGATGTCCTTGACACCCGGCAGTCTGCAGAGATGCCGGTACTGGTTGATACGATCCGCAACGGGGTCATCAAAAAAGGCTCATTTTTATCCTTTGTCTCTGCTGACGATACCTCCTCTGTCACCGTCAACGGGGTAAAGACCACCCTGCCGTCAGGATCCCGGGTAAAGATCCGTGCCAACGCGGACACGACCGGGACCCTTTCCCTGCGGAGCACCAACATTCTCGGGTGCAGTCTTGCTGACGCCACCCTCTTTGTGAACGGGGCACAGGCCGCCCGGGGAAGTTTTTCGGACTGCCTTGTCCCCTCCGTCAGCGAGTACCATGCCAACCTGACGTTTGCCATAGAACCGACCTACGGGGAGGTCCGCCAGGTCCAGGTCAACGGCAGCAGGATCCTTGCCGGGCCGGACAATTCCTATATCGTCGTTTCCCAGGACACCCAGAATCCCCGCAATGACCTGACGATCGTTGCCGGCCCCGGGTATTATGGGGGGTCTGCCAGCAGTTTCTCGGTTTCCCCTGCCCTGATTGCAGGTTTTATTGCCACATCCGCCACCGAAGGTGATGCCCCGCTCAATGTCTCGTTTATGGATCGCTCCGCCGGAGCGCCGGATTCATGGTCCTGGGATTTCGGTGATGGTACCAGCTCCCGTGACCAGAACCCGACCCACCTCTATTCCGCTCCGGGAGTGTACGATGTCTCCCTCACTGTAGAGACTCAGGACCAGAGCGATACCGCGACCATCCAGAGTGAAGTGATTGTCACCCCTCCCCGGCTTGTCGCCAATTTTTCTGCACAGCCCATTTCCGGTACTGCCCCGCTTACGGTCCGGTTCACCGACCTGTCTTCCGGTTCACCAACCTCATGGAACTGGACATTCCAGGAGGTCACAAACATTTCGTTTTTGACCATCGGTACCGTCCCCTATGCTACCTCCGGCGACCAGAACCCGGTGATCACCTTTACTGACCAAGGGATCTATAATGTCTGGCTGACGGCGAACAACATCTATGGGAGCAGCGATCTTCTCAGGGCGGGGTATATCGAAGTCTCTGCACCGTATAACATTACCACCAATGATATCGTGATAAAAACCGGAAAACCCGGGCATATCGAACAGGGCTCAAGCCTGCAGTTCATGGTCAGTAATACGCCGGCCGCTCTCACCATCAACGGGACGTATCACATCCTCCGGAAAGGAGACATTGTCCGGATTGTAGCCGACAGCAACCAGCAGGGCGATATCACGATCGACAGCATGCGGATCCTCACCTTTACCTTCCCCGATATGGCGGTGTATGTCAATGGCGATCTGCTGGACAAGGGAGAGATAACGAGCATCTATGTCCCGTCCATGACGCAGTTCCAGACCGGGCTTACCTATTACTTCTCACCTGATTCAGCCCAGACCTACGAGGAGATCAACGGGCAGCCGTACCTCTCCAGCCTGGACAATGCCTGGATCCGTATCTACAGTCTCGGCCTGAACGAGGGAGGAACCCTCTCCCTGATCTCGGGGCCGAATACCACCTATATCGAAGGTGGCATGAACCAGACGGTCCAGGACTGGATTCTCCAGTGACTTTGCGGGTTCATGGAGGGAAATCCCGTGACCTCCGGCCGATGACGGGGCATTGGGTGAGTGTCGCGAAAATACATTTTTTGTTGGTGTACCTGCGCCCTCCTGTGGCAGCCCGTGACTGCCCGGGCTGGAACTCTATCGGATAAGTTCCGTGATCGGGCCGGACCCACCATACCGGGTGCGCAGGGAATGCACGGAAAGAAAAGAGGCCGGTTACTGGCGCTGCTGGAGCAGCTGCGCAGTTGCCGTAATATTGGAGAGGGTTAAATCGCTCTGGTCAAGTGAAGAGATGGCCTGGGCCTTTGCGTCCATGGCCGCCGTGCGCATCGCGTCATCCCGGTAATCAGGATCGTCCACGGAGAGGTATGTGCTCATATCCTGGGTATAATCGACAAAGTGCTGCTGGGCGTTCCCCATCTGGATCGTGTAGATCTTCATCTCCTGTGCCAGCAGGCCGGCAAGATGGGGGGTCTCGCCATCGCTTCCAAACTCAAGAGCAGATGTGTCAGAAGAGAACGTACCGGTGGCACTCTGGAGTGCCTGGATGGCCGCGCCCCACTGGCCGATGGCCTGCTGGTCTGCAGCCACATCCCCCCGCAGGGTTGCCGGATCAGGGGAGCTGCCGGCGGTATCCCGGTTATAGGCATCAAGAGTACTCCCCAGCTGCGCAAGGGATGTTTTGACCTGTGCCGAAGAGGCATTCTGCTGAGCCGCCCACTGGTTATAATCCTGGATAACGATGGTCGTGTTATGCGTGTCGCCCATCCGTGGGGTCGTGCATCCTGCAGCCAGAAGGACGCATACCGTCAGAAGAGCAAGGCAGAAAAACGCACGGGATTGATCCTTCATCACTAACTATAGTGATGCAGTTTTCTTGAATCTTTCGTCATGATTTAAGCACAATATAGAACTTTCAAAGGCAAGGTATCATAAATTATGTTTTTTGAAAATAGAATAGTTTAAGACTATAGTAAATTAAATAAAAATATGGATAATGCGGGAACGCTAGTATGCTGTTTTATCCTGCTGCTGATCGGGGCATGCGGGTGTACCGGTACTACCCCCGGATCCAACACGACAACCGGCGAAACGCCAACTCTTCCCGCTGCGTATGTTGCAGGAGAAACAACGCCCCTGTCCACAAATGCCGCTGCTCCACTCCTCCCGGTCACCACGAATACCGCTCCCGCCAATATCATGGGCGCCCAGGTAAATACAACCCTCACGGAGGTGACTATAGCCTGTACCGGGCAAACGTGTACCAACGGGGTGAACAATGACACGACCTCCGGTTCCGGCACGGTAACGGCACCGGTCAGCGCGATAGCGGCCAACATGACGATGGCGTACGTGAAACAGGACCCGGACGTTGCCGTCCAGTTCACTGATGCCTCGGTAAATACGCCCCCGTATTCATATATGTGGAGCTGGGCACCGGGCGGGAACCTCACCTTCAATAGTGACCCCTCCATTGTCCTCGTGTTTACCCGGTACGGGATCTATACGGTGACACGGAGCGTCACCAACAGCGCAGGCGCTGCCAGTTCCTCGGCAACGGTCTCTGTCTGCCCCCTGGTTGCATCGTTTGCCACGAACCAGACCACCGGCCCGGCGCCTCTTGCAGTGCAGTTCACCGACACTTCGACGGATCAGCCGACATCCTGGTCCTGGAACTTCGGGGACGGGAGCACGTCCACCCTCCAGAACCCCGTCCACTCCTTCACGATTGCGGGATCGTATACGGTCAGTCTGAGCGCGACAAACAGGCTCGGCTCCTGCGGGAATACCACCGGGATATCGGTCTCGTCGCTTTCTGCATCGTTTACCGCAAACCAGACCGCCGGCCTTGCGCCTCTTGCAGTGCAGTTCACCGACACTTCGACGGACCAGCCGACGTCCTGGTCCTGGAACTTCGGGGACGGGAGCACATCCACTCTCCAGAACCCCGTCCATACGTACTCCGGCGCCGGCGTTTACGAGGTGAATTTCAGTGCCACAAACGGGTTTAACGGATGGATTACTGCACCCTCGCAAAGCATAACCACCTATTCACTTCCTGTGGTATCTTTTACGGCAGCTCCGCTCTCCGGTACGCCGGGAACATCGGTCCTTTTCAGCGACCAGAGTGCCGGATTCCCTGCCCCCTCATCCTGGTACTGGGACTTTGGTGACGGGTTTTCCAGCACCCAGAAAAGCCCTTCACACCAGTATGCCCGCTCGGGCGCGTACGCCGTGAGCCATTCCGCGACAAATTCCCAGGGAACCGTCTGGCTGAACAAGACCGCATATATCACCATATCATGACGTCCAAATCTGCTTCGGGGAGGATTTCCTCCTTTTTTTTCGATGATGACTCCGGGGATACCCTAACGGAGGGCGGAGGGGATACGCCAGGATCCCTGTCAGGGCAGCCACGTGAAAATGGCGGGGGCCGAAAGACCGGTCCGGATCAGGGATCACCTCCACCGGTATCTCCCCGGTCCTCTCCCCTCAGGAGATTCATGGCCGGTTTTATTGATACGGAAGAGGATTCTCCCACCGAAGATCTTGGTATGGGACATTCCATTGTCCCGGAAGTCGTGCCGGAAACGACAGATATTACCGCAACGGCACAGCCGGATCCCGCTTCGCCCCCGGCCGATTCAGGCCAGAACCCGCCTGCCCGGCCTTCGTTTCTGCAGAAGATCCGTTCCGTGTTTACCTCACCAGAGCAGAAGGAGATCCAGACCCTGGACTTTGATCCGGGCCCGCTTGACACACCTTCGCTGGAAGGATCGCTGCGCGACGTCAATATCACCTACACGATCGATCCCCCCTACCAGTTTGTCCATATCGAGTACAGCAAAAAAGACGGGGCCCTCATCTACGAGGTGGTCGAACCGCAGCTCTCCGGAGATGAGTTGACCGCTCTCGACATCATCGAACGGGCATTCGAGAAACTGGTGAGCACCAACCTCGAGGTGATCGAAGGCGAGCGGCGGTCCGAGTATCTCAGGGAGCGTTTCTATTCCCTGGTCAATATCTTCGGGCTCAAGCTTTCCGAGCACCAGAAAGAGCGGATGTTTTTCACCCTGAAGCGGCAGTATCTCGGCTACAGCCGGATCGATACCCTGATGAAGGACAAGTACATCGAGGATATCAGCTGCAATGGTTCGGATATCTTCCTGTACGTCCAGCACCGTATCTACGGTTCGATCCGCACCAACGTGAGGTTCGGCGAGGTTGAGCTCAATAACTTCGTGCTGAAACTGGCGCAGGTGGGGGGCAGGCATATCTCCCTCCTCCAGCCCATCCGCGATGTCTCGCTCCCGGACGGGAGCCGTGGCAACCTGACGCTGGGCGGCGAGGTAACCAAGAAGGGATCGACCTTTACCATCCGTAAGTTCCGTGCAAACCCGATCTCGCCCATCGAGATGATGGACTACCATTCGGTAGACGCCATGGAACTGGCATACATGTGGATCCTGATGGAGTATAAGCGGTCGATCCTCGTCTCCGGGGGGACTGCCACGGGTAAGACAACGTTTTTGAACGTCCTGTGCAGTTTCATCCCGCCGGAGTACAAGATCGTCTCCATCGAGGACACCGCCGAATTAAACCTGATGCACCCCAACTGGATCCAATCCATTACCCGGGCCGGGTTTGGCAGCTCCAGCGGGGGCGAGTCGGTCTCCGGGATCAGCGGTGTCTCCTCAAAGACGCCCGGGGACATCTCGCTCTACGATCTGCTCGTTGCCGCACTGCGGCAGCGCCCCGAGTTCATCATTGTGGGGGAGGTCCGTGGCGGTGAAGCGTTCACGCTCTTCCAGGCGATCGCCGTGGGGCACGCGGCGCTGGGCACCATCCACGCCGGCTCCATGGACGAGCTCCTCGCCCGCGTGGAATCAAACCCCATGAACGTTCCGCGGAGTCTCTTTTCGAACCTCGATGTTGTGCTCTTCCCCATGCACATCAAGAAAGGGGAGCGAAGCATGCGCCGGCTCGCCAATATCGTCGAGATGCTGGAGCTTGACCGGGATTCTGGCGACCTCATCACCAACACGGTCTTCAAGTGGCTGCCGGATGTCGACCAGTTCCAGTTCCAGGGCAAGAGTTTCCTCTTTGACAAGATCCGGGATACCCATGGCGTAAACAAGGACGTGCTCAACCAGGAACTCAAGGACAGGACTGCCTTTCTCCTGGGCCTGCAGAAGGCAGGGATCCGGGAGTATAACGCGGTGACCGAACAGATACGGGCCTATTACCGGGACAAGCCTGGCGTGATGAACCGGATTGTTGCCGTGCAGACCGACGAGATTGAGGAGTAATCACCTGCCCGCAGTTTTTCCCCTCGGGAATTTCCCCGTGCACCTTCCGGAATAGTTCCTCGTTTACCGGATGAATGCGATCAGATCGCCTGATACTGTTTTTATACCTCAGCATCCGCTGTTCGCGCTGACCGCCACGGTGATGGGCTGCACCTGCCCGGACACGATCTTGACCGTACCGGTGCCGCAGGTAACATTGGCACTGGTCATTCCGAGGCTGTTGGTTGTCCCGATGTAATTGCTGAGGGAAAGGTTCCCGAACTGGTTTGTATCCAGGACATAGTTGACCGCCGCGTTGCTGACGGGGTTGCCGTTGATATCCCGGATGGTGACATTGATCACCGGGGGATTATACGTGGTGTTGAAGGTTGCGATCAGGTCTGCCGCCGGGGTGAATGCGGTATCAGCGGGGATGGTCTGGTCAGGGGATGTCGTGGCCACCATCCCGTTGCTGTCGGTCACCGTAAGGTTGGCGCAGAATGGTCCCGCCACCGGGGGAGAGATATGGATGGTCCTGCCGCTGAACGTGGGGGCGAGGCCGCTTACCGGCACCAGGTTGTTCGTATCCGAGCAGTTCCCTGGAGCGGGCCAGGTAGAGGCAGCGTTTGTGAGGGCCCAGTTCCAGCTGACGATGGTGGCGTTGGTGGAGGAGGACTGGGACCCGTCCAGCACGATGCTGTCCCGCTGGACCGTGCCAAGGCTGGAGGTCTCCGTGTTATAGGAGATGACCGGGGTCGGCAGCCGGTAGGTCTGCTCGAAGATGTTGGTGAGCGAGGTCAGGATCTTGATATCGATCTGGTCCCCTGTCCCAACGAAAGGTGGTGTCGGGGAAGTGAGACTTTCCGTCAGGTTGAAGGTGACCTGGATGCTTTTTCCCGCCGGGATCGTGAGGTAGGGGGTCGCCGAATCCGAACCCTGCACCTGGCATCCCCCGCCCCCCACGGAGAGGTTGCAGGACCCCTGGGGTGTAGAGAGTGACAGGGACGTGAAGTTCAATGGGTATGCGTAGTAGTTGTTGATGGCAATGCCTTCTATGGCCACATCCTGGGTATTCATGTTCATGAGGTTGAACGAGATCGAACTCCAGTTCTGGGAGCCCGGGATATTAAACGGCGGATTGGGGTACGTTGCATTCCAGTTTACTGTATTGGCAAGTTTCATCCCGGAGATCACGATATCTTCGTCTTTGACTGCCTGGATCTGTGACTGCCGGGTCATCTCGGCTTTCTGCATCTGTGAAACCATCAGAGCCAAGGCTGCAGCTGCAGTCACGGTAATGAGGATCAGCAGGAGAGTTCCGACAATAACAGAAACACCCTGATCGTTGCGGGTCCGGGTCATGGAATGTCACTACGATCTTGGTCATCCTCGAATAAATTAATTCGCTATTTTTTATGTATATATACATACCAGACATCACTATCTCTATATTTATCTGGCCGGTGATCCCCGTTCCTGCGTACACACAGCCGCCGAACGCAGCCACGATACCCTTACCGGTGTACATGAGCGTGGCAAATAATAGGACCGGTGCGACCGCCGTAACATGGATTTCAGCCCGTCCTCTTTTCCCGGGCATCGGCCGCACACCTGAGGGGGGCTTCTTACTCTTCGCTCCGTATTGCATCGATGGGGTCCATATTGGATGCCTTCCAGGCCGGGTACATCCCGGAGAGGACACAGACTGCTACGCCGATAAGCATGGCGGCCGGGATGTAGAGGATGCTTGCCGGCAGGAAGAAGTACGCGGTCGTCCCGATCATCGCTTCTACGACCGTGTACCCGATGGCAAGGCTGCACGCCCCACCCACCCCGGCCCCGAGAAGTCCCAGGATAAATGCCTCGTACAGGAACATCCGCCGGATCTCCCCTTTCTCGGTCCCGATGGAGAGCAGGATGCCGATCTCCTGGATCCGTTCGGAGACCGACATCATCATCACGTTGAAGATGCTCACCGCGGCAACCAGGAGCGAGATCCCGCCGATGGCCATGATAAAGGTCGTCACCGTGCCAAGGGCAGCGGTCTCGGTCGCGAGCTGCGAGGTGGCATCCCGGGTCCGGATAACCGGGGTTTTCTCATTGGCGTTTACCTTCCCGCTGATTGCCGATTCAATATCGCTGATGTTGTCCACGTTGTTTACGATCACGTTAACCTGGTTCCACTCGTCCTCGCCGCCATACTGGTTGGTGTACCAGTTATCGTTCACCACGATCCCGTTATCGGTGGAGACGCCGTCGGCAACGGTCCCCCGGGGCATGAGCACCCCGGCAATGCGGAGCTCGGGCCGGGAAGCGGAGTTATACGACCCGATCCTGATACGGGTACCCACCTTGAGGTTGAAGTTCTCCGCGATTTCTGCCCCGACCAAGACCTCCCCTGCCCCGATATCGGTGGTCCCGTTGCCATACGACTGGTTCAAGGAGAGGAACTTAGGGATGTCAAGCGGGTTGATGCCGTATACCGAACCCCTGCCCGCAATGGAATTGATCGTAAACTGGGTATTGGTCGAGTAGATGGGGATTACCGTGCCGTTCGATCCCGTGGCCATGGTGATCTTCGCGAGCTCGTTTTTGGTGATCCCTGTGGCTGTGGTCGAGGATGAGGACGGGGCAAACCCGGGCGGTCCCATCCGGACCACGTCCGGGGTAATGACGATAGTATTTGCACTTGCCGAGAGCTGGTCTTTTACCTCGAGCTGCATGTTGGTGCCCAGCATTCCCATGGAGGAGATGGCAACGACCCCGATCACAATACCGATGGCGGCAAGGATCGACCGCAGGAAATTGATGCGGACGCTCCGTAATGCGAGGCTGAAGAAGATGTCTCCTTTAATCATGCCCCGCCTCCTGCCGGACACCGGCCAAAGGCGGGTTTCCTGCATACGGAGGAAGCCCTCCCGGTAAGACGGGCCCTTATGATCCCCGTGCCGGCGCGGCGCCCCGGGTACTCCGTACCCGTCCTGCAGGCATTCCGGCAACAGAGGATCCCGGTCATCTCCGGTCCCGTTACTGCTGCTTTTTTATTTTGAGCATGATCCATTTCCGCTTGACCCACAGGATGATCCCTACGACCAGGAGCACCGCACCGGCAATGAGGGGATAGAACGCAGCAATACCGCCGCCCCTGCCGCTGGTGATCCCGCCAAAGATGCTGTTGCTGCTGCTGCGCCCGCCATAGCTGCCGCCGCGGCTCATGCCACCCGTGCCGCCGTTAAAGTTCCCGCCGGTTCCGGTTCCCGCGGTCACCCGCGGGCCGCTGCCCGCTGTTGCGTTGGCGGTCCCGGCCGGCGAGGCAAGGTTGAGGGTCTTGGTGAGGCTGTAATCATTGCCCGCAGAGTCCTTCCAGGTGATAACCACGGGCACGGCAGAGAGATCGCTCGTTGTAAAGGTCAGCTCGAAGGTTCCCGAATCGTCCGAGGCAATGCTGCCGATGGCATAGACGGGATAGGTCCCGGTGCCGGTTGCCGGGGATCCAATGTTCACGATCACGCCATAGGCATCCGAGATCCCGGCATTGGTGATATCGCCGGTGATATCATACCCTGTGGCGGTGGTTGTGAGTTCTACATCGTTGAGGACGGGGACGGCGGCGGTCTTGTCCTGGCCGATGGTGATCGGCAGCACCACGTCGGTATAATGGGTATTGTCTCCATCCTGGTAACTGATGTTAAACGTGAGGGTTGATGCCTGGTGGGAGGTGATGCCGAAGGTGTCCGCGTACGAACTGGAGGAAGCAAGCGAGGGGATGAGATCCATGGCCGGGTTGGCGACAATGCCGGTCCCTTCGGGTGTGATCACGATGTCGTTGATCGCGCCGCAGCGGGTGTTCATTAAGGTGAGGGTTACGTTCTGTTCGGCCTCTGGCGCAAACGAGGTGGGCTGCGAGGTGACCGCAGCAAGAAGGCTGTTGGAGTTGACGTTGATCTCGACGGGGTAGTGGATGGCGTTACCTCCCTCTGTCCCGATCGTAAACAGGGCGTTGTACGTCCCGTCCGGCGGCATGACCGTGAACCGGAGGGTAAACGCGACGGTATCACCGGCACCTACGTAGGTCATGCCCTCCCAGTCGCTTTCCTGGACGTCAAGGTGGGGACTTATCAGGGTCGGGTCCTCCAGCCCGATTGACGTTGTACCGCCATTTGTCAGGGTGACGGTGACCGTCCCGGTGTCACCAGGGAAGTACGACCCGCTGTCCGTGGTGACATTGGAGACATAGACCAGTGCCGCGTTATCGGAGGTGCTTGAACTGCTCGTGGTAGATGAACTACTGGAACTGCTCATAGAACTTGTAGAACTGCTGGAATCCGATTGGGCTGCCCATGCAGTCGATATAACAAGCACCAGCAGGAGTATACTCACCATAACCCATCGCATCTTTCCCAAACCCCCCGGGGGGGAACCTGTCGCTGAACGCATTGTGGCACCACGGGATGTCCCTCCGGCGGGGTGCCCGGTACATGCCGGGGGCCCGCCGTAGTCGGACTATGTAATATATAGTTTACTTATTGTCATTTAAAATATACTGTGTCACGGTCCCGGCGGATAACCGGAATGTGCCGGTTGGTGCGGCATGGGTCTGGCAGTACGTGTTCCGCAGCCCGTGAGCCGGGCAACCGTCCCCGGGCGTTCCCTTCCCCTGCCGGAGGTCCCGCGGCGACGGACACTCTTATCTCCTTTCCTGAAGATATCAAAAAACAGGAGTATACCCCTCGTGATGCCCGCCCTGTATGTACCGGCCCGGCAGGAATGTCCCGGGGAGGCAGGTGAGCGGTGATGGCCCTCGTGCTCTTCGATCCCGGCACCATTGTCGCGCTCCAGCACCTCTCGCCCCTGCTCACCGACCTGCTTGCCGCGGGAAAAGACCTGGATTCCCTGCCGGTCTATCTGGTGGTCCTTGTCCTGTTCTACCTGGGTTTCTCGCCCAAGCACGGGATCCGGCTTGCGGTGGTGTTCGGCATCGCCGGCGGGGTGGATGAGGCCCTCAAGCTCTTCTTCCACCTCCCCCGCCCGTACTGGGTGTCCTCCGCGGTGAAGGCGTACTACTCCCTTCCCTCGTTTGGCTTTCCCTCGGGAGGTGCCATGTGCAGCACGGTGCTGTACGGGTATATTGCCGCGGTTGTCCGGCGCTTTTGGGTGGTCGTTGCCTGTATTGTCCTTGCGGCCCTGACCATGCTTGCCCGGATCTTTGCCGGCGTCCATTTTGTCACCGATGTTGTTGGCGGCTTTCTCCTCGGGGCCCTGTTCCTTGTCCTCGCGTTTACCGTCTCCCCCCGGATCGAGGCCTTCGGTGCCCGGCTCCGGCCCCCGGCCCGGATCCTCGGGATCCTCCTTCTCTCGGCGCTGCCGCTCATCATAGCCCTCCCCGCGTACTGCTCCCTTGCCGGATGGCAGGTGCCCGCGGACTGGGTGGCAACGGCGCTCGCCCAGACCGGCGCCACCATCAGCCCGGTCCAGATCCCGGGTGCGTGGGAGGCGAGCGGCTTTGTGCTCGGGGGCCTGCTGGGATACGAGTACCTGCGGAGCCTCGGGGGCTGGGAGCCGCCCGAGCGGATCCTTCCCCGGATCGCGGTAGCCCTGTCCGGGGTGGTCTCGACCCTGCTGCTCTTTATGCTCGCGATAGCGGTCCTTACCCTTCCTGCAATCCCGCAGGCCGCAGCGCTCTTTGTCTCCGCGGTGCTCACCGGTCTCTGGTTTACGGCCTGCGTCCCGCTCGCGGCCCGGCGCTGGATTCACCGGTAAAAAAAGTTTCAGCCCGTCCTCTTTTCCCGGGCACCGGCCGCGAGGCAGAGGATCTCGAAGAGGATGGTGGCCCCGGCAAGGGCAGTGATCCCTGCATGGTCGTAGGGCGGGGAGACCTCGACAAGGTCGCCGCCGATAATATCCAGCCCCCGCATGCCCCGGAGGACCTGGAGGGCCTCAAAGGTGGACATGCCGCCGGCCACCGGGGTCCCGGTGCCGGGGGCAAAGGCCGGGTCCAGGCAGTCGATGTCAAAGGAGAGGTACACCGGGCGTTTGCCGGCACGTTTCCGGATCTCTTTTATTACGCCCTTCCAGCCCAGCTCGTAGAACTCTTCGATGTGCACGACCCTCATGCCGCTCTCGTAGGAGAAGTCCCAGAGGGGCTCGCTCGATCCCCGGATCCCGATCTGGATGGAGTGTTTCGGGTCCACAAGGCCAGCCTCCACTGCGTTCTTCATCGGGGAGCCATGCGCACACCCGCACCCGTGGATGGGCGGGGCGGTGTCGCAGTGGGAGTCGAAGTGGACCAGGCAGACCTTCTCTTTTGGCGCGAGTCCTTTGAGGATCGGGTAGGTGATGGAATGATCCCCTCCTGCGGTGATGGGGGTGACCCCGGCAGCGGCAACGCCGTGGTAACAGGCGGCGATATCGTCCAGCGCCTCCTCGATCCGGTACACCGAGCGGAAGGGCACGTCCCCGGCATCGGCGATCCGGTGGGCAACGCAGGGCGAGGACCGGGTGCAGTGGTTGAAAATACCCACGCTCCGGGACTGGTTGCGCAGTTCCCGCGGGCCCATCCGGGTCCCGCTCCGGTCGGTGACACCGAGATCGAGAGGTACGCCGATGAGCGCGATGTCGAGGTTGTCGAGCGATTCGGTGTACGGGAGGCCAAAGAACGTGGCAATCCCACGGTACGGGTTGTCCACCATCTCTTTTGTGAAAGTCCTGCACTGCGCTGCCATCTTTTCGAGGTCGTTATCCATGTCTGCTGCCTCCGGGCCGGGATGTACTATAGGAATACCGGGGTGTGCAGGTATATGAAACCCGCCGGAACGGGTACCCCGGCCACGACCGCATCCGCACCGGCTGCGGGAACAACCGCGTCACCCCTGGGGACCGAAGTCGTGGTCCTTACCGCCTGTGGGGCAGGTGCACTGGCAGTGTTCCGGAAGAGGTCGTAAGGAAAGGGACGCGGGATATCCCATCCCTGGCCCCTTCACTTTCACACCCCCCATACCCAAAGGGTTTCTTATCCCCTGTTGTTCCGGTATGCATGGCAGAAGTGAAGTACTGGTGCAGCGACCAGTCCAGGACCGACGGGCATCTCCGGCCCGGTCAGGGTTCGGTACTGCTGCGGTGCATGAAAGACGAGTGCGAGCTGTGGGACGGTGACCTGAACTGTCCAGCCCTGAGCCTGAGCGTGCGGCTGGGCGGGAAGAACGTGGTCTGTTATTCGAATGAGTGAGGGGGGGTGGCCCGAACTTTTTAAAAAATTCTCAGCTGCCGGGTTGTTCTTTTTCCAGAATCTTCCGCTCATGACCCGTACATTTTTCAAAATCCTCAGCAGCCGAGTCACTCTTTTTTCAGAATCTTTCGCTCATGATCCGTACATTTTTCAAAATCCTCAGCAACCAAGGCGCTCTTTTTCCAGAATCTTTCGCTCATGACCCGAACATTTTTGAAAATTTTTCACTCCCGGCCCGGACTTTTTTTGGCGTGAACGGTTCTTGGATCGTGCCTACCGTCGGAAGAATGTGATGATTATTCGTGGGTATGGGTCTTCCGGCCTGGCAACGATCCCGTTCATTTTTGAAAATCCTCCGCTGCTGTATCGATCATTTTCCGGAATCCTCAGCTCGCGACCCGTAAATTTTTCAAAATCCTCAGCTGTCAGCTCGATCATTTTCCGGAATCCTCAGCTCATGACCCGTTCATTTTTGAAAATCTTCCGCTGCTGCATCGATCATTTTCCAGAAATCTTCCGTTGACCCCCGGCCATCCGTTTTGCGGCACCTCCCCTTCCCGCTCAAAAATCCGGGCCATTATAGCCTGCTTTTAGGCCGGCCGTGCCGCGTACCCTACCGGGTGCCCGGAACGGGTGTTTTCCTGCCGGAATCCGGGCTCATATCAGCCCCCGATTCCCCCAATAACTACCAAATTTTTCGAATCTACCGGGAAGCATTTAACCTGCAATGTTCTCTATAAAATAATCAAAAATGAGCCTGGATTTCTGCACACGGGTAACGAGGAAGATCGCGAAGATCGGGTATCCCAGAAAGGTTGCCTGCCGCATCGCGAAGTTCTGCTACCTGTCCATGACGCTCGTGTGCGGGCTCTTCGGGCTCTTTGAGAGAGTGAAAGCACCGATCTATCAGATCACCGGTTTTGGGATGTATGCTGCGGGAACCCGGACCGGGAACGTTTCACCCGCCTTTTCTCTAATACTCCGTTGACCGCCGGTCCGGGCGTCATTGGTACATCATCAACTGACAGCGTATGCCAGAGCTGGTCGCGTGTTATACCGCTCTTGCATGCCGGGATCGTCCTGTACCGGGCCGGCGTTGTTTTCCGTTTGCCATTCCCTTGCGAATACCCCGGCCCGGGGTCATGGGCGAAATCCAAAAAGGAGGAAGAACATGATTCAGACAGCGACCGTACAGGACGTGATTACTCCGGGTGGGATCGCATCCGGTGCCCTGTACCGCAACCGGATTAACCCCTGCGAAACAGTTGCAGGTGAGACAAATCTCATCCTCCGGACCGGAAAAGGAGGTGGACTGACCCTTGGCCCGGAGAACTACACCCGGTGCAACGCGATTATCATCGACGCGATGCGCATCCTGGAATGCCTCGGGTACCAGCCGGTACTCGTGAGGAAGTCAAGGATCCCGCTCGACCTTGTCGGGCTCCGGGCAGACGGGGCACTCATCATCGAAGTGGCCCGCTCCCGCACGGCCCTGCCAAACGCCCGCCAGGTTGTCCTGCACTGCAGGAAGGAGATGGATTACCTCAGTGAGATGAAGTCCTCCTCTCAAGTCAGGAAGATGCTCTGGGTCTATTCGCCCCAGTGCCGGTGGAGGTTCTATGATGTGTTCCCCGGCGGTGTCTGGCTCGCAAAGGAGATGATGGAGGGAGATGAGGGGAAGTGATAATTTTTTTTCGAACAGTGGGTTCAATTATCCCGTGGGGGTTGCTTTTTTGGATATTTTTAGAATTTGAAGCGATCACCCAAACCGAACATTTAAAACGATTCGTAGTAAATGAAGATCAATAATAATATAAAAATTGAAATAATTATGAGATGGTCCATTTCAGCACATAATACATTTCGACGATGTCAAAGGCAATTTTTCTTTGGAAATATTATGGCCTCACATAATGCCAAAGATCCTTTAAGACGAGAGGCATTTATTCTAAAACAATTAAAACATCTACCTGTATGGCGAGGTACTCTTGTTCATGAATGTTTAAGCGACTTTTTTGTACCTTCTATAAAAACGGATTTAATCAGTAAAAATGATTTAACGAAAATTACACTAGAGCGTGTAGATCAGCAATTTTTATTTTCGAAAAACCGCCTGTACCGTAAAGGCTCTTCAAAATCTTCATGTGGCTCACATTATTGTGCTCTTTATGAGCATGAATTGGGGTTGAATATAGATGATAGTCGGATAAATTTGTTAAAACATGAAATTTCCCAGTGTTTTGAGTATTTATATGGGAATGCAGACTTTATAAATAAATTAAAAAATTGTGCCTCCCTAACCAATGAGATTAATTTACCTTTTAAAATGGATGAAACGACAATAGCGGCAAAACTGGATTTGACATTTATTGATAATACGCATTTAAATATTGTTGATTGGAAAATTGGAGCAAGTGATACATCAGATTACTCTAAACAGCTATTTGTTTATGCATTAGCGGCCACTCACAAAATTGGACGAAGAATCGATCAAATAAAACTATTTGAAGTAAATTTATTGAAAAAACAGATTATTGAGCATGCAGTTGACCAAGATAAACTCCAAAATACAGAAGATTTTATTTATAAAAGCATTTCAGATATTAGATCAGTAACTCATGATCAAAAATATGAAAATTTGAATGTTAGTGATTTTGAAACTGCCAAAAATTCTAAGAATTGTGAATTTTGTAATTATCAAAGTCTTTGTGTGAGGATGTCAAATGAAAAATAATTGCACAAATTTGTTTGAAATCAAAAATATCAAACAACTTGTATTTGATTACAAACTATTAGAGATAAAAGGTCTTCCACAAGGTGAAGATTTTGAGAAGAATATTGGGATATTAAAACAAAAATTGGCTTTTGAATTGCGGAAACCAGTTGCTCTTCAAGTGAAAGACGGAAAATATTTTATCGCAATACCATTTAATTCAGAGAATCCAGAATTAGAGCAACAATTGGTTCCGCATATAATTACTTTAATACCAGAGAATATTCGATATCCATTAAAATTGGAGAATTCAACGTCAAATGAAATTTCAATTATTGTCTCATTTTTGGAATATCAAATTAAATCCACTCTTTGGAATAATTCAAATCTTTGGCAACCGCTCCCTGGAAAAACATATTATTGGAAAAACCCCAAAAATGTTGATGAACCTAACCGAGAAATTGATATTTTTGGTGGATTCAGCTATAATGTCATAATTTGTAATCAGAGGGCATTTTTCTCATTAGATTTGGCAACAAAGTATTTAGATAGAAAATTTCTCACAGAATACCTTGATAATTCTTCAATTCATCGTTTTTTACATAAAAACTTTATTTATCAATATGGGGAACGGTGGTACCAGATTACGCTGTCTGGTGATCCAAAACGAAGCATAAAAGAACATAAATTCGTCGATAAAAAGACAAATGAGACAATTGATGTATATACCTATATCCAAAAAAATGTTCAATCAAAAACGGACCTAATAAAAAACTTAGACCCCAACAGTCCGGCAATTTTATATTATCAAAAGGGGAAAGCAACGAATATGTCTGCTGCAGCAGCCTTATGCAAGCGGATATATAATACAGAAGATCCACGAATAAAACCCCTCCATTATCGTTCAATCCAAAACCCCACTCAAAGATTCAATGAAATTATTACGGACATTAAAACAATTTTTAGAAATTCGAGATATTTGGATATTCCATTAGAGATTAGTGAAAAACCACTAGCTATTCAAACAGTTAATTTTCAGATTCCAGATCAATTATTCGGCAATGGTTATTTGATTCACACGAAAAAACAAAATGAAGTCAATGGAATCTCCATAAATAATTTAGGAAAAGAACGCTTAAATGCTCTCCAAACGCCAAATATTAGAATTTACTCTGATTTTCCTTTTGATCCGCAATATCTGTTTGTCCCTTCTACACTACCAAGAGTAATAAGTGACGATTTTAAAGATCAGATCACTCAAACAATTCAAAAATTTTCAAAATATCAATACACACCTCAACGGATTGTTTACGATTGTTCAAAGGCAAAGAGTCTAAAAACGCAAATCGATTCTATTAAAAATTCAATTGGGACAAATTCCATTAAAAGAGGATATGTCTTACTTGTTTTACCAAATAATGCAGATGTAAATCTACATAATTTCTTGAAAAAGGAGTTGTGGCCAAATTATCAATTCCAATGTGCAATGGCTCATAAACTCTCAAGTTATTACGAAGAATATCATGAGGGTGGAGAGACGAAATTCCGCGTAAAAAATTACACACAGCATAATTATCAATCTTACTTAAGAAATATCGCATTAGGAATGCTAATTGTCAATCACAAATGGCCTTGGGTACTGGAGAAATCACTTAATTATGATGCTCATATAGGAATTGACGTCTCTAATTCAATTGCAGGGGTCTCGTTTATTTACAATGATGCAAAAAAATGTGTGTTCAGAAGTTATCCCTCTCGAAGAAAAGAAAAATTGCAATCATCACACATTAAGACCATCGTTTACGAAGGGATCAAGGATGATATTGTCAATTCAAATTTAACATTAAAATCTATTGTATTACAGAGAGATGGAAAAATATTCTTGGAAGAAAGAAAAGGTTTCGAAGAGGCCATTGCCAAATTGAAACATGAAAACATTATCGATAAGGATGCTAAATCCTGTATCGTTGAAATTCGAAAGAAAACTTCCAAAGGTATACGTATTGTTAGCTCCGATGATTCAGGAAAATTCGAAAATCCAATTGTTGGAACATATTTTATCTTAGGCTCTGATGAGGCATTTATTTGTACGACGGGGGTTCCCTTTCTCTCGCAGGGAACTGTAAGGCCGTTATATGTCGTAAAAACATCGGATGATCTTGATTTGACTAAAATATCTGAAGATATCTTTTCGCTCTCACAACTTATTTGGGCAGCCCCGGATAGATGTGGAAGACTCCCGATTGCGATCAAATTGATCGATGATTTTCTAAAACCCATCTCAAGCGAATCTGATGAAGATGAGGCAAGGTACGGGGATTGATGATCCATTCCGTAATGGATGAAATGTTAAAGTTGTTCTGAGATCATCTATATACAAATGAGAATCAAATTGTACTGATTGGTAGCAGGGTTACAATTAAATATAATAAAAGAAACTCAATAAATTAAAACAAATGGTGCGGTATGAGCAATTTGGGTGTTTTCTCTCATAGATACAGTTCAATCTCTAATTTATCGAGAGAGATAAACGATGCTGCGATAATCATCAAAAAAGCTCATTACAACTTGGCCGGAAACAAAGAGATTTCTCCTCCGCAATTAGCGGAGAGTAAGAAAAATTTAACTAATATTTTTATAGCCTTGATAAAGGATATTCAACCTGACATTCATGAGTTTGATTCGGATCTCAAAAAATCAATTCAATTGCCAATTTCCTTTGTTGATCATGTGAAAAATTCCAATAAAGGAGATATGGTCTACTTCATTGACGATATGAAAAAAATGATTAATCATTTAGAGAACAATCGAAAATTATCAATTCAGGATTTGAAAATATTAGATAAGATGTGCTCTATAATGGACGAGGAAACTTCGGCCTCATTCAGAAAATTTTGGCGAAAAAGATAAGCATGGACTCTTTTTTTCCACCATTGGTCATTGAATTACATAATCGGTGTGAAAAAATTATTCAATTATTGAACAGTCTTTCTCTACCGCAGGATATAGCACCAAATTTATCCAATACAATACAAAATGCCATCAAGATAAAGACAGATTTAGAGTCCATCTTAAATGATCCCGATTTTGGGGCACCGGAATTACTATTAAACCAAATTACCAGTTATAAAAGGTGCTATGAATCATATAGTTTTATCGAGAATATGCTGTTACCGATTTTATTGCGATATTCCGGAAAAGATAGATTCTTCCACGCATTTCTAAAACGTTCATTATCTCAAATCAATTACAATATTGACGTTCCATTAATTTCTGCAGCAAGCACAAATTATTACGAAGTATATGCAGATAAAAATCCATTATTGTCATCATTTTATGTTCCAATTGTTGATGATATGTTTTTATTGAATTTGCCTGATCTTTTTCACGAGATTGGACATCTTATTTATCTGCACAATGAAAACAAAATGTCAGATGAATTCATAGTAACTTTAAACAAATATATCTCCGATGAAAAAAAGAGGATAAATGATCAGATACGACCATTTGATAAAAATTTTTATGAAACTCTTGAGGAACTATGGAAAGACTGTTGGATAAAAGAGCATGCTGCAAACATGATAGCTACCTATTGTTTAGGGCCATCGTTTGCATGGCAATGCCTTCGGATCTGTACAAATACAGGCGAAGATGTATATGTTCCAGCAGAAATTGAGATTGACCCCATAGATCATCCATCATTTGAATCTCAAATTCAGGGAATTCTCGAAATTTTGAAAATAATGGGTATGTGCTCTGAAGTTTCGAATTTGCAAGAAAAATGGGAGCATTACAAATTGATCTGTCTTTTTGCAAAACCCACTGAACATGATCATTGTTATCCCGACCATCTGATGAAGGAACTAGCTAATAATGTATTTAGAGGATGTAAAAAAATTGGATTAACTCCGTACACCTCTCAAAAATTAAATGAGGATGCAATCAACATTCCCTTGGCGCTTAACGAGTCATGGAAATTATTTCAGAGAGATCCCAAAAGCTATCTAATTTGGGAAGAGATGGAAGTAAAAAAGATCAAATTTTACCTGTGTGAAAAATCCTAATTTTGTTGTTCTACTTCCAATTTCATCATTATTTTCCTCTTTTTGCACACCAAACGCCCCCAATCCCCAAACCGGCCATAACAGGAGCCCGGATTGCAACCCCCTGCTTACCCGTAATACCCCATATGGTCCACAGGTATGTGTCAAAGGGGCCCCCGAGACAGGAAAGAAAAAGAAAGGAGATGAGAGAAAATGGCAGACTTCCAGAATGGAACTACCACCAAGACCGCCTTCCGCAATCTGACAAACCCGATTGAGGACGCGACGACCTTCAACGCGATCGTCCAGGCAGTTGTTGTATCGAATCCCTTCGGATGTGTGTCCTACATATCCGGAGGTGTCACCCACCCCGGTGTGGAGAAGACCCGCGAGGCTTACACCGCGAAGATCCTGTACCAGGACAACGAGGCAAAGGTTGTCGGGTACCTGACCGACCGGTACAGCAGCCTGACCGATTTCACCGCCGGCACCGCAGCACTGCTCGCTGCCGGTTCGGTCACCGCTGCACACGGCGGGATCCCGGCCCGGGACTTCGACAAGGAAACCTACTCGGCCACCCTCAAGTGCCATGACCCCAACGGTGAGATCTACCTTCTCCACTTCAACAGGAACCGGATCATCATCTCGTCCTACACGGACGAAGCGATCCGGGAGAGGATCGAGACCTGGGCCGACACCGAGACGGCCCTTGCCTGAGGTGAACCTCATGGACAACGAGCTCATCCTGGTCGGGGCCTTCCTTGGCACCGGCCTGCTCGCCTACGTGATCGTTCCCGGGCTCCTCGTGATGTGGGACCGGGTGCTCGACCACATGGAAGAGTCCGCAGGAGAGAGAAAAGGATAAATGAACAAGGACAGGGGGAACTTCCCCCTGCCTTCCTGTTTTTTGGGATTTTACCCTGGTTCAGGGATATTTTTAAGATAAAATAAAGAGTAATAGAACCAGTCACAGGCGTAATAAGAGGTTTTCTGAAAATGCCAACCAGTAAGAAACAGTTAACGAAGCTGAACCAGGTAAAGAAGGTCAAGGCAGAAGAACTCGCAAAGCAGGCAGCAGCCGGCAGCGAGAGCGCGAAAAAGAAGCTCAAGAAACTTGAGAAAAAGATCAAGTAATCCTTCTTTTTTCGTTTCCGGCTCTTTTATTCACTGCGGGACTTTGCACCCGAAAAGCATCTGGTTAATTACCCATGAACAGGGAGATGATTGATAGGTACTGCCTTCCCCTCACGGGGGAGTGCACCCGTGAACCATGCAGACGAAATGGATCCTCCTTCTGGCCCTTGCGGTAATCGCCGGGATTGTCGTCATCGTCCCGCTCGTCCTCCCGGGATTAACCCCCGCAGGTATCGTGCAGCAGGGCCAGGCCACGGCGGGAGATGCCTTCATGCTGGTCAACCAGTCCGGGATGGCCCTCTCCCTGTATAACGGTGCCCTGGCCGCGAACCCGGGCGATCCCGTTCTCCTGCAAAAGAAAGCCGAGGCCCTGATCGCGTCCGGGCAGACCGGGGAGGCCGAGCAGATCTACCGGCAGCTGCTCGCCGCAAACCCCCATGACCCGGTTGTCCTTGTCCGGATGGGGGATTTCTCGTACATGGACGGGGATTATCCCGGGGCGATCGCGTATTACGATGCCGCGCTTGCGATCCAGCCAAAGAGCGCACCGACCCTGCTGCGGGACGGGGATGCCAACCTCATGCTCGCCGCCACCCAGTACCAGCAACAGCACGCAGTCTTCCTCGATAACCTGGACGCCTACCGGACAGCGCTGAACGAGTATGCGCAGGCAGAAAAGCTCGACCCCCGGCTCTCTCCCGTGGTCTCGGCCCGGACACTTGTGGCCGACAATTACGAGGCCGGCGGCAATTACCAGGACCTCGTTGCCGCACTCAGAAGGTCCTCGTAAGCGAGCGGCATCCCCGGTATACCTGCTCGTCAGACCCCACCGGTGTACGGGGGCCTTTCATACCCGTTTTTTATTTAATCCGTATTTTAAAATTCACCATACTATTATATTCACTGCGGAATATCCACTACGTATGCCACCAAATCCTCCAGCCCCCCAGGCCGCCCCGCCACGCTTCGCGGGTTTCGTCATCAAGGAATATACAAGCTCCAAGTATGAGGGAACTGATGCGAACGCACTCTGGAACCTCACATATTCGCCTTCTGGCGCTACCTGCAGCTCTCCGTGTGACCGGTCCCTCATCCACCGCTTCGGCCTGAAAGTGGAATACCCGGTAGGGATGGTTGACCCCACTACCTTTCCCCCGTCAGTCTTTGCAGTCCTCTATTCCGGTGACCCGGGTGAAGACGATACCATGGTCCTGCCGCTGGTATCTGCAGCAATGGGGCCGGCTCCCAACACGACTCCTGTCACGTCACAGAAATACAACGCGGAGATGCCTGATGTCAGGAGAGACCACCAGATAGCATTGCAGCAGCGGAATCCAAGACCGGATTTACAGAATTTCTATTACGGGTTCCTGCAGCTCGATTACCATTTCGACGCGTTCTCCTACCAGGCCGGGACCTATACTATTGGAGTGATGCTGGGGTGGGGACCCGTAAAGGCCCAGCCCGACAACTGGACAGATCCCATACTCTGCCAGTGGCAGATCACTCCCCCCACGTAGGTAGCTGCGGCCAAAACTGCACCCGGGAAGACAACACCCATGGGAAGAACGGGGAGCCACAGCTGCCTACCTCACCTCATCAGGGAACGGGCTTCCGCACACACTCCCTCCCGGGAACCGATGGACTGATCACCCGGGACTGCCAACCTGAGAGACCAGTTCATATCCCCACGTGACGACCATGCCCGACACCGCCGTTCCGGCCACGCAGGACACCTTCGCCTTTGCCCACCGCGGGGCCATTCTCCTCATCGTCCTTGTCGGCCAGTTCATGGCCGTGGTGGACAACAATATCGTGGCCATCGCCCTTCCCACTATCACCCGCACCTTCCATGTACCGCTCGGCCAGTCCCAGTGGATCGCAACGGCCTACATCATCACGATCATCGCGACCGTCCTCATCTTCGGCACGCTCTCGCCGGCGCTCGGGAAGACCCGGCTCTTCCTTTTCGGCCTGGTCCTCTTTACGGCAAGCTCCGCTGCCTGCGGCCTTGCCGGGTCCCTCCCCCTGCTTGTCCTTGCCCGGATTGTCCAGGGGATCGGGGCCGCGATGCTCCTCTCCATCTCCATGGCGATCATCATGCAGGTCTTCCCGCCCCACGAGCGGGGCAAGGCACTCGGGTACGTGACCGCCACCATCGGCCTCGGCCTCATCATCGGGCCGGCGCTCGGCGGGATCCTGGTGGATGCCTTCGGCTGGCCGTTCGTCTTCTTCGTAAACGTCCCCATCGGCATTGCCCTGCTCGTCCCGGCCCTCCACTACCTCCGGCTCGGGGACGGCGGCGGGAGGCTCTCCCTGCCGGACTGGCCCGGGGCCGTGCTCCTCATCGCGCTGATGGCCGGTTTCGCCCTTTTCTTGAACGAGCTCGCAAACCCCCCGGTGAATATCGCCAATCTCGCGGCATACGCAGGCTTCTCCCTTGCAGCCCTTGGCGCGTTCGTGGCCCGGGAGCGAAAGGCTGCCTCCCCGCTTCTTGACCTCTCCATCTTCTCCACCCGCAGGTTCGTGCTCCCCGCCGCAAGCCTGATCTTCTACTTTGTCGCCACCTTCATCCTCCTCATCATCCTCCCGTTCTACTTTGAGGGGGTCATGGGATGGAAGCCCACGCAGGTCGGGTTCATGGCCTTTGTGATGCCGGTAGCCATGATCGCCAGTGCCCCGATCTGCGGCTGGGCATACGATACCTTCCCCTCGAAGAACTACCCGGCCGCGGGTGTCGCGGGGATGGGCGCGGCCTTCCTTGCCTGCGGGTACGGGTTTGGCACGCAGGATGTGCCCCTTATCGTCATCGCCCTCATCCTCGCCGGCCTCTGCCGGTCGGTCTTCCAGGGCCCCAACGTGATCGAGATCATGGGGGCGCTGCCGGCCGAAAAGGCCGGGGTCGCGTCGAGCATCCTTGTCACCCTCCAGGATCTCGGGATCATGCTCGGGATCTCCGCGGCAAGTATCCTTCTGGTCCTTCAGCTCGACCACCTCGGGTATACCGGCGCTATCCTCGATGCCGGGGCAGGGATCCTCCCTCCCCTTGTTGCCAACGCCCTCTATGCCGGCGGGCTCTGCTGCTTTGTGGCAGCCCTCCTCTCGTTCCGGCGGTAGGCGGCAAATCCATATCAGCCCGGCAGTAAAGAGTATTTCATGCCATCTCCCATGGTCGGAAGGAAGTTCGGGGTCGGCGCGATCGCGGCACCGGACCCGGTACGCGTGAAGGGCACCCGGGTGGTCGGGATCTCCGGATCAAGCCGGCAGGAGCCGGGCATGTCCAAGTCGGAACGCCTGCTCCGGCGGGCGCTGGACCAGTGCTCGGCGCTCGGGTGCGAGACACAGTTCATCCGGTTAAAGGACCTGAAAATCTACGAGTGCGAAGGCAACTACTCGGAGAACCCGGAGTATTGCACCTACCCCTGCCAGTCCACCATGAAGTACGAGGACGACGAGATGGACAAGGTGTATGCCGCTGTACTCGACTGCGATATCCTCTTTCTTGCCACCCCCATCCGCTGGAACAACCACTCGGCGCTTGTCCAGAAGTTTGTCGAGCGGATGAACTGCATCGAGAACCAGTACTCGTGGTTCGGCAACCGGATGATCAAGGACAAGGTCGTGGGGCTCATCATCATCGGGCACGTGGACGGCATGCAGCACGTGGCAGGAAACCTCCTCAACTTCTTTGCATGGCTGGGATTCCACAGCCCCGAGGTCTCGATCGCCTCGTGGGTCGGTGAAAACGATGAGGATACGACAAAGGACTGGGCCCAGATAGAAAAGAACCAGTACACGCAGGAAGACCTCGCGGACATGGTGAACTCCTCGCTGCGCCTGGCCTGCAGCCTCAGGCACCAGCCCTGACCACCTCACCCCGGCCTCTCCTTTTTGGTATCCTCCGGCACCTCACGGTATACCGCCCCGGACGATCTGAACTATCCTGCAGGTGCCGGCACCCCCCTTTTCCGGCCTGGTCCGTTCCTAACGTATAAGTCCGCCCCGGGCCAACATTCCTGCCGGACACTCCCCGGCCGGCACCGCCCCGGGCAGGAACCAGTCATCTCGGGATACCGGACATGGAACTTGTCGCCATCATCATCGCCCTTGTCACCCTCTTTATCCTCATCGGCACCGGGTATGCCGCGCGGAAGTACGGCATCCTCAACGGCGACCGCGTCCACCTCATCTCCCACGTGCTCGTGAATGTGGCGCTCCCGGCCCTCTCCATTTCCAGCCTGCAGGTCCCGGAGACGGCAACCACCATGGGCATCGTGGACGTCATGCTCCTCGTAGCCGTGGCGTACTATCTTGCCGCGTTTGTCGTCGGGATCCTCTTCTGCCGGCTGGTCCCCTCCACCGCGGAGGAGAAAGGGGTCTTCCAGTTCATGCTGGTCTTTCCCAACACCATGTTCATGGGGATCCCCGTGGCTCTGGCCGTGCTCGGCCCTTCCTCCCTCTTCTACGTGATCCTCTTCAATGTCCCGTTCTACTTCCTGGTCTTCACGCTGGGGGTCTGGCTGCTTGCCCGGGGCCGGCCCGGGAAGATCGACCTCAAAGTCCTCCTCTCGCCCGGCCTTGTCGCGGCCATCGTGGGGCTGGTCTTTTTCCTGCTGCACTACACGATCCCCGCCCCGGTGGAGTACGGGCTTGACCTGGTCGGTTCGGCCACCACGCCGCTTGCCATGCTCGTGGTGGGGGCGATGCTTGCCACCCTCCCCCTGGAGCGCCTCGCCGGCGACTGGCGGGTATATCTCGTGACCGCGCTCCGGCTCCTCGTTCTCCCGGTTGCAGCGTTCCTCGTGCTCTCGCCGTTTATCGCGGACAAGCTCCTGCTCGGGGTTGCCGTGCTCCTGATCGCGATGCCGGTGGCGGCAAACTCTGTGCTCCTCTCGGAGGAATACAAGGTGGACGCCACGCTCGCCTCGCAGGGAGTCTTTATCTCCACGCTCCTGTGCCTGGCCACGATCCCGCTTCTCGAGCTCCTGCTCTTTTAGGCGTACGGAAAACCGGCAGGTTCCGGATGCGGGATTGCTTTTTTAAAACCTGATGCAGAGTGGCGGGAAAAAAAAGGGTGGGGGATGAATGGTCTTATCCGGACGACTGGGTGGCAGCCGGTACCGGGTGGTGCCACTGCGGGTGAGTGGTAGTGCCCATGATGCCCGGGTGGGCCTCAGCATACGACTTCAGCCATGACATGACGGTTGCGGTATCATTGTTCTGGAGGGCGGTCTGGATCGTGCTGACATCCACTCCCTGGCCCTGCAGTTTTGTGATAAATGCCTGGAGGTGTGCCTGCCGGGTGGTGGCATTCGCCGTTACGGCGTGGCCGGTCTTCTGGCCCGCCCGCGGGGTGAAGCTGCCTTTGTGCGAGGCTGCATAGGACTGCATCCAGGACTTTATGCCCGCAGTATCCTTGTTCTGGATCGCGGCCTGGAGCTGGCTCGTGTCTACTCCCTGGCCCTGCAGTTTCGTGACCATGGCCTGGAGACGTTCCTGCTGGAGCGTGGCGTTTGTGGCAAATGCGTGGCCGTTCTGCGGTGCGGTGCCGTTCCTTGCGAAATGGGGCTGCCCGGTCCCGTGACTGTGCAGCGCGGTCATGTTCCCTGAGGCCCAGGATCCCGGCGAAGCGCTCACCGGGCCGATCCCGATTCCCAGGACAACAAGGGCAAACAGGAGCACGGCAATGCTCCCTGCCAGAGTCTGTGGTGATTTCATGAATGTGATCTCCCCTTGTGTAGATGTGGTCATTTTAACCCAACATCTTGTACAGTTTATTTTACATTTTGTGATATAAACGTTCTCTTTGCGGAAAAGTAATGTATACATTACCCCGCCTCGTACCAGACGGGAAAAAAGTGCCCCCCGGCTCCGTACTACCTGCCGTTCCCGCCCCGCAGCTTCCGGCCATGAGGGCAGATATACAGGCACATGCCGCAGACCGCAATCCCCCGGCTCTTCTCCATCTCCTGGAAATACCGATCGCAGGCTGCGGCATCGAGCCGGGCCTCGCGGGGCTCGTTTTCTGCAAATACCCGGCCGGTGACGGCCCGGGCCGGGCAGGCATCGGTGCACTGCGTACACGTGCCGCACCGCTCTGCCATGGGGCTCCCGGTGGGCTGGAGCGGGGCATCGGTGAGCACGGTGACCCACCGCACCCGGGGGCCGTGGTCCGGGGTGACCAGGAGACAGCTTTTGCCGATCCAGCCAAGGCCGGCAAGGTGCGCGGCTAGTTTATGGGAGAAGACACTTGCGATCTTCTCGTCGCTTGCCCGTTTTGAGGCCGGGACCGGGAGCGCCGCGTGACCGGCCCGCTGGATGATGTTTGCCGCTGCAAGAGCGATCTGGTCGAGCGCCAGGTTCACCACGTCATAGCTGTTGTGCCGGTAGAGCATCGCTGCTGCCGGGTCCTCCCGCTCAGGGAGGAGGTCCACGAGCGAGTCCTGGAGCACGATCCCCATCACCACTGCCCGGGGGTACCGTGCCACCCGTTCGCCCCCCTGTGCGAGGATGAACTCCCGCGCCGGGGCCAGATCCGCAATCCCGTAATAATCCGCCCCGTGCCAGAGTGCAGAGGTCCTGAGTTCTTCTGCCAGGTACATACCGGCTTCTCCGATCCCGGATATCTCTTTTGGGGGGATTAACGGTTTGCTCTCCCTGCTGTGGCAGGGGGCCGGCACAACAGATTTAGCCTGCCACCGACAAGTAACCGGATTACGTGAAGATCATGGCCTGCACATTCCAGAGCTACGAAGATGCCGTTGCCTTCCACGGGCACACCTGCCCCGGGCTTGCCCTCGGGTACCGTGCCGTAACGCACGCCCTTTTCCTCCTCCATGCCGGGCGAGCCAGGGACGAGGACCTGGTCGCCATTGTCGAGAACGATGCCTGCGGGGTCGATGCAGTCCAGGCCATTGCCGGCTGCTCCGTGGGAAAGGGGAACCTGATCCTCCGGGACCTGGGCAAGCACGCGTACACCTTCATCAACCGGAAGACCGGCACCGCTGTCCGGCTGGTCCAGCGGCCGGAACCGCTCACCGAACGGCTCGACCCGGCAGCATCGGCACTGCGCACCAAAGTGATGGCCGGCAGGGCCACGCCCACCGAGGTAAAGGAGTTCCACGAACGGCAGGAAAAGATCATCGAAAAGATCCTTACCCTCCCGATAAGCGAGCTCTTCCTCGAGAGAGAGGCACGGTCGGAGATCCCGGAGCGGGCCCGGATCTCGGCCTCGGTGCAGTGTGCCACCTGCGGGGAGATGGTGGCAGAGCACCGTGCCCGGGTCAGGAACGGGAAGACGGTCTGCATCCCCTGCGCCGGCGAGTACAGCCGGGGCTGGTAATTCCTCTTTTCAGGAAGAAACGCTGGTACTTTTATCTGTTTTCCCGATCCACACCTGTTGTTCTTGGGTGACGTTTCATGGGCGCACTGGACGGTATTCAGGGCATGGTGGCAGCGTACCTTGCCTCCCCGAACGGGCAGCAGACCATCCGATCGTTTCTCTCGTCCCCGCAGGGGAAAGAGGCGATCGATGCATATCTCTCCACCCCCGAAGGCCAGCAGATGGCCCGGTTGTTACTGGGCCGGGCGCTGGACAGCCTGAAGATCTCCGAGCAGGTCAAGGACCAGATCCGTACTGCCCTTGCCGAGGCTGAGGCCTGAGGCCAACGCCCCCGGCCGGAGACCTGATCCCTTTTACGCTCTCAGATCCAAGGTTCCTGTCAGGTTTTTCGATCCCTGCGCATACCCGGTGTATTTTATGACATCCGCCCTCCCCCCATCCCCCCTGAAGACCGGCTACCGGCCCGGCGAGATCACCGCCCTGTGCGATGCGGCAATTGTTACCGCTACCGCCACCCTCGACCGCATCGCATCCCTGCCTCATGAGAAGCGATCCATGGAGACCACCCTGCTCGCGTTCGAGAACGCAATGGCAGACTTTTCGGATGCAACCCTGCCCCTCACCCTCATGGGCTACGTGTATCCCGACCCTGCCGTTGCTGCCGAGGGATCGGCCAGCGAAGAGAAGGCGGGGAAGTTTGCGATCGGTGTCTTTACCCGCCGGGACCTCTATGATGCGATTAGGGTATCCGTACCCCGGACAAACGAAGAAGAGCGGCTCCTCTCCGAGACGCTGCGCCAGTTTAAAAAGAACGGTCTTGCCCTCCCCGACGAGGGTCTTGCGCGGGTCCGGGCCTTAAAGGAGCAGATCACCGAGCTTGAGGTGAAATTTTCCGCGAACCTCAACAACGATACGACCAGCCTGGACTTTTCCGCGGAGGAACTTGCGGGAGTCCCGCAGGAGGTACTGGCCACCTTTTCCCGGGCCGCGGACGGCCGGTACCGGGTCACGACCAAGTACCCGGACTACATCCCGGTGATGCAGAACGCGAAGAGCGCTGCGACCAGAAAACAGCTGTACGCCGCCTTTGTCAACCGGCAGGCATCTCCCAACACGGCGCTGCTCGAAGAGGCGATCCGGGTGCGGCAGGAGTGTGCCCGGGAACTGGGCTATGCGAGCTGGGCGGACTTTCGGCTCGACGGCCGGATGGCAGAGAATACCGCCACAGTCCATTCTTTCCTTAACGGACTCAAGGAACCGGTCAAAGAGAAGGTCCGCTCTGACCTTGCAACACTCCTTGCCCTCAGGCAGGAACTCGTGCCGGGTTCAGACCGGCTTGACCCCTGGGACCTCGCCTACCTCACCGAACAGGAACGAAAACGGAAATTTGCGCTGGACAACGAGGAGATCCGGAAGTACTTCCCGTTCGATTTTGTCCTGGAAGGCATGTTCCGGTGCTTCGGCCCGCTCTTCGGGATCCGGTTTACCGTGGTGCCCGATGCACCGGTCTGGGCGCCGGGGGTCCGGCTGATCCGGATCCTGGACAGGGACAGTGACCGGGCGCTTGCATACCTCTACCTTGACATGTTTCCCCGGGACGGCAAGTACGGGCACATGATGATGTCGCCCCTGATCGCGGGCCGGGAAAGGGAAGGCGGGTATGCGGTGCCGGTCACTGCCATTGTGGGGAACTTCCGGGCGCCCTCGGGGGAGATCCCCTCTCTCCTGACCCATGATGATGTTGAGGGACTCTTCCACGAGTTCGGCCATGCGCTCCACGGCTGCCTTACCCGGGCCCCGTATGCAAGCCTTGCGGGATCGAGCGTGGAATGGGACTTTGTCGAGACCCCCTCGCAGGCACTGGAGAACTGGGCCTGGGAACCGGAAGTGCTTGACGAAATTTCCGGGCACTATGCGAATCCTGCGGAGAAGCTCCCGGCCCCGCTCCGGGACCGGATCATCGCTGCACGCGACATCGGCGCCGGGTTACGGTACACCCGGATGCTCGTGATCTCGACCGAGGACATGGTGTTCCACACGGCTCATGGCCCGGTCGATGTGACCGCCACGGCAGACCGGATCTACCGGGAGCTCATGGGCATCCCGCCGCTCGAAGGGGGCCACGAACCGGCCACCATCGGCCATTTCATGGGCGGGTACGATGCCGGTTACTACAGCTACCTCTGGGCCGAGGTGTACGCGCTCAATGTCTTTGCCCGGTTCAAAAAAGACGGCCTCTTCAATGCTGGCACCGGTGCCGCTTACCGGCACTGGATCCTTGAGCAGGGGAATATGCAGGACGGAAAGGCGCTCCTGAAAGGATTCCTTGGAAAGGAACCCGGCATGGATGTCTTCTACGAAAGGCTCCATATCCGCCCACCCTCCCCTGCATCCCCGTAACTTTTTCCTCCAAGCGTTTCTCTTATCTCCCCTGCGCCCCTATCATGTGAATGTGACGCACGAGCCGCCGGTAAAAAAGATCCTGTACTGGTGCGACCGCTGCAATGTCCCGCTCATCGGCCGGACCTGCTCCTGCGGTGCGGAGGGACGCGCGATCGAGCTCCTCCAGCCGTACGATGTACGCCCGGCTCTTGCAGCCGACATGGCGCTCATCATCAGGCTCGTGCGGGAGCGCTTTGGGAATGTCCCCGTCCCCACGGTGCTCCTCCTCAACAAGACCGGCGGGGTGGACCGGGCGGATCTCGTGATCGCCCACGGGCACCGTTTCGGCTGGCTCTCCTTTGACCCCGTGGCCCGGAAATTTGTCTTCGATCTCGCTCCCGAGGCGCTCCCGTATATTCTCAAGCACGTGACAAGCGGCATTATCGACCTTGAGACCGGGATAGAGACCCCCGCAGGGCAGGGGAGGATGGGGGGCAAGAAGTTCCGGCTCAAAAATGCTGTTCCCGATGGTACCGTGATCGTGAAGCTGAAAAACCGGTTCGGGACCGGGGTGGTCAGGGAGGGGCAGGTCCGGGTAAAGGAGCTTGCCCCGGTCGAACTCTTCACCGCACCGAACCCGGGCTGGGCACAGGTGATCGAACAGAACCGGTACCACCTCAAAAACCTCGAACGCAGCGCCATCCGGATGATCAAATCCCACATTCACGACCGCCCGGTCTGCAATGTATCGTTCTCGGGGGGAAAGGACAGCACCGCGGTCCTCATCCTCGCACGGAAGGCCGGGGTGACCGACGCGTTCTTCCTCAATACCGGCATCGAGTTTCCCGAGACCGTTGAGTTTGTACGCTCGCAGGGCGTACCCGTGATCGAGAAGGCCGGGGACTTCTGGCAGGCGGTGGATAAAGCCGGGCCGCCGGGCAAGGACAACCGCTGGTGCTGCAAGCTCCTGAAGCTCCGGCCGCTCCAGATCCACCTCGCGGAGACCGGCCCCTGCGTGACCGTCCAGGGCAACCGCTGGTACGAATCGTGGAACCGGGCGGCGCTCGAAGAGACCAGCCAGAACCCGGCAAACCCCCTGCAGCTCAACATCTCGCCCATCCGGAACTGGCGGGCGCTCGAGGTCTTTTTCTACCTCTGGTGGCAGAAAGCCGAGATCAATCCCCTGTACGAAAAAGGGATAGAACGCATCGGGTGCTGGGTCTGCCCCTCCATGCTCGAGAGCGAGTACGAGGAGCTCCGGGCCTTGCACCCGGAGTATGCACTGCGCTGGGACGCATTTTTGACGAACTATGCAAAAAAGCGGGGCCTCCCCGATGCATACCACCGCTGGGGGCTCTGGCGCTGGCGGGCGCTCCCGCCCAAGATGCGGGAGCTCTGCCGGGATCGGGGGATCCCGGTCCGGGACGATTATACGCTCCAGCCGGAACCACCGGAGGAGCGTGAAGAAACGGTTGAAATACCAGAAAAAAGAACCTTGGAACCGGATATGGCAGCAGTCGGAAGCGGGGAATACAACGTGGAGGCTGTCCGCCGGGACTTCCCCATCCTTGGCGATCTCATCTACCTGGATAATGCCGCCACCAGCTTCTCCCCTGAACCCGTGATCGCTGCCATGGTCGAGTTCGAGCACCGGTACCGGGCAAACGTGGGCCGGGGCGTCCACCGGCTTACCGGTATCGCCAGCCAGCGGTACTGGCACGCCCACGAGAAGGTGGCAGAGTTTATCGGCGGGAAACAGGGGACCACCGTCTTTACGAAGAATACCACCGAGTCAGTGAACATGGTGGCGCAGGGCCTCTCCTGGAAGTCCGGCGACCGTGTCGTGACCACGATCCTCGAACACCATTCGAACCTGCTCCCGTGGCGCCGGCTTGCCCGGCAGGGTGTGGTCACGGAAGTTGTCGGGATTGGCGAGGATTACCAGGTTGATTCTGCCGCCCTTGAACGGGTGATCACGGAGAACACCCGGCTTGTGGCGGTGACGCAGGCATCGAATGTCCTGGGCGTCGTAACTCCCGTTCAGGAGATCGCGAAGATCTGCCACGAACGGGGGGCCCTCCTCCTTGTCGACGGGGCACAGGCCGTCCCGCACCTGCCGGTCAATGTGGAAGCGCTCGGGTGCGATTTCTACTGCTTCTCGGGGCACAAGATGTCCGGGCCGACCGGGACCGGTGTCCTCTGGATGAAAGAGCCCTGCATAGAACCCTTCGTGCTCGGCGGCGGGATGGTTGAGGCGGTGAGTGCCGACGGGTACACACCGGCACCGGGCTACCAGCAGTACGAGGCAGGCACCCCTAACATCGGGGGAGGCATCGGGCTTGGTGCCGCCGTAGACTACCTTACGGCAATCGGGATGGCCCGTATCCACCGGTACGAAACCGTCCTGACGGACCGGCTGATCGCCGCCCTTTCGAAGAACAACCGGATCCATGTGTACGCCCCAAAGGACCCCGCCCACCGGATCGGTGTGGTCTCCTTTACGGTCGAGGGCTTCCACCCTCACGAGGTGGCCCAGCAGCTTGACGAGGCTGCCGATATCATGGTGCGGTCCGGCCACCATTGCTGCCAGCCGCTCATAGAAAGTCTCGGCCTCTCCGGGGGGACCGTGCGGGCGAGCCTCGCCTATTACAACACCCGGCAGGAGATCGACCTGCTCGTGGCGACGCTCGATGAACTCACAAGGTGAAAAAAGTCTCTTCGGCCTGTTTTCCGAAAATATTGTTATTGCATTCTGACTACGCTCTTGGGGGCTGCCGCCCCCGCCGCTGGGGCCACCCCCCCATTGCGATAGTGTTGTATTACCTGTACAGGGAATTGCAGCATCAGGCGATATGCACGTACAGGTAATACCCACGGAATCGCTCGCGCCCCCGCCCCCGTGGGGGCAGGGATGGCGCAAGGGGGGCATCACTATGGTGAATATTATTGCAGATTACGAGGAAGATTGTTTTACTGTTACTATACCCAATACCGGGTAGAATTTTCCTCATTGATCCCTCCTTTTTGCCTTCCCTGCCCACGGTTTATTACGCGTCCCGTCCTATAAACGGTAAGAAAACAGTGGATCCTATGGACAACAAAGTCTTCTCCGAGATCTTTGCCCGGGCGAGGGAACAGCACCCCCTTGTCCACCACATTACCAATTACGTGACGGTCAACGACTGCGCCAATATCACCCTGTGTGCCGGTGGCGCACCGGTGATGGCGGATGCCCGCGAAGAGGCAGGAGAGATGGCAGGCTTTGCCGGCGCCCTTGTCCTCAATATCGGGACGCTCAATCCCGGGATCATCGAGAGCATGATCCTTGCCGGGAACGTGGCAAACGAGCGCAGGATCCCCGTCATCCTCGACCCGGTAGGAGCGGGGGCAACCCGGCTCCGGACAGAGAGCACCCGGCGCCTGCTGGAGGAACTAAAGATCGCTATCATCAAGGGAAACGCCGGGGAGATCGGGGTACTTGCCGGCGCTGATGCAAAAGTCCGGGGCGTGGATTCTGCAGGCATCACCGGTGACCCGGTGACGATTACCCGGACCTTTGCCCGCGAGACCGGTATAACGGTGGTAATGAGCGGGGCAACCGACATCATCTCCGATGGGAAACGTATCCTTCTGGTGGAGAACGGCCACCCCCGGATGGGGGCGATCTCGGGGACCGGCTGCATGGTCACCTCGGTGACCGGGGTCTGTGCAGCGGTTGAGAAGGACCGGGTCATGGCAGCAGCAACGGCCCTTGCCGCGTTCGGGATGGCCGGCGAACAGGCAGCGGCAGCCAGTAAGGGGCCGGGCTCGTTTAAACCGGCGCTCTTCGATGCAATGGCCGCGCTCGCGCCGGAGGCTCTCCTTGCTGGGGCCCGGGTGCGGTCGGCCTGAAACAGGATACTATGCGGTTCGATCTCTACGTGATCACGGATGAGGCGAACGGGGGCGGGCGCAGCCACGCGGAGATCGCACGGCTCGCCTGCACCGGGGGAGCGGATGCGATCCAGCTCCGGGACAAGTGCTGCAGGAGCAGGGAACTCTGTCGTATCGGCCGGGAGATCCGGGAGATCACGAAGGAGACCGGGGCGCTTTTTATCGTGAACGACCGGCTGGACGTGGCGCTGGCCTGCGGGGCAGACGGCGTCCACCTGGGCCAGGGGGACCTCCGCCCGGACACGGCCCGGCAGCTTGCCCCCCGTCCCTTCATCATCGGGATCTCGGTCGGGAACGCGGCAGAAGCAGTTGCAGCAGTGGAGGCCGGTGCGGATTACGTGGCGGTAAGCCCGGTCTTTGCCACTTCTTCCAAGGACGATGCCGGCCCGGGCTGCGGGCTTTCCGGCCTGCGGGAGATCCGGGCCGCGGTCTCGGTACCGGTGATAGCCATTGGCGGCATCGGCCGGGATAACGTGGCGGAATTGATCGCCGGGGGCGCTGACGGGATCGCCGTTATCTCGGCGGTTGCCGGTCAACCGGACATCACGGCCGCTGCACGCGATCTCCGGGAGCGGATTACGGCTGCAAAGAAACGGTACACGGGGAGAAACGATGACTGAAGGTTCACTGCACTTTGTGCTCCACGAGCATTTCTCGCAGCACCACCATTTCGACTTCCGGCTGGAACACGACGGGGTGCTCGCGAGCTGGGCGGTCCCCAAGGGACTGCCGGAGAAGCCCGGCGAACGCCGGCTCGCCATCCAGGTAGATGACCATCCCCTCTCCTACGGGAACTTTGAGGGCACGATCCCGGAGGGGGAGTACGGAGCGGGCGAAGTAAAGATCGCTGATGCGGGTACCTGCGAGACCCTCGTGTGGGGCGATGAACGCATCGAGGTCGTGCTCCACGGCAGGCAGTTTACAGGCAAATACGTCCTCCTCCGGTTCAAAAAAGCCGGGGAGAAGAACTGGATCGTGCTGAAAGGAAAGGAAGGCTGAATGCCAGCGTCACCGGGCCCGGGCACGCTGCATCATCCAGAATCCCGGTCATAACTGCAGGAATATTGGCAGTTATCGCCGGGTCTTTGTAGTTTCGCCGTAGATAAGAACGTATGAATTACCCAACCCTTGTCCTCCTCACCCTGGGTATTGCGGCTATCGTTGCTGCCGGGTGCACCACAACCTCTCCTGTCACCCCGCAGAATATCACTGCATCGCCATCCGGGGTGGTAATTGTTGCGATCCACCCCGACATCACGCACTACACCGTGTTCATGTCCTCGGCCCCGGGTATCGGGCTTTCCCCTGTTGTCAGCGGCCCGGTCCCTGCCGGGAACCTTACGTACGTGTGGAAGACCGACTACGGCCACTTCATCTCGTGGAACGCCCCGGATTACACCGTGCAGGAACTGGGCGCGACCGCAACCGGCAGCGGGACAAAGGTGTACTGGACGTTCATGGACGAGAACGGGAGCGTCTCCCGGCCACTGGTCCACATCACGCTTACCGTCATCGACCCTGCCACCGGCGCCACCCTCGGGAACGCGGAGGAGATTATTGGCTGGGATGCGAACGATACGGCAGTGATTGGATAACTCTTTTTTAGAAAAAACCACTCAAAAGAAAAGCCGCCGGAGGGAATTGAACCCTCGACCTGCTGATTACGAATCAGCCGCTATGCCGCTAAGCCACGGCGGCGCACTGCCTCACAATATCGACCTGTGCGCTAATAAAATCTGTGTTTGGCAAGGATCTGTTACGAATACCCGCGCAGTGTCGTCACGCTGTCGGGGGCATGGGGCTCTTTTGCGGCCGAGATCGTCCCGAACTTCCCTTCATAGTCAGCCACGGTCTTCTGGAGGACGGCTAAAAGGTTCTTTGCGTGCGCCGGGGTGATGGAAACGATCGCCTTTGCCCGGGCCTGGTTGACCTGCGGGAGCTGGTGGAGGAAGACAAACGTAAACTCATCGTCCTTGTACGCGATCTGGATCATATTGCTGTACACGGGATCCAGCGTCGGGGGGATATTGACGGAAATTTCCTGTCCGGTCATACAGATCCGTATGCCGTTCCTGATATGAATAGTTGGTCAATCCCCCGGCGCGGGAAAGGGCTTTCTCCCATAAGTATATCTGGCATATTTCCCTCGATTCTTTAGAGGAATTATTCTGGCGGATCAGGAGCGGCATGTCACGATCTCCGACCTGGTGCGGGTCCATGCCTGCCCGGTCCGGTTTTACTACGAAAAAGACGGCCCGGTCACGGAATCGGACCGGTATGCGGTCTGCAAACAGATCTCGTATCACCTCGGCCACACTCTCGATGCCGCTGCAATCTGGGAGGAGGTACTCGTCGTCCGCCCGGCGACCGACCCGGCACTCCGTGAATTCCTGGATATCTGCATTGCCTCCTGCAACAAGCATGAATGGAAACCGGCAGCCCAGACCGACGTGACGGTAGGTTCAAAGAAGCACGGGATCGCTGGTATGATCGACCGGGTGGCAGATGACGGGAGTTTCTCGATTGTGCGGGCGGCCGGGGCGATGCCCTTTGGGACCTATGCCGCCGATCGGCTCCGTATTGCAGGGATCGCGTTCTGTCTTGAGGAGATGACCGGAAAAGAGGTGGAAGGCGGCCATGTGGAATATATCCCGGACGGTATTTCGCGGTACCATGCGGTCCAGCCCCGGGACCGGCGCCAGCTCCTCGCCACGCTGCATAAGCTACGGGCGATCCGCCGGGGTGAGGCGCCCGCCCACCCGCTCAATGCGCCCTGCAACCGGTGCAAATACAAGACGCGCTGCGAAGAGGGAAGCGGGCGCAGGCTGAGCGAGCTGCTGTGAGATTTTGCTCCGGAGAAAGTATTCAGATCCCTTGGGGGACACTCATGGGGGCGACGGCATTTGATGCCCCCGCCGCTCTGGCATCTCCCGTAGAGCGATAACCCCCGGCCCTTCAAGAAGGGTTTTGAATCCCTATAACGAATGTAATACGCATACTTTTCATGACCGTTCCCCCCCACCCGCAGGAGGTTCCCGCAAACCTCGCAAAAGGCTGCGTGCTCTGCTACCAGGGCGCAAAGATGGTGCTCTTTGTGACGGGACGGTGCCGCCGCTCCTGCTGGTACTGCCCGCTCTCGGAGGAGCGAAAGGGAAAGGACGTGATCTTTGCAAACGAGCATCGCGTCACAAGCCCGGAGCAGGCCATAGCAGTTGCGGAACGCATGAGTGCCCTCGGGACCGGGATCACCGGCGGCGAACCCCTTCTCTGCCTTGACCGTGTCGTGGAGTTCGGAAAGGCCTTAAAAGAACACTTCGGGCCGGAGCACCAGATCCACCTCTACACGGCGCAGGCCCCGGCAAGGGAAGACCTCGCCCGGCTCAGGGGAGTCGTAGACGAGATCCGGCTCCACCCCCCCCGCGAATGCTGGGACCACATTCCTGATACTGAGTTTATCAGTTCCGCAAGAGCGGCAAAGGAGATGGGTTTCGATATCGGGATCGAGGTCCCGGCACTGCCCGGTCTCGACCTTCTCGTCCCGGCCCTCCCGTACCTCGACTTCCTCAACATCAACGAGCTCGAATGGGGCGAGACCAATGCCGACGAGATGCGGGAGCGGGGCTATGAGCCCGCTGATGGCGTGCACAACGCCATTGCCGGGGCGCGCGACTGGGCAGAAGAGATCGTCCGGCATGAGAAGGTCCACTGGTGCGCATCGTCGTTCAAGGACTCGGTCCAGCTCCGGGAACGCCTCAGGCGCATCGCGGAGAACACCGCCCGTCCGTTCGATGAGGTGACCGATGACGGGACCATCGTGTACGGCGTCCTTGAACTCCACCCGGGCACCCGGGACGAGGTTGTTGCCCGGTGCCGGAAGTTCCTTGCCGGGGACGAATTTGCCGACTGCGGCGACCGGGTAGAGACGGCCTGGTGGCTGCTCGAGGAATACAAGGAGAAGATCCCCGGCAAAAAGAGCGTGGTCGAACGCTACCCGGACGGGGGCATGGTAGTCGAGGTGACGCCGCTGTGACTCTCCGCAGGATCCTCGAACCTCTCTACGAGCGGTACCTCCGGATGCAGTGCCCGCAGATCCCCACCCATATTGCCATCATCCAGGACGGTAACCGCCGGTTTGCAAAGGAGATGGGCATCGGGACGGCAAAGGGCCACCGGGCCGGGGCGGACAAGACCGAGGAGATGCTGGACTGGGCACACGAGCTGGGCATCCGGTACATCACCATCTACTCCTTCTCCACGGAAAACTTCAACCGGGCCGAAGAGGAGGTAAAAGAACTCTTCCGGCTCTTCAAGGAAAAGTTTATCCGGACCATTACCGACGAACGGGTGCACCGGTACCGCATCCGCATCCAGATGGTCGGCGACCGGGCACTCCTCCCGGAGGACCTGAAAACGGCCATAGAGGCGGCGGAAGAGGCCACGAAAAACTACGATGGCTTCACCCTGAGTGTGGCGCTTGCGTACGGGGGGAGAAACGAGATCGTGCTTGCCGCCCGCGAGATCGTATCTGCCGTCCGCGAAGGAAGGATCGCGCCGGAGGAGATCGATCTGGCAATGGTCGAGTCCCACCTCCACGAAGGAAAAGAGATCCCGCCGGTCGATCTCATCATCCGGACCGGGAACGAGTTCCGCACCTCCAATTTCCTTCCCTGGCTTGCAAACGGTCATGAATCCGCGGTCTATTTCTGTGCCCCGTACTGGCCGCTCTTCCGGAAGATCGACCTGCTCCGCGCTATCCGTACCTACGACCAGCGGCTGAGCGCACGGGCGCACTGACTCCGGATCCCTTTTGCAGGATCTGCTTTCGCGAACTATATTTCCCGGAAGATACCATCGGGAATATGGTGAACCATGGGTGCGGGAAAGATGACAGGGCCCGGCTGGCAGCAGGTAACGGTCCAGCTCCGGTCTGATATCGTGGCTGCGGCAGAGAAAAAGCGGCTGGACATAAATGACGAATGCAACCGGGTGCTTGCGGTGCGCCTGGGGATCGTGTATCCCTCCCTTCCCCGGGCGCCCTCCCCGCAAACGTCCCGGGTGATTGTTGCCCCGGATGCAGCAGCTAAACCTCCCGGGGCGGTGGCGGCAGATCCGGTGATCAATGCCGAAGATCCCACGGTACCGGGGAAGGTGCTCCGGGAGAAAAAGGAGAAGAAAGCCGCGGCAGCCCAAAAACCTCCTGTACTGGCAAAAACGACCGCTCCCGCCCCCCCGGCTGCGGTTCCTGCAAAACCCGCACCAAAAACCCGGGCAAAGGGCCGGAAGGGGGATCCCATCCAGCGGTTCGTGAGTACCCGGCTTGTGCGGGAGGCGGAGGAAGGCCCCGATGCGATCATCGCAAAGGACGATCTCTACCAGCGGTTCGAACGCTGGTGCCGGGACCAGGATTACCCCGCGGTCCCGGAGCGCCGGGTCTTTTCCGTGGCTCTCAAGAACAAGTACGCGTTTGCCGAACGGATCGTGGGGGGCACCCCGAGCTGGGTCAGCATCCGCGTAAAATAAGCAGTCTCTTTTTCCTTACTTCCCGAACCGGCGGATACGGGACTGGTAGTCGCGCAGCACCCGCAGGAAGTCCACGCGCCTGAACGATGTCCAGTTGACGTCGGAGAAGAAGAGCTCCGAGTATACCGACTGCCAGATCAGGAAATCGGTCAGGTGATCCCCGCCGGTCTTGACCACGATATCCGGATCGTACCGGAAGGTCAGGCAGGACTCGAGCACCTTCTCATCGATCGCTGAGGGGGCCACCCCATTCCGGGCCAGCTGGCGGATGCAGTCAGTGATCTCTTCCCTCCCGCTTTTCCCGATCGCTACCACGACATCGAGACCGGTACCCGCAACTTCCTCGGTAGTACCGTGGTGCAGGCTGAGCCGGGCGATGGATGCAATCTTCCGGAGTGCCGGGAGGGTACGGGTGAGCTCCCCGGGCGAGAGGCGGTTGATATGAAAGGTCAGGCTCTGGATGGCGGGCGGATGATGTGCAGCCGGAGACCGTGGCGTGTGTGCGGGAAGGGTATTCAGTCCCGAGCACCAGCCGGTCACCTCCAGGCATTTCTCCGGCTCTGCGACAAGATCCTCCCCGCTGATCATAAAACAGATGTGACGGGGGAGGACCTGTATCTGCGAGAGAAGCATCCGCTCGTAGAGCCAGTAGAACATCTGGCCTAATTCTAAGGCAGCGGAGGTTATCAGGTTTTACCTGTGCACGTTCCTATCCCGGGAAAGGTTTCCGGTTGCAAACCAGCGCCGGCGCAAGCACTTATAAGCATTCCTGTGGAATAATCCAGCTAGAGATGTACTCTTATAAGTCCGGCATCCCCCAGATCGACCAGGCCACCGGGGGGTTTGATGCAGGAACCAATCTCCTCATTCTGGCACCATCGCTCAGCTATGCGGAACGGCTGGCGTACAGCCTGTCCCGGCCCCAGCCCGGGGAGTATGCGATCATGCTCTCGACAAACGAGCGTGCCTCGGAAGTGATCGACCAGTTCAAGGCCATCGGGTCCGACAAGCATTTTGTCGGGGTGATTGACGCGATCACGAAGAGTTCGACGCCGGCGGTCGCGGATACCGGGCGGTTCATGTTTGTCACCAATCCCACCGATCTTACCGGGATCGGGATCAAGTTCTCCCAGATGATTGAGATGATATTCGACGGTTCGTTCTCCGGCAAGGAGACAGGTCTGTTTCCTCCCCCGATCCGGTTCTGTATCAACTCGGTTTCGACCCTTCTGATGTACCGCAAGCTGGAGGTGCTGTACCAGTTCCTCCATGTCATGACGGCCAAGCTCAAGAAAGCGGAGGGATTCGGGGTATACGTCCTCAACAGCGAGGCATTTGATGAGAAGACAATCTCGCTGATCAAGCAGCTGATGACGATCGTGATTGAGATCAAGGTGGAGCGGAATGACAACTACTTCCGGGTGATGGGCCTGCGGGGCATCAACGCCGACTGGCACAAGTTCACGGTCAGCAAGGGAGAGGTCGTGATGGCGTTATGATATCGACAGGAATGTCCGGGATCGATGATATGCTGGGAGGAGGGATCCCGGAAGGCAGCCGCGTGCTCTACAGCCTCGATCCCGGGGTGGACGGGCAGCTCTTCATGATCTCGACCCTGTTTTCGGTGCTCGAAAAGAAGCAGGCATGCCTTCTCATCATCCCGCATACCACGGTCGAAGCGTTCCTGAACGATGTCGGCCAGCTCCGGGGAAAGACGATCCAGGCCCAGGACCACCGGATGGTCTTCATCGACAGCGTCGACCGGGAGCGGATCCAGCGCAGTACCCTCACCCGGGAGGCAGCAGGGCGGGAATGGCAGGCCCGGATCAACAAACTCTGTGACGAGAACAACGTGGAGGTCATCTTCGGGTATTTCGACATCATTTACGAGGATTTTGGCCTGGAGGGGGGACTTAACCTTCTCTCGAAATCCTGCTGCCCTCCCAACTCCACCATCATCATCGAGCACCTGAACCTGGAAGGCGAGACGTTCCTTGAATCGCCAGTCGTGCAGAAATCATTCGATCTCCTCCTTGCGATCAAGTCCTCGTTCCGGCCTCTCCCGCACTTCAATTACTTCACGATCCTGTATACCTCGTGGTCCCGCCAGCCGCGCCGGTCGGTGCCCTTCCTTGTCAGAAACGGCCATATTATTCCCTATATCCCCAAGATCGTCGTGACCGGCCCGCCGGAAAGCGGGAAGTCCCGGTTTGTTGCCAGTGCAACCGAGCTCGGGGTCTCGGTGGACCGTACGGGCCCTCGCGGGGAACCGACAACGGTGGCCATGGATTTCGGCTGGCTGCACTGGCAGGATTTCGATATCACCCTGTACGGCACCCCCGGGCAGCCCCGGTTTGACCCGATGCTGCCGGTGATCCTGAATAATGCGATGGGTGTCGTCCTGCTCGTGGATGCCACGAACAAGGACCAGCTCTCGCGGGCCCGCCACCTCTACAAGATTATTACCCGGCTGCACGTGCCCATCGTGGTTGCGGCAAACAAAAAGGACCTGCCCGGGCTGATAAGCGAAGACGAGATCCGGAAAGGGATCGGCATGGCAAAGGGCATCCCGGTCTTTTTGATCTCCGCCCACCAGAAAGAAGACGTGCGGGCGGTTCTTGAATCGCTCGTGGACTCGATTACCCGGTACATCTACTGATACCGGAGCGGTTTGTCCCTCCCGGAGAAATGCGGATATGCTCACGTTCATCGGCCTTGGCCTCTACGACAAGCACGACGTCTCGGAAAAGGGGCTGCGTCTCATCAGGAGCGCAGACTCTGTCTTTCTCGAAGGGTATACGTCCCGGCTCATGGGAACCACCCGGGAGGAGCTCGAGGAATACTACCAAAAACCGGTACGGCTGCTCATGCGGGCCGATGTGGAGCAGCACCCGGACGAACTGCTCGACTGCGCGGCGAAGGGGAACACGGTCTTTCTCTGCGCCGGGGATCCTATGGTCTCGACCACCCACGCGGATCTCCGGATCCGGGCGGCCGAAAGGGGCATTCCCACGGCCATTATCCACGGGGCGTCGATTGTCAGCGCCGTCTGCGGGCTCGCGGGGCTCCAGAACTACCGGTTCGGCAAGTCCTGCTCGGTCCCGTTCCCGCAGGGGGCCTGGTCGCCGACATCCCCCCTCGATGTCATCACCGGGAATAGGGCGCAGCGGCTCCATACCCTGGTGTATCTCGATATCCAGGACGGGCGTTACATGACCGTAAATGAGGGGATCGCCCTCCTCGAAGCAATGGCGCAAAAAAAGCAGGTAACGATCCCGCTCTATATCGGGATCGCCCGGGCCGGTTCCGATGCACCGGTCGTGCAGGCCGGGAGTGCCGGTGTTCTCAGCTCCGCTGATTTCGGCCTCCCCCTCCATATCCTCGTTGTCCCCGGGGAGCTCCATGATATGGAGCGGCAGTATCTCGAGAGGTTCGCCGGCCTATGCTGATTGCGCAATGCGGGACGCTTCTCTCCCGCGATCTGGATTCAGTAACCATTGTCCCGCCGGAAGGTACGCCGCTGGCCGCGCTCGCCGTTGCCATAAAAGGCATGGCACGTGCCTATGCCGACGATGGTGCCACATTTCTTATCAGCGGCGACCAGGTCAATGCCCATGCAGCCTTCTTCTACGGGTTCGGCTGGCTGCACTTCGGCCTTGCGTACGGGCTGCTCTCCGGATCGGGAAATGTGCCGGCCTGTCCCTTTGCAGGGCCGGCAGAGAAACTCTCCCCGGCCCACGCGGCCCGGCTCGGTGAGAAGACGCACCGGTATGCCCGCCTGCTTGACACTGCGTGTGCCTCGGTTACCCCCGCCCCGGAACCGGAAACAGCGGGGGGCAGGTTTGCCCGAAGTCTCATCCTGATCGGCACCTGCTATGCGCGGGGAGGTAAGGCCACTCTTGCCACAGGGGCAGAGGAGGAGGCGCTCGCCCGTTTCAGCTATGGGCACGGGTGGCTGGATGCCGGAGTCCGGGCAGGGCTTCTTGTGATTACGGGTAACCGGGAGATCTTCACCATCTGAAAAATACGGCCGGCCAATCCCTTTTCCGCAGATAAAAGATGTTTATACTATGCACCATAACGTTTTAAGGTAAAACTGGCAGGCGTTACCGGCCAAAGAGGGAACTATGGATCGATCGCAGAAAAAATGGCTGTTCATCTCCATTACGTTCTCCTTTGTGGTCCTGGTCATCATCCTGTTCCTGACCATAAACAAGAACACTATTCAGTACCTCAGGGGGATCAACCCCTGGTTCCTGCTGCTTGCCTTCCTCACGCACATCCTGACCATGTGCTTCTGGGCGATGCGGGTCAAGAAGATGTCCGGATCGCTTGGATATCCTATCAAATTTTTCTATTCTCTTAACCTGGTCTTCGCTAACCTCCTTGCTGCCGCTGTTACCCCGGCGCAGGCCGGGGGCGAACCGGTCCGGGTGCATGAGCTCTACAAGGCCAAGGTACCCCTGGGGGATGCAACGGCGATCGTGATCATGGAGCGGGTACTGGACGGCGTGGCCCTGGCCTGCCTCGCAGCGTTTGCGATGTTTGCCCTCTCCGAGCAGTGGAAGAGCCTTGGAGCGATCTCGGATATCATGGTCTACATCACGTGGATCTTTGTTGCCGGCTGTCTCTTCCTCTTCTACCTTGCCATCCGCAGGCCCGATGTGATGAAGCGGGTGGCGGACCGGGCCGCACGGTTCTTTACCCGGAAATGGGAACCGGCCCGTGCCTCATCTGTCCTTGAACGGATCGATGCCGAGATTGTCAATTTCCATGCTGCAGTCCTCAAATTTGTACGGACGGCAAAGTCCGGACTGGCATGGGGGATGCTCTTTACCCTCCTCTACTGGGTCTCGGAGATCGTCACCGCCTCCCTGATCCTCATGGGCCTTGGCCAGCCCCCCCTCTTCTTTGAATCATTTGTGATCCAGCTCATCCTTGCGATCCTCATGATGCTCCCCCTGACCCCGGGCAGCTCCGGCATCGCCGAGGTGGGGGCCGGCACCATGTATGCGCTCTTCATCCCCGGCCCAATCGTGGGGGTCTTTGTGGTTATCTGGCGGATCGTGCTGTACTACTTCAATATCGCCCTGGGGATTGTCTCCAGCCTCATTATTGTCCGGCGCGAGTCCTCAAACCCCTGATGGCGCACAACCGGCGGTGTATTCCAACCTCAACTCTTATCATACACCGGGGCGTTCTCTTCACCAGACATGCAGCAGGTCAGGTGCGGGGTCCGGGGTGTTTTTGTGGCCATGAACGATACGGCTACCATACCGGCCGTGGTGCTGGCCGATGACGCCGGCCGGTTAATGCCGATTTACGTGGGCCTCTGGGAGGCGGTTTCCATCAGCAGTGCCCAGAACAAGGAGGTCCCGCCCCGCCCGTTCACCCATGACCTCTTTCTCGATCTGATGGGGAAGTACGCAATCTCGGTGGACCGGCTCGAGATCGACAGTGTCGAGGACGGGGTGTATTATGCGCACCTGGTGCTGGTCTCGGATGGCCGCACCGAATCCCTTGACTGCCGGCCCAGCGACGGGATAGCGGTTGCCCTGCGCGCCGGTGCCCCAGTCCTCGTGGAGGAGGGGCTGCTTGCCGCCGCAGGACAGAACGAGAGTATGGCCTCTATGGTAGATCTCTCGGTATTTCTCCAGAAATAGGATATCTGCCCCGATCCTGACGGGGCAGCGTATTACTTTCGCCGGTGCTCCAGCTCGCGGATGACCTCTTCGAGATCAACGTCTGCCGCCCGGAGTGCGACCAGGATATGGAAGAGGAGATCGGCTGCCTCTTCCGTGGTGCGCTCCGGCACCCCGTTTTTTACGGCAAGGATGAACTCGGTGGACTCCTCGCCCACCTTCTCGAGCACCTTGTCGATCCCTTTGACGTCCCGCAACAGCCGGCTCGTGTAGGACTTTTCGTCAGGGTGTGCTGCCCGCTCGCAGATGACCTCCCAGAGATCCCGGATCACCCGGGGATCGACGCCACTTTCTTTTTCTGCCATTAAGCACTCTCCTGGGGGAGAAGGACTTCCCCGATTTCAAGGCCACAGAAACGCCGGCAGAGGATGCGCGCCTTCTCGATATTGCAGCCGGCCTTCCCGATTGCTATCCCGAGGTCGCTCTTCTTGTTCACGAGAACATTTACCGGGCTGTCATCCGCGCTGCGTTCGATCCCGACGACTTCGGCGGGCTTGAAGATGTTCGCGATAAAGAGCGCCGGGTCCTCGGCATACTCGACCATCTCGATGCGCCGCCCCAGCACGTTCTGGAGCCTCTTGATGTTGTCCCCCTTCTTTCCGATTGCAAGGCCCATGTCACCCTGCCGGATCACGTAGATCACCCGGTCGAACCGGTCATCGATGACGCAGTCAAGCGCAGTCGCCCGGGTAAGGATCCTCAGCTCTTCAATATACCTTCTTTCCTTAAAGCCGATATTGCGCTCCATATGAAAATCAATCCTATTGTATCCGCAGTTTTTCCGGTATTCGATGCTTGGATATATGCCGGGCCGTAAGGCCCGATACATTGTTTGCGGGATTATGAAATAATCACACGCTGCGCAGGTAAAAAAGTTTGGAAAAAGAGCTGGGGGATCCTGCCAGGGGATCAGTCTATCGTGTAAATGACGGTTACCTGGGCTGTGACCGTGATATCCCCGGACTGGACCGGTGTCGGAACTGCTGCCTTTCCTGCGGCAAGCGTTGTGGTATCGTAATTGCTGTAGACCACGGGGGTATATCCCTGGCTGATGTCTGCTGATTGTGTCCCGGTGATAGAGACATTGAGGGCGGCAGCAACGGCACTGGCATCGGCCCTCGCGTTTGCAACTGCCTTTGCAAGCGCCTGGCTCCGGAGCGCCTGGGCCTGCTCATCGGAGAGCATGAACTGGATGGAGTTTACCTGGTTTGCCCCGGCACTGACCGCGGTATCGATGACCTGCCCGGTTACGCTGGTGTCCTTGAGCGTGACCTGGAGGGTGTTTGTTACCTGGTAGGACGTGGCCGGACCTGAAAGGATGCCATTGGTGTCCTGCTGGGTAACCGGCGTAATCGTGTACCCGGTGGTCTTCATCTGGTCACGGGGAACGCCCGCTGCAGCAAGCGCGTCCATCACGTTGTTCATCGCAAGGGCATTGTTTGCCTGTGCGATCCTGACATCTGCATTCTGGGTCTGGACGGCAAAACTGATCTGTACCCGGTCGGGTGTACCCGTAACCGTACCGCTGCCGCTGACCGAGATCACATGGTCTGCGCTGGTGTCAGCTGCAGCCACACAACCGATCATTGCCAGGGTAAAGAGTACCAGGACGAATATCGCCAAACGTGCTTTTTGCATGGTTTATCAGGCCAATACTTGGAGACCGGAATGATTAAAGATTGCTTTAACTGCGAAATTATTCGTAATTATCACAAAATATCGCGCTAAACACCCCGGATTGTCCTGCCCCAAACTACATGTGCCGGCAGCGCACATGGTACAGGCGATAGTGCATGGGATCAACAATCGTTGAGAAGATCTTCTCACGGAAATGCGGCAGCGATATAAGGGCAGGCGAAGTGGTCATGACCCCCATTGACGGGGCCATGATCCACGACATTACCGGCCCGCTTGCCATCCAGAAGTTCTTTGAGATGGGTGGGAAGAACGTTTTCGATCCAAAGCGTGTGATTATGCTCTTCGACCACCAGATCCCGGCAGATTCGCTTGAAGCGGCCAAGATCCACCAGTACATGCGGAATTTTGCCGCAGAACAGGGCATCCACAACTATGATATCAACGAGGGGGTCTGCCACCAGGTGGTATTGGAGAAGGGACGGGCGGCGCCCGGCGAGATCGTGGTCGGGGCCGACTCGCATACCTGCATGTACGGTGCAGTCGGGGCATTCGCAACGGGCATCGGTTCTACCGATATGGGTTTTGCGCTCAAGTTCGGCGCCCTCTACTTCAAGGTGCCGGAGACGATCCGGGCTGAGGTTTCGGGAAAATTTTCGAAGCGTGTCGGGGCAAAGGACCTGATCCTTGCGATTGCCGCCGATATCGGGGCCGACGGGGCGACCTACCAGGCGATTGAGTTCACCGGTAAAACCATGGCAAAGATGGATATGCCAGGGAGGATGACCTGTTGCAACATGGCCATCGAGATGGGCGCTAAAGCCGGGATCGTTCCCCCGGACAAGGTGACCTGGGACTACATGAAAGGACGGCGGAAGGTAAAGCCGTTCGATCTCGCGAGCGACGAGGATGCAAAGTTTGCGGAGAAGCGATCGTATGATGTCTCGGACCTTGAGCCGCAGGTAGCCGTCCCCCATAACGTAGACCAGGGGGTGCCGGTAGGGAAGGTCGAAGGAACGCACATCGACCAGGTCTTCATCGGCTCGTGCACGAACGGGCGGTACGAGGATCTTGCTGAAGCCGCGGAGGTACTGGGCAAGAAGAAGTTCGACCCGAAGGTCCGGGTACTGGTCATCCCCGCGTCCCGGGACGAGTACCTCAAGGCGCTTGAAAACGGTCTTGTGGAGAGGTTTGTAAAGGCGGGTGCCCTTGTCGAAGCACCCTGCTGCGGGCCCTGCATGGGCGGATCGTTTGGCCTGATAGCACCGGGCGAGGTTTCGCTCTCCACATCGAACCGGAATTTCAAGGGCCGGCAGGGCAGCACCGAGGGCAAGGTGTACCTCTGTTCGCCGGCAACGGCAGCGGCGAGTGCGATCCGAGGCGTGATCACCGATCCGCGTGAGGTGTGAGCATGGCAGAAAAGACGATCTCAACGGCAAAAACCACGGAAGCCGGCCTTGTCTCCCGGGGTAAGGGCGTGCGGGTCTGGAAATTCGGGGACAATATCGATACCGATGCCATCATCCCGGGCCGGTTTTTGACTATCAATAATCCCGACGAACTGGCAAAACATGCCTTTGAAGGCACACGGGATGAGTATGCAAAGAAGGTAAAGGAAGGCGATGTCGTGGTCGGCGGGAAGAACTTCGGGTGCGGCTCCTCGCGCGAACATGCGCCGCTCGCCCTTCTGGGCGGAGGCGTAAACGTGGTACTGGCGCAGTCGTTTGCCCGGATCTTCTTCCGGAATGCCATCAATGTCGGCGTCCTGCCGGTGGTCTGTCCCGATACCGACAAGATCGCGGACGGCGCAAAGATCGTGCTCGATCTCAGGAAAGGATACGTGGAAGCCGAAGGAAAGAGACTGGCCATTGAGCCGGTGCCCCCCTTCATGCAGGGGATCATCGATGCGGGCGGTCTTGTGGAGTACGCAAAGAACCTCAGGGAGGTGCCGGTATGTACAAAGTCGCGGCGATAGGCGGGGACGGGATCGGCCCGGAGATCGTTACCGAAGGAAAAAAGGTGCTTGAGGCCGCAGGAGAGCGGTATAATTTTGATATTGAATGGACGGATTTCGATATCGGGGCAGACCGGTACCTTGCCACAAAGAAGCTCCTTACTGAAGAGGATCTCCAGGATCTCAAAAAGTTCAAGGCGATCTATTTCGGTGCCATCGGCGATCCCCGGATCCCGCCGGGTATTCTCGAGATGGGGATCCTCCTTGCCCTCCGGTTCTCGTTCGACCAGTACGTGAACCTGCGGCCGATCCGGTTACTTGCCGGCGTCGAGACGCCGCTCGCCGGCAAGACCTCGAAGGACATCGACTTCGTGGTAGTGCGGGAGAATACCGAAGATTTCTATGTCGGGATCGGGTCACGCTTTAAGAAGCACCAGAAGACCCGGCTTGAGGTCGTCCGGGAAATCTATCACGTGAAGTTTGGTCTTGATGTCGAGACCGATGCTGAAGAACTGGCCTACCAGATCGGGGTTATTACCCGGGAAGGGGCACGCCGGGTCCAGACCTATGCCTTTGATCTGGCCATGCAGCGCCGCAGGAAGCTCACCTCGGTGGACAAGGCAAACGTGCTCTCGGATGTGTATGGTCTCTGGCGGGACGTGTTCACCGAAACGGCAAAGAAGTACCCGGAGGTGGCTACAGATTTCAACTTCGTCGATGCAGTTACGATGTGGTTTGTGAAGAACCCCGAGTGGTTCGATGTTGTGGTTACACCCAACATGTTTGGTGACATTATCACCGATCTCGGCGCCATGATCCAGGGCGGTCTCGGCCTTGCCCCGGGCGGGAACATCAACCCGAAAGGCACCTCCATGTTCGAGCCGATCCACGGGTCGGCACCGAAATACAAGGGCATGGATGTGGCAAACCCGATAGCGACCATCTGGGCCGGTTCACTCCTGCTCGATCACCTGGGAGAGCACAAGGCGGCAGCGGCGATTGTCAGCGGAATCGAACAGAGTATCCGGGACGGTGTCGTGACCAAGGATCTCGGCGGATCAGCGGGGACAAAAAAAGCCGGCAGCTACATTGCGGACTGCGTCCGCCGCAGCTGAGCCGGCAGCTGTTTTTTTCCTTTTTATGCCCTCCGGTACTTCTCCGTTCCTGATCGATACACTCCTTGCCGGAATCCAATCCTCCCGCAGACAACCTGCCTGTGTCGGGATCGATCTTACCGGATCCGAACGCAGGGCCTCGGGCATCTGCGTGCTTCAGGACCGGGAAGCACGGTTGTCGCTGGTCCGGACCGATGATGAGATCCTCAGATCTGTCGATGCTGCCGCTATCGGTCTGATCTCTGTTGATTCATCCCTCGGTCTCCCGGCTGGCAGGTGCTGCGCAGAGGATACCTGCGCCTGCCGGCAGTACGGGATCATGCGGGAATGCGAGCGGATCCTCCGGAAGCGCGGGATACGGGTATATCCCACCCTGATCAGGAGTATGCAGAACCTGACGGTGAGGGGGATACGTCTTGCCGGGATCCTCCGGGAACAGGGATACGAGGTGATCGAAAGTTATCCGGGAGCAACGCAGGATCTGTTACAGATCCCCCGGAAAAAGACCGATGTTGCCCGGCTCAGAACGGGCCTTGCAGGAACCGGCATCCGCATCTCTGCCGGCGGCGGGCGGGTGACGCATGATGAGCTCGACGCCTTGACCTCGGCACTGGGGGGATATTTTTACCTTGCCGGCTGGTATGAGGCGATCGGGAATGCGGCAGAAGGCTGCCTGATCCTTCCCGATATGAAACGGGTCCCGCAAGTTCAGGTAAACGGTTAAAAATAGAACGTGCTAACGGAGATTATCCGGGATATCCAGCGGGAGATCGCTTTCCTCATCAGTTTGCCGGGGAGACAGGATTGATTTGAGGGATGCAAACGGCCCTCCCCTGGCCTCTCCCTCCTGGACATTGTCTTTTGGTTTCCCGCTCCCGTAGTTCTTTAAGAGGATCTCTGCCTCGATAAGCCCCTCTTCAACTTTTTTCTTCTCGGTCACATCGACCATGTACCCGGCGATAGCAACGGTCTTCTGGTTCTTTACTACCGGAATCTCATTTACTTCTACCCAGACCTTTGTCTCATCTCTGCCATAAAACTCAAGGCGGTACGGGGGTTCGCGCCTGCCGGAGGCGATCGCCCTGAGTGTCCTCTCCAGTCCTTTTGCATTGAGGGGGTTGTCGGTCAGGTAATCGGTCCACAACCGTTTTCCTGAGCGCGGGGATACCCCGAGAAGAGCCCGGATCCGGGGACTGACATAATAAAGGGTATGATCCGCACTGTGCGTATAGTACAGCTGCTTTCCGCTTTCGAGAAGGAGCATCAGTTCTTCATCGCGTTTCCGCATGGCCCGGTGCTCCTTGTGCCACCGTGTAATGTCGTGCCCGGTAGCGACAATTGCAGTTACCTCTCCTTTACCATTGGTAATGGATCGCGCTGACCAGCTGATGCATCGCTGGCCCCGGGGTGTGGAGATCCATTGTTCCACCTGGCAGGCATAGGGGGGCCGGAAGAGTTTGGTCAGCTGGGTAGCCAGTGCATCGGAATACCGCTGGTCGGTGGCAGGCATGAAGACACTGCCCACCAGATCCTCCTTTGTTTTCCCCAGTGTCTCACAGTAGGCTTTGTTGACAAACTGGAGTTTTCCTTCAGGACTGAACTTGACCAGCATATCCTGCTGATGTTCCACAAGCTCCCTGTACGAGGGATCATCGCAGGTATCCATTCGGTGACTCCATTTCGGTAAAGGGAGGAACCGGGGGTGTTCCCGGCTCCCGCATCTTTCAGTACACGTTTCCCTGCAGGACTATTAATGTTGTACACCCTCTACCGCAAAGGCAGCAGGGTGATCTCCGGCAGAGAAAATGAGGGAATAAAAAAAAGTGTGTGGAGATCAGACCAGCGCGCTGATCTGCTGCTGGCCGGTAAGCCTCTTGTCTTTCCACGCGGCTGAAGCGGGCTGTTCGGGGATCCGGGCGACGGTCGCATGGCGCTCCCTGCCGTAGATGGCCGCACGGAGGGCACCCAGCGAGACCGTGAAGCTCCCGGCGTCGAAGAGTTCGAGGTTGAGGGCCTTACCGGATGCCGATACCTGGGCAAGCCCGCAGGTCGTACCCAGGAAATCGTTCCACTCCCGGACAAGGGCCTCTATCTGGATGACCACCTGCCGCCCGGATATCCCTTTTGCCAGGTCCGCAAACCGGATCGCGTAGCGTGCCCCCATGATATGCAGCTCCACGACTTCCTGGAGCCTGCCGTCATGGTCGATTGCCCTGCATCCTGTTCGCCGGATATATCCTGCCTTCTGCATCATACACGACCACCTTCTGTCGTAATAATGCGTCTTTACCCTCGGGTATATAACCCGGGGCCGTGCGCGGGGTGAAAGTGATCAGGATACGGGAGCAGGCCGTGGCCGGCCCAGGCGCTGGTCAGGCTGTCCGGTCCATGCAGGCGTTCAGGACTTCTTCGATAAAAGAGAGCATCCCGGCTGTACCCGCGAGGGAATGGAAGGAAAGCCGGACTTTCCCCCGGAGAGGCGGAATGATCCCCACAAAGGGCCGGTCGGGAACCAGGGATCGCTCGAACGAGGATCCGATCACGAGATCCGGCGCAGCATCTGCGATCGTGCGGCTGACCTCTTCAAGCCCTGCCAGTTTCTCAACCCGGTACTGCCTTTCTGGTTGTTCCGGCAGATTGTTGCGGGTCCCCACCACCAGAATTTCCGTGTCGAGATACCGTTCCAGGGTATCTGCCGCAAAGAGGGCGTACGCGGCACCGGCAAAGACTGCAACGCCCGGCGGATCGTACCGGCGCAGGAACTTATCGCAGGCATGAATCGCCCGCTCTTCCTGCCGGTCCAGTTCTTTCAGGACCGGATCAACATCAGCACTGTCCATAATATCGGCAAGACGGGAGAACGTTGAGCGGAGTGCCGGGATACCGAGGGTGCCACCAAGAGAGGATCCGACACCGGATCCAAAATCCCCGTTCGTGCCGATAGTCAGCGGAGATGCATGACCGGCCATCCCGGCCCGGTCACAGGAGAAAACTGTCCCTACGGTAATGCCGGCACGGTGCAGCAGCCGGGTAACCTCATGGAGGTTTCCCTCGTAAAAGGGATCCGAGAGTGATATGCCATCGATGTTCACCCCCCGTTGTTCCGTGCTGACTGCCGGGGTGAGCGCAGCAAGGGCCGCCCGGTAACCGGCTTCCAGTTCCCCGGCAAACCCCGGGCTGTCCACAACGATGATCTCCTCATCATCTACCATCGAGCGGATGTCCTCCCCCAGAGCAGAAGGAACACAGGTGGTGATGACAGCAATCCTGCCGCCTTTGCCGGAGAGATTGGCAATCACCTCGCGCAGCCGGTCTCCTGATCCGAAGATCACTTCATTTTCGAGGATAAAGGTGCCGTGAAGGGGTGCATGGAGAAGGGTGGCCGGGTAGTAGTAGCACCCGCTTGACCCGTGGATCACAACGGATATCCCCTCGAATCCTGCAAGACATGCAGCAGCCCCGGTCATCGCGCAGGGCCACAGCGGTGTTGTGCATTCAGGCATGGATCGCACGCCTCCAGCGGTGAAGCATCCGGCGCACGCCGGCGGTTCCAACCGGCGGGGTGAGAGGGACAGGAACGGGGCGCCCGGATGGCGTGATAGCGAGGCGGAGGGCTTCGGCCATATCCTGTGCCACCCTGCTCCCCTCCGGATCACTGAGCGACGGAGAAAAGGAGATGCCGGCGCCTGCAATATCCGCAAAGTCGTCGAAGATCTCTTTACGGAATGCCTGCTCCGCATCTATTGCAGGCCGGGGATCGATACCGCAGGTATTCGCTGCGGACTCGAGAAATGCGATGGGACCGGAGATCCCTAACGGAAATCCCGGAATGTAGGGTGTCCCGAAGCGCTCCCTAAGATATTCTCCCACCGGTACGAGGGCAGGATCGCGGAGCACGTTGAGCCTTGCTTCACCCAGCGATGCGATCTGTCCGACCGTGCTGTCGTGGACAAAACGGATATTCACGGAGAGGCCCAGAAGGGAAAGCAGTCGGGAGACTTCAGCGAAGTTCTCGTCAACCTCGTATTCGAGGTTCATTTCTCCGATGATGTTTACCTTCCCGTTTTGCGGGGCCAGCTCTGCCATCCCGGCAAGGGATATAAGTGCGTTATTAACGCCGGTCTGGAAGGATCCTCCCAGGAACCCTGCAGTCGGAACCACGATAACCGGCACCCCGGCCTTTGAACCGCAGACCCTCCCGACATCATCGCCAATGGTTTCGGTAATACAGGTCGAGAGGACAAAAATTGCCGCGGGATCGCGTTCAATCACCTGATCAAGCGTCCGGTCAAGTGCCCCTTCTCCCCCGAAAACCACGTCGGTCTCCGAAATTGCGGTCGAGACCAGGGGTGGAAGCGTGATCCGGTCGTTGTCGAGACTGGTTGCGTGCAGGAGAGAGAAATTGTGATGAGTACACCCGGCGGGGCCGTGGATTATGGTAATCGCATCGCGGACATGAGTGGTCACCGAGAGTGCCCCGGTAAGGGTGCAGCCTGCGGATCTACATAAAGTCGATGGCGAGGGTCTCAAGCTCATCAATCCCGAGAGGGGTTGGGATGGTAAACCGGGTGTTTTCCATCACGTGTGCAGCCAGATCCCGGTACACCTTTGCCTGCGCTGACGCGGGTTCGTATTCGATCACGGTTTTGCGATTCAGCTCGGCAAGCTGCACCGTGCGGTCCCGGGGAATAAACTGGACAAGATGGCTGTTGACCCGGTGGGCGAATTCTGCCACCAGTTCTTCCTCCCGTGGCTGGTTCTTCGCATTGCAGATCACACCGGCAAGCCGGCACATGCTCCGGGGCCGGGCGCTCAGTCGCTGGATGGCTTTGCAGATGTTGTTTGCTGCGTACAGCGACATCAGCTCCCCGGAGGTGACGAGATATACTTCCTGCGCATAGCCTTCACGCATGGGCATGGCAAACCCGCCGCAGACCACGTCGCCCAGTACATCGTAGACGATCACATCCCCCGAAAGTGTACCGAATTTTTCCAGCAGCTGGAAGGTGGCGATGATACCCCGCCCGGCGCAGCCGACACCCGGTTCCGGCCCTCCCGCCTCAACACAGCGGACCCCATTAAACCCGGTATAAACCACATCGGTGGGCGTCACCGATTCTGCACCCCGCTCCCGTACCAGATCCATGACCGTCGGTATCAACCGCCCCTGCATCAGCATCCGGGTACTGTCTCGCTTGGGATCGCAGCCGATCTGGAGAACAGTATGCCCTGCTAGCGAGAGGGCTGCGGAAAGGTTGGCTGATGTCGTGGATTTTCCAATGCCGCCTTTTCCGTACAGGGCGATCTGCTTCATTATCGTACTATAGGCCGGCAGTTTATATTAGATCTTCTGAAGTTAACAAAAGTAGAATTGTGTTTGAGGGCCTTTGCCCTAATCAGAACCCCGGAGAAGTGCCATAAACAGGACCAGGACCGGGATCACCTCGAGCCTGCCCAGCCACATCACAATAATAAAGACCCACTTCGAGACAAGCGGCATGCCCGGGGTGACATAACCTGTACTGATACCACATGTGGAGAACGCGGACGTGACATCAAAGAGAATCCCATTGATGGGAGATGCCATCTGCTGGAACTGAAGGACGATGATAGCGGCAATAAAGATAACGACAACCGAGAGGATGATCACGAGCATGGTCTTTGCCGTTTCAAGTTCAGCCGTTGCCCGCGGGATGACCCTCCCTTCGCTCCTGAAGGGGATTAACACCTTGCCGCTGACAAAGAGCCGACGGAACCACCAGACCAGCGCACGCAACCCCAGCATCACCCGGTTTAATTTGATGCCGCCGGCTGAGCTGCCGGATGTACCCCCGATAAAGACGAGCATCATCAGGAAAAAGAGCGTAACGCTGGCCCATGTCTGGAGATCGACAATCTGGAAACCTGTCGTTGTCAGGGCAGAAACGGTCATGAAAACCCCTTGGAAGAGGGCAGAGCCGATGTTCAGGTTATTAAAATAGACCAGATCGTAGGTAAGGACTGCAGTCCCAAGGGCGGTAACAACCAGGAAGAGCTTGACCTGCTCGTCGCCGAACAGGCTCCAGCGGCGGTTCTCCCCAATCAGGTAGTACAGGCGGAACGGCAATGCCCCGGCGATCATGAGCGGGATGAGCAGCACTTCCAAAAAGATGTTGTTATACGAGAGAATGCCCCCATCGTGCGGGACAAATCCCCCGGTGGAGATCGTGGTAAGCGCAAGGTTGACCGAGTCCCAGAGGGAGAGCCCGGTAAAGAGGATAAGACCGATCGCGAGAAAGGTCAGGAGCCCGTAAATCTTCCAGATTGCCCTCCCTTTTGAGAGGATGCTGGGCATAAGAGGTTCATCGCGGCTTTCGGTACGATAGATCTTTCCCTGGAAAAGCCCGGTACTGCTTGCAAGTGCTATCACAAAAGCAATCGTACCAATCCCTCCCATCCACTGCATAAAAGAACGCCAGAAAAGCAGGGTATGTGGGGCTGTGTCAAGGGAGGGCATCAGGGTAAATGCGGTCCCGGTCCATCCGGCCATCCCTTCAAAGAGTGCATCGGTAAAGCCCATATGAGCGCCAAGGAGGAACGGGATGCCGGACACCATAGCGCAGGTAAACCAGAAGAGGGCGACCGAGCAAAGCGTGGTTGAGAGCCGGTTTTCGCGTTCGTTTCTGGGCAGACGTTTTAACAAAATGCCCAGGGAAAAGAACAGGGCCGGTACTGCAGCCATGGGGAAAAACAGCCCCCACTCTGAGAAGAGCAGGGTAACTACCAGGGGGAGCGCTGTAAGGGGGGCGATAAAAAAGAAGATTGACCCGAGGTCCGCCACAATGGTGGAGAGATACAGAAGCCGGCGCATTACCTAGCTGATTGTCACTGGAGATCTATGAGCGTTTGCCTGGAGAAAAGATCCGTAAAAGAAGGAAAAGGGTTATGCTTTATTGGTCCAGAGTCCGTGGACGCTGCAAAATTCCCGCGCCTTCACATTGGTGTCGCTGATCGGGAACTCCGCTTCGGGTTTCTCCCCGGGCTTGAGCCACGTGATGTGTGCCTGGTCACCGGAGCGTACTTCGACCCACTGGATGTAGTGCTTCTCTTCCATCGGGTGAGGAATGGATCCGACTTTCACCAGAATTCCCTTCGCGGTCTTCTCGATCACCGGCACATGTTTCTCCTTGCCCTGGTCCGCGGTCTTTTCCAGCTGGAGGGCCATCGGTTTCCCGCAGCACACCATGGTACCACCGGAAGCCCCGACAACCATCACGGTATTCCCACAGACTTCGCACTTGTAGATCTCGAAGAGTTTTGTCATGTCTGTCGCTCCTTTCACTTACACGATGTTAATCTCTTTATGCTTCTTTAAGATTTCGTCAGCCAGCCGGTCGAGATCCTGCATGGCAGACTCGCCGGGCTCGCCGGTAACCATGACCGGGGGAAGCAGATCCACCTTGACATGATCCAGCATCTTTGTGATCGTCTCCACGCTCTTGCCCCCCCATCCATAGGATCCGATGACTGTGGCAAACCGGGTCTTTGGTCGCAGGGCATTTGCAAGGTACGTCGCGGAGACAACGGACGGGTGGGGGCCAAAAAGGACGGTCGGGGTGGCAATCACCAGCGTAGCTGCATCCACCAGGGCAAGAGCGAGTTCCCCGACATCAGTCCGGGTGAGGTTGAAGGGTTTTACCGTAATCCCCCGGGCGATGAGAGCACCGGTGAGGTGATCAACCATCTTTGCAGTACTTCCATGCATGGAGATGTACGGGATAACTACCTCGTTTTTAACAGCATCCGATACCCAGTCTGCATAGGCATCAAGGATAAACTGCGGGTTTTTGTTGACCGGCCCGTGGCTGGGCGCTATCATAACCGGTGAAAGTGCCCTGACCTTCTCTACGTAGCCTTTGATGCTTCCCCTGAACGGCATCATGATCTCCGCGTAATACCGTTTTGCTGAACGGTATGCCCATGCCTCATCCGTGATGAACAGATCACTGGTTGCGGCATGGAAACCGAACAGATCGCAGGAAAAGAGGATCCTGTCCTCGACAAGGAAGGTGACTTGGGTCTCGGGCCAGTGTGTCCATGGCGTAAGGAAGAACCGGAGTGTCCGATCCCCCAGCGACAAGGTCTCACCGTCAGAGATCACCAGGAAGCGATCCTGCGGGATATGGAGCAGGCTGATGAGGAGATCCCGGCACTTTGCATTCGTGACCACCCGGGCGTCCGGGTAGAACTCCAGGATCATCGGGAGCGATCCCGAATGATCCTGTTCAGCATGGTTGATTATGATATAATCAATGCACTCCACTCCCGCTTTTACCAGGTTTGAGATAAGATCGTATTCCTTGGAAGGATCGACGGTCTCGACCAGGGAGGTCTTTTCGCTGCCACGGATAAGGTAGGCATTATAGCTCGTGCCCTCCGGCAACGGGATCAATTCATCAAATATCCGCCGGTCAAAATCGAATGCCCCGACGGAATACACACCATTTACGAGTTCACGGGAGACCATCATACTCACCAGGATTCATGTTCTTATTCAAAGGGTAATTTGCAACAGACAGAGCCGCCCTGTCTGGTCCTGCCGACAGACAGGGCCGTATCATGGCAGGCGGATCCTGCTCTGCCGGAAACAACGCATTTTTTGAGATGATGGGAATGGCATATGGCGTCTCCAGCCCCCTCCCAAAAAGGACGTTTCGGTGCGGACAGGTAAAATGTAGCGTATTGGAAGGAATAACCGTTTCGATAAGGAACATTCCACGGTCACCGTGTGGTCGCATCAGGGTATAATTCCCCACACGGGAAGGCCGGCATTCAGCTCGACTATCTGCAGGTTGGCGTAGCAGATGATCAGGAGCAGGATCAGGCAGGGGATAATAAAGAATGCGGCGTTTACCGCGGAGCGCAGGATTTGGGCAAGCGTACAGAGCGTGACGGCAATGACCATTACCATCACGATAAACGCAAAGAAGACTGACTGTAGGTAAAAGAATGATACAAACCAGAGCATGAGGAGCGTCAGGGTGAACAGGAAGAGCTGGAATGCGGCCTGGACCTCGCTGCGACCGAGCCCGGCATTCCATATAGAATAAAGTGTCAGGCCCAGAAGACAGAAGAGGATAATGATTCCATAAAAGGAAATAAGATCAGACGGAAGAAAATCCGGTTTTTTCAGGCCGGAGTACCATCCGGGAATAGAGGTGGTGAAGAGATAAAGAGCCACATAGCTGGGAATAAGGCACGCCACAAGAGACGCGACAATTCTTCCGTAATGATGTTCTCTTTTCATTCTGCTCTCTGGAAGTACTCTCTCCCCGGCACGCTTATAAAGGTTACCAATTTTTCAGAATCGCGGACATTTTGACTCAAAGAAATAAAAAGGGCAAAGTAACCCCCCTTTTCTTTAACGCTCTTACTATTTGTCTGCTAAAAAATTATGATGTGGCGTTGTTGATCGTAAACGCCGAATTCATCGTACCTGTCGTACCATCGGAGGTGATAACTTCTATCCCATATACGCCGGGAGTTGCCGAACTGGGCAATACAAGACTGCAGCTGATCTTTGTATCTGCGGAGGCTGATGGGCTTGTACAGGGAATCTCTGTTGATCCACTTGAAGAAACCAGATTTACCAATTGTACATTAGTGAATGTCTGTCCATTCAATGTCATCGTGTATGTTTGCCCGGGAGAGCCACTTGTGGGACTAATACTGCTGATGGTTGGTGAAGCTACACCTATGGTAACCGCACTATTCAGTAATGCCGATCTTCCATCAGGATTAACGACCTGAACATTCGCCGGGCCCGCATTCATGCTGGCCAGATTAAAGGTGCCGGTGATCTGGGTAGAGGTTACCGAAACACCTGATGCAGCAATCGGCTGGAGGCCTGGCTGAACCAGACGGAGTGAAGCCCCGTTCTGGAAGTTGCTCCCCGTGACAGTAACGGAAAGACTACTCCCGATTGCACCGGTAGTTGGGGAGACCGCACTTATTATCGGCCCGTTTCCTGAAAGCGTGGTCTGGACGGTGGTGGGAACAGTCGGGGTCGCATAGGTGACCGAGGCTACGGAAACCTGGGTAACCAATACCTGATACAATTTTTCCACATCCATTTTCGTGTCCTGTAGTGATGCGCCGGTAACCTGGCTCCAGGTTCCATCGGAATTTTTCTGGACAAGAACACGGTTGTACAGGTTATTGGTGGAATCGTATGATGTGATAAGCCAGAATGACGAGGATGCGTTATTCGTAATGATATCCCCGGCCGTATATTTTGCCGCGGGGGGCGTGGTGACCTTTGCGATCGTCGTCGTTGAACTCTGGCTCGAACAGCCGGCAAAGAGCACGCACAATACAAGAATCAGACCCAGCATGAGTCCGTAAGATGATTTTACGGTCATAGCATAGCGTTCTGCACACGGACGGATAATAATTTTGTCTCAAGGAACCGTTTTCCGCTGCCTCTTCACATCATCAGGAGGCAAGGAGTTGCCATAAGAAAACCGTTTATTTTTGCGGGATCTGAATTGTGGTATAATGCCGGGAGAAATGCCAGTGAACTCCTACAAGTACCATAACAACTGCAAACCCGCACAGAACAACGACGGGGTTGACCGGGGTCAGATATGCCGGATCAATGTGGGTATTGAATAAGATCACAAGACCGAAAGTGACCACAATAATGGTTGCATAGACATCGCGGACGGCAAAGAAAAAGAACGCAGATATGCAGCCGCTTACGAATAAACCGATAAAAACTTCACGTAAATTCAGGTCTGTAAACAGGGTCGAGAGAGAAAGTGCAAAGATAAGCGCTGTGATGAGAATCCCGGCAAGTACCGATACTGTCACACCTTCGCTGCGGACATATGCCTGGATATGTGTTCCGACCATCGCCCAGCAGATCATCACTGCAGCGGTAGCTGTTGGGAGGAAGAGCAGGAAAAGAGAGCCCCCCTCAAGAAGCCAGTCAGATAACCTTCCCGGTATCCCGGTGAACACAAGGAACAGGTAACACGCAAGAGCTGTGAGGCCGACGGCGATAAGGGTCCTTCGGGATGATCGGAACCCTATCTGGAACATATTGACCGCACCGGAGAGAAACGCCGCCCGTATCCGTACGAAGGGGACAATAATCCCCACAAGAATCGCAGAGAGTGCAGAATAGAGAACAAGATCGAAAAGATTGACTTTCCAGAAAAGGCGGGTTGTTCCGGCCAAGAGATAATTTTCCACCGCCCAGATAAGGACGATCACGAGTGGTACGAGGACCAGGGAGATCCAGGAGGGATTCCGGGCTCCCTGTGGGGATTCATCTGCGGTGCACGTGTTGGTCTCGTCCATGATCTCCCCCCCATCGTATTTTCGGTACCGGATTCTGTCAGATCAGATCTTCCGCTGGCATCCTGCAGGGATAATCGTCACTTTGCGGCCTCAAAAAGGTCACGGATGCGGTGAGCTCGTTCATCTGGTGTGAGGTTTTGGACAAAAAGACGCTCGTCAAACGTGGGGAATGATTTCTCGTAGAATACCCCAAGGGCGATGGGCGCGTCGCGGTTATAGTCCCACTCCCGCGCTTTTGCACACGCCATCCCGAAGTCGCCGGTATCGTGCCCGGAGAGATCATAGACCCGTGACTGGTAATATTCCGTCATGTTAAAGAAACTCGCGCAGATCTGGAGGATATCGATGAAGGCAAAACCGTGGTGGGCGATCCCCTGCCGGATCAGCTGTGCCAGCTGCGGTATTTTCTTTGTATAGCCCCGCGCGATATAGGTTGCGCCGCTTGCAAGCATCAGTTCCAGTGGATTGAACGGGTACTCGGCAGTTCCGGCAGGTGTAGACTTCCCCTTAAAACCGAGCGGTGATGTGGGAGTGTATTGTCCGGTGGTAAGGCCATAGACGCGGTTGTTATGGACGATCATCGTGATATCGATGTTTCTCTTTGCAGCAAAGATCAGGTGGTCAAGCCCCTCGGCATACGCATCGCCGTCCCCGGCACAGCAGATCACGGTGAGGTCCGGGTTTGCAAGTTTCAGGCCTGTTGCCACCGGGATTGTCCGCCCGTGCAGGGTGTACACGGTATTGATGTTGAGATAATCGGCTATCTTTGCGTGGCAGCCGATACCGGAAACGAGCACCACGTTGTCAAGGGAACTGCCCTCCTTTTCCCTCACAGCGAGGATATCCTTGAGTGTGTGTTGGATCGAGAAGTTGCCGCATCCCGGGCACCAGGTGTTCTGCGCCGGGGTGATCAGGTTCCGGGTCATGACGTGAGCACCTCCTGGACTTTTACCAGCAGTTCGGCAGGAGTAAACGGCCGGCCGTCATATCTGAGAAGTGTCGCCTGAGTAGTGACTCCCTGTTCATGGACGAGGGCCGCAAGCTGGCCGGTCGCATTTTCCTCTACCGCAATCAGCCGGTCTATGCCACGGCACGCATCAGAAAACTGCTCTTTTGGGAAGGGTGAGAGCACGACCGGCTGGATAACGCGGAGGCCCAGCTGGCCAGCCACTTCATCACAGGCATTGCGGACCGAACCCCAGCAAAGGAGCGCGGTAGCAGCCCCGGGTGATCCCCGGACATTGACACAGGGATACCGTTTGAGATCTTCTCTGAGATGGGTCTCCTTCCTTTTGCGCTTTTCGGCCATCCCGGTAACGAATCCTGCGTCTTCTGTGGTAATTCCATCCTCGTCGTGAGCATAGCTGTTCACTTTGACAATGGAATCTTTCCTGCTGGGGAATGCAAGTGGTGAGATACCGTCAGCGGTGTTGAGGTACCTCCGGTAGGTCCCTTCGCCATCCCAGAGCACCGGGGCCGCAGAGGGGAGTTCCCTGAGCTGGTTATTATCAACGCTGTACGTGCCTTCTGAAAGGGTCTTATCGGTCAGTACAAATCCCGGGATCTGGTATCTCCAGGAGAGGTGGAGTATTGCCGTTGACCAGAGATATGCCTCCCCGGCATCGGCAGGTGCCACCACGAGACGGGGAAATTCCCCCTGCCCCGCGTGAAGTACGAACCGGAGATCTGCCTGGCCGGTATAGGTCGGGAGGCCGGTAGACGGTCCTGTCCGCTGGGAGACCACGATCACAATAGGAATCTCGGCCATCCCGGCAAACGAGAGCCCCTCGGTCATCAGGCAGAATCCGCCGCCCGATGTGCCGACCGCGGTTTTTGCCCCGGCAACTGCACTTCCCAGCCCCATCAGCATAACTGCAATCTCATTCTCCGGGTGGATCACCCGGATCCCAAGCCGTTCCGCGTTCCCGGCAAGGAAATGGAGCAGGGTGGACGATGGTGTCATCGGGTACGCAATATATGCATCCAGACCGCCGGCCGCAAGGCCAAGCCCGATGGCCTCGTTCCCGGTGAGCAGGCTGTGAGCAGTTCCCGGGATCGGGGGAACTGATCGCACAGACTGTACTTCGTCATATGCCCGTTTGGCAACGCGGATGTTCTCATCTGCTGCCTTGGGCAAATGCCGGCGGAAAACCTCCCCGACCACCTCCCAGGGAATCCCCGCAGATTTTGCAAAAGCCCCGATCATGGCCGAGTTCCCGGTGATTGGCGGCGCGGACTCTTCTTTCAGGATAGCATTGACCGAGAGGGTCTGGCCTTTTTGTAAGGATTTTACCAGATCAGCATTTGCCACGACCGTGCAATCAGTACACTGGGGGAGATGCTGAGTAACGGTTTCCTGGTTAAGCGCGATCAGATAATCGATATGGTTGTTGTACGCACCGACGGGTTCGTCCGCTGCGCGGATAAGGGCAAAATTATGCCCCCCTCGGATCAGTGAGGGATAATCGGTATACATATAGACAAAATAGCCAAGATGGTTGAAGAGCTGGGCAACCATCATTCCGGCATTACTGATGCCATCGCCAGCCCTGCCCCCCACAAGCACGGATAGATCCTTCATAAAGAGACCCTTAACATTGTGGTGCTTTGGGGAACGGTATATAGGTTGGGATAGAGTCTATTCTTTCGATGGACAAGTGTCCAAAAAAAGGGTTAGTTTTTCCGGATCATCTCTTCCAGCAGCGTTTTCATCTCATTAATACGATAGGGCTTGGTAAGCCTGCCGGAAAAACCATAATCTGCATAATCCTGCATGACCGGATCATTGGTGTATCCGCTCGACACTACGGCTTTTACATTGGGATCGTAGCTGCGGAGCTTCTCTATGGTCTCCCGGCCCCCCATCCCCTCGGGTATAGTGAGATCGATGATAACGAGATCAAACGGCTGGCCGGCTTCTTTCCCCTGTTTGTACAGTTCTATTGCTGCCCCTCCCTCTTTTGCAAAGGCAGCGTCGTACCCGAGAAACCGGAGCACCTCCCGGGATACATCAAGAATGATCTCTTCATCATCCACCAGGAGTACTTTTCCTTTACCGGCCATGCCCAATCCCTCTTGATTTATACTTCACGCAGGCGTACTATATAATTTCCCCCGTGAGGATGATTACGGGAATCCCTTGCGGCCGCGTTTATTTGATCCTACCCTGCTTCGGTTATATATCCGGTAACTTGCCCTTTTTTAAGGCCCGGAGACGGGCTGCCTCAACGCCATCTTCCACCCTTAATAAAAAGGTCCCGTGGCAGGGCTTGGTGTACGGGAATATCACGAAGTTACCTTCGAGACCGACTGCGATCGGGGGGACACCGATGGTATGGACATCGAAGATCTTGAAGCCCGGCTGAACATCGATCGATTCCGGGAAATGGCTTTTGATATACTCCCGGCACTCCTTGAACGAGGCGTCCCGCAGGATAATCTCGTAGTTAAGAGCCTCTACGCAGCCCATGTCGGTGCCACCTCGTCAATTACTTTCTTTAAGGGCATGGGGTTGTGCACGGCCTTTGCGGCAATCTTTGTGCAGGGGAAGGTGATCTGGGCTGCCATCTCCTCCCAGTGCTCGCCATAGATCACCGGGAAGATTTTTGCTTTCGAGATCGCTGCCATGGTTGCGGCATAGCTCACTCCGGCATCGTTATGGATAAAGACAAAGCAGAGGTCAAAATCCCGTTTCTTCTCGGATATCTGGGCGACCGCACGGTCAAGGTCCGTCACCTCTTTCAGGTAATGCCGTTTCGGGTCAGCAAGCACAAGGAGGGTGATTGCCGCCTTGTTCCCGGCAATGGTCGGGGCAATGCCGGCCCCGGACAGCTTGTCCACCAGGTACAGCGCAACGCTCGTCTGCACCGGGACCTGCGGGCAGCCAAGGACAAGAACTGCGGTCTTCTTTGTTTGCGGCGCCTCTCCCGTGATATCGTTTCCTGCCATACTTACCTGTACAGCAATGTTCCGGGGGACAAAAAACCTTCGCCTCGTGGCCATGCCGTCCTTGTTACGGCTGATCTGTCTCCCCGTATACCCAGTCGAGGTACGGTGCATGGCCCGTGATGACCGGTAGTGCGATAATCTCCGGGACCTCGTAGGGGTGATCCACCTTCACCGCAGCAATGGTGGCCTGCACGAGGCTTTTTCGTGTTTTAATGATGAGCAGGTCTTCGCTGTCCTCGCAGGACTCCCCTTTCCAGCGGTAGAGGGAACGCACCGGCATGATGCTGACGCAGGCGACAAGGTGTTTTGCCAGCAGGCTCTTTGCGAGCGTCTCCGACTGCGATGGCGGTGCGGTCACGTACAGGACGCAGATCTCCTTCTCCCTCTTCTTTCCAGGTCCGGTCTCCATGGGAGTGGTGTTGGCTGTTCCCGGCAGATAAGGGTATATGACCCGGGCTCGCAAATTGTCAGTTTCTTCCGTGAGAGTTACTTTCTAGTATCGCCCGATCCAATGATAGGTACACGTATGTACTCAGCACGCATGAGCAATCTCCCGCCGTACCTTTTTGCACGGATTGACGAGATGAAAGCAGAGCAGCAGAAAAAAGGCGTGGACATCATTGATCTGGGTGTCGGCGACCCGGATCTCCCCACCCCTCCCCATATCGTAGAAGCTCTCTGCACTGCCGCACGCGACCCGAAAAACCACCACTATCCCTCGTATGCCGGCATGCCCGCCTACCGCGAGGCTGTTGCCGGATGGTACCACAAGCGGTTCGGCGTTACGCTCGATGCGTCAAAGGAGACCCTTGCCCTGATGGGTTCCAAGGACGGGATCACTCATATCGGCGAGGCGTTTGTGAACCCGGGCGACTACGTGCTCGCCCCGAGCCCCGGCTACCCGGGGTACTCGACCGGCACCCTCTTTTCAGAAGGGAAAGTCCACGAGATGCCCCTGTTACGGCAGAATAATTTCCTCCCGATCCTTGATGATATCCCGGAAAAGGTCGTGCGCTCTGCAAAGCTCATGTTCATCAACTATCCAAACAACCCGACGGCTGCCATCGCCCCGCTCTCGTTTTATAAAGAGGTCGTGGACTTTGCCGCGGACCATCACATTGTCGTTGTCTCGGACAACCCGTACTCCGAGGTTGCTTTCGATGGCTACAAGGCACCCTCATTCCTGGAGGCAAAAGATGCGATGGAGGTCGGGATCGAGATGCACTCGCTCTCGAAGACCTACAACATGACCGGCTGGCGTATCGGGATGGCGGTCGGGAATGCGGAGATCCTCTCTGGCCTTGGCCGGGTCAAGACCAATGTCGACTCCGGGGTCTTCAACGCCGTCCAGTACGCGGCAATTGCCGCCCTTTCGGGTCCCCAGGATTGCGTGAAGGAGGCCTGTAATATCTACCAGGAACGCCGCGACGTACTGGTCTCGGGGCTCCGCGAACTCGGCTTTGACGTTCCGGCACCGAAGGCGACCTTTTATGTCTGGATGCCGGTGAAAGACTGCATGTCCTTTGCGGCAAAACTCCTGAATGAAGCCGGCATCGTTGTCACGCCGGGTGTTGGCTTTGGCTCCGCGGGAGAGGGCTATGTCCGGTTTGCTATCACCCGGCCGGTGGAACGGATACGTGAAGCCATCGAACGGATGCGGAGGCTCTCTCTGTGAAACTGCCGCCCCACCTCACGGTCAAAGGAGGGCACCTCTTTATCGGGAGTCAGGACTGTGTTGCCCTTACCGAAAAATATGGCACCCCGCTCTATGTGACCAGCGAGGACCGGATCTGTGAGCACTTTACGGCATATCATGCCGCACTTTCCAAAAGATACGGGAAGGTGCAGGTCCTCTTTGCGGCAAAGGCAAACGGCAACCTTGCCGTGATGAGGGCGCTTGCCCGTCTCGGAGCCGGGGCAGACGTCTTTTCCGCAGGCGAGCTTGCCCTTGCCCTCGAGGCTGGCATGCCGGCGTCTAAACTGCTCTTTAACGGCAGCTCAAAGACACCTGCTGACCTCGCCCTTGCGGTCAAGCAAGGTGTGAAGGTCTCGCTTGATTCCCTCGACGAGCTCCATCAGCTTGACGTGATTGCTGCAAAGGCGGGAAAAGTCGCGGAGATCTCGTTCCGGGTCAACCCAGCCCTTGAAGTCCCGACCCACCCGAAGATTGCGACCGGCCTCAAAACGAGCAAGTTCGGGATCCCGCACGAGCAGATCCCTGCCGCATACAAAGAGGCGCTTGCCTGCAGAAACGTAAAACCCGTCGGGATCCACTGCCATATCGGTTCGCAGATCCTTGATGTCGTGCCATTTGCAAAGGCGGCAGAGGTGATGGTCAGGATCGCAAAGGAGCTCTCCGATATGGGTGTGAAACTGGAGTTCCTCGATCTCGGTGGGGGCCTTGGCATCCCGTACCACCACGACACGGACCCGGCACCGACACCGGAGGACTACGCGGATGCCGTGATGCCGGTCTTTCTTGAGGGGATCAAAAAGGCGGGCATCACCCCTACGCTTTGGATCGAGCCGGGCCGGTTCCTTGTTGCCGACTCGACCGTGCTTCTCACCCGGGTCAATTCGACCAAGACTGCCCACAAGAGATTCGCAAACGTTGACGCCGGTTTCAACCTCCTCGTCCGGCCCGCGATGTACGACTCCTACCACGAAGTTGTTGTCGCTAACCGTGCGGACGCCCCGCTTGATGCCGAGTACACTGTGACCGGGCCGATCTGCGAGACCGGGGACATCCTTGCTGCCGACCGGAAGCTGCCGGAGCTTGCGGCGGGAGACCTTATCGCGGTGCTGGACGCCGGTGCGTACGGCTATGCGATGTCCTCGCAGTACAACGGCCGGCCCCGCTGCCCTGAAGTGCTTGTCCATGGGAAGGACGAGGCGCTCATGCGGCGCGCCGAGACGCTTGCCGACCTGACCGGCACCATGGTGCGGCCTCCCTGGCAGCGGTAGGGAGCGAAATCGTGGTTCTCTTCCACTATGCGCTGGTCGATGACCTCATCAGCCAGGAAGAGTTCGAACGGCGCGTAGAGCAGAAGATCGAGGAATGCGGAGATCTTCTCGATGAGCCGACTGCGGCAATGCTTGTGGTCGGTGCACTCGGGCGCCAGCATGTCAAGGTCCGTGAGCTCTCCGGGAAATCCAGCCTTTTTTGTTTCTTTGCAAAAGTCATCGGAAAGACCGAACCCAAGGAGTTCGACCGGAAGGACGGCGAAAAAGGCTGGGTCGCAACGCTCCTTGTAGGTGACGAGACCGGCACCACCCGCGTTGTGCTCTGGGATGAACGGGCAGGAGCGGTTGTCGAGATCGCTGTCGGCGACGTGCTGGAAGTGATCGGAAGGCACCCGGCAAACAGCACGAAAGAGATCTATGCCCTTGCCCTCAGAAAAGCTACCTGTGAGATCACCTGCACGGCAACGGCAGGAAACGGCCTTTCAATGGAGCCTGTCGATCTCGATGTTGTTGTGATCGGTGCAGAGAAGCCCCGGAGTTTCTCCCGCCGGGATGGGACGACCGGGGAACTGATGGAGTGTCTCATCGGTGATGCCCGGGGGACTGCCCGGCTCGTGTCATGGTCCCCGAACCTCCTCCTGGGCATACCGCCGGGAAGCACTATCCACATTACCGGGGCAAAGCCCGACCGCCGTGCGGAAGGTAGGGCCTACAGCATTGACGAAACGAGCACGGTGAGTCTCTCGGACACACCCGTGACCGTACCTTTTACCCCGCTCGGGTCAGTCGCGGATACCGGGCAGTACTCTGTCACCGGCGAGGTAAAGGTTGCACAGGAACCCCGTTCGTTCACCACAAAGGCCGGCAACCCGTCATGGGTGAAAAACATCCGTATCTGTGACGGGACCGAAGAGCTTGCGGTTGTGCTCTGGGGGGACCTCGCACTCCAGCCGGTCCGTCCCGGTGACCGGGTCGAGATCTTCCACGGTTCAGCCCGGGCCGGGCGCTTTGGCGGGATCGAGCTTGGTGTGGGTAGGGGAGGTCTCCTCCGGTTGCCGCAGGAGGAGCGGAAGGAGATCGCCTTTACCGGAACGATCATCCCCGGGAACGGGGGTACCTTTATCGACAACGGGAACGAGCGGTACCTCATCGAGGGCGAATACCCGGCCGGCGCTGAGATTGCAGTTGTTGGGATGCTTGCCGGCAGCCGTATTATCCCAGAGACGGCAGTGCCGGCCGAGAAGGACCCGCAGGAGGTGGCAGGGCGCCTTGCCGCCCTGCTTGCACGGCTGGAGGCACCCCTCACCTGACCCCCCTACACTTTCACCCCCCGCATGGCCACGGGTTATATGGAGAGAATTAAAATGGTGTTGTGCCATAGGAGATGTAGCAAGAAATGGCTGACAAAGCGTTGGAGATAGAAGATTTACCCGGTGTCGGGCCAAGTACGGCTGACAAGCTTCGCGAAGCAGGATACCTTTCCGTTGAGAGCATTGCAACTGCCTCACCTGCTGAACTTTCCGAGATCACGGAGATCTCGGAGTCCACGGCAAAAAAGATCATCAAGGCGGCCCGCGAATCCGCAGATATCGGCGGTTTTAAGACCGGAAAAGACATTTTCGAGCAGAGAAAGGATATCAGGAAACTCTCCTTCAGGGTCCCTGAACTCGACACGCTCCTGGGCGGGGGTCTGGAAACCCAGGCCATCACCGAGATGTATGGTGAGTTTGGTTCCGGTAAAAGCCAGATCGTCCACCAGATGGCAGTCAATGTCCAGCTGCCCGAGGACCAGGGAGGCCTCAACGGCAGCGTGATCTATATCGATACCGAGAACACCTTCCGCCCCGAGCGTATCGAGCAGATGGTAGCGGGCCTTGGTATCGATGGCATTCCGGACACCCAGGAGTTCCTGGACAATATCCATATCGCCCGGGCGCACACGTCCGATCACCAGATGCTCCTCGTAGAGAACTCCCGGGACCTTGCAACCGAGCTCAAGTCAACCAAGAAGCCGGTCAAGCTCTTCATCATCGATTCGCTCACCGCCCACTTCCGGTCCGAGTACGCCGGGCGGGGAACTCTTGCCGCACGGCAGCAGAAACTCAACCGGCACATGCACGATCTCTTCAAGCTCATCGATGAGCACAATGCGGTTGGCCTCGTAACCAACCAGGTCATGTCCAACCCTGCAGTATTCTTCGGTGATCCGACAAAACCCATCGGCGGCAATATCGTGGGCCACACGGCCACCTTCCGGATCTACCTGCGGAAGAGCAAGGCCGGCAAGCGTATCGCACGTCTCGTGGACAGCCCCAACATGCCCGAGGGCGAGGCACCATTCATGGTAGAAGAGGCGGGACTCAAGCCGTGTTAAAAGCGCTCCTGACCGATGTTGACGGGACCATAACAGACCCGACCCGCAGGATTGACCTGGGGGCGATCGAGTCTATCCGCTCGCTTGTAGATGACGGGATCGAAGTCGTCCTGGCGAGTGGGAATACTTCCTGTTTTATGGATGCCCTCTGTAAAACGATTGGCACGAGGGGGACGTTTATCGCGGAGAACGGGGGGGTGTACCGGATCGGGTACACCGGATCCCTCCATGTTGATGGCGATCAGGGAGTTTGCCGCACTGCCCTTGAAACACTCCAGACCTACTACCGGAAGAAAGGGATCGAACTGGATCTCTATAATCCCACGTACCGGTTCGCGGACCTTGCATTTGCCCGGACCGTACCGGCAGAAGAAGTGATGCAGGTGCTTGCCGGCCAACCGGTACAGGTGATCGACACCGGCTTTGCCATCCATCTCCAGTCCGAAGGCATCAGCAAAGGGACTGCCCTTCGAGCCCTGGCAGGCGATATGGGGCTCTCCCCTACAGACTTTTTTGCAATCGGTGACGGGATCAACGATGCCCGGATGCTTGAATGGGCCGGCCTTGGCATAACCATCGCCAATGCCCACCCGGCAACGAAAAGAGTTGCCGCCGACGTGATGGAAGAGGCGTACGGGAATGGCTTTGTCCAAGCCGTAAAAAAGTATAGGTCTTACCTGCGGGCCAGGTAACGGTCAACAACGATATAGTCCTTGATGTCTTTTACCGACTCAAAGGGAACGACCAGCAGGTTGCCCTCTTCAAGATTGTATCCCTCGGTGACAAAGGACTGATCCGGGTGGATGATCAGGTCAAGGACCTGTCCGGAATCGAAGTCAACCCTGAGGTTTTTGAGCGTCCCAACAAGCTTGCCGTCGTTACTCATAACCTTTTTTCGCGAAAGGCTGCGGGCAAATGTACGAGTCATAAAAAAAATGACGATGTATTAATATATAAAGTGTTCTGAAATAGCAGGGTATAACAGGCTCTTTTGAGAAATTAATCCGATTTTTTCGCTCTTTCCTATGCGCGGTCCCCGGGCAGGGATATAATCAGAGGGAGGGGAAGACCCGGATAATATCGGACTGGGTAAGGATCCCTACCGGCTTCCCGTCCTCGGTCACCACCAGCCGCCCGATCTCGCGTTCCTTGAAGCGCCGGATCACATCGAAGAGCTTGATATCCGATGGCGCCTGGACCACGTCATGCGTCATCACCGAGGGAAGGGGCGTATCCAGGGACAAGCCCATGTCAAGAGCCTTTGCGATATCGCTCATCGTCACGATCCCGGCAAGACGATCTCCTTCAAGAACCGGGGCACCATGGATACGGTATTTGTGAAAAAGGGCAACGGCATCCTTAATGGTATGAGACGTGGTGAGGGCCTTAAGGGGGGTGCTCATATAGGCCTTGATCGGCTGTTTGGGGAGGGAGAGCATCTCCGATGTGGCAATAAGAAGCGCCTGCTTTGCCTCATCTTTCCCGAAAACCTCACCACGGATCAGGAGCTTGTTTACCGGGGTGGGGCCAATCGTGATCTTGTCCCCTATCTCGAAGATCTTCGCGCTGCCCACGAGCTTAATAACCGCGTGGCAGATATCCGGGTGACAGAGTGTAGTAAAATCGATCTCCTGGACATGTGCCCCTGATACCCTCTCGCCATCGCGGCTGATCGGGACGTCGTAGTCCCCTTCAGACACGTTCAGGTTGAGCTCCTGGTAGGCAAGCTGGGTGGGGATGTACCCCCCTTTGGGTCCGGGAACCCCGTCCACAAGACCGATCGCTTTTAATGACTGCATCTGGTTCCTGACAGTGCCCGGGTTCCGCAGGATCATTTCCGCAATCTCCTCGCCCTTGATGGAGTGGGATTTCTGGTGGTAAAGGGTGATGAGGGTAATGAGGATATCCTTCTGGATCAGGGACAGCTCCATAACGATAAGACGTATCACGCTCTATGAATATATAGGTTGGAGTTTGTGGAATTCGAACGGATGCCTACGGTGCCCACTGCTGATGAGATCCTTGATCGGAGCTTCAGGCGTGCAGCAAAGAAGAGAAAAGAGAAGCTCAACAAGGACCGGGCAAACGAGGAGTTTGTGAGGGCCGTCGGTGCGGCAATCCACGACCGGCTGGTCTACATTATCCGGGGATTCCCCGAGTTTGAAAAGATCCCGTCCTTTTACCGGGAGATGGCCGATATTCTGTACGGGGTGGATAAGATCAAGCAGTCCCTTGGGGCAGTCGGGTGGGCGGCCAAGCACACGAAGATGGTAGGTCACCAGATTGCAGTGCAGACCAGAAAAGCCACCGATACCATGGTGTACCGGAAGCGGGCGGTGGCCCGCCTTGCCTCCATGGTCCACCAGATCGACAAGGACCTCATTTTCTTAAACGAGGTGAGAAACACCCTGCGGAAACTGCCCCACATAGAAGACGCCTTTACGGTCGTAATCGCGGGCTACCCCAACGTTGGCAAATCCTCGTTTATCCGGCTTGTCTCCTCGGCAACACCGGAAATCGCGTCCTACCCATTCACGACAAAGGGTGTGATTGTCGGGCTCCGCGAGGAAGGCCGGGTCCGCATCCAATTCGTGGATACGCCCGGTATCCTTGACCGTCCCGCAGAGGAAAGAAACCCCATCGAGAGGCAGGCGCTCTCGGCGATGATGAACGTGGCAAGCGTGATCCTCTTCATTCTCGACCCGTCGGAGCACTGCGGGTACCCGATGGAGGTGCAGCTGCGCCTTCTGGATGAGGTACAGGGTATGGTAAAAGTTCCGGTGATCGTTGTGGCAAACAAGTCCGACATTATGGTTGCGGACGGTTACCGCGCCATGTCAACGGAAACAAGGGATGGGGTTGATGAGGTGCTCGCCGAACTCCTCTCCCACCGCAAGGCTTGGGAAGACTCACGCAAAGCCGATGAGTGCCCAGCCGATGATAAACCCGAGGATAGTTCCGCCGTTTAACGGGGGCAGGCCAGCCTGCGGCTTCCCTGACATCACAAAGTAGAGCAGGACAACAAGGCCGCAAATCGAGCCGACGATCGCCCCGAGCACCGGAAGATTGAGGATCCCGAAATATTTTGTCCCGTGGGTGAAGATCCCGGCGGAAACGACGAGGATCGATGGCATGATGAAGTCACCCATACCGATGATGAACGCGGAGCGTTCCCCACCCTCCGATATCTTCCCGATCCCCTCTTTAATAAACGAGTAGTCGCGCTTTTTCGGGATCACAAAGAGGATCGGCGTTTTTAAGTCCATGACTCCCTCGGCAAGGGTAATCATGTGCTTGGTCTTGTACACCGAGATTGCATCGTAGACCGCGAGGATCAAAAGCAGCAGTACGACCGGCAGGATGTCCAGCGACGCCCCAAAGATCGCGGATACACCGGCGGCAAGGAGAATTCCCAACAGGTCAATCACGTACCATTCGGGATATTTGTACAGCAGCAGGGTTGCGAAGGTGGCAAGGATAAGGACAAGGGCCGTTGCCACAATCGTACTTGCAGTGGTCGAATAGACAAGGACCGCCGGCACCAGATCCTCCCACCAGGCACCGGTTCCTGCGGCCGTCACGTTCATGGCGCCATAGACAAGAGCCGCAAAGACAAAACAGAATGTAAAAAAGATCGAGAGCCCGATGATGGCAGCGATCAATTTTTTCAACGCGTATTTTATCAGGATCAAAATAACGATGGTAAAACCCAGGATCATCGCAAGGAAGATGAACGGGTTTGCCACGGACTCGGGGTCCTGGAACGCAACAAGGCCCGCAGACTGGACCGGGGCGGCAAGCAGGAGAGCGCCGAGTTCGACCACAATAAGGAAGATCGGCATCACGAGGAGGGGCAGGGCATCTTTGAGCCGGGCAAATGTCGTGTCCATAATAGTTCTGTACTCCGCGAAAGAGGATAGTTAGCTTAATGATGTGCGCTCTCATCATCTAAAAGCATGGACATTCCCGAGTATCTCCCTGACATCCTGCTCACTGCAGTCATGGTTATCTCGACTCTCTTTCTTATCCTGCGGTTCTGGCAGGACCTCACCATTGCCGTAGCTGCTGCCCTTATGATGCTCTCGCTGGGCGGCCTGTTTTTGTCCCTCCAGATCAAGGTACGGAACCTCGAAAAGAGCGTGATCACCCGGGAGCGGATGCTGCGCACGAACCTTGAAGAGATCTCCACCCACATGAACGAAAAATATGACAAGACCACCGGCAGGCTCGAGGAGCTTGTCGGCGAGCTCTCAAAGCGGGCCTATAAATAAGAGCCCGACGGGCTCACACGATGGCGCGAAAACAGAGGGACGGATATGGGTGTCGCACTCCGGGATATCATTGCAGATTACAAGACGCCGGTTACCTGGGAAAACCTTTCCGGGGTGGCAGCGGTCGATGCAAACAACGCCCTCTACCAGTTCCTGACTATCATCCGGCAGCCTGACGGGACGCCTTTGATGGACCATCACGGGAGGGTGACATCGCACCTCTCGGGAATCCTCTTCCGGATGGTCAATTTCCTGGAAAAAGGGATAAAGCCGGTCTTTGTTTTCGATGGAAAACCCTCGAATCTCAAGGATGCAACCATCGCCATCCGCCGGAAGAGCCGGGAGGTGGCCGGGGAAAAGTGGAAAGAGGCTATCGAACGGGGCGATGAGGAGGAAGCGTATAAGCAGGCGCGGTCTTCGAGCAGGGTGGACGAGACGATCATTTCCACGTCAAAAGAACTGCTCGACCTGATGGGAATTCCCTGGGTTCAGGCAGCCGGGGAAGGAGAGGCACAGGCAGCCTTCATGGTACAGCGGGGCGATGCCCGGTATGCGGTCTCGCAGGATTATGACACGCTTCTTTTTGGTGCACCCACGCTCGTGCGTAACCTCACCGTGAGCGGGAAGCGAAAGATCCGGGGCCGCGTGATCTCCGTCAACCCGGAACGGGTGGTCCTTACCGAGGTGCTTACCGGCCTTCACCTCACCCGGGAGCAGCTGGTCCAGGTGGGGATCCTTGTCGGCACGGACTTCAACACAGGTGCCGATGGTGTGGGAGCAAAGACCGGTCTCAAGATCGTGCAGAAAGGTGAATTTGAGGCGAAGCTTGCAGAGAAATGCCCCGGTTTTGACCCGGAGCCGGTCATGGAACTGTTCCTGCGCCCTCCGGTGACAACCGGATATACGCTTGCTTGGGGTCACCCGGATCCTGAGGGGATACAGCGGATGCTCTGTGACGGGTACGATTTTGCCCGTGACCGGGTGGATGCTGCACTCGAACGGTATACCGTCAAATCCGGGCAGAAAACACTCGAGAGCTTCTTTTAAAGCAATTGTTCCGGGAAGGGCCGGTAAATGCCGTTGTCCCTCTTGTATCTGAATCCGGGACTTTTTTGCCCGCATTTTCTTATTTGCGTATTTATTTATAGAATAAATCCAGATAACGATTTCAATGATCCCCGGTGCTGCAAAATCCCTTCTGTCCGTCCTGTACGTGGATGATGAGCCCGGCCTGCTCGAAATCGGGAAACTGTTCCTTGAAGACAATGAGGATGTTCATGTCGATACCGAAACATCAGCCCGTGCAGCGCTTACCACACTGGAGAAAAGCACCTACGATGTGATCATATCCGATTACCAGATGCCGGAGATGGACGGCCTTGCGTTCCTGAGGGAGGTACGGGTACAGTTTCCTGACATCCCCTTTATCCTCTTCACCGGCCGGGGACGGGAGGAGGTGGTCATCGAGGCGATCAACAATGGAGCTGATTTCTACCTCCAGAAAGGAGGAGAGCCGACGTCACAGTTCTCCGAGCTCGCCCACAAGATTCGCCAGGCGGTTCGCAGGAGAAAAGCGGAACTGGCCCTTGCGGAAAGCCGGGATTATCTCAACCTTATCTTCTCCTCGGTCAAGGCCGGGATCCTCGTGATAGACGCTGCGACCCACCTGATCACGGATATTAACCCGGCCGCTTCTGCTCTGATCGGTCTTCCCCGGGAGCAGATTATCGGGAAAGAGTGCCACCGGTATGTCTGCCCGGCGGAAGCGGGGAAATGCCCGATCACAGATCTCGGGCAAACGGTGGATAATTCCGAGAAGATCCTGATCACAGCAGAGGGAAAGAACGTGCCGATCATCAAGTACGTTACCCCTGTGACAATCTCCGGCAAACCCTCCCTTCTCGAGACCTTCATCGATAATACGCAGCGGAAGCAGGCCGAGCAGGAACTCCGGAAGGCCTATGGCGAGCTCAAGCGGAACCAGGAAGAGATCCAGGCGGCATACGCGGAACTAGCCGCAAACGAGCAGATCCTGATGCATGATTATGCCGCCCTGGTAGAGAGCGAGCGCAGTCTGAGGGAGAACGAGGAGAAATTCCGCGGCGTATTTAATAATGCCAACGATGCCGTCTACATCCATCTCCAGAACGAGAACGGCCCGGGAAAGTTCCTGGAGGTCAACGATTTTGCCTGCAGCCTGCTCGGGTATTCCCGGGAAGAACTCCTGAAAATGAGCGTTGTGGATATCCTTTCACCGGCGCACCTTCGTGAGGTGCCCCGGATCAGCAAAACGATCTCAGAAGAGGGCTACTTCTCTTTTTATGCCGAGTTTATACGGAAGGATACCTCAACGTTTCCGGTAGAAGTAAACACCCATGTCTACCGGTTCTCAGGCCGGGAAGTAGTTCTCGCAATCGCCCGGGATATGACGGAGCGCAAACGTGCCGAGCAGTCTGTCGCTCTGGCGGGCAGGAAGCTGCATATGATGACCGAAATTACCCGGCACGAGATCACCAACATCATCACCGGGCTTGTCGGCCTTGTGGATATGGCATACGGCATGCCGGCAGGTGAGGGTCGCGACCAGCTGAACCGGGAGATAAAGGGCCTTGCCCTTGCCATCCAGAAACAGATGGAGTTTACCCGGGAGTACGAAGAGATCGGGGTCAAAGAGCCCCGCTGGCAGGACGTGCGCAGGATGATTCCGTCGTTTTCCCGGCCTGATATCGTGACCTCACCCTCTCTTGATGCTCTCGAAATCTATGCTGATCCACTGGTGGCGAAGATCTTCACTTATCTTGCCGAGAATGTGATCCGCCATGGCGGGCATGCAACGACCATCAGGATTGGGACAGAGCGCCATGAGCCTGGCCTGAAGATCGTTTTTGCTGATAACGGGGTGGGCGTTCCCAAAGAGATGAAGACATCGATTTTCGAGCGGAAAATCGGGGAGAAAAAAGGTATGGGCCTGTTCCTGGTGCGGGAGATCCTTGCGATCACCGGGATTACGATCTCAGAGACCGGGACGCCCGGGGAGGGTGCCCGGTTCGAGATTCAGGTGCCGGAGGGAGGGTTCCGGTACCGGAAGAACGGGAACGCCGTGCCGGCCGAGGGTGAAGTGCCGGCGGGTGTGCCGGGGAGATCCTGAAGGGGGATCGTGCCAAAAAAAAATCACAGGCCCCCCTACCCCCCCATGGGGGTCTCTGCAAAAAAATAACCGGGACCCGCTTTACTCAGCATAAAGCGGGAGTCCCTTTGCTTATTCCAGTTTCTGAACCTGTGTTTCCACTGAAGTGTCAGACGAGAGGGGATCGGGGGTCCCCCTTCCCTCAATGCTAAGTGGGACCCCCTTCATATGATCATAAGGGGGAGTCCCTTTCACCATTCGCGGATCGAAAGGACCCCCACTCCCCCATGGGGTCCCTGCAAAAAAATAACCGGGACCCGTTTTACTCAGCATGAGCGGGAGTCCCTTTACTTATTCCAGTTTCTGAACCTGTGTTTCCCCTGAAAGTTCGGGCGGGAAGGTATCAGGGGAAAGACCGTAAAAAAAGGAGTGAGGTAAAGAGAGGGGGCTTCCCCCGGCTACGTGGGGGTTGCTACGATCACCAGGCTGAAGGAATCGGCAGCAGATGATACACCCTCCCATGGGCGTATGTACACTGCCTTGAAGGTGTAGGTTCCCACCGTGTCCGGGGCGAGGATCCACTCATGGTAACCTCCGGCTCCGATCAGGGAGGTGTTGGGTGGATAGTAGATATCAGAGATTACTGCAAGACCTTTTGAGGGGGTCGCATTCCAGGTATACCCGGTTGTCGGGTTCTCGTTGAGCCTGACCAGTACCCGGTCACTGGCCGGAATGGTCAGGATATCTCCGTTCGAAGAGCTGTTCACAAAGATGGTCGTGACAGAATTCATGGAAGGCGATGGTACAGGTGTCATGGCTGTTGCCGGGGTGGTCATCACTGCTGTTGCGGTCACCGCCGGCATGCCTGAAGGTAGTGTAGTCTCTGGCGGTACCGTAGGGGAAGGAGTAGTCGTGGAGGATGCGGCTTGTGTGCACCCGGCAAGGATTATGGCTGCAACAATGAGTGCGCAGCACAGTGCTCCGGTAATAAGGGATGTTCTCATTCTTCTCACCTGTTAAATAAACTCATTATTGCGGGAATTTTAATAAATCTGGCGATAACTACGATTTATTTTGCAGTCAACCGACGGGTAATTTACAAATCGAATTCTCTTTTAGCCTCACGTGTATTACATATCCGGGATCATATGGATCTCTCTTTTGGGCCTGGCAGGGAGGTGGCCGGATCCTCCGTCTCTAGAGAAAGGACTGTAGTAATCAGCCTTCTTTGCGACATTGGACTCTGGCTCCCGGAAATTCTGGCCGTCGTCCTTACCGGCTCGGTCACGCTCTTTGCCGATGTGATGAAATGCGGCAATGAGATTCTTGCCACAATCTTTGCACTTGTCATTCTTATAAAGATGAAAAAAGGGGGAGCCTTCACCTACGATTACGGGATGGGTAAATTTGAGACATTTACCCGGAGCGCCACCGGGATCGTGATGCTGGTCTCCCTTATTATCATCTTCTTTACCGCGTTTCACCGGATCTTTGTTCCTGAGACGCTCCAGCCCGCCGGTGCGTTTATCGCCGTCCCCATGATGATAATCTCGGCCATCATCGATACCTACCTCTGGCAAAAGAACTACCGGATCTCCCGGGTCGAACCCTCGCCTATCATGGAAGCCCAGTGGCGACTCCGGCGAGCCAAGTCCTTTGCCGATGTTGCGGTCCTTCTCTCCCTGGTCCTCTCGTTTGCCCTGATTGGCTATTCCTGGGCCACATATATTGATCCTTTTGTCTCCTTTGTCATTATCGGGTTCCTTCTTATTGCAGGGTTCCGCGAGATCTCCTCCTCCATTCCCGATCTCTTCGACAAGACCCTCGAAGAGGAGCTCCAGATCGTGATCTTACAGGAACTCTCTGCATTCTTTCACGAATACAATGGGTTTTACGGGGTCCGCTCGAGACGCTCCGGCAGCAAGATCTATATTGATATCTTCCTGGGATTCGACCCCGGACTGAAAATGGGAGCAGTCCAGGACACCAGCGACAGGCTCAAATTCTCCCTTGAAGGCAAAATCCCCGGAAGCATAGTGTCCATTGTTCCTACCAGCGAGAGATCTTTGCCGGATGGTCACCCATGATTTTTCTCTCCTGTTATTGATCTGTCATCACCGCTCCGGAAAACAACCCGATTCTGATCGAAGGGAAATTGTTTAATAACGTACACGACAACCCGATCGTATCGAGTGTGTACTTCCCGTGATCCGTGTCCTTTCCATTGACGATGAACCTGCCCTGCTCGATCTCACCCGGTTGTATCTCGAGCGGACCGGTGAGTTCAGCGTCAATGTCGTTCTCTCCCCAGAGGAAGCACTCAGCCTTCTCGCAGATCATCACTACGATGCCATTATCTCCGATTATCAGATGCCGGGAATGGATGGCATCGCCTTTTTACAGGAGCTCCGGCAGTCGGGAAATACCACCCCTTTTATCATTTTTACCGGGAAAGGCCGGGAAGAGGTAGTGATTGAGGCTATCAACAGCGGTGCTGACTCCTATCTCCAGAAAGGTGGCAATCCACGGGCACAGTTTGCCGAACTTGCCGAGAAGCTCCGCCAGATAGTCCGGAGATCGCGTGCTGAAAATGCACTCCGGGAAGCCGAGGCACGGTACCGTGCCATCTTCCAGAATGCATCTGATATCATCCGGATTCTTGACCGGAACGGGAGGATCACCTATGATTCCCCGTCATCCTTGAAGATCCTCGGCTATCCTCCCGGATCGCTGATAGGAAAGGATCCGATGGACTATATCCATCCGGAGGATCAGGATCGCATCAAATCCGATCTGGCCACCGTTTATGAGAAGAAAAATGACCACATCCCTTCTGAATTCCGTATACGCAGGGCAGATGGCAGTTATTTGTGGGTTGAATCTGTCGCTGCCAACCTGACCGGTGTTGAGGGAGTAGATGGCGTGGTGGTTACCACCCGGCCGATCGCTGAGCGGAAGGAAGCAGAAGAACAGCTGAAAAGGAAGCACGAAGAACTCTCCGCTGCCTTCGAACAGCTGACCGCGACCGAGGAAGAGCTGCGCCAGAACTATAATGAGCTTGCTGCAAGTGAACACCGGCGAGCCGAGTCAGAACATATGATTCGGACTTCGGAGGCGTTCCTGAAATGCGTTATCTCGGATGTCCGGGAGGGCATCATTGCCTTTGACACCTCCCTGCGTATCACGCTCTGGAACCCGTTCATGGAAGAGCTTACCGGTATTGCGTCGGGAGATGTGGTGGGAAAGGATCTGCAGATGTGTTTTCCTTCCCTCAAAAAAACAGATATCCCCCTCACGATTGAACGCGCACTGGGGGGGGAGACGGTGGAAACCTCCGATGTCCAGATCCTGCTGAGTGTGAAAAAGAAAAACACGATTTGGGTACGGGGTATTGCCACCCCTCTCAAGGGGCATGACGGGACTATACAAGGGGTCATCGGGGTTGTTCAGGATATTACCGCACGCAAAGATGCCGAGCTTGCGTTGCTCTCGACAACCCGGGAGCTCCACGAAAGTGAGGAGAAATACCGGAATGTCTTTGAAGCGAAAAACGATCCCCTTATCCTTGCCGATATGGAGACCCGGGCCATCCTTGACATGAACCAGGCAGCAGCTGAACTGTACGGGTATTCGCGGGAAGAGATGCTCCGGATGGTTCTCCTCGATCTTTCCTCCGAACCGGAGAAAACAAAGGAGGCCCTTGAGCGCCGGGTTCCCCGTGTAGCCCTGCGGTACCACCGGAAAAAAGACGGGACCGTATTTCCTGCGGACATTGCACTTGCCTATTTTACCCTTAAGGGCCGGTCGGCTCTGATCCTTTCGATCCGGGACCTGACCGGCGTCCAGCAGATCGGGGATGCCCTTCGCATCGCGAACGTGAAACTGAATCTCTTAATCGGCGTGACGCGGCATGATGTTCTCAATTCGCTCACGGTGCTCCTTGCCTACAACGGGTTTCTCCGGGAACGGGAAAACGATGAGACCACCCGCGAACTTCTCGAAAAAGAGCAGAAGGCCCTGCTCGCTATCCGCGGCCAGATCGAATTTACCCGTGCCTATGATGATCTTGGCATCAAATCGCCGCTCTGGCAGCATGTCGGAAATACAGCAGCCCGGGCGTTTGCCCAGTTTATCAATACCATCTCCTTTACCTGTGAAACCGGCGATCTTGAGATCTACGCAGATCCGATGCTTGAGAAAGTCTTCTACAACCTTTTTGATAATGCATTCAGGTACGGGGAAGGGGTAACGAAGATCCGGCTCTACGGTGCAATGGACGGAACAGATCTTCTTCTCTCTTTTGAGGACAACGGGATCGGTGTCATGGACAATGAGAAAGCGCGGATCTTCTCCCGGGGCATTGGAAAAAACACGGGGCTTGGCCTCTTCCTGACGCGGGAGATCCTCGCCATCACCCGTATTGGGATAACTGAGACCGGGGAGTACCGGAAAGGGGCCCGCTTCACCATGCGGGTGCCCCGGGGTGCTTACCGGCTGATGAAATAGTCCTCCCGCCCAATCGCGAAAGAATATCCTCGCGGAGGGTATACGTTTCCGCTATCCGCCTGAGATTCCGGCAGTGTAATGGTGTGGCTCTGTATGGAGGGTTTCGATCAGGGATCGCTCGAAGCATTCCTTCTCCCCGATCAGGCGGGACGTGTAACCGAGTGCATGGAGCGTTTCTGCAAATTTCATCGTGGATGCAATATATTCCGGCGGAAGTGCAGCACAGTATTTGGGCGAGATGCGATATGTATCGAGGACAAATGATGCGTCTACCATCCCTGTCGTTTCTGCCACAATCCGGGCACATGCATTTGGATCTTTCCGGATCCATTCACAGGCAGCTTCATGGGCGGTAAGGAACCGGGTAATCAGGTCGCGTTTTTCGAGCATCTTCCTCATCACCACAATCCCGTAACTCGGGTTAAATGGCCAGAGGCGATGAGGCGGTACTACCAGCCGTGCGTTTCCGTAACGCCCGGCAGTCGTTGCAAGCGCCGGTGTCCCGGCAGCAGCCGCGATCTCCCCGTTGACGAGCGCATCGGAAAGGAAGTCCGCCCAGGGATAATTGCGCACCGCTATATCCGTTCTTTTGTTTTCTGAAAGGAGATTATTGACTATCACGTCGTGAATGGATCCCTTCGGGGGAGTTCCGATGGTCTTACCGGATAACTGAGAAAGGAACTCAGCCATGTCGTTGCACGCATCAAGGGTCCGGATCGTGTTCCCTGCGATCATCACCGTTCCTTCAATGTGCCCTCCTGCGATGCAGGCAAGTTCCAGTCCCCGGTCGATCCCGATGATAACCGGCGGAAGGCCGATGTACCCCAGGTCCAGCCTGCCCTCCTGCATTGCGCCGATAATATCCGGGCCCGAAGGAAAGAGGGTCCAGGTGGCCTTGATATCCTGATCTGCAAGCAGGCTGGATCCCCGGAGCAGGAATGCAGTATGGTACAGGGTGGAGAGGTGGCCGATCCTGATAGTGTCCCGGGACATTGTTTACCCAACCTTCTTGAGTACCGCACCGATCGCCTCGTCCACGCAGGAAAGTTCGGGACGGAGCATACCGACAGGTACATCCACGATCTTCTCAACAATCGAAGCAAGAATCGGGGCGCAGATGATCCCTGATGCCCCATCCTTTTCCGCCCGGGCTGCAGCAACGATGCACTCATCGAGGGAATGGGCGGAATACCCCTTAATGGAAAATGTGTTCCCCCCGGATTCCACTTCACGTGTGGTAACGGAGTCAAGCAGAAATTTTGCGGCGATCACCGCAATAAACCGGTGCCGCTCCGGTTCGAGAACAGAAACAATTTTTTTCACCGTGGAGAACCGGGGATCCCGTTCTCCCAAAGTTATCTTATAGAGTGTCGAGACCGGGATACCGGTCTGTTCAGCGAGATCCTTCACGGTCATGTTCTTACGCTCCAGCTCGTCGCTGAGCGCCGTGATAAAATCGGCCTCAAAGATTCTTTTTGAGAACATATTATCCTTTATGTCATATTTCAAAGATTATAATTATTACTATAAGGCTAATTATTTTAAAAAATTGGAAAACTATTTGAATAATCCCGCTGATGATCCTGCGATGTACAGCGATCAGGAGTACGAACTGACCATCCTTCCGGGAACAACCCGTGACGGAAAAAAGGAAGGGTTTGACCGGATCGTGATCCGCCCCGGGGATACCCTTTCTATTGTAGGGCCTACCGGTTCAGGAAAATCCGCATTCATCAATGATATCGAAATACTGGCACAGGAGGATACGGTGACGGGCAGGAGAATCCTTGTCAACGGCGGGGAACCCTCGGAAGAGATCGTGCGCGATCCGGCAAGAAAGCCCATCGCCCTCATTACCCAGAATACCCGGGTTCTTGCTGATCTGACCGTTACACAGTTCCTCTCTCTCCATCTTAAGGCACGAAATACCGGTACTGATGCCATGATCTCCTGTACCATTGAGCTTGCAAACGAATTTACCGGGGAGAAGATTGACGGATCGATGCGGATGACCGGACTCTCCGGAGGCCAGACCCGGTCGCTCCTGATCGCTGATGCCATCCTGATTGGACAGACACCGATCCTGCTTCTCGACGAAGTGGAGAACGCCGGTATCAACAAGGAACGGGTCATTACCTGCCTGCGGGAATACAGAAAAGCAGTAATTTTTGTTACCCATGACCCCTATATCGCGCTTATCACCGATCGAAGAATCGTTATGAAGAATGGTGCTGTTTTTGCGGTGCTCGAACCCGATGGCTCTGAAGGTGAGATAATTGGCACCGTATCCGGCATGGACTCTTTCCTGTGGCAGCTCCGGGAGAAGATCCGCAGCGGTGATCTCGTGGGAAACCGCAAAGGCATCCGGTCTGCTCCTAAAAAGACCGGTATTCCCGCATGAAACTCCTGATTGTTGCCGGTCCACCGAGTGCCGGCAAGACTGCGGTCATCCGCCAGATCATCAAAAAATTTGTCCATTCGGATAAACCCGCATATCTTAAAATCGATGTTGTCAGGGCATTCGAGGATGAAGAACTGCGGGATGAATTCAATATCCCGGTACGAAAAGTCTATTCAGGCGATCTCTGTCCTGATCATATGGGCATCATGGTGTTAAAGGATGCCATCGCCTGGGCAGAGAAAATTGGCGCCGGAATGCTCATCGTGGAGAGTGCCGGGCTCTGTCTCCGGTGCACTCCCTACATCACTCAGGCGTTTGGTATCGCTGTCCTTCCTGCAGTTTCCGGAAGTAATGCGCCTCTCAAGATGGCACCTCTGATCTCTCTTGCCGACGCCGCGGTAGTAACCAAGACCGACCTGATCTCGCAGGCGGAAAAAGAGGTGTTCCGGGAGTGTATCCGGGGGGTGGTCCCGAAGATCGATATCATTGAGACCAATGCAGTGCAGGGCACGGGTCTCCGGTACCTGTTCCAGGCCATCACGAAATACCCTGCTGTGGAGGATCCGGAGACCATTATGCTGCGGGGCACCCCGCCACTCGGCGTCTGTACCATCTGTATTGGCAAAAAGGAGATCGGATGGCAGCATCATTTTGGCGTCATACGTCCGCTTGAAGAGGCTGACAACATTTACCGGGGAGACTGAATCTATGGTATGGACCCCCCCGGGAAAGAACTGCGGATCCTGCGGTCTCCCTTCTTGTGACGAGTTTACTCATGCCGTCAGTACCGGTACGAAAAATCAGGCCGATTGTCCCTTCTCTACCGGGGATCAGCCTGCACAATCCACCGGCAGGGCCCGCTATTCCGGGACGGACGTGACAGGAGCGCAGTATGATTTCGTGATCCACGCGTTCCCCGGGGAGCCCTCGGCCCGCAAGTTCATCGTACCGTTTCGGGCAGACCTGGTGGAAAAATGGGATATCCGGCCCGGGGCACTTGTTACCGGCCGTCCTGCCGGCCCTGGTTGTCCGGTATACCATGTTCTCCGTGTGCTCTCTGCAAACCCCGTAACAGGGGTTCTGGAATGCCACACCGTCGGCCCTCTGGCAGCAAGGAGAGAGAAAACGGTTGATGTACAGGCATACCATGTTCACGCGTTCGAAGGGATTGCGGAAACCATCCATCGCCCTCCCACCCTGGGTCTCCGGCAGCGTTTTCTCCCGGGTTACTGTATGATGGACCTTTCCCACACTGCGGTTGTCAACATGGTCTTAAAGAAAACAGACGGCATCCATGTCAGAGTTGAGGATATCCGAATCCAGTGAATGTTCTATGATCCCTAAATACCGTATCCGATGCGTCGGCGGGGGTGAACCCGTTTCCGATATGACCTCCCTGTCCTGCCCCGCCGGCCATAATTCCCTGCTGCGCACCGAATACAGCAGCCGCAGACTCAAGCTGGCTCCTCACAGCGGGATATTCCGGTACCTCTGCTGGCTACCGGTGACCCATCCGCTGCTTCCTTCGGGAGGGCCGGTGACGTTCACCAATAAAGATCTGTCCCAGGAGATGGGTCTTTCCCATCTGTCAATCTCGTTTTCCGGGTACTCTCCCGAGCATCACGCCACCCTTACCACCGGATCATTCAAGGAACTTGAGGCCCTGCCTACGCTGGAACGGCTCTGGGAGCTGGGGAAGAAAATACCCGTGATCGCCTCAGCAGGAAATACCGGGCGTGCCTTTGCCGGTCTTTCCGCGCAGTACAAAAAACCGGTGGTAGTGGTGGTACCACGGGACGCTGTCCCGCGACTCTGGACAACGACACCCGCACAGGATGTCTTCCTTGTAGCGGTTGACGGCGATTATACCGATGCCATTACCGTAAGCGCTGCTCTTGCAGCAGTTCCCGGGTGCGTACCCGAGGGCGGTGCAAAAAATGTTGCCCGCAGGGACGGGATGGGTACGGTGATGCTCGATGCAGCGGTAACCCTGGGCAGGATTCCCGATCATTATTTCCAGGCAGTCGGGAGCGGGACGGGAGCCATTGCTGCATGGGAGGCAGCGATCCGGCTCATCATGGATGGAAGGTACGGAACGAATCTCCCGCGTCTCCACCTTGCCCAGAATAAACCCTTTACCCCTCTAGTCTCCGCGTGGCAGCAGCGCCGCCGCACCATCGATCCGGAGATTGATATGCCGGATGCGTCCAATGCCATACAGGCAGTTATGTCCCCGGTTCTTACCAACCGGAGTCCCCCGTACGGCATTGCAGGGGGACTCTTTGATGCTCTCTGTGCAACGGACGGGCGCATGTATGGGGTATCGAACGAGGAGGGAAAAACAGCAATGCAGCTCATCCGGGATACCACGGGGATCGATGCAGATCCGGCAGCTGCAGTCGCCACTGCGGCCCTCATGCGGGCAACAGAGACGGGAGCGGTCGGCCCTGACGATCATATCCTCCTGAACATCACGGGAGGGGGGTGTGAACGGATCCGGGAGGATTATACACTCTATCCCCTTGAAGTGTCCGCAATGGTTGCCGCAGGGGAACCTTTGGATGAGACAGGGGCAGAGCTCAGGAGATGGGTGGAACAGTATGGATGAAATCCAGATCATCGGGGAGCTCAAACGGCAGGGAATCGATCTTGTCAGCTCGATCCCCTGCGACCGGGCCAGGGGTCTTTTTTTTCTGCTGCCGGACCATTTCCGGCACATCGGCCTGACCCGGGAGGAGGATGGTGTGGGCATATCTGCGGGGGCCTATCTTGCCGGTGCCCGCCCGGCACTGGCCATCCAGAGCTCGGGAATCGGGAACATGCTCAATGCCATCCTCTCCCTCACGGTAACCTTCGGTCTCCCGCTCCCGATCCTTGCGAGCTGGCGGGGGTGCGAAGGGGAGAAGATCCCGGCCCAGATCCCGTTCAACCGTCCGCTTCCAAGCATCCTTTCAGCAGCAGGAATTGCCTGTACGGAAGTTTCCGGGCCCGGTGCAGCCCATGAGATCGGGGAAGCGGTTGCAGCGGCATACCGGGACCGGGCACCCCATGTCATCCTCCTGCGGCCGGAATGCTTTGCTGAAGCCGGGGGCAGTATCCCCGCTGCGGCAGGATCCCCCCGGCCGTTTTCCCTCAACTACAGCCGGAACTGGCGCTCACCGGTCATGACGCGGTACGATGCGATCCGGGCCATCGCCGGGTGTGTGAAGGATGAGATCCTGGTCTCAAATATTGGTGTCCCGTCAAAGGAGCTCTACGCAGCAGGGGATCGTCCGGAAAATTTCTACATGCTGGGAAGTTACACCCAGACATCGGCGATCGGCCTTGGTATTGCGAGTGCCCGGCCGGACAAAAAAGTGATTGTGATCGATGGCGACGGAAGCCTTCTTGGATCAGCGATTCTGCCCGTTATTGCAGCGACGGGACCGGGAAATCTTACGATAGTATGCCTTGACAATGGTGTCTTTGGCAGTACCGGAAACCAGCCCCGGCCCGGGCAGGATAGTGCAGACCTTGCCCTTATGGCGCTCGGGGCGGGGTTTGAGCATGCTTCAACCGTACACGAAGCCCAGGAACTCGAAGCTGCGCTTGCCGCAGGAAAAAGTGACGGGCCGGCATTTATCCACGCCCGCATCCGTCCGGGCAACAGCGATGTGCCCAACATCCCCCTGACACCCGCCCAGATCCGGGACCGGTTCATGGCAGCGTTATCCTGACCATGTAACTGAAAAAGAACAGGGTGGATCTCCCCTTCCACAGGAATATCTTTGGGACCTTTACAAAAGGGGATCCGGGAGCTCTGGGCCATAGACCGGCAGTTTTGAACCGGAAACCAGCACCGGCCGGTCTGAACGGGCGATCTTGTCGAGAATGAGCTGCTTGCCCTGTTGTGTCAGGGCAAAGACCGGGACGGCGGTTCCTGCTTGGAGAAGTGCACGGGCCCCGGCGACCTGCCAGATCCATTTCGAAGCGCAGGCCGTTACAATATCGGCGACACCGACAATCCGTTCGGCATCGGCTTCCGTAATCCCGCTCATGTGAACGCCGAAAATAAAAGCATCCGGGAACTGTTCGCGGATTGCCTGTGCGGTTCCTGCTGAAGCCACCGTAACTGCCACCCGGGTAAAGCCCCGTTCATATGCCCGTGCAACGCCGAGTACCGGGTCTATGGTGGCCCTCACCCGGTCAAGGACAATTCCCCCGTTCTCCTCGATCCGATCCATCTCTTCGGTGAGTGGCGAGGTGCTCACGAGTCCTGACATCCTGCCCCCGATGCCCTGTACCATCTCCGGCGTTGTTACAATCACCGTTCCCGCACCATCACAGGCAAGCACCGCGGCATCCATGCTCCCGGTGAGAATGCCGGAGCTGATCAGTTCCGAAGCGCCAAAGCCGACAAAATCAACGGTCCCGAGTACCTTCCGGTGGGGTTGGCACATCCCCCACGAATCCATCCGGTGTTCGATGTTTGCCTTCACAGCGTCCTGGGTAATATCCTCTACGGGCCGGGCAAATTTTTTCGCAAGCGGGCACTGGCGGAGCTTTGAGACCGATACTTCAGCAACATTCCCGTTTTTGATAATTATTCTCGATCGGCCGATTGCTTCGATCACATGAATGTCTTCATCATTGCTCGTCACAGGTTATTCCTCCCTATTTCTCCTCCTGACAAAGGTTGATCCTTTACGATCCTTCCCGATCAGGACTGGTATTTCCTGTGTGGATCTTATGCGTGGACGTGTAATAATGCCGTGCCCTGCGGCAGGATCGTTTAAGGAACCGCCAGCATGCGTTCGATAGCCCGGCGGGCCCGGCCTGCGATCTCTTCCGGCACAACGATCCCCGGTTGGTGGGAGATGAGTGCATCGCGGACATGGACAAGGGCGGTCTTTTTCATGTTCACGCAGACTGCCTTTTCCGAGAGCGGGTAGCAGCGCTTGCCCGGGCACTCCTTTTCGAGCCGGTGCAGGATACCGATCTCTGTTCCTATGATGAATTCATTGCCGGGCGCATTCCTGATATGCCGGACAATCCCTGAAGTGCTTGCAACATGATCTGCCCTATCGATGACCCCGGGCCTGCACTCCGGGTGGACGAGCACGACTGCATCCGGGTGCAGCTCTTTTGCGCGGGTCACATCGGCAGGCGTGTAACGGTCGTGGACAAGACAGAACCCTTCCCAGGGCAGCACGGTCTTTTTAGTAAAGCGCGCCACGTACTGCCCCAGGTTTTTATCCGGTACAAAGATGACGGTGTCCTCCCGGACCGCATTCACCACGTCGATCGCATTTGCCGAAGTACAGCAGATGTCGCTTTCCGCTTTGACATCAGCAGTTGTATTCACGTAGCAGACAACTGCCGCATCAGGATGGCGGGAACGGGCGAACCGGAGTTCTTCTGCACGTACCATGCCCGCCATGGGACAACAGGCATCCGTGACAGGCAGGAGCACGGTCTTTTCCGGGGCGAGGATGGCAGCGGTTTCTGCCATGAAATCGACCCCGCAGAAGACGATGGTATCACTGTCCAGGGCTGCTGCGGCGCGGGCAAGCTCCAGCGAATCACCGGTGAGATCCGCAATATCCTGCACCTCGGGACGCTGGTAATTATGCGCGAGGATGATCGCGTTTCTCTTCTTCTTGAGCCGCAGGATCTCCTCCTGAAGCGTGGCTGTGTCCTGCATCGGTAAACTCACATGCGGTTGTATCCTAGTAGTGTGTTTTGGGGCATCAAAAAGTCGCTGGCAGGATACCCTGGCTGTACCGGGATGTTTATGCACCGGGCATTCCTATCTTCTTCCGGCGACCATGAGAGTGATTCTGCCGGATCAGGGTATACGGATGGTTAAAAACGATCCCGGCACGGTTGCGGCGCTCCTGCACGAGCTCGGGATCAATCCCCTTGAGGTGATGGTGGCGAGAAACGGTACCCTCGTCCCTGAGCAGGCAACACTCCGCGGAACTGACGAGATCCGGATCATCCGGATCGCGCACGGAGGATAGGCCCGTGTACGGACCTGATGCTCACGGAGGAATTCCCGCCTGTTCCTGCTGCGGTGAACCTGCGGTCATCTTCCAGCCGGGAAAACAGCGCCATCTCTGCGGGACTCACCTCGTACAGGATGTCGAAGCCCGGGTTGCAGCAACAATGAAAGGAGAGGATCAGGTACGGCCCGGTGACCGGATAGCGGTTGGCCTGAGCGGAGGAAAAGACAGTACCGCGCTCCTTGTCATTCTCTCCCGGCTCCTGGACGGATGGAAAGGGGCATCTGTCATTGCCATCACCATTGACGAAGGTATTGCCGGGTACCGTGCCGACACCCTGCGGGCAGCAGAGGCCCTGACCCGGCAGCTCGGCGTGGAACACCATATCATCTCATTTTGTGACCTCTTCGGCAGGGACCTTGATGCACTCCTCCAGGGGCGGGAAACACAGGCCTGTACCATCTGCGGCATCCTGCGAAAAAAGGCCCTTGCGGATGCAGCCCGGGGAGCCGGGGCAACCGTGATTGCGACCGGCCACAACCTTGACGATGAGGCCCAGTCGGTACTGATGAATGCCTTCAGGGGAGATATCCCCCGCATGGTCAGAAACACCGGTACCGGCCGGTCGGGGCGTTTTCTCCCCCGGATAAAACCCCTTGCGGCAATTTCGGAAAAAGAGATTGCCGTCTATCTCTTTGTTCAGGGACTATTTTCCCCTCTCCCTGAGTGCCCGTATACACGGTATGCACTCCGTTCCGAAGTCCGGGCCATGCTTGCCGGGCTTGAGTGCCGGCATCCGGGAACCATGCTGCATCTCATGGAGAGCAAAAGAAAAATCGAACGCATGTGTGCAGGAACGCCCGTTATGGAGCATCTGCATCGCTGCCGGGAGTGTGGTGATCCCTGCTCCGGAGAGATCTGTCAGGTCTGCCGGCTCAGGCACTCAGTTCTGGAGTGATAATATCCCGGAAATCCGCTCCGGGTGGGAATAGATATTCATCCTGGTGCTTCGGACAAAACCGACGATGCAGACCCCGGTCTGCTCAGCGATGGTAACCGCAAGGGTTGTTGTTGCGCCGCGTGAGACCATCAGGGGAATATCTGCAACCAGGCATTTGCGCACCATCTCGGATGAAACCCGGCCGGAGCAGATGGCAAAGGTCCTCGAGAGATCGATCCTGTTTCTCAGCGCGTACCCGATTACCCGGTCAAGCGCGTTATGCCTCCCGATATCCTCGGAACAGGTGATAATGCCGCTTTCCGATGCTAACCCCACTACGTGGATCCCACCGGTGATGGAATGGAGTTCGGATTCAAGGACTTCTTTTGTGACAGTACGGAGTAAATCCGGTGAAATGGTGAGTTCTGAGGTGATCCGGGGTAGTTTTTCAGTATCAATAAACGATGCTGCCCCCCCACATCCGGAGAGGATCGTCTTTTTGGGGCCGAGCACCTTGAAGAGATTTTTGGTGATCACGCTGATGCGGTTTGTCTCGATCCTGATGGATTCGATCTCATCGGCGCTTTTGATGATCTGTTCGGTGAAGAGGTAACCGGTGGCAAAATCCTCAAGCCCGGTCGGGCTCATCATCGCGGTCATCGCGTGCCTCCCGTTCACAAATAAGGCTTCGGGAACTTCGTCGATAACCTCGTGTGTCCCGGATTTTGCAGTTTCCCCGTCCAGTTTGATGCAGGGCAGAGTCTTAAACATAAGTATGGGCATCAGGATCACCGGTTTTGTCGGGAGGACAATTTTTTACTGGCAGGAGGGAGTACCTCGTCCATGCTCCCGGTCCGGTATCCCTCCATGTCGAGGGTCACGTACGAGAACCCGAGTGCACGAAGGGCACATGCTACGGTCGCATGCATATCCAGTACTGCGTGCATCTCCTCTTTAGGTACTTCGATACGGGCAACCTTCCCATGTATGCGGACCCTTACCTGCCTCACGCCTTTCCCGTGCAGGAATGCCTCGGCTTCTTCTGCCATGCGGAGGTTGTCGCGGGTTATTTTATCCCCGTAAGGGATCCGGGAGGAGAGGCAGGCTGCAGAGGGTTTGTCCCAGAATGACAAACCCTCCGCCCGGGCGATCTCCCGGATATCGTTTTTGGTCAGGCCGGCGTCGAGAAACGGATGAATGATCCCCTCCTCGGTACTTGCGGCAAGGCCGGGCCGGTGCTCCCCCTTGTCGGAGAGATTGGTGCCATCGGCGACACAGACAAATCCCAGATCCTCTGCCCGCCGCCGGAGTACGGCAGCGGAATCCTTCTTGCACCAGTAACAGCGGTCCCCGGGGTTTCGTGTGAACCGTTCGTCCTCCATCACGCTCGCGGGAAGGATCTCCAGGTCAAGATGATATGTACGTGCGATGAGCCGGGCATCCTCAACTGCCTCCCTGGGGACGACCGGGCTGTCGAGCAGGACGCACCGGCTTTTCTTGCCCAGGGCTTCCCGGGCCAGCACCGCAAGGAGACTGCTGTCAACGCCGCCGGAAAAAGCGATAAGCATTGACCCCCTGCCGGCAATAAGGTCAAGGATCTGTTTTCGACGGGCTGGTATATCCATAGGGTCTGTACTCCGGATTGCAAAAAGAAAAAGAGACTGGGATCAACTGCCGCACCGGCGGTTTTCTGTGCTGCTCCCGCACTGGTATTCATCGCCTTCCCGGAGCTGGCGGCAGATATCGCAGGTACGCTGGACGAGATTGACCTCTTTGCCTTCTTTTAAATCCCGGGCCAGACGTTCGATGGATCGCTTCACATCGTTCTCGAACTCAATGCGATAGCCGCGTTTCCCGGAAAGGTACTGGGAGACGGCAGAAGGAGCGATGGCAAGCATTCGTGCCGCTTCGACCTGCGATACATCACATTTGACCAGCTCCACTGCAATAGCTGCACGGATGGCCGGCAGTACATCCCACACGATCTTCTGGCAGGGGGCTTCCATTATATCACAACCTTTAAGTTATCACAATTGTTACATAATAGATCGTATTCACAATTGTGAATTTGGTGTAAGGGCATAAATAAATTCCCGCATTTACCTGTCTGACGCGGCATCCTGACGGGATCTATCCCCTAAATGTCACAGCAAGGATTCGATACCGCCGCCGCGGGAGAACAAAAGAATAATCAGACGACACGCGCACCTATTCACTGCAAAGACGAGGATCTCGAGCATGGGAAATCAGCATATCATCTACATGGATCATTCCGCAACAACGTACACGAAGAAGGACGTTGTCGATGCAATGCTCCCCTACTTTACGCAGCACTTTGGCAATCCTTCGTCCATCTATGGTATTGCCCGTGAATCAAAACAGGCCATCGATGCGGCCCGGGCACAGGTGGCAAAAGCGATCGGGGCACAACCCGAGGAGATTTATTTTACCTCGGGGGGAAGCGAATCCGACAACTGGGCGATAAAAGGCGTTGCGTACGCCAACCGGAAGCGGGGTACCCATATCATTACCACCGGGATCGAGCACCACGCGGTCCTTCACACCTGCCAGTTCCTTGAAAAAGAGGGATTTACGGTCACGTATCTCCCGGTCGACCGGTATGGCCGCGTTGATCCCGCCGATCTTGAAAAGGCAATCACCGATAAGACGATTCTTGTCTCGATCATGTACGCAAACAACGAGATTGGGACGCTCGAACCGATCCGGGAACTTGCGGCCATTGCACAGAAGCACAAGGTGTACTTCCATACCGATGCGGTACAGGCAATCGGGAATGTCCCCCTCAATGTCAAGGATGAAAAGATCGATCTGCTCTCCCTTTCCGCACACAAATTCTACGGCCCCAAGGGTGTCGGGGCACTCTATATCAGGAACGGTGTCCGGATCGAGAACCTGATCCACGGTGGCGGACAGGAACGAAAGAAACGTGCCGGAACCGAAAATATCGCCGGGATTGTCGGGTGCGGAAAGGCTATCGAGCTTGCCACGGCTGATATTGAGGGTCACAATGCACGGATCCGGGCCATGCGCGACCGTCTCTCAAAAAGTATCCTTGAAACGATCCCCAACGCACGCCTCAACGGGCACCCGACAGAACGGCTTCCGGGAAACCTCAATATCAGCTTCGAGTTTATCGAAGGAGAGTCCATGCTCCTGTGGCTGGACGATGAGGGAATCTGCGCCTCGACCGGCAGTGCCTGCACATCCGGGTCGCTCGAACCTTCTCACGTGCTGCTTGCCACCGGCCTTCCCGTGGAGATCTCACACGGCTCGCTGCGGCTGACCCTTGGCGATGCCAATACGGAGGCCGATGTCGATTTTGTACTTGAGGTGCTGCCAAAAGTAGTGTCCCGCCTGAGGGAGATGTCCCCCCTGTACCAGAAAGCGGGAAAGAACGGAGGATGCAATGTATAGCGAAACGGTGATGGATCATTTCAAGAACCCGCGTAACGTCGGGGAGATCGAGAACCCCGATGGTGTCGGAGAGGTCGGGAATCCAGTCTGTGGCGATATCATGAAGATCTTCTTAAAGATCGAGAATAATATCGTTGTCGACGCGAAGTTCAAGACATTCGGCTGCGGGGCGGCAATCGCGTCGAGCAGCATGGCCACCGAACTGGTCCGGGGAAAGACTCTTGAAGAAGCATGGCAACTCTCCAACAAGGCAGTTGCCGAGGCTCTTGATGGCCTGCCGCCGATAAAAATGCACTGCTCGGTGCTCGCAGAGGAAGGAATCCACAAGGCAATCAACGATTACCGGGTGAAACACGGCCTTGAACCCTGGAAGGAGACCACATCTCACGCCCATGATCATGGTGAGGAGCCAGTGTGCGAGCATTAGTCCTCTGTACTTGTTGATGAACCGTTATTCTTGGTGAACCAGATGCTCTCTTCCCGCGAATGCGAACGGTACAAACGCCAGATGATGCTCTTTGGCGATGAGGGGCAGGAACGGCTCAAAAAGGCCCATATCTTCATTGCCGGGGCCGGTGGACTAGGTTCCCCGGTTGCAATATACCTTGCAGTGGCAGGAGTCGGGACTATCACCGTGGTAGACAAGGATGTGGTCGACCAGTCCAATCTCAACCGGCAGATCCTACATTATGACCGGGACATCGGCAGGAAGAAGGTAGAGTCGGCAGAAGAGAAACTGCAGGCCTACAATCCTGATATTACCGTTCGTGTGATCGACACAACCATCGATGAATCGAATGCAGCCTCGCTGATCGGGCGTGCCGGCGGTATTGTCGATGCAATGGACAACTACGCAACCAGGTATCTCCTCAACGAGATTGCGCAGGCAAAAAAGATCCCGCTCTTCCACGGAGCTATACGGGGGTTCTACGGCCAGGCGACCACCATTCTCCCGGAGGAGACTGCCTGCCTGCGCTGTATCTTCCCCTGCGCACCCCCCCAGGAGGTCTTCCCGGTGGTAGGTGCGACGCCGGGAGTGATCGGTACGATCCAGGCCACCGAGGTGCTCAAGTATATCCTTGGTACCGGGGATCTGCTCACAAACCGGCTGCTGATCTGGGATGGCATGGCCATGCATGCAGAAGAGATCCGGTTTGAACAAAACCCTGCCTGTCCTGCCTGTGGAGTGAGACGCGGTTCGAAAATGGCGCAGGCATCAGAAGGAAAGAAACCGTAAAAAGAGGAAGACAGAATGACAGTCAGGGTCAGGTTTTTCGCCCGGTTCCGGGAGCTGCTCGGTACCGATATCAATGTCACGGTACAGGAGGGAACGCATATTAGTTCCCTGGTCAGGGAAATAGCGGAAAAGAACAAGGAAGGGTACGATGCCATCTTCGATCCAAAGGGAGCATTCCGGGAGTTTGTGATTATCATGCAGAATGGCAAACGCGTTGACACTGCCGATGCAGGGTCGACTCCGGTCGCGGATGGCGACGAAATTGCAGTTTTCCCGCCAGTAGCGGGAGGGTAAACCGGGTGCGGCATGATCGCGATCCAGACCGAGGACATTGATATCGGGGCCCTGATCAACAATGCCAGGAAGCGGGGGACCGGGGCGATCGTTGTTTTTGACGGCATAGTCCGGGATGACGATATCCGTGCGATGGAGCTGGAAGCATACGAGGAAGTGGCAGTTCCCGAGCTCGAGAAGATTGCATCAGAGGCAACAGCTGCCTACAACCTTATTTCCGTAGATATTATCCACAGGATCGGCCGTCTTGCCCTTGGGGAAAACATCCTCGTAATCGTGGTGAGCGCGGGCCACCGCAAAGAAGCCTACGAAGGCTCCCGGTTTATCATCGAGGCAATCAAGGCCGGCGTCCCGATCTGGAAAAAGGAACTCTCCCGCGACGGTGACCGCTGGGTGCCCGGGGAGCACCCGCACGGCAGCGGAAAAAAGATCGTATAATCGTATCAGGGTTACTGCAGGCCCTTTTCAGGCCACTTTCTTTTCGGTAAGTTTCCGGTACATCTCTTCGCCTACGCACTCTTTTGCATGCTTGCACCACTGCACACACGAAGCAATATCATTGTAGATCACAAACCCGCAATTGCTGCATTTTGCGGAGACATCGTTGGAGAAGATCTCAACCTCCTCACCACACTGGGGGCACTTCTTGATGGATAATGTCGGGGTTCGTATATTTGCTGCACCGGGACAGTGATCGTACATGACAGCTTCCTCTGGCACATAGGTTGTTTTCCCGGCTCATGAACCGGATGGTTCGGGACAATTTCCCGAGATAACAGACGGGAGAGCGGCTGCAGGACCTCACGGAATACCGGGAAAACCGTCAGGGCTCCGGGGGCAGGAGTCATCCAAAGATGTATGAGCGCCCGCGGCAAAGATTCCGGCAGATTATGGCCGTAAATCAGTTTCTTTCTACGGTAAAATACGTGGCAGGAATGAAATCTTCCTTCCTGCTTTCCGAGCTTACGGCCTATCTGGACGAATCGCAGACCGTCGAACAGATGTACGCGACGCTCAGGCCGCACCTTGCCGGGCTCGGGCTTGCCGCACACAAGACCGGTGAAGACTACACAATTTCGCGGCTGCAACCATCCCTGCCCTATATCCTGAATGCTGCTGAGGAAAAACGCCTTAATGCGTACCTTTCCCTCAGCTCCATGCCTTCAGTTCTTGAAGAGGCCATAGAACAGTATATCACCAGAAAAACCGGCAAAGACTGGTCTGATCCGGTTATTCTCGAACGGCTCCGCCGTGCGATTGTCTCCCAGAAGAACGATTACTGGAAACCGACAGGCCAACGGTCGCTCCAGTACACGAAAGGATATGCAGTACTCGGGTATCTCGCGTATCATTTCCCGGTCTATTTCATGCAGGCCCGGCACCTGCTCGCTATGCTCGCCCGCGATGGCCTGCTTAAACCGGAGATGACAATTCTCGATCTCGGCACCGGGCCGGGAGTCATACCGCTTGCCATTGATGATTTCTGGATGTGTCTTGATTCGGCCCGGGCGACCGTCCATTCGATCGAGCGTTCAAAAGAGAACATTGAGGCATTCGGTGCCCTGGCACAGAGCATTGCCACAAACAATTCCCCGGTGATGATAGAGCCCCCGCAGGAAGCGGATATTATCTCCTCCGGAGATGTGGCAATCCCCGACCATGTAGACCTGATGGTCTTTTCCAACGTGCTCAACGAACTGGCCGGCCTCCCGGTGGCAGCACGGGCAGACCTCGTTATGGAGTACGTAAAACGGCTTGCACCTGACGGGACGATCCTTATTATCGAACCGGCGGAAGAGGCGACCTCCACCGGCCTGCGTGTCCTTGCCCTTGCACTCAAGAAGCGGGGGCTCTCCATCTATGCGCCCTGCACCTTTGTCTGGGGGACCAACTGCACACCGGACCGGTGCTGGAGTTTCCAGACGGCCCCCTCCCTCCGGCCCACCCGGATCATGAACACGCTCTCGGCATGCAACGAACCGTTCCGGTACGTGAACACCGACATCAAGTACAGTTACGTGATTTTGCGCAAGGACGGGAAGGTCAGAACTTCCTGTAGTATCCCCAGGGGTACGAAAGCACAGCGTTTGTCCAAGGTACACCTGAACGTGGGAAAACGGATCACGGTAGTGGCGGCGAAGATGTCAGAGGATCTCGGGGATAAGGAGACCCATATCTTCAGGCTCTGCGACGGCTCTGCGGAAAAACCGGTCTACGCGGTGCTGCCCACGTTTCATATTATGCCCTCCAATCGCGAGCTGGGGTCTGCACCGTACGGGACCGTTCTTGAGATCCGGGACGTGCTGGTGCGGTACAACCCGGCGCACGATGCGTATAACCTACTGGTGAACAGGGAGACGGGGGTAACCCCCGTATCAAACCAGGGTGATCCGACCCGGTCTAATCCGGGCTCAATACGGCCTCCGCTGGGCATCCGGCACTCCCCAGAAAAGCCCAAATCGGGCTCCGTTTCAAAATAACCTTAAATCGGGCTTATTTTGGCAAACGGACGAAATAAAACGTTCACGTATTGCGTTTCTGTGGGCAGATCTCAGTTGAGATCGTGTCTTTGACTGTTGGAGAAATAACTGCCCTGCAAATGGCCTCCATGGGGCTGTAAAGGGTATTATATGGGGCTCAAATTAGGCGTATTTTTCGAAACGGAGCGCTATAATTGGGTTATTTTACGACCTCTCGAATCGGGGGTCAATTTGGGGTTTTCGTAATTTTCGCTCCTAAAATCCGGCAACCGGCCGGAGTACAATTAGAAAAAATCCCTTATGAGTCTGCATTCATTTCAGGGCTAATTCAGGACAATGCTATCGTGGTATCGGGTATTATTACATTCTTGCTCGGGTTTTTTCTTACAAAATGAGAGAAAGATGTACTGAGGGAGAGTAGTGTGCTCTCCGGCTCTCCCGGGTCTTTTTTTGCCAACCGGAAAACGGGGGATTGTAATCGTTGAAAAAATTTCCGGAGATCTTGAGGAAAAAGACACGCGGCTCTTCAATATCTGTAACGGTTTTTTGGAAAAACCGGTCTACGCAGTGCTGCCCACGTTTCATATTATGCCGGCCAATCGCGAGATGGGGTCTGGGCGCCGTACGGGATCGTGGTTGAGAGCCGGACGTGCTGTTGTGCGGTATAACCTGGCACATGAAGCATATAACCTGCTGGCGAGCAGGAATACGGAAATCAATTCCCAGCCCTGTGTGTAGAAAGACCTAATAAAAATCAGGGAGAACGGGTGGGTAGGCACGATCCCATTTGTTAACATGTTTTTCCAGATTGCCGGAAACCAAGATCTCCAGTCTAGGGGCCATTGATAGCCGTTTGTTGTGACGACGTCTTCATTCTGTTTTCGCCCAAGAATTAATAGTATTTTAGTATGACGATACCGATGTATCCAGCGCCTCCTGAAGTACCTGTCTGACCGCCGCCGCCACCGCCACCACCGTAGTAGGTAGCAGGGCTCCCTGAAGAAGCACCGGCGCCACCGTTGCCTCCACCACCGGCACCACCAGTACCAGCTGTTTGCCCGGCATAGGCACCGCCACCGCCACCACCGGCATATTGTGTGTTAGTCCCGGATATACTCGAATAGAGCCCAGGTCCACCAGCACCTCCTGTATAAGGAGCTGAACCGGTAACGGATCCACCAGCACCACCGGCGCCACCACCGCCACCGCCCATATAACTGCCTCCTGCAATGTTTGCTGTTCCACCGGCATATCCTTGACCCGCGGTTCCCGTTCCGGCAGTACCGGTCCTTGTGGCACCCCCGCCGGAACCTCCATTTGCTCCGCCATAAACCCCCGCGGCACCGCTACTACCGCCACCGCCCCCACCGGTTGCGGTAAACGTTGAAAATGTAGAGTTAGTCCCGTTTGTACCACGAGCGCTTGTACTTGTTGACCCTGCTCCACCGGTACCAATAGTTACCGAATAAGAAGTGGATAATCCACCTGTTATGGTGCCAGTGAGGAATCCACCAGCGCCACCGCCACCGCCGTAACGCCCGCCGCCACCACCGCCTCCCACTACGAGGTATTGGACGTTTGCGGCACCCGAAGGTACGGTCGATGTGCCTGATGATGTGAAAGTCTGGATTATGTAATAATCGTAGGCCCCTGTTCCGGTAGCGCTACCACCAGCTGTGGTGACAACAACGTTTGCTAACCCGGCTGATCCCGACGGAGTAGATGAAGGAGTGGTTGCGGTGAGCGAACTACTGTTACTGACCGAGATGCTGGTTGCTGTTATACCACCAATGGTGACACTGGTCGCTCCTGCAACAAAGTTCGTTCCGGTTATGGTGACACTGGTTCCTCCTGACGAAGGGCCGGTTGCCGGTGAAATACTGATAAACGTCGGAGCTGCTGTATAGGTGTATGCGTTGATCCCGGTTGCGCTGCCTCCAGGTGTGGTGATTATAACGTTTACCATCCCGGCTGCTTGGGCGGGTGTAGTTGCTGTGATTGAAGTATCGTTGTTCACTGTGAACGATGCCGGTGCACCGCCAAAGGTTACTGCAGTGGCACCCGTAAAGCCCGTCCCGGTGATTGTTACTATGGTACCTCCCGTTAACGGGCCGGCTGTTGGACTAAGGCTGGTATACATCGGGATCAGTGTAAACGATGCGGAAATAGTGTGAGCCGTTGTGACATTAGTAAACGTGTAACTCGTTATTGCACCCTGGGATACGCTGTCCACGGAAACCCCGGTGATATTGTACCCGGTATTCGGTGTGATGGTGAAGGACTGGCTCCCACCATAGGTCACACTCACGGTGCCACTCGGGGAGATACTTCCGCCAGCTGATGCTGATGCAGTTATCGTGCATGGTCCCGCCGGCCCGAAAGAGGAAGAGGCCACAATTACCGGAGATCCCGAACCAATATACTCGATCTGCACGCTCGATGGCGGAGTGGTTCCTGGGAGAGTATAGGTGAGGGTCTCTCCAATTGACCACGTTGCAGGGGGATTGAACTTCGACGTAAGGTCATTACCGTTTATCAGAATTAAATAGGTCCCGTTTTGAAGTGCATCCCCTCCATCATGCTTGATAGACACGGTCTGGCTCTGGATTGAGGTGACGACGCTGACCGAAGGGATCTTCTGGGCCTGGGGCTGGGAGAGCACAGCGACGGCAATGACCGATCCGGCAAGGACGACTATCGAAATCAACAGGACTGTCCCGATGATCTCGGAGACTGCATAATCCTGTCTTCTGCCGGATATTTTCATGAACTCCCCGCACTCTGCACATTGGCCGAAAGGTTTGCAGCTGCCACTTGAAGTGTAATATGTGGATTGCCATCGTTTATTCCATTTAATTGGATGTAACTGCCGTTGGTGACAGTACCAACGGTATAATACGTAGTCGGGATCCCCCCAGTCTGGTTTGCCGCTGAGTTCAGGTAGTTCGCCCACATTGTGGCAGCATTTGGATCCGGTGTTGTGATATTAATGCTTGCGTTCCATGTATTGGGACTGACTGGCGCATACGGCAGGCTGCCGGAATTGGAATCAAGGGACGTTGATACCTGTGCCGGGCTGGTACCACCGATCGCACCTGAGTTCGCAGGATCATATGCAATTACGATAATGTTCACGGTAATGTTTCCGTTCCCGTTGTTGACGAATATTATCTCCGGCGGAAGTTTGTACGTGATTCCGTCGATTTGGGAGAGAAACACCCCGCCCATCTGAGTATAGTAACTCTGGGGAATCCAGTAGTTGTTGCTGGCAGAGTACTCGATGGCACCGAGCGGAACTGAATAGGTATAGTTTGACTGGGCTTTGTAGGCATACTGGGTGGTTACTGTTGGAGAAGTGAGTGGTGGAGTCCCAATTGTTGAAAAAGTCATTGTTGCAGGATATGTGATAGTCGATTGTAATCCGTATGCCGCATCGAGCAGATTGATTGAATAAGGCGTATTGGGATTAATATTGGAATATACTACTGCCCTGTTCAGGGTTGTAACGCCATTTTTCATCACAGTCACCGTAATATCGGAACCATAACAGGATGACTGATAGGTCACATTGACATTATTTAAATTTGAGGAGGATGCAATCAGGCAATCGGATATATCCGGGGTAACATTGACAGAAACGTTCCAGCCACTCCCTGTGATCGCGACACTTCCGGGAGTCCCCCCCGTTGAGGTAATGTTCCAAAATGCATTTGGCGTTGAGAGGTTTATCAAGAGGCTCGAAGGAGCATTCGAATAAGTCTGGGTTGTGGGAATCGATATCGGACCAACTGATGTTGCTGCACTCGTATTGGAGATATAGGAAGTCGATGAAATCGTAAAAATTTCGGGGGTAGTTGTCCGCTGGTTAATCGCAAGTGAGCCACTCGACCCGACAGGCTGCAGGATTGGAATAATGCTGGTGCTTCCCTGTGCAGTCTGGCCGGCAGTGCCCAGCGGGAAGCTGGTACTTATAGCAAGACCAGTCTGGTGATTTGTCCAGAGCGAATCGACATTTATTTTGTACGCGATAAACTGGTCTTGTACATCGTTCATATGATTGATCTCATTTTCCCGGCCCTGCAATGGGACGCCGTAAACGAGGTACAGGGAGAATGCGGCCATAACGATCCCGATAATAAGCACGAACCCTATCACTTCAGAAAGGGCCTGCTCCCTGCCAGACCCCGCAGAACCGCATCTCATGTTCAGATTATTCGTATATGGCTCGGTTTATAAAGTTGTTAGTGTCCGTTTTCTCCATCCCTTGAGATCTCCGGCTGGATTTTCCTGAAAATCCCTTCATGCAGCCTGGGGGGATCAGGATCAGTATCTGGGATCTCTACCTCCGTGGAATTATATCGGCAAGATGTTTATAACCGGAGGTATAGATTAAAGCAGGGGGTTATCGATCTGGTCAAGAAAGGAAAATCCGGTTCAGGTACACCACAGAATATCTCGGGCAACGATGTCTTCAAAATGGTCTTTGACAGGATCCAGACCGGTATCCTGATCATCGATCCTGAGACCCATACGATTAGCGACGTTAACAACCATGCCGAATCGTTGCTTGGGGTAACAAAAGACAATCTTATCGGGAAAGTCTGCCATGACTTTGTCTGCCCGGCGCATTGTGGCCAGTGCCCGATCACCGATCTGCACACGCCGCTCCATAACGCTGAATGGGCCCTCATAACTCCCGGCGGCGAAAAGATCCCTATCCTGAAAACTGTGGCAAATGCGACTCTCGAAGGAAAAGAGTACCTGATTGAAAGTTTTGTGGATATCCGCGACCGGAAAAAGGCCGAGGATCGCCGGATCGCCCTCATCAGCTACCTCAACGAATCAGTCCTCCGGGTTAAAAAGCCCCTTGAGCTTACCGGTAAAAACCTCCTTGATATCGAACAGCAGCTCGGGTCCGGTGATTATTCCCCGGAGGATATACGGTTGCAGATACGGCTTCAGGCAAACAATATCATAACCATGGCAGCTACCCTGCAGGAACTGGCAGACAAGGCGGCAGAAGAACGGGAAGATATACCAGAACGGTTCCGGGAATTTTTCATCGGGAAGTGACGATATGGACCTTGTTCCGGACCTGAACCTTGCTACTGATACCCGGCTCTACCTCCTGCTCTCTGCTCCCCACGATATCAATGCGATGAATCTTCAGGTGATCAAAAAGATCCTTGCCTCGCAGTGTACTCCGCTCATCATCTCGTTAAACCAGCCAAGTCAGGTACTGGTCAAATCCTATGCAAAAGAAGGAATTGCCCTGGATCAGTACTATGTCATCGATGCCGTCACCCAGTATTCGGGAGGCTCCCCTCTCCCGAATGAACATATCCGGTATGTCCACCACCCGGCCGATCTGACCGGCCTTGGAATCGCCATCACGGAGTCTCTCCACCATATCCCCTCCCGGCGCATCTGCATCATCTTTGATTCGGTAAGCATGCTCCTGATCCATATACCCTCGGCGAGCGCCTCAAAATTTCTCCATTTTGTGATCAACAAGCTCAAGATATCTGAGATATCGGGAGTGTTTTTATGTGTTGAAAACGGTCTTGACCCTTCAATCCTTGCCCAGATGGAGGCGTTTGTTGATAAAATCGTGAGTTACGATGATCTCAAAAGGTCCTCATGACTCAAGCAGCGTTTTTGATACGATATATTCCCCTTTTGCTTCGCGGGTTGTACCAACAATAAGCCATTGTTCCGGTCCGTGCTGCTCCAGGATCCCGCAGGCCTCGATCGTCTCTCCCGTGAGTGCCTGTCCGCTGTATGTATGGGTGAACGAAAGGACCCGGCTCACCGACTCATGGTCAATGATATACACCGCCGGGTTGTCAAACGCAAGTGAGGCATCGGTCACGGTTGCCTCGATTGTCACCTTGCCGAGGTTTTCTCCTTTCCCGGCACCGGCTCCGGTGAGGTTGTCATAGGATCTCGTGTACAGGATATCGAAATAGGTACCGTCGATCTGACCCCGGTTCCACTTCCGCTGTTCATGGAGAACAAAAACCTCGTAGGAGATATCCGGTTTCCGTTTCTCATACACCCTGCGCCACATCTCCGGGGACATGCCTTCGATCCTGCCTTCGGCGATACCGCGCCGGACCTTAGCCTGTGCAAAAAACCAGTCTGTGCCGTACACCACCATGTCAATATCCGAACTCTCGTTTTCAAGACCGCACAGGAGCGACCCGGTACATCCGACTGCTCCCTGTGGCAGGGAGAAAAGTTCAAGCAGGCGCCTGACCCGGCTGTGAGATGAGGCGATACGGGCGATCTCCAGATCCGGCTTTAGTACCTGGCGCAGGTCCCCGAGCGGTATGCGCTGGACAAGCCCGGCGTACGCCGGTTTCTCGCGTGCAATCCGGGCATAAGCATCCTCAAAATCGTACTTGCGGTACTGCTGGCCGGAGGGACCTGTCCGCTCCCCCCCGCTCTCCGGAATATAACGAAGTACGCATCCCACTTCGTTTTCGTTGTCGTAGGTAGAGACCGCATAGATCCAGCCGTCAGGATCGACTACAAAATCGCGGAGCCGGATGGGAAGCATGAGAGCAGCCTCTGTGTCAGCAGGAACGGAGGAACGCTTCAATAGCATCTGCCTCGGCTCCACGCCGGACTATCTCTTTTCTGACCAGATCCACGACGGTGCTTGGGGTTCCTGGAAGCCTTCCTCCATCGATAAAAAGATCGCGGGGCACGGTGCATTCCTCCGGTGTCTGCGGGTCTTTTGCCCCCGAGAGATTCGCGCTGGTCGCGGTAATCGGTGCATCGAACCGCTCGATGACCTGGAGGGCTAGCTCATGGGCCGGGATACGGATGCCGATCATGCCGGTTCCGCCGGTCAGGATGCCGGGAAGCATCGTACGCGCCGGTACCACAACCGTCACCGCCCCCGGGAGAAACCTTTCTATGAACTCTTCCATAGTGCTGTCCACATGGGAGACTGCAGCCAGCATCTCAACATCACAGACCGCTATGGATATCGGTTTTGAGAAGTCCCGCTTCTTGGCCGCATAGACCTTTTCGATGGCCTCATCGGAAAAGGCATCGGCTCCCAGACCGTAGAGCGTATCGGTAGGGTACACGACGAGGCCGTCATGCATCAGCACCGAGACTGCCCGCTCGATGATATCCATTAAAATTCCCTGCCGCGGACCCTTTTTATATCGAATACTGCCTTGCTGCTTACCTGCATCACGGCAAATACGCCGGCCTGTATCGGATCGGTGACCACGAGATCGGCATGTTCGGGTACGGTCCCTGCCATCTTGAGTGCAATGACCGGGATGCCGGCCTCCCGGACCCGGTCTACGGCATTTGAGATCTCTCCGCCCATGATCGATCCGGCAAGCACGAGAATGGAGGCGCGGGGGAGACGGGAGACTGCATCAACCGCAAGCGCCAGAGTGCGTTCTCCTACGAGAGGGATGGTATCGACCGATATCCTCTCGCCACGGATATTGTGCCGGTCAGCCTCGTTGACAGCACCAAGTGCAACCTGGGCAACCTGTGCCCCGCCGCCAATGATGATGACCCGCGAACCGAAAATATCCCCGAACGGCTGAAAGCTCTTCACGTCCCTGACGGACTTTATCGCTTCGAGGTCGCGCACCAGATGTTCGCGGTCTTCGGGACCGTGTTCATATTCAAGGTAGAGCTCCCCCATCCCGGCATAAGGGCCGGAATCGAAGATCTCCTGGTTGATCATGAGGATATTTGCCCCATGACCGGCAATCACGGTTGCGATATCCCGCAGAACGCCACTGGTATTTTCCGCTATAATCCGCATTGCACAGCGTTCGTGTTCCGTGTCCATAACAACAGATGCGATAGCCGGGGATCGAACCCGGGTTAGAAGCTTGGGAAGCTCCTGTCCTGCCGCTAGACTACTATCGCGAGAATTACACCTGCTCTATGATATTGCCTTATTTCGAAGATAAATATAGTGTTCCCCCGGGGCATGGGCGGGTTTTAGAGATATTTTTATGAACGGCGGTGAAGCATTATAAACATACATTCAATGCGAATGCGATGGCAGCCCGGCCCATACCGGGACGCATCCACGTGATCATAAAAAATAACCGTATTCCGGGAGATCAGCATCATGAAATCATACCACATTTTCCTGATCCTTGTGCTGGCTGGAGCAGCCAGTATCCTGCTTTGTCCGGCAGTAATGGCGGACTCGGGGACCTCTGGTGTACTTTACCAGAACAATTTTGCGACCAATCCCCAGCTGACAACCAATAACCCCTCGTCGGACTACTGGGATCCCACCCAGGAGATGTACCATTTCGGTATAGAACCGAGTACCGGCAATTATGCCTATACCGCACCGATAACCTACAACAGTGGCTCGTTCACGCTGGAGTATGATATTATCATCGCACAGATGGATCCCGGCGCAACGTTCCGGATGGGTTTTACCGGGACCGATATGGACTTTAACAAGGGCCCCAACGTGATCACCGCTTTTACCAACAACAAGAATGGCCTGATCATGGTGCTTCATACAGTCTCCCCCAGTGCCATCCAGAAAGATGTAACCAGCGAGATGGCATCATACGGGGGGCCGACCGTTAATTACCAGCTTAATACCACCTACCATGTCAAGGTGGATTATAACAATGATACGAGCGTTGTGACCGAGACTGTCAGCAATAAACAGACCGGCCAGACGCTCTGGAGTTACTATACCACATCCCAGTCGCCTCTCAAGGGAATGAACCGGGTTTACTTAGGCAATGTCGGCGACTACGGCACAATGGGCCTGTATGCTATCGGGTGGATCGATAACATTCGTCTCTCGGTTCCGGTTGCCCCCACTCAGGCAACCCCTACCACTCAGCCCATAATCACCCAGCCCACGTATGCGATTAACCAGACCGTGACGACAAATCCCCTGGTCACCTACACTCCTATCCCCACGGGTACAAAGAAGTCCCCGTTATCTGGATGGGGTGCCGTGGTCGCTCTCGGGATCATCGGATTCCTTGCCGTCCTACAAGCTGCAGATAAAAAGAGATAAGGACCTCTTAACATGGAGCGCCGCGTGCTGCCGGTGGTGCGTCCATTCCCCATTTTTTGAAGCACCCTCGGGCGATCCGCTGGCAGGGACTCGGAATTATGTACTCCCGGGGGCCGGTTATATTCGCCGTAAGAACGGAAATTTTTCTTTTTAAGAAAAGATCGTGTTGTGATTTTTTAGAATCTCATCAGGGTACTGTCCGATGAGTACGTATTTTTTTAATGGGTACCTGCCTCCTGCTTTCCCTCTCATAATCATGGATTGGCCGACTAAAAGGGTCGAGGGGCTCCCGGATTTAATCAAAATGGCATTGTGAGAAGGGAACTGTATCTAAAAAAGTGGGTATGGGGTGGCTTATATGAAGCCTGGAGGATGTGCATTAGGGTTCCCTGACAGGACCGCTCCATGGGTGGTGCGTCCTTTCCGGGTATGGTGGGATGTTGCTGCTCATCTTAACTGTCAGACCATCCCTTCTGTCACTCATGGAAAATCCAGAGGCGTTTCAGGAAAGGATGCCGATGCAGTGGTCATTCGTTCATACGGATGCATGGTGCTGCCGGAGGAACCGGGCCCGGACAGGCAGGCTGCGTTGGAGCCATCCGGGGCCTGCCCTGAACCCCCGATGACCGTTTCCTGCCAAGCCGGAAACATATCCCCGGTCTTTCCTGCACTCACCGGATGTACCACAAGGCCGATCATGAGCAGGAGCATTGCCGTTCCCATCAGGATCTTGCCGGTATCCATGCGAGTGCCTCCGTTTCGTTCTGTTCATGGGTCGGTGACACGCCGATATATGTCCCGGGTATCACCTGATCTCAAAGTTACATCCAGCGACACATATATTGCCCCCATGATATCGGTTAGAGCATAGAACCTGCTGGTTACATGATACTACCACGAAATACCCAGACCTTACTTCTTTTTCTGCTGTGCGTGCAATAGGGTTATAGGACGATAAGGCAACCTACCTCTCAGGAAGAACATGAATCCTGCAGACAAAAATCCCACAATAGTTGTCGAGGATACGGAGGATTCTCTCGATGAACTCTCCGAATACCTGGATGTGCTTTCCAGCAGCGCACGGTTAAGGATTGTGAAATTCCTGGAAAAGAAACCGCGCGATGCGCGGGCTATTTCCCATGAGATTGAGACCAGCTACGAGAATACCAAAAAGCATCTCGACAAGCTCATGAGCATCGGGGTGATAAAAAAAGAAGCAGGTCTTGGGTCCCCCACCTCAAAAGGTATCCACCCGGTCTGGCAGTATTCTCTTGTCCCGGGAGGGCTGGAGTCCATTATCCGGAACCTCGGACTCTTCTCCAATACAAGGGTACAGATCATTGGCGGAGAGATTTCACGAAGGCTGGAATCGGTAAAAAGTACGCTTTCCAAAGAAATATTGGGAAATGTACCTGCAGTCATTGTCCTTGGCGGGCATGATGATGGCAAAACATACCTGTTAAGGAACGATGGTGTCCGGGTAGGACGCAGCGATCCGGAGCGTCCTGCAGGAGCAACCGGGGACGGAGATGTTGAAATCTCCGGGACATACACGGCAGTGACCCGAATCTCTAAGCCCCATGGGAAATTTCTCCTGAAAAAGGAAGGATGGTATTATGAAGATTGTGGGAGCACCGGGGGATCTGTCCTGAATAATGCGCGGCTGGAGCGCAATGTGCCCACTGCAGTCCACGATGGCGATCTGCTTGAGCTGGCAAAAGGGGCCGGCGGGGCAAGGCTGCTGTTAATTATCCCTAAAAATCCATAATTATATGTTATCCCCTTACGAACCTGCCGATGCATTCACCCGGCATAATTCCATAACCGCTGAATAAGGACATGATCGCAAAGACCGTACTCCCGCGGATGAGGCAACCCATAGCTCTGGTCCTCTTTTGCGGTGCAGCATTGCTTCTTATGAGCATGACCTGTATTCCCCCTGCAGCGGGTGCACAGTACGTGGTTGCACCTTCCGGGGCCGGTTTTTCGAGTATCCAGAGTGCGGTCACTTGGGCCTCCCCGCTCGATACAATCATCGTAAAGAGCGGGACATACCCGGGTACAGTCAAAATTGACAAGAAGATCACCTTGATCGGGGAAGACAGTGGCGCGGGGGCACCGGTCATTGATCCGGGGATGAAGGGTACCGCCATTGAAATTGATGCTGATGGATGTACGGTGGATGGTTTTACCATCCAGAACAGCGCGTCAGCAAGTGGTGTTCTCCTCACTTCAAGCGGAAATACGATCTCCAATAACAGTATTAACGGAAACGCAGTGGGGATCCAGATCTCAGGGGGAAACAGCAACTCCATTCTTGATAACAGTATTACGGACAGCAGCAGGGCTGGTATTGTGCTCAGGAATGCCCAGAATAACCTCATAGAGGGAAACCGGGTAACGAAAAATACCCTGGGAATATCCCTCGATGAACTTTCAGGATCCAACACAATCACGTTCAACACGTTCTCCAATACGGAAAACGTCCTGTCCCGGGGCACCAGCCAGCAGTGGGAATCCTCTGCAGTTCTCTCCTACATGTACATGGGGAAGTCGTTTACCGGAAAGCTCGGGAATTACTGGAGCGATTACCGGGGCAGTGACCAGAATTCGGATGGTATCGGAGATTCGCCGTATGTGGTCGGATCCGGATTAATTCGCACGTCAGGAACGGCCGTCGTCCAAAATGACGCCGACACTGCACCCCTGATGGATCCTATCGATTATTATCTGCAGGTTCGGCCTGCAGGTACCGGCACTTCGATCGCTCCGACGGTTCAGCCGGAAGTGTCTGCTACAGGGGCAGGAACCACATCAACAGGAGGAGGGTCCGGTGCACCTGTGGAACGTGCCGACCGGGGCCTCATCACGCTTATTGTCCTGATTCTTATCATCGGGATCCTTGGTGCCGGGGGAATACTCTTTATCCGCTCCCGTTCAAACCGCCCTGTCCGGTCATCTTCTGCCTCGTCATCTCCGGTGGATACCCATCCCCGCCCGGTGCTGGATCTGCATGGGGATGCCCAGCCTGAACCACCGGTTACGAACAAGGTTCAGCAGGATCCCGGTCCAAAGATTACCACACCTACACCGGAAACCGAGGTGGTACCTGCCCCCAAGGAAACCCCCCCTGCAGGACAAAAGTTCTATTTCCCTCCCGAACTCGAGAGCCGGTACACGGATATCCGCCATATCGGACGGGGAGGAGTTGCGCACGTCTTTGCCGCACATCGCAAATCTGACAATCTTCTGGTGGCAGTCAAGATCCCGATCAGTTTCGATGAGGTGACCGGCAAATGTTTCTTAAACGAGATTGCCGCATGGCAGACCCTCCGTCACAAAAACATTGTTGAGGTGCTGGAAGTCAACATTCTCCCCGTTCCCTATGTCGAGATGGAGTACGTGCCGGGATCGCTTGAATCGGTGGCAAAACCCCTGCCGGTCTGGAAGGCGGTGCATCTGGTCCACGGAATTGCAGACGGTCTTGCGTACGCCCATGCCCATGGAATTATCCACCGCGACATCAAGCCGCACAACATCCTTGTAACCGGAGATTTTGTTCCGAAGATCACGGACTGGGGCATGAGTAAGGTTATCGCGACCACGATGGAGAAATCAAGCGTTGCCGGCTTTTCTCTCTCGTATGCCGCGCCGGAGCAGGTCTCCCCGGCAGAATTCGGGAGGACCGATATCCGTACCGATATCTACCAGCTGGGTGCGCTCTTTTACGAACTGGTCACCGGATCGATACCGTTTGGGGGGGAGAGTATTGTGGAGGTTGGCAATGCGATTGTCAGGGAAGAACCGATACAGCCGACCGAATATAATCCCGATGCGGAGGCCGTTGAGAAGATAATCCTTAAATGCCTTGCCAAAAATCCTGCAGACCGGTACCAGACTGCCGGCGAGCTGCTGGATGCGCTGTCCCGCTACCTCGATGAGGATGATGAGTAAAGGGGATAAGCGCATGGGTGACAAACCGGTAACGTATGAGCCTGCTGTTTGCGGCCATTGCGGCGGCGAGGGGTGCCTCTACTGCAACAAAACAGGAAGTGTTCTTGTACGGGCGCCCAAAAAGATCTGTCCTGAATGCGAAGGAGTGGGCTGTCTCTATTGCGGGTTCACGGGATGGTCGCGCCCAAAAGGGAAATACGACTGACTCCCCTTAACGGAACGTTCCCTCTATCCGGTGCGGAAGGACGCATTCCTCAAACCGTTTCAGGAAATACCGGTCGGTCATGCCGGCAACAAAATCCCGGACAAGCTCTGCCGGTTCAGCAGCGTGGAGATATTCGCTGTTGACCCAGGACGCATGGATAAAGTCTGTAAAAATTTTTGAATGGTGCCGGCCTGCCTCAATATCGGAGAGATAGGTGGAAAAGAGGGTCCGGTACATTAACCTGATCTTTTCGCGTTCAGCCGTCAGTACCGGGTTATTGTAAATGCGATTCCGGGAGAAGGCACGGAGGAGGGAAAGCGCATATTCGACCTCCCGACTATAGGAGATATAACCTTCATCCTCAATATCGCTATTCTCCAGGAGATCATGGATCAGCGTGTCGATGATCGCACGGTTATCTACTCCGAAGATCTCCTGGCATGCTTTCGGGATCTCATACGGATCCCTGATAAGCCCGACCTCCTGCGCATCCTGGAGATCCCGGCCTATATAGGCAATCGTGTCAGCAAATTTCACCACGCACCCCTCCAGGGTCATAGGCGGGCCGGCACGGTTTCCCCTCTCGTTTGCCCTGACTTTGCAGTCAAAGGAAGCCCAGTCTGCGCAGGGTACAGGGGATATGCGCAGATCATCTGCTTCCCCATTGTGGCAGAGGATCCCATCCAGCACCTGCATGGTCAGATCCTGATCCTCAATTCGATCCAAGGATCTGACGCTCTGAACATTATGGAAAAACTTCCCCACACCATGTTCTTCACACAGATCTGAGAGGCATGCTTCACCGAAGTGCCCGTAGGGGATGTGACCGATATCATGCCCAAGGGCGATTGCCTCGATCAGGTCCTCGTTCAGGCGCAGGCATCTCCCTATCGTGCGGGCAATCTTCGAGACCAGCTGGACATGGATCACCCGGTGGGTGATGTGATCGTTCTCGACAAGATAGAAGACCTGAGTCTTGTCGATGTATCGCGTATATGCCCGGGTATGGATAATCCGGTCCGCGTCCCGGGAATAGGGGGTCCTGATGTCTTCCGGCTTCCGGTTCTTTCTCCGCCGGGCCTGGTCGCTTCGCGCAGCATGGAACGAGAGCAGTGCTTCGCGCTCCCGGGTATACTGGTGGATCGCGGGTGTACGGTCCTCTCTTTGCTGCACTTCCGGTTGAACCATACGTAGTTTCAACTTGGGAAGCGGCGGGCATTAAGGCTGACGCATATCGTATCTTTATCTCCCGTAGGTTACATAGGTCTCGCCGTACTGGACGACGTGGCCTGTCATTGCCTGTACCATCTCCTCTTTTGTGGCACCGGGCGCGAGTTCAAGCTCCGCGTCCAGACCATAGATCTTAAAGAAGTACCGGTGTGTCTGGCCGTGAGGCGGGCATGGTCCGGCATATCCAATCGTCCCGAAACTGTTCGTTCCCTGGACGGCCCGGATCGGGAAGGTGACTTTTGGATCCTTCGGGATTTTTTCCGGTATAAGCCGTGCAAGTTCTATATTCCAGGCCAGCCAGTGGATAAACCCCCCGCCGCCAGGGGCATCAGGATCGTTGCAGATAACGGCCAGACATTTCGAATGCCCTACATTTACTCCTCCGACTTCAATCTCGGGCGATATATCCTCGCCATCGCAGGTATAAGCACTTGGCAGGTTTTTTACGGAAATTCGTATGGTTAATGGTTCCATAACATGTAACCCCACATCTTGCATCATGGGCGGCGCGGCACATAAAAATTCTGCTTATCCGGTCAATTGAAGGATATCCAGACGTATCCGGATTGGACGCGCTCCACCTTCAGATATTCCCGATTGATCCGCTGTAAGGCAGCCGGACCTTTGCCCTCTCCACATATTTATTGTCTCACAAGGCGAACCTGAGAGGAAAGAAGTACTCAAGCGTACTCCAGAGGCAATCCATGGCAAAGAAATCTGCCGGCACCCTGCCGGATAAATCCAATAAAGAGACCTGCTCCCATGAATGCTCCAGCTGCGCGACGGCGGGGACTTGTTCTGACGCAAAAGCCGGCCTCCCTCCCAAGGCGGATATCGATGTACGACACGTTGTTCTGGTGCTCTCCGGGAAAGGGGGCGTGGGAAAATCCACCGTATCTGTCAACCTTGCCTATGCACTCTCCAGCCACGGTTTTAAAGTCGGCCTTCTTGATCTGGATATGCATGGCCCCAACATCCCCAAAATGCTCGGGATTGAGGATCATAAACTTGCTACCTTAGGAAACAAGATCGAACCGGTCCGAGTCACCGGTGCGCTTTCTGTAATCTCCATGGCCTTCCTGCTGCCGGATACGAGTACACCGATCATCTGGCGCGGGCCCATGAAGATGGCGGCGATCAACCAGTTCCTGACCGATGTCAACTGGGGATCCCTTGACTATCTTGTTGTGGATCTTCCTCCGGGTACCGGTGATGAGGCTCTCACGATTGCCCAGCTTGCACCCAACGTGCGCGGAGCCGTGATCGTCACGACACCCCAGGATGTTGCCACTCTGGACTCCAAAAAAGCAATAAAATTTGTGGAAAAACTTGGCCTGCCTGTTCTGGGCGTTATTGAGAATATGAGCGGAATGATCTGCCCCCACTGCGGCAAGGAAGTCGATCTCTTTGGTAAAGGTGGAGGCAGGAAGATTGCCGAAGAACTATCGGTTCCCTTCCTCGGCGCCATCCCGATCGATATCGACATGCGGAAGGCAGGGGACGAAGGCCGGCCGTTCATTGTCCGGCGTGGAGACAGCCCGACATGGGCGAGCGTGGACAAGGTTATGGAAGCGCTCATAAAAGAGGTCGAAGGATAAGCCGGTATGGATTACCTGAGGATTCTCTCCGGAAAAACTGCTCCTCTTCCCATCTATGAGCCGGTTATTGCCTGTCTTGAAAATCCCCAGGCATTTCCCGATCTTCTGGAACCAGTATACCGTGAGGCTATGAAACTTGACGATGAAACGCTCGACCAGTTCCGTTTCGCACTCCTGCGCCTCCAGCTCTACGCTGACATCCACCGGAATGAGGACCTGGAAAAAGCGATGCACATCCGCTATGTCTCGCAGGTGCTGGAAAAAGTGATCTTTGGGACTCTGGTAATGGAACCGCAGGAGCCTGAAGCCTCCTGATTTTTCCTGTACCGCAAAGATATTATCGGGTATCATATGCACGGATGATACCTATAAGTGTCCTCCCGGCCCATGCATAATCAGATATCCCTTAATAATCTGAGATTCTTTCTCCTTTCATACTCCCTCAACACGCTGATAAGATACCAACAAACGGATACCCATGACATCACGCATGCATGCCCCACATACCACCTGCCCTGGCTGTCAGGAAGAAGTATTTCTTGACGAGTTAGTGGGAGGCAAATGCCCCCTGTGCGGCTGCTCCCTTGAGGACTTCGAGGAGGCCGTCGGCGAGTATGATGGCATCCTTGACCGCTCCGATCTGTCGTGGCTAATTTTCAATTATTTTGTCTTCAAAAAATTTGTCGACCTGGGGGTTCCACCCTCGCAGATCATGGATTTCCTCTCCAGCTATGAGCAGGATGCAGAGAAACCCCGGGCGGAAGGGACAAAAACCGGGTTTTCGCTGGAACTCCCCATGGGTATAACAGACAGGATCCGGCCTAAAAGATGTGCAAAATGCCACCGGCTCTTTGTGCGGGGGGGACATAAACAGATTGTAGGGGACATGCAGTCCACCGTAGTGGGGATCCAGTACGTGTGTGACCGGTGCTAAACATTCTTTTTTCTTTATCCAAAATCAGTAGTTTTCTCACAATTTATTCCGGGCTGCAGGGGTATATCGCAAGGTAATGCACCACATGTGCCCCTTTTTACTTCCGAACTGAGGCCAGCATGATGATCGCGATGATCGCAAGGGCCGCACAACTGATAAGAAGTGGGAGGAGAACCCCGTAAGCGGTCACCCCGGCAGGCAATTCCGGCTGCAGCGGGAGGGAGGAGTTGGCGGCGATCCGGTACTCAAAAATGTTTATCCGGGCCGATGCAGTTCCCCCCGAGGTGTATTTTTGTTCACTGATCGTAATGGTATAGGTTCCTGCAGGCAGGCCGGGTTCATCCAGCGAATAGGTCCACTGGTTGGAATTGGGCCCCTGTACTACCGGCACCGTCTGTGAGGTTATAAGATCTCCCGAAGTTGCATTTTTTATTGCGACCTGCAGCTGGTCCTCGGGCCCCATATTGGTTGTACCCGTAATAAGGAGTGCTTCTCCGGTAGTCTGGTCGGGAAGATTACCCGTGTCATCTACACGGTTGATATGAATTGCCGGCTCTTCCACGTAGAAATAATACGGGGCAAACGTATCGTCTACATCAGGACGATCTGAGGCATTGATAATGGTTTCAGCCACCGGAGTGATATCTCCGGGAAACGAGGTGGGAGCACCGATGTTGGCGATGACTTTTCCCTGATCTGCAATGCGTATGCTTCCGTCGTTCCAGGGCAGAGGACCGATCTCAAAGCCGCGGTTCGCCCCCGGATCCTGGATCAGAAATGCATACTTCCCGGCAGAAAATCTTGTGGTCTCTTCAGGTTTAATGGTAAAGGTATAATTTCCTTTTTTATCCGGTGTGGTGGATTTTGTAGCAAAGTAATTCCTCCCCACAATCCAGAGCGTGACCGAACCGTTCTGGGCACCGGTACCTGAAAGGGTCACGGTATCCGCCTTTACAATGGTCTGGGGGCCACTCGTGAGCGCGGTAAGATCGGCGGAGCAGGGCATACTCAGCAGACATAAAAGTACCAGGAATGCAAACAGGGTTGTAGAGATCGTCCGAGATATCATTTGCTCCTCTGGCAACGAGTAAACTGCCCGGTGCGCTTTTGCTTGTGTAAATAGGGGGCGGTACTCTCTTTTAACATTAACTCCCCCATAGACCCTCATAAACCGACAGGCTGACTCCACCGGGTTACGGGAAGATCAATACGTCCTGCCGACAAGGGTGGCCTTGCCGGGTTTACCGCAGATGATGCAGGGCCCGTCTGTGGCATCGATATATTCCGAACGGACCTCAGTGCCGAGAAGGCTCGAGTTCGCCTTTTCTTCGATGGCGTCTCCGCAGGTACGGTCACGACACCAGTGTACCACGGCCACTTTTCCTTCGTTGAGGGCAGCGTTCAGCGTTTCCATCGTGGGTGCCGTGCAGAGCCGGGACCTGGCGTGCTCATCGGCTTTAGCCCGGATCTCCCCGGTAATCTCACCAAGGACCCTGTTGGCATCGCATCCTGCATTCTCAAGGGAGATCGTTGTCTTCTCCCCGGTCCGTTTGACCGCCATCGCTTTACCCGCATCGAGATCCCGTGGCCCCAGTTCGAGCCTGAGCGGGACACCCCGGATCTCCCACCAGTAATATTTGGCACCGGGCCGGAGATCCCGTTTGTCAAGCACAACCCGGAGTCCGGTTGCCTCGAGATCGCGTTTTAGTTTTTCTGCAGCCGAGAGTACATCGTCACGACGGTTACCGATCGTGATCGGGACAATAACCGCTTGGAATGTGGCAACCGCGGGGGGAAGAATCAGGCCTTTGTCATCTCCATGAACGGAGATCAGCGCCGCTATGCAGCGCTCGGAGATGCCATAGCAGGTCTGATAGGCATTTTGCTGCTCCCCGTTTTTATCCTCATACCGGATGGCAAATGTGCGTGAGAAGTGCTCCCCAAGGTGGTGGACAGTGCCTATCTGGAGGGTTTTGCCATTGGGCATGATCGCATCGACAGCGATGGTATAATCGGCCCCGGGGAATTTGTCCCAGTCGGGACGTTTGGAGATGATAATAGGAATACAGAGACTCCGGTAAAATTCACGGGTGAGGGCGATCTCGGACTCAACCTGGTCCTCTGCCTCGTCCCAGGTCGCGTGGACAGTATGGGATTCCATGAAGGAGGTGATCTCGCGTAGCCGGATCAACGGACGGGTTTGCTTGGTCTCGTACCGGAATGTATTGACGACCTGGTAGATCCTGATCGGGAGGTCAGCGTGGGATCGCACCCACAGGGCAAACATAGGGTAGATTGCGGTCTCACTTGTTGGCCGGAGGGCGAGCTTCACATCCAGCGGTGTTGTCCCCCCCTGGGTGACCCAGTAAACCTCGTTTTCGAATCCCTTGATGTGTTCGGCCTCTTTCATAAACTCCTGTTCCGGGATTAGGAGGGGAAAGAGTGCCTCCCGGTGGTCCCGGTCGAGCAGTTCGCGCAGGTGCTGGTACACGAACTTACGGATCGCAAACCCGTACGGGAACCAGACATAGAGTCCCTTTACCGGGTAGCGGACATCCATGATCTCCGCACGCCATAAAAGTTCGTTATACCATTCGGAAAAATCGGCCTTTTTTGGCAGGGCACCCGCATCCTCGTCCATGCACAACCTCTTAAGCTACTATCTGTATGATTGCCGGCGTAATAAAAGCCTCGACCACTGCTGCGACGGCGATAAGGGGCAATACGTACAGGAGGAAGGCCCGGGCAAGTCGCTGTGCTTCAGTTGCAGTATCGGCCGTCCCGTACCATTCTGCGATGAGGGCCTGTGCCATGCAGAACCCGAGTGCAGCAGCTATGATGAACGCCGGTATTTCGAAAATCCCATGGGGGACAATGGCAGCAGCGATAAAAAGGACCGAGTGGCCCTTGCTGATGATCTCGCTCACCGCACCGATTACGATGCCGTTCAGGCTCAGGATCAGAAGCGTGAGGATGCCAAAGGTAGCTCCCCCAAGAAAGAGCAGGATGCAGGCTTCGAGATTGTTTGCGAAGATCTTCAGGCACATATCAACAGGATTTTCAAGGGTAATCTGGCCGGCAATCTCTTTCTGGAACAGGGAGAGGAGTTCATTTCCTATCGCCGGGTTGTGCACCGTTCCCATCCATCCTGCAATCATAGAGGTGATAAAAAGAAGAACGGTGACAAGTGCGACTGTCCCAAGCGGGGAGAGCTCGGGAAGGGGCAAAACACCCGGTTCAGACATAGAGGACCATCCGGATCATATCGCGGACTCCCGGAGCAAGTCCGACAACAATCATCGCAAGGAGCACCAGGTGCCAGAATGCGGGATTTGCCTCCTTGCGGTAGAGCTGCATGATGTAAATGGCCGGGAAGAGGATGACCAGCTTCAGGGGATACATCACAAAGGCAGTTCCTGTCATATCGATAAGGTTGGAGCCGACCACATGCTGCTCGATATAATGTACTGCCGGGTGGAATGTGAGCCCGTAGCTGGTGGCGCTCGCATCCAGCATCTGGCCGAATATAAGGGCGATATAGAGCGGGTCCCGCACATACACCCAGGAGAGGACATATCGCATGCAGCCCCAGACAAGGACCGTCGCGGCAACCGCCATGAGCAGGATTATTGCCAGGATGAAGAGGTCGACGTGTGCATGGGCCATGCCCCAGGAGAGGAGGATAAGCGAGATAACAAAGACCGCCATACAGCCGATAAATGCATAAAATGACAGGAAATCCTTGATCAGGCCATGTTTCTTTGCGGTGCCCCCGATAAAGATCATTCCAAGGGTAAAAAAGAACAGGACAAAGTAGATCGGGGGTGTAACAATCAGATATTGCCAGTCTCCCGCCACCATCCCGGTATCCTGGATCACCCGGAGTACACCGCCGAGGACCACGTAGGGCAGGGTTGCAAGGACAAACGAGGAATCGAGTTTTATACCATGCTCTGCAAGCCATGCTGAATTCGAGAACCACCGGTATAGTAAATATACGCCCAGTATCAGGATGATGGCATAGGTGAGGGTCTCGACAATATTGTATGGCTCACCGTACTTCACGGGATCGATGTAATATTTGTATATGAAATCACTAATCATTCATTATCCGGATGAGCCCAGATACGATAAAAGTGCTTAAAGAGAAGGTCTTTGACAAGTCCAAATGGATGCAGTTACCCCGTGATGTGGTGATTGGCCATGATGTCCTCGGCCAGATACCCTCCGTCTGCAATGACCTCAAACTGGGTCGATCCGCTCTTCTCATCTCCGGCAGGAATACGATGGAACGCGCCGGAACATCCGTCCGTGACCTGCTCAGTAGTTCGGGTACTGTTGAGGTCTTTCTGGCAGAGGAAATCAGCCCGAGGATCATCACGGAAGCGGAGAAGGCAGCTGCGGGCATGGACTTTGTGATCGGTGTCGGGGGAGGCAGGGTGATCGACACCGCAAAGATCGTTTCGTACAACCTTGATCGCCAGTTTGTTTCGGTTCCGACGGCGGCATCCCATGATGGCATTGCCTCAGCCCGGGCATCGGTTCCTACCGGTGAGGGCAACGTTTCGCTCGAAGCACACCCGCCAATTGCGATCGTTGCAGATACTGCCATCATTGCTTCTGCGCCCCACCGTCTCCTTGCGGCGGGTTGTGCCGATGTGATCTCCAATTACACAGCAATCCTTGACTGGGAGATGGCCCACCGGGTCAAGGGCGAACCCATGAGTGAGTACGCGGTGGCCCTCTCGAAGATGACGGCAGAGATCCTGGTGAAAAATGCCGACCTCATAAAACCGAACCAGGAACAGTCGGCATGGTTTGTCACCAAAGCCCTTGTATCAAGCGGCGTTGCGATGAGCATCGCGGGATCGTCCCGGCCAGCAAGCGGCGGGGAGCACAAGTTCTCCCATGCCCTCGATCGTCTTGCCCCGAACAAAGCGCTGCATGGTGAGAGCTGTGGGATCGGGACGATCATCTCGATGTATCTCCATGGCGGTGACTGGCGGGGGATCCGGGAATCGCTCCGGACTATCGGTGCGCCGGTAACGCCGGCCGATGTCGGGATATCGGATGAGATCGCGGTCGAGGCACTCCTGATGGCAAAGACTATCCGCCCGGAACGCTTTACCATCTTTGATGTGGGCATCACCAGGGAATCTGCCGAGAAGCTCGTCCAGATGCTCTATGCCGAATGAATGGTGTATGCCTAAAGTAAGGGAAAAATACTATGGCTGAGACAAAAACAAAAGTGACCCTGGTGGGGACCGTTCTTGCAAAACCCGGGATTGAATTTGTCTACGAAGGCGAATCTTCTGAATGTGGAACCTGTAAAGTTAAAAAAGCCTGTAACAATCTCATCCGCGGCCACCGCTACCGGATTGTCACGATTCGCAGTACTCATCATGAATGTGCTGTTCATCTGAACGGGGCAACTGCCGTTGAGGTTATGGAAGCCCCGGTGAGTATGCTCATCTCTGCCGATATGGCAATGGTCAACTCAAAAATAAAGGTTGAGTTCTCCTGCAATAAGACCGATTGCCGGAGTTATCCCCTCTGCCGGCCTGATGGTGTGGTAGAAGGCGAAAAATATATGGTGACCGATGTGCTGGGAAACGCATCTGATATCTGCAGCAAGGGACGGTCCCTGAAGCTGGTCGAGATCAAACCGGTGTAATGGTTTTTCGTTACCTCTCTGGCAGTTCTGGGCCGGTTAATACCCTTTTTCCGGAACCTGACAGAATGAGGGGGTTGTGCTGTATACTTTTAGTTACTGCCTGTCCACCCGGATGTCCCACAATGCCCCTGCAATACGGAGCAGGTCGTCGTACCCTTCCATTGTCCTGCTCCACCGTTTCGGAATCGCTTCTATTCCCCAGTATGCTCCCGCAAGCGCCCCGCAGCATGCACCCACTGTATCCGCGTCACCGCCGAGATTGACCGCGGAGAGAAGGGCGTTCTCGAACGTGCGGGCGTTCATGAAACACGAAAGCGCTGCATGTGCACACAGCACGGCGTCCAGCGAGGGGATCATGCGGTACCTCTCGTAGCTGCCCAGTACTGCGAGTACTTCTGCATCCCGGCATTGTGAGCGTGCATGCCTAAAAGCCTGTCTTCGGGTTGCACCCCGGCATAAATCCGCCGCCATTATGTTCAGCCAAGCGGAGCAGTGGGCTACGACCGGATCGTAGTGGGTAAGATGCGAACACTCCATGCTAATCCCGTACACGGCACCCCCCGGATAAAAAATGCCGAGAGGAAAACCCCTCATCACGCTCCCGTTTGTCCGGCTTCCTCCATGAGCCCGGTGGACAAGCCATGCAGCACGATGCGGCGGGGTGCCGGAACTGATTAAAGTAAAAAAAGCTGAAGAGGTCGGACCATACCATTCCGGCCGATCCCGGTAACCGGAAAGAAGGCGCCGGATGAGGTCTGATGGCTGAAAACCCCCGCAAAAGAGAAGGGATTCTGCAACCGCACGAGCCTGAAGGGTATCATCCGTGTATTGGCCGGCTCTCCGGAAATGGCGCCCTCCGGGTCGCATATTTGTCATCCAAGCCTCATTTTGAGGAAATCCTTCCAAGGGCGCACCCAACGCGTCCCCAATTGCGAGTCCTGCGAGCAATCCCCTTGGGTGAAGGTATTCTCTTATAAATCTCACCAAAAAGGTATATGTGCAGTACAGAAAAATTAACTTTTCAGAGAGAAGGCGATAGTGTGCAAAAAGAAGAGTTACTGCATCTGCATATGCTGATGGTTCACATCAGGAAGTACTACGAGAACACAACCAACGAAGAAATAGTAACCGAACGCTACGATGCTCTCGAAATTTCCCCGGTTCATATCCATAAAGATAAAAAAGCCCACAAAGATGCACTCCTCACTCTTGGTGATGAGGTTGTTACCCATATAAGCGGACACCACCGCGTGCACGTGGTGAACTATTCTCCCGAGACCGCAACTGCCCCGACCCAGCAGGTTGCAGTCGAACATTAAGTCATGGATGAGGCACTGGCAATCCAGGAGATCATCTCCCGCCTCCTCACCCTTGCTCCCGGTGAAAACGGGATTGTAGCTGCCAAGATCGAAACCTGCCGGAAATACCGGCTGAGTGCCGTTCCCAAAAACTCGGCAATCCTTGCTGCCGCCACGCCGGAGGAGCGGGAGATCCTGCGCCGCATCCTGCTGGTCAAGCCTACCCGGACACTCTCGGGTGTCGCCCCGGTCGCGGTGATGACCTCGCCCTATCCATGCCCTCACGGCCGGTGCCTGCCTTGCCCGGGTGGCCCATCCCACCCGTTCAGTTCGCCCCAGAGTTATACCGGAGAGGAACCGGCAGCAAAACGGGCACGGGAGCATGGCTACGATCCTTTTGCCCAGGTCCATGCCCGGCTCGGCCAGTTCGAGACACTGGGCCACCGTGTCGAAAAAGTGGAGCTGATCGTGATGGGAGGGACGATGACTGCCCGCCCGATCGAGTACCAGCATGATTTTGTCTCCCGGTGCATCGAGGCGATGAACCTTTATCCTGAAAATACTCCTGCGGCATCTCCTCCTGCAGTTGAAGCAGTCCAGGCCGCAAACGAGACCGCGGACGTCCGGTGCGTGGCGATCACGTTCGAGACCCGCCCTGACTGGTGCAGGAAAGAACATATCGACCGGATGCTCGACCTCGGTGTCACCAAGGTGGAACTGGGCGTCCAGCACCTCGATGACGAGATCCTTGCGTTCAATCGCCGGGGGTGTACTGTTGCGGACACCGTTGAGGCAAACAGGCTTCTGCGGGACGCGGGAATCAAGGTCGGGTTCCATATGATGCCCAACCTGCCGCATTCGACGATAGCCGCGGACAAGGAGATGTTTGAGACCCTCTTTTCCGATCCCCGGTTCAAACCGGATTTTTTAAAGATCTACCCAACGCTGGTCACTCCCGGTTCGGAGATCGAGGAACACTGGGAACTCAAGAGGTATGCGCCATATGATGAGGATGAGCTCATCGATCTTATAGCGTACGCAAAAACGCTTATACCGGAGTACACGCGGCTCTCGCGGGTGCAGCGCGACATCCCGGCCAAGTTGATCGTGGCCGGGTCGCGGCATTCCAACTTCCGGCAGCTGGCCCAGAACCGGCTTTCCGCGCAGGGCCGGCATTGCCGATGCATCCGGTGCCGGGAGATTGGCCGTCTCCCCTCTGCAATCGAGGCGGAACTGCGGGTGATCCGGTACGAGTGTTGTGGAGGAACGGAACATTTTATCTCTGCGGTATCGGGAGATTCACTGATCGGGTTTACCCGGCTTCGTTTCCCCTCGTCAGAATTCCGCCCGGAACTTGCCGGTGCTGCGCTTCTCCGCGAGCTTCATGTCTATGGGAGCCTCGTCCCGGTAGGTATCGAGGCGGCAGAACAGGAAGAGTGGCAACACCGGAACTTCGGGCGGATACTCCTTTCAAAAGCCGAGGAGATCGCCCAGGCCGCAGGCTTTGAGCGCATGGCAATCATGAGCGGGATCGGTGTCCGGCCCTATTACCGGCGGCAGGGATATGAGCGGAAAGGGCCCTATATGGTAAAGGAGATGCCATGAACCCGGCCACTACCGAGTTTGTCCGGCAGCGTTTTGCGGAATACTATCGCAAGGCGATGCTGGTTTCCCCGTCATCGCTTGCACAGCGTGAATGGGGGCTGGTTCTCTTCAACCCGGGAGCCACCGAGATGCGGATGCGCCGGCATCTGGCCTTCCCCGAACGTACCGAGCTCTTCGATTATATCAGGAACCTGGTCCCCTCCCACGTCTATTACTCGAGTGCTTACTACGAGAAGCCGGATGCGCCCACCATGGCTGAAAAAGGCTGGTGCGGTGCCGACCTGATCTTCGATCTCGACGCGGATCACATCGTCAAAGGGCCCTACGGCATGATGCTCTCCCGGGTCAAAGAGGAAACCGGGAAGCTCCTCTTTATGCTCACCGGAGAGCTGGGGATCGATCCCAAACAGATCGAACTGGTCTTTTCCGGCGGGAGAGGGTACCACGTTCACGTACGGGACCTTGCCTTCCGCGGGTGGGGGAGCGCTGAACGGCGGGAACTGGTTGATTATGTCTGCGGGATCGGGATCGATCCGGCGGTGTTGCTGAACGGATCTCCGGAACCCGGATGGCCGGCCCGGTTCCGCAGTGCGCTGACAGATTACCTCGCGTGGCTGGGGACCTTAAACGAAGATGAGGCGATGGCCCGCCTTACTGCCCTTGAAGGTGTAGGAAAGGAATCAGCGGCCAGTTTTTTGAAAAAGCGGGATGAAATCATTACCAGCCTCCGTGGGGAAGTAGATCCGACACTCCTCAGGGATCGGGTTATAAAAGCAGTCGTGCACGAGACCGAGGGAGAGTTCCGGAAACGATTAAATGAGAAAGCCGCACTCGCGGATGAGCCGGTCACCACGGATATTAAGCGACTGATCAGGATGCCCACATCCCTCCACGGTGGCAGTGGGATGAGAGTGCAGTCCCTCGAGATCCGGGATCTTCCGGAGTTTGATCCACTCGTGGACGCGGTGGTCTTTTCATCCCGCGAGGTGCGGGTGGATACACGGTTTGGGCTTGCCATGCCGATGCTGGGAAGCACTTATCAGATCCAAAAAGGGATCTCTACAGTACCTGAGGCTGTGGCAGTCTTTCTCTGCTGTCGCGGCATCGCGGAAATTGCATAAATCTTCCGGCTCCGGGGCGCCATTCCATGGGATTTGATGATCTGCGAAGTATCCTTCTCACCGAACGTGAGACCGGCAAACTCATGCAGGTATCCCCGGATATCTTCGATCGCACCCATGCAGAGATTGCTGATCTCTTAAAGAAGGTCTATGCAATCGAAGATCCTCTCTCCGAAGAAGCCCGGGCGCTCATTGAAGAGACAATCGCCATGAAAGAGACCCTGCATGAGCTCTTCTCCATCCGTTCGCGCAAGATCCTCGCCCTTGCCCTGATGCATGCAGAGGGCAACTACTATGACCGCGAGGAGGTCAAGAGGATGCTGCCGGCCGAACGCGGGATGTTTGACCGGGTAGCTGCCGGTCTTCTTGAATGCCAGGATACCCTGCTCCACAACGCCCAGCATCTGCTCGTTCCTGTGCCTGCTACTGTGCAATCTGCGACCGCAACTGAAGAGGATGGCATGGATCTGGTTGGTGAGGACGTTGTTCTTGCTGAAGAAATCACTGGCGCCGCTCCCCCAACCTCTTCTCCCTCCACCTCGCCCTCCCTTGTCCCCCCGTATCTGCTGGTCCGGGTGCTTGAGGGAATGGATACTTTCATGGGAGTAGACGGGAGGATCTATACTCTTACCAAAGGGGATATTGTCACGCTTCCCGAAAGAAATGCCTCGGTCCTTTCTGACAGGAACCTTGTCAGCCCCATCACCCTCCCGTCCGGAAAATAACCGGATTACGGTTATCCCAGACAGATGAACGCCCGCCCACACCCGGGTGCATCCTAATCTTTTTAACATTCCGGCACCAAAACCTAAACACTCTTCGCCACGATGAGAATTTCATAACGATGGGGCAACAGTACGGTATACTGCCGTTGAACCCATATCTTAAATATGAACCTTAGCCAATAATACTGGGATTCAATAGCCAGTACGATCGGTGAAAACATCATGAAGATGCCAGCGAAATTCAAAACATACTGTCCTTTTTGCAGGAATCACCAGATCCATGAGGTGGAGAAGGTCAAGAAGAGCAAGACGACCGGCCTCCACTGGATCGACCGCCAGAAGGCACGCAGAGGCAAAGTGGGCAACATGGGCAAGTTCTCGAAAGTCCCCGGTGGCGACAAGCCCACAAAGAAGATCAATGTCAGGTACCGCTGCACCACGTGCGGAAAAGCCCACCTGCGTAAGGGATTCCGGGTAGCAAAGTTCGAATTGACGGAGTGAGTGATATGGTACGTGAAGCACGAGCGAACCGGAGCAGTTTCTTAAAGGTAAAGTGCCCGGACTGCGATAACGAGCAGACGGTCTTTTCCAAGGCGAGCACGACAGTCAAGTGTGTTGTCTGTGGCCGCGATCTCGCGACCCCCGCAGGTGGAAAGGCGAATTTAAAGGCTGAGATTATCTCAGAGTTCAAGTGAGTCCCGCATGCAGGAAAGAGACAGGGAATGGCCCCAGGAATCGGAACTTGTTGTCTGTACGGTAGAAAATGTCAAGGATTTCGTAGCGTTCGTATCGCTTGACGAGTATGGCGGCAGGCAGGGGCTCATCCCCATCTCTGAAATTGCAACCGGCTGGATAAAGTATATCCGTGACCATATCCGCGAGGGCCAAAAGATCGTCTGTAAGGTCCTCAACGTTGACCGGAGCCGTGGCCACATTGACCTTTCTTTAAAAGATGTCAATGAGCACCAGCGCCGCGAGAAGATCCGCGAGTGGAAGAACGAGTCCAAGGCGCGCAAATGGATCGGTTTTGTCGCGGAGAAGTCCGGTGAACCTGCAATCGCCATCGAAGATGTAATCCTTGATAAATATGGCGAACTGTACGCAGTCTTCGAAGATGTCGTCACCGACAGCGATGCAACAATCAAGAAACTGGGCCTCTCCAAAAAGGCGAGCGAAGCCCTGATCCACATCGCCCACGAAAGCGTCAAGATCCCCCGGGTCGAAGTCACCGGCCAGCTGATCCTGACGTCTGCTGAGGCGGATGGTGTGATGGTTATCCGGACTGCTTTGAAAAAGGCGAGCGAAGCAAAAACAGCCGGTGCAGAAATCGAGCTCCTGTACTTGGGAGCCCCGGTCTACCGGATCAAGGTGGTTGCCGCTGATTACAAGAAAGCGGAAAAGGCACTTGAGAAGGCGGCAAACGCCGCCATTTCCGTTGTAGAAAAAGGTGGCGGCGAAGGCAGACTCATCAAAAAACCCAAATCCGGGAAGAGTCAATGAGCGGAAAGATCCGTCGCTGCAGCGCAGATCATACATATACTCTTTCTTTGCAGTGTCCTGTATGCGGCAGACCGACGGCGATTGCCCACCCGGCCCGTTTTTCGGTACAGGATAGGTTCGGTCTTTTCCGGCGGATGGCGAAAAACAGGAATGCGTAATGATTGATGATATCAGCATCCGGTACACCGATACATTTACCGACAAAAACCTCACCGATCCGATCCTTATTGGGGGCCTCCCCGGCATAGGTCAGGTGGGCAAACTTGTTGCCGAGTACATGATCCACATGCTCGGGGCAGAAAAAATCGGGGAGATCCATTCCATTTACCTCCCGCCGCAGGTCATCATTGAAGAGACAGGTGTGGCCCGGTTGCCCCGGAATGAGATCTACCTGTACAGGGCCGGGCACCGGGACGTAGTTTTCATCGTAGGTGACTTCCAGAGCACTTCCAACGAAGGGCATTATCTCATGACCGATGCATATCTCGATATTGCTGCGGAACTGGGAATTAAATGCATCTATACTCTTGGGGGGTTCGGGGTCGGTCATCTGGTTTACGCACCGCGTGTCTTTGGAGCCACGAATAACGAGGCACTCAAGGCTGAAGTCATCCAGGCGGGCGTGACGTTTGACCGTGATGAGCCGGGCGGCGGGATCGTGGGGGCAGCCGGCCTTCTGCTCGGCATGGGCGGGATGAGGGGGATCGATGCAGTCTGCCTGATGGGCGAGACGAGCGGGTATGTGGTCGACCCAATGAGCGCTGCAGGTGTCCTTTCGGTTCTTTCAAAACTCATTGCAGTGCCCGTTGATCCCACTCAGCTCAATGTTCGTGCGGCCGAGATGGAAAAAGTCGTGCAGGGCCTTCTTGAGAGCGAAAAGAACCATCACGACGAAGAGCTGAGTTATATCGGCTGACAACCGGCGATCTCTCTTCTTTTATCCCATTTATCCTGGTGGCAGATTCCCGCTGCGTGCAGCGCAGCTCTCTCTGGTCTGTCTCATGTATGAATCATATCAGTTTATTTTATTAAGCAATGCAGTCCTGATTATACATTGGATAAATATACGAACGTTCTGAGGTGTTCCTATGCTTTCTGTCATGGTTATTGACGACGATCCCGCGATCCTGGACGTTACCCGGCAGGTGCTGGAACGGTCGCACGAGATCATCGTTCATCCGGTCAGTTCCTCACGGGAAGCCCTTGACGTACTCCAGAAGAACCGGTTCGACGCCATTGTGCTCGATTATGATCTACCGGATATCAACGGGATCGAACTGCTCAAGATCATCCGCGGCAAAGGGGATGTGACTCCGGTTATTATTTTTACCGGTGTTGGCAGGGAGCATGCAGCGATTGCCGCGCTCAACAACGGTGCCAACTTTTTCTTAAAAAAAGGCGAGAACGTGGAGATGCCGTTTGTCGAGCTGCAGCAGATGATCCGGCATGCGGTCGATCAGCGGTTTATGGGAAAGGCCATGGGCCTGTCCCGGAAGATCGTCTTTGATCTGATCAATTTCTCTCTTGATGCAGAGTTTGCGATCGACCCTGAAGGGAATGTCCTTGCATGGAACCGGGCCATAGAGCACCTTACCGGGGTTCCTTCGCCATCAATAGTTGATAAAGGAAATTTTATCTATGCAGAGCCGTTCTTTGGCAAGCACCAGAAGATGCTTGTCGATCTGGTCTTCTCATCTGATGAGGGAATACGGAAGGCCCGGTATATGCTCATCAGCAGGGAGAAGAATGGCCCTGTCGTTGCAGTAACCCGGGCACGCAAACCCGATGGGACGGAATGGACCCTCTGGATGAAGGCAACACCGCTCTTTGATAACCACGGGGAGTTTATCGCAGCTGCATGCATTGTACGGGATGTCACCAGCACCTTCAAAGATGTCAGTATTGAAGAGGAACCGGCAACTTCATCACTGCAGTCTGCCAATGGCGAGGCAGTAGCGACTGCCGGGAGCAGTTTTATTGACAGGCTTTTGGGCAGAGCGATGGTGCAGTACAAGGAGGGAGTTAATCTCTACGCCCGCAACCGGAACTACCGGGCTGCGATCGAGGCCTTTGAGCGTGCGATCGAGATTGACGCGAAACTCCCTCATGTCTGGAACGACCGGGGGATCTGTTTCCGGATGCTGGGCGATTATGATGAAGCGCTCAAGTCGTTCTTGCGGGCCGTGGAACTGGCGCCGGGAAATCCTGAGATTCTCTATGAACTTGGGGAGACGCTCGAGCAGATGGGTGTCATGCAGATGAACAATAAGTACCTCGAAGCCGCTATTGAAACCTTCAAGATGGTGGTGAGCCTTCTGCCCAACAGTATGGACACGTGGAATCATATCGGCATCTGTCTAAAGGAACTGGGAAAGCCCGAAGAATCCAAGTTCTATTTTGACCGGGCCCGGGATATCCGGCTTTGGAAGAAGGATACACCCATTCCCCGGAAACGGAATGAGTACCTCTAGGTACCCGTGGTATAGATTGAATCCTGTGGATGCATTATGCGCATCCACCTTATATGGCAGAAAGGAGTAATCCGGAAGGTATCCATGCTCGCCACTGCCGATCTGCATATCCATTCCCCGTATTCGATTGCTGTCTCCCGTTTCATGCAGCCGGAGGAGCTGATCCGTGGCTGTATCACAAAGGGTATCCAGGTCCTTGGCACAGGCGATGCCCTCCAACCGGACTGGCTTGCCGGGTGGAAGCCGCTCCTTGAAAATGATGCTGGTATTATTATTGTTCCCCAGGCAGAGATCGAGGACAGAAACCGGGTTCACCACGTAATCCTTGCGGCAGAGCCTGCCCAGTTTGACCAGCTGCGTGACCTGCTGACGGGAACCTCCAAGAGCTTTGTCTCAAGCGGCAGGCCACATGTCTACCTCGGTGGAGAAGAGATTGCCGGATTGGCTCATGATGTCGGTGCGCTTGTCGGACCGGCCCATGCTTTCACTCCCTGGACGGCGATGTATGCCTACTTCGACAGCGTCCCGGCCTGTTACGGGAGCGAATCGATCGATTTCGTTGAACTCGGTCTCTCCGCGGACAGCTCATACGGGGCAGCCATCCCGGACCTCTATGACCTCCCTTTCCTCACCAACTCCGATGCCCACAGTCCCACCCCGGATAAGCTGGGGCGGGAATTCAACCGGCTTCGGCTTGCCGGTCGCACTGCAAAGGACGTTCTGGCTGCGATCCGGACACGGGATGTTGCGATGAATGCCGGTTTCTTCCCTGAAGAAGGAAAGTACAACCGGACGGCCTGTACCCGCTGTTATACGCAGTATTCCCTCGAGGACGCGATCGGACATCACTGGAAATGCCCGGCTGACGGAGGGATCATCAAGAAAGGGGTCTCTGACCGGGCAAAAGAGCTCTCGAAGGGGGGAACGGCAAAGCCCCGGCCCCCTTACCTCCATGTGCTGCCGCTGGCCCAGATCATCCAGACGGTTGAAGGTGCAGCTTCTCCCAATACAAAAAAGTGCAGGGCTATTTATTCATCTTTTATCAGCGCATTTGGTAACGAGATTTCTATCCTCATTGACATCCCTCCCGCTGAGATCAGGACTATCCATCCCCGCGTTGCGGATGCGATCTCTGCCCTGCGCGAAAACCGTGTTACACTTCACCCCGGTGGAGGGGGAAAGTACGGGACATTCTCCCTTACCTGATGTTTCCCTATATCCGGGAATTACTGAATCGCCCGTTGCTTAGGAAAAAATGGGTGGAGTTACATATCGAAGTACAGGTGGAACTCCCATGGGTGAGGGCGGAGGCGGATCTCATCGATCTCTGCCCGTTTATACTCAATCCAGGTATTGATGACGTCCTGGGTAAACACGCCGCCTTCAAGGAGGAATTTGTGGTCTGCCTCCAGCGCATCGATTGCCTGTTCGAGCGAACCGGGCACGGTAGGGATCTTCTTTGCTGCCTTCCCCTCAAGCTCGTACGTATTTCCTTCGAATGGCTGGCCGGGTTCGATCTTCTTCTTGATGCCGTCGATACCTGCCATCAGAAGGGCCGAGAACGAGAGGTACGGGTTGCACATCGGGTCCGGGGGCCGGAATTCGATCCGTTTGGACTTGGGGTTCTCTGAGTACATCGGGATCCGGACTGCTGCTGACCGGTTCCTGAGCGAGTATACGAGATTGACCGGGGCCTCATAACCCGGAACAAGGCGCTTGTAGGAATTAGTAGACGGGGCACAGAAGGCCATGAGTGCATTTGCGTGCTTGAGAAGACCGCCGATATAGTACTTTGCGGTCTGACTGATCATACCGTAGCCTTTTGCATCGAAGAACAGGTTCTTTCCACCCTTCCAGATCGACTGGTGGGTGTGCATCCCGGACCCATTGTCGCCAAACAGGGGCTTAGGCATGAACGTTGCAACCATCCCGAATTGCTGGGCCATGTTCTTGACGATGTACTTGTACATCATGCAGTGATCCGCCATCCTGACCAGCGGGCTGTACCGCATGTCGATCTCATTCTGGCCAGCGGTCGCCACTTCGTGGTGGTGCACCTCCACAGGAATTCCCGTCTCGAGCATCATGTTAACCATATGGCTCCTGACATCTTGGAGCGAGTCGTGCGGAGGTACCGGGAAGTAACCCTCTTTGTGTCGGGGCTTGTAACCTAGGTTGTTCTGCTCGTCCCGCCCTGAGTTCCAGATGCCCTCAACTGAGTCCACCGAGTAAAACCCCTGATTGACGGTCTGCGAGTATCTCACATCGTCGAAGAGGAAAAATTCGTATTCCGGTCCCCAAAAACTCTCGTCAGCAATCCCGGTGGACTTGAGGTATTGCTCTGCCTTCTGGGCAATGTACCGCGGATCACGGGTATATGCTTCCTTGGTTACCGGGTCAAAGACATTACAGATAATGGAAAGCGTGGGAACTTCGCAAACCGGATCAGCGACTGCGGTTGAGGGATCCAGGAACAGGACCATGTCGGATTCCTGGATCTTCTGGAACCCCCGGATAGACGATCCGTCAAACCCGATGCCGTCAGCCCAGATACCGGCCTTTGGGTCGGAATCTTTTACCAGCTCAGATGCCGGGATGGAGAAATGCTGCCAAAGGCCAGGCAGGTCGTTAAATTTGAAATCGACCATCTGGATATTCTTCTTTTTAATAAGAGAATGGATCGAGCTTATCTGATCTTTTGTCACGCCCGTCATTCTGGTGCTCTTGCTCTTTTGAACCATGTAGTCACCTGTTCATACCGGCAGGCATGTGCAAGCATGAATGCGGGGCCCAAGCTCTCATAAGAGGATGGTGCGAATACCTGCTGGCAATAGGAAGAGTGTTTCCCCCTTATAATATTTAAATATAATTTAAACTTCCGCTCTTTTCATGAGCGTTTTCATCTGTGTGATCCTGTTGTCGGCCATACCATTGGCCCGTCGGGAAGGGCGGTTTCCCGTGCTTCCGGCAATCCGTAAAGATTAATGAAACCGGCCTCCAACATATCAGCAGAATGCTTAACGTTCACCGGGATGTCTGCGGGTATTGCGGGTGCTGTGTGTCAGTCTGCCCTGAAGGTGCGCTGGAACTGATCGACGCATACCTTTCTGTTGAAGAGAACTGTACGAGCTGCGGTATCTGCGCCAAGGTCTGTCCGCTTGGTGCACTGGAGGTCGTCCATGAAAAGTAAGTATGATGTGCTGGTTGTTGGCGGGGGTCCTGCCGGTGCTCTTGCAGCACGGACGGCTGCAGAGAAAGGGCTCTCGGTCTGCCTTGTAGAAAAACGCCCGGCAATCGGTGCCCCGGTTCGCTGTGCAGAGGGGATCGGCAAGGAAGCCCTTGCCGAATTTATTGCACCCGACCCTCGCTGGATCTCGGCCGAGATGACCGGTGCGGGCATCGTCGCACCCGACGGTTTCGAGATGACGCTCGAATCCTCTATGGCCGGTGGGAAAGTGGGGTATATCCTCGACCGCAAGGTCTTTGACCGGGAACTGGTCTGGCAGGCGGCTGATGCCGGTGCAGAGATCTATGTCAAGACCCGGGCCTCAGCACCGATCATGCACGAAGGCAGGATCAAGGGGGCCGTCCTTGAGTCTTGCGGTAATTCCGCAAAAGTCATGGCAGATGTCGTTATCGCAGCTGACGGTGTTGAATCGAAGTTTGGCAAATGGTGCGGTATTGACACGACCGTCCCGGTGCGCGAGATCATGAGCTCGGTGCAGTACGTCATGACTGATATCGATATTAACCCGCATGCAACGATCTTCTATCTTGGCAACGACGTGGCTCCCGAAGGATACCTCTGGGTATTCCCCAAGGGGAAACGGGCTGCAAACGTCGGGATCGGTATCTCCGGCAGGAAGAGCGGCAAGGGGCACCGGGCCAAGGATTATCTCGACAAATTCGTAAAGCAGAAGTTCCCCCATGGTAAGACGATCGAATGCATTGTCGGTGGAGTTTCGGTTTGCCGTCCTCTTGACTGCACAGTTGCGGATCACCTGATGCTGGTTGGCGATGCAGCCCGGGTTGTTGATCCACTAACGGGCGGCGGGATCTACAACGCGATGTATACCGGTAAACTTGCTGCCCAGGTTGCGGCCGACTGCCTGGCCAAAGGTGATCTCTCGAAGAACGCCCTCATGGCCTATGACCGGGAGTGGCGAGCCTCCAAGATGGGTAAGAGCATCGAGCGGAACTACCACATCAAGGAATACTTGATAAAGCAGCCAGATGAAAAGCTCAACGCAATCATCCACTCGGTCTCGAAGCTGGATCTTAAGGAATTCTCCACGCTCACATTGATAAAAGAGTTATTGAAGGTAAATCCCAAACTGCTCGTGGAGCTCGGGGCGCTTGCTGCTTCAATCCGCTGATTTTTTCAACTGCTTGTTGAGCAGGCGCAGGCAGTCTTCCTCTGCCTCTTTTTTGGTAAAGACCGTAAATACATCGCCTGGCTGGATCTTCACGTTCCCACTGGGGATAATGAGTGCCCCGCTGGCCCGCCGGATCGCAATAAAGACGAAATCCTTGACCTTGATCTCGCGGATCTCGTGACCTACGATCGGTGCGGTCTCCTCTGCCACAATCTCAAAGATCGACCCGCCGGGAATGGACGCCAGCTGCTGGAGTTTTGGATTCTCGGTCCAGTAATAGAGGCGCGAAGCCACCAGATCATCAGGATTTTCGCTGATCCGGACTCCCACCTCCTTGAAAAATTCAGAGTGGGTGGGCTGGTTGACGATTGCGACCACATTGGGGACACGGAATCTTTTGGCCAGCCAGCAGGTCATCAGGTTGACCGCATCGTCGCTTGTGGTGGCCACAAATGCATCCGTCCGGTCAATGCCAGCCTCTTCGAGGGTGGACTTGTCGGTAGCGTTACCGGTGATCGCAAGGATGTCGTAGTGCTCAAGGATCTCGCTGCACCGGGCCTCATCCTGATCAATGACCACGACGTTATTGCCGTGTTCAACAGCCTGTCTGACCAGGCTCCTGCCGATGCCGCCGAGCCCCACGATAATGATGTACATACCTACCGTTTACCATCATGGCCATTGAAATAATTTGCGCAGAAATCTCTTTGTGTGATCTGCGGAGTGGACGAAGCCGGGAAAGGTTCTGTTTTGGGACCGATGGTGGTTGCAGCAGTTGGCGTTCGATCCGCGGATATTATTGCAGGCCTGGGGGTCAGGGACTCCAAGCAGCTTTCTCCTGAAGAACGGGAACGCCTTTTTGGCCTCATCAAAAAAAAATGCAGGGTGGCCACGGTAATAATTCCGGCTGAAGAGATCGACGCAATCCGGCGTGAGATGACGATGAATGCCTGCGTGGCCCGGGCCCATGCAGAGGTTATTTCCCGGCTTGCCCCTCAAACCGCGGTTGTCGATGCCTGCGATGTCAACCCGTTCCGTTATGCTGAAATGGTGCGGGGCCATCTCGTGCACTCCTGCGAGATCATCTCTGAGCACCATGCGGACTGCACGTACCCGGTGGTCTCGGCTGCAAGCATCGTGGCAAAAGTGACCCGGGACCGGGAGATTACGAAGCTTGCAAAAAAATACGGGAAGATCGGGAGTGGCTACCCGTCTGACCCGGAGACCGTTGCGTTTCTCTCCGCCTATATCGATCAGCACCGTACACCCCCGCCCATTGCCCGGAAGAGCTGGAAAACCGTGAGTGTGATGCTCGCCAAAAAATCCCAGAGCAGCCTCTCTGCTTTTTTTTAGGGAGAACCAGAATCGCTTTTCTGGTGGCTTCACCATTGCCTTAATGTGGTTATCCAGTCCATGAAGTACAGATGGACTGGCTCGTGATCCTGATTGCCCTTGTGGCAGTCTATGCCATCGTCGCATATTTTATTTTCCGGAAAAAACTCTGGACTGACACCATTGTTTTCTATGGGCCGGTTATGGCGATCCGGAGCCGGCGTGTAGGTTTTTTTGACCGCCTTACGAGGTTCCACCGGTTTTTCCGGGTCTATGGCACCTTCGGCGCGGTCATGGTCATTCTGGTCTCGGTCGCGATGGTGGGTACACTCTTTTATTCCCTGTATCTCAGCATGGTGTACCATCCGGCCCCCACCGCAGTCAACGATGTCAGGAATTTTCTTGCCATTCCAGGGGTAAACCAGTTCATTCCGTTTACCGTCGCTGTCTGGTTTGCATTCGTATTTACCCTCGTGGTTCATGAATTCGGCCACGCGTTCCTGGCGCGGGTGGAGAAACTGAAAGTCAGTTTTATCGGTATTCTCTGGTGCGTAATCCCCATCGGTGCCTTTGTCGAACCGGATGAGAAAGAGTTTGAGAATCTGCATGGATTGCCAAAGATCCGCATGCTGGGTGCGGGGATCACGAACAATATGGTAGCCGGCCTAGCCTGTTTTCTCCTGCTTATCCTGCTTCTCGGTTTCGCGGTTCCCCTCCAGACACCCCTGATTAATTCCGTATACAAAGACTATCCCGCTGATCGGGCCGGGATCGTACCGGATTCGGTTATCACTAGTATCAATGGTGTCCCGGTGGCTACCGAGACTGATGTTGCATCGATCCTCAATACCACGCGGCCCGGAGATCAGGTGGTGATCGTAACGGAGAAAGACGGGACTCTCTCCTCGCATGCCCTTACGCTGGATTCATGGCCCCAGAACATGAGCCAGAGGGAGAGCGGATTCATGGGAGTGACATACTATGATGCCGGCGGGATAAAGCAGGTCTTCAGCAGTTTTGCCAGCCCTCTTGGTTTTTTTATTATGCTGGCGATCCCTATCTATATTATTCTCTCGCCCGTTGAGTGGGGGCAGTTTTTAATCCTGGTCAATGATTCGGCAAATGCGGTTGCCTGGAGCGTCCCGTTTCCGGGGTACTGGTTTGTTGTCCAGATCCTTTTCTGGTGTGCGTGGTTTAATATCACGGTCGGCCTTTGTAATGCCATTCCGATGCTACCATTCGATGGGGGGTATATCTTCAAGGAAGGGATCGACCGGTTGCTCGACCGGCGCGGGCTCATCAGGTATTCGGGGTATATCGTGGGAGCCGTCAGCTATCTGATGATCGTGGTACTGATCTCCCTGTTCCTTCTCCCGACACTGCAGCACATGTAAGTCCCGCATCCGGGGGCCGGGGGGAACCGGATATTAACACCCCGGTGAATCATCGTTTTCCCGTGAGTCCGGCCACGATGAATGCCTGCGCATACTCTTCGGGTTTAAGTCCCCGCGTCCGGCCTGCCACCGATCCCAGGCTTACCGGCGCAATACGACCCTCCTGCAACCCGACCATGCAGCCGAAATTGCTTTCGAGTATCTGTTCTACAGCCGCAATGCCGAAACGCGTGGCAAGAACCCGGTCCTGTGCGGTCGGGCTCCCGCCGCGCTGCACGTGACCGAGTACCGTCACCCGGGTCTCGATCGCGAGGCGCCGCTCCAGCTCTTTTCCCAGGAAATTTCCTATCCCGACGAATTTTTCATGACCGCATTCGTCCCTGTCGCAGGCAGGGACTGTGGTCCCGGCGATATCCTCATGGCGTGTTCCCTCTGCTACCACCACGATCGAGAATTTTTTCCCGGCACGGTACCGTGCCTCAAGAGAGGCACAGACCTCGTCCATGGAAACATGCACTTCCGGTACAAGGATCTGGTCAGCACCCCCGGCCATTCCGGCCGCAAGCGCGAGCCGGCCGGACTGGCGCCCCATCACTTCCAGCACCATGATCCGGTGGTGGGACTCTGCGGTGGTATGGAGCCGATCGATCGTTTCGGTCACAATCGAGACTGCAGTATCGAACCCGATGGTGACCTCTGTCCCGAAAACGTCGTTATCGATCGTTTTAGGGATCCCCACAAGTCGGACGCCCCGGGTGGATACCTCATATGCTGCACTGAGCGTGCCATCACCTCCGATCACCACAAGAGATCCAATACCCTGTGTATCAAGCGTTCGTTTGATGGTCTCGAAATTCTCCGGATTTTTTACCGGATCTGTGCGGGAGGTTCCGAGGATTGTCCCGCCCCAGGAGATGATCCCGGAGACCGAATGATCCTCTAGGGGGCGGGTATCGTTTGCAATAAGGCCCTGCCACCCGTTACGGATCCCGATCACCTCGTATCCATGGACGATCGCGGTACGGACCACCGCCCGGATCGCTGCATTGAGACCGGGACAGTCCCCGCCGCCGGTCAGCACACCAATTTTTCCCCTCATGGCCGAATCCCGTTTCCTGGTATGTGCATTTTGCAGGAGAGGGTATTGAGGTTTTGTATCAAACACTGGAGTGGAATCCCGGAATTTGGTTTGAAGGGGAGAATATGACCGGTAAGATTATTCCCGGAGCATCGCGATCTTGGAACCTACCGGGACACCGGCCTCGTGCGCCACCGGCTGGCATTTTGCTGCCATCAGGTAAGCCACCGGAGGGAGGTCGCAGCGCTCAAAAAGGGACTCAAAATTTGCCATGCCCTTTGCTATGACTACCGTGCAGCGGGCAAGGGCGTCCCGGAGGGCAAGTGGTGCCTCCTCGGGACAGAGCCCAATCTCGGCGCTCTCACAATTCGTGGTAAGGGAGTCGACCATACGGTCAAGTCCGAGCATCTTTGTATCCTCCAGGGTTGCATCGTTGAGCGCCGGCCGGGCCTTTACTGCCAGCGTAATGTGGGAACCCCGGGATTTGAGGTACTGTATCAGGAGCCGGTCAAAGACGATCTCCCCGCAGTTATCGCTCAGATAAACCACCCTGCTGGTAAGCGGGAGGATCCGGTCTGTATCATCGATCACCAGACCCTTTGCAAATTCCTGCCGGAAGAACGCGGAAAAATCGTCCGTAACGGTATGCCCCTTGACCCCATAATCGAAGGTATTCCCGATGACTGAGGCCAGGACATAGTCACGGAATGTGGACAGCCCGGTCCTGACCTCACGGCAGACCCTGGTGGCCTCTGCATTGCCTGTAATCTTAAGTTCCCGGAACGGATCGGATGTATTGAGCAGCCTGTATGCGTGCAGGTGGACCCTGCTTGCGATCTGCGGATGGCTCAGCGGCTCCTCTTTCAGGGAGAGCAACAGGTCGCGGCAGGAAGCCAGGGTCTGCTGGGTCGTTATGGGATCTGCCCCAACCAGACTGCATTCGAGTGCCACACGCGAGATCAGGCAGTCAATGCAGGAGTCCGTAATCCTCACGGTACACCACCATACAACAAAATAATCAAAAATGGGGCCATCGCGATTTGAACGCGAGTCAGAAGACCCCCAGTCTCCTAGGATGGCCAGGCTACCCTATGGCCCCGCGGTGATAACATTGGCTCATATTCCATATGTATCTTGTTATTCGAAAAAATGGAGAATAGACTACAATGGGGTGGAAAAAATTCTGGTCTAAAGGCTGCTGCGCTTGAAATCCTCGACCTTCTGGATCAGCGTGTCGAGCTCATGATCGGTGATCCTCATCTTCCCTTCGATTGCATTGATCTCCGTAAGGAGCTGCCTGATCCGGACGTACATGAGGTACATGATGAACTGCTGGACTACAATTACTGTACCGAATAAAACAACCATGTAACTTTCAAATGCCATGTACTCCTTCCCGCCGGAGGTCCTCCCGGATTAATAATTACCCTCAGGAAAACGATCTTTTCCTGCAGGACATCCAGCCCCGCCCCCGTACCTCATGATCCTGTTCTGGCAGGTACAGTGTTTTCCCTCTTTTCCTATAACAGAATTTCCCTTGTCCGGCCCGATCTTCCTGCGTACGGTGGAATATTGATGCAGGGCAGGATCGTTTTAAAAAACAACATTGTGATGGTAAAAAATTTCCCGGATCCTTCAGGACGGGGAATACTTTCATATCATTGAATGAAATTGGTCAGAAATAAAAAAGATATGTATATAAGGAGCCATCGGGTATTATGAAATACAGCGGATAATGCACAGCAGGAGCCATGCGTATGTTAAAGGACAAAATCGCGGCATTTATTGAAAAAATCCGGGCTGTTGACGGGGTGACCGCATGCGCCCTGGTGTCACGTGACGGTATCATTGCCGGGAAATATTTTGATCGTGACTTTAACGAACCCTGGTTTGGTGCTCTTGCTGCGACGATCCTTGCATCTGCTGAGTCCGCGGGAAACCTCATTGGTATGAAATCTCTTGCCACGGTGTCTGTACGGGGAACAGATTCTTCTATTCTTGTGATGGGCGCCGGGGAGCATTTTCTGATTGCAGCGCTCCTCAAGGGTGATGTGCCTCAGGAAGATGCATGTCTGAGGATTCATGCCGTTGCTGCAGAGATCGGGCGGGTGATGTAAATGTATACGATTATGGTTGTGGATGACAGTCCCTTTATCGTTGATGTCTTTGTTACGATGCTCGAACGGGGGGGATATCGCACTGTTGCTGCTTATGGCGGGGAAGAATGTCTGGGAATTCTGAAGACCGTAACCCCGGACCTTATCCTCCTTGATATCATGATGGAGCCGATGGACGGCTGGGAGACTCTGGAGAAGATCAAGGAGAACCCGGCAACCAAGGACATCCCGGTGCTTATGCTCACCGCAAAGCAGCTGACCCCGGCCGAGGCCGAGGAGTACGGGATTTTCATCGAGGATTATGTCCTCAAACCCATCACCCACCGCGAGCTGTACGATGCGATCGAGCATGTGCTCGGTCGCCGGCAGACCCTCCGGACCGATATGGACCGGGCCCGGCAGTCCGGCGTTGATTTTGATATTGTCAATGAATATGCCCTGCTCTCGAAAAGTATCGATGTCAACAAGCGCCTGATGAAAATTCTCGAAACTACCTATAATTTCAACGATGCGAAAGTCCGCATCAGTGACGATATCTCCCGGGCATTGAAAAATATGGATACCAATATCAAGTTCCAGGAGGCCCGGCTCCAGCAGATCAAAGGAGAACTGGCCGGGAAGATCCAGTGATTACCCGCATCCGGTTACGTGGCAGTGTGCATAAACATTTGAATAGCATTGCATCCAAAGAATCATGATGTGGCATTGAAACCATGCTCCTGCAGGTCATGATGTATCCTGCCTGTATATCCCCGGATAATGGAGATCCCGTATGGACGCGACAATCCTGATTGTTGATGACAGCCCGTTCATCGTGGATGGACTTGCCGCTCTTCTCACCCGCAAAGGTTACACCCCGGTCTCTGCCAATGGTGGCGATGAATGCCTCTCTATTCTCAAAACCGTGACCCCGGATCTCATCCTCCTCGATATCATGATGGAACCGATGGATGGCTGGGAGACGCTGGAAAAGATCCGTGAGAACCCGGCAACCAAGGACATCCCGGTGCTCATGTTCTCGGCTAAGAAGATTACCCCTGCAGAAGCCCGGGAACACAGCGTGAATATTGATGATTTTGTCTCAAAACCGGTAAGCCCCGCACAGCTTCTCGATTCGATCCAGCGTATCTTCTCCCGCAGGAGTGAGTTGTCCGTCAAGCGGCTCGCCGCCCAGGATAAAGGCCTTGATACGGCTGTTATTGACGAATACACCGCACTCCACAAAAATACCGAGGTGGACCGGAACCTGCTTGCGGTTCTCCGGGCCTCAAGCGGGATGGATATTGCCGGCAAGGAGATTCCCCGAGAAGATTACGATGCCATCCGGGATCTCGAGGTTAAGATCTATCGCGAGGAGCGGCGGTTAAGGGAGATTGAAACCCAGCTCGAGAAAATGCCTGGTCATAATCGCGAAAACTAAAGCCGGAGAGAAATAGGGGTTAACTTTAAATATTTTTCTGGCATTGTTATAATGCTGTACATCTTGTCCCACAGGGTTCGTAGCTCAGTTCGGTAGAGCGCCTGGCTTTTAACCAGGTGGTCGGGGGTTCAAATCCCTCCGGGCCCGTTACCACGACCAATCGTGGATCTTTTGCGGTGATGCATCTGAGAGGCAATCGTTTCAATGTTAAGGGGGTTTTTCCTTGAGCACCAAACTGAATGTATTGAGCCACATAATGGTGCCGGATCACCAGCTCATGAGCGAGGAGGAGGTATCTGCACTGCTCTCCCGCTATCATATTACTACTGAACAATTACCCAAAATCTACCATGACGATCCTGCAGTAAAGGCGATCGATGCGAAAGTCGATGACGTGATACGGATTATCCGGAAGAGTCATACCGCCGGCAGGGCCGAGGCGTACCGACTTGTTATCAGGAGACCCAAAAAGTAAGGGCCGGGGTTGGTCTATCTGATTGACAGAAGCGTTTTATCGAGGGCATACTTTGCACGGGAGCATGTTGCGCGCCACCAGCTTGACTCCTTTAACTATTTCCTGACAGAAAATCTCCAGAAAGTGGTCAACGAGCAGAAGATCATCGAGACCGATATCGAGAACCGGGGCCGGAACAACGACCCGGTCTGGGTCGAGCTCGGCAACATCGAGGTGAAAAAGCCGCTCGTGCGCGAGGCGGACGGGTCGCAGGGCGAACTGTACCCAAGCGAGGCGCGCCTGCGCAATCTCACCTACGCGGCACCTATCCAGCTTGGCCTAACCCTTGTCCATGGAGAGGACCGGCAGGAGCCGATTGTCACGACTATAGGGCAGCTGCCTATCATGGTCGGCTCGGTTGCCTGCAACCTGTATGGCATGAGCGACGACGAGCGTGTCTCCCACGGGGAAGACGCGTTTGATCCGGGCGCCTATTTCATCGTGAACGGTACCGAGCGCGTGCTTATGACGCTGGAGGACCTTGCCTCCAACAAGATCATGACAGAGTTCACCGAGCGGTACAACGAGCGGATCTATGTTGCAAAGGTGTTCTCACAGTTCCGCGGCTACCGTGCGCTCGTTGTGGTCGAGCGAAACAAAAAGAACCTCCTCGAGGTCTCGTTCCCCTCGGTGGCAGGACACCTGAAGTTCGTGGACCTGATGCGGGCCCTGGGCATGACCAATGACCAGGAGGTCGTGAACGCGGTCTCGACCGATGAGGACATCCTCACCTTCATGATGCAGAACCTCGAAGAGAGCGAGTGCGACTCGGTCGAGGGCGGTGTCATGTACGTGGGCAAGAAACTTGCTCCCAACCAGACCAAGGACTACCAGAAGAAGCGCGCCGAGTTCGTGCTGGACAACTACCTGCTCCCGCACCTCAACTATGCGCTGCCCTCCACCCTTAAGGAAGGTGACGAGGGCTATGCCGAGGCCGTTGCCTCGGTCAGGCTTGCCAAGGCCCACTTCCTCGGCCGTATGGCAGAGGCCTGTTTTGACCTAGTCCTGAACAAGCGCAGGATCGATGACAAGGATCACTATTCCAACAAAAGACTCAAGCTTGCCGGCGACCTTATGGAGGACCTCTTCCGGATCTCGCTCAACCGCCTGACCCGGGATATCAAGTACCAGCTCGAGCGGGCAAGCATGCGGCACCGTGACCTTTCCATTGCTACTGCGGTCAGGGCCGATGTGCTTACCGAGCGCCTGCTCCACCCGCTTGCCACTGGTAACTGGGTGGGCGGAAGGACCGGTGTTTCCCAGCTCCTGGACCGGGTTGACCACATGGCCGTGCTCTCTCACCTGCGCCGTGTCATCTCCCCCCTCTCGCGCTCCCAGCCTCACTTCGAGGCCCGTGACCTGCACCCGACCCAGTGGGGCCGGATCTGCCCCAGTGAAACCCCTGAAGGTCCGAACTGTGGCCTGGTGAAGAACTTCGCGCAGATGGTCGAGATCAGTAAGGGTGTCAATGATGAAGAGGAGATCATGCGCATCCTGCACTCGCTCAATGTCGAACACATCCGGGGTGAGGTCCGATGAAGAAGTCACGCGTATTTGTCGACGGTGCCCTGATCGGCCTTGTCGATGACCCCAAGGTCCTTGTAGAGAACATCCGGTCCATGCGCCGGCAGGGTGCCATCTCGTCTGAGGTCAACGTCTCGCTCAAGGAGTTTAACGGCGATGTCATCCTGCTCACCGACCGGGGCCGCGCCCGCCGCCCTCTGATTGTCTTAAAGGACGGTAAAAGCCTGATCTCCGATGAGGACCTCAAAAAGCTTGCAAAGGGCGAGGTCGACTTCTCGTACTTCGTGCAGCGGGGCATGATCGAGTTCGTGGACGCCGAGGAGGAAGAAGACCTCCTTATCGCTATGAACCCTGCCGATATCACCCCGGCGCACACACACCTCGAGATCGACCCCTCGCTTATCCTTGGTATCGGCGCGGCGCATGTTCCGTTCCCGGAGCACAACGCCAGCCCGCGTGTCACGATGGGTGCAGGGATGGTCAAGCAGGCACTCGGGTTTGCCGCGGCCAACATGAAGCTCCGCCCCGATACCCGGGGCCACCTGCTCCATTATGTGCAGAAGCCGCTCACCCATACCCAGACATCAGAACTGATCGGATCGGATGACCGGCCTGCCGGGCAGAACTTCGTGGTCGCCATTCTTTCGTACGAAGGCTACAACATCGAAGATGCGCTTATCTTCAACAAGGCCTCGATTGACCGCGGCCTTGGGCGTTCGCACTTCTTCAGAACCTACGAAGGCGAAGAACGCCGGTACCCGGGTGGCCAGATCGACCGGATCGAGGTTCCTGATGAGGATGTAAGCGGAGCCCACGGCGCCGAATCCTACAAGAACCTTGACGAGGATGGTGTAATTAATCCCGAGACGATCGTTGCCGAGAAAGATGTCCTGATCGGCAAGACCTCGCCGCCCCGTTTCCTCGAAGAACCCTCCGGTGAGCTTATCGCCGTAGAGAAGCGCCGCGACACTTCGGTGACCATGCGGAGCAACGAACATGGTATCGTCGACACGGTCATCATTACCGAAGGAGAAAACAGTTCCCGACTCGTCAAGGTCCGCACCCGCGACCTCCGTGTCCCGGAGATCGGCGACAAGTTTGCGTCCCGACATGGGCAGAAAGGGGTCATTGGCCTGATTGCGAGTCAGGAAGATATGCCCTTTACCGAGAGTGGTCTCTCTCCTGATCTCGTCATCAACCCCCACGCAATCCCGAGCCGTATGACCATCGGGCACATGCTGGAGATGATCGGAGGCAAGGTCGGGTCGCTTGAAGGCCGCCGGATCAACGCGACCGCGTTTGGCGGCGAAAGCGAAGCAAATCTCCGTGCATCACTGAAGAGCCTTGGGTACTCCCACACCGGCCGCGAAGTGATGTACGACGGGATTACCGGAAAATCGTTCAAGGCCGATATTTACATCGGTGTAATCTACTACCAGAAGCTGTACCACATGGTCAGTTCCAAGATGCACGCCCGGTCCCGCGGCCCGGTGCAGGTGCTCACCCGCCAGCCGACCGAAGGACGTGCCCGTGAAGGAGGTCTCCGGTTCGGTGAAATGGAGCGTGATGTCATGATCGGTCACGGTGCCGCCATGGCCTTAAAGGAGCGGCTGCTTGACGAGTCGGACAAGGTGCAGGAATATGTCTGTGCTCACTGCGGGATGGTGGCGATGCTCGACCGCAAGCGCAACATGACCCGGTGCCTTGCCTGTGGGAATGAGACCGACATCTACCCGGTCGAGATGAGCTACGCGTTCAAGCTTCTGCTGGATGAAATGAAGAGCATGGGGATTGCACCCCGCCTGAGATTAGAGGACGTCGTATAGGAGGTGCGTCATGCCAAGCCCAAAGAGAATTGGAAAAATCGAGTTCGGCCTGCTCTCCCCCAAGGAGATCCGGGAGATGAGTGTCAGGAAGATCATCTGGGCGGATACCTATGATGATGACGGCTTCCCGTATCCCCAGGGTCTCATGGACCTCAACCTCGGGGTCATTGACCCGGGGCTCCGGTGCAAGACCTGCGACCAGAAGGCAAGTGACTGCCCGGGACATTTCGGGCACATCGAGCTTGCCAAGCCGGTCATCCATGTCGGCTATACACGGCTGATAAGAAAACTCCTGCGTGTTACCTGCCGGTCCTGTGGCCGGCTGCTCCTCTCCCCGGATGAGGTCGAAAAAGTGGTCGGGACCGACGAGGATCTTACCGGCGATCAGATCTCAGAGAAGGATGTGAAAAAGGAGCGCGTCTGCCCCCACTGCGGCGAACAACAGCTCAAAATCAACTTCGAGAAACCAACCACATTCTCGGAAGTCATGGTCGAAGATGGCAAGAAGGTAGAACATAAACTCACGCCCGCCGATATCCGCGCGCGCCTGGAAAAGATCCCGGACGAGGACCTCATCCCGCTCGGCATCAACCCGAAGGTCGCCCGGCCCGAGTGGACCATCCTGACCGTGCTCCCGGTTCCCCCCGTCACGATGCGACCGTCCATTATCCTTGAGAACGGGCAGCGGTCAGAAGATGACCTCACCCACAAGCTCGTGGACATCATTCGTATCAACCAGCGGTTCAAGGAGAACCAGGACGCCGGCGCACCCCAGCTGATCATCGAGGATCTCTGGGAACTGCTCCAGTACCACGTCACCACCTACCTCGATAATGAAGTCGCCGGCTGCCCGCCGGCCCGCCACCGCAGCGGCAGGCCGCTTAAGACCCTCTCCCAGCGACTCAAGGGAAAAGATGGCCGGTTCCGCGGTTCGCTCTCGGGTAAGCGTGTGAACTTCTCCTCCCGTACCGTCATCTCGCCCGACCCCAACTTATCCGTTATGGAAGTGGGTGTTCCGCGTGCAGTTGCAAATGAGATGACGATTCCCGTACGGGTCACCTCGTACAATATCGAAGAACTCAAGCAGATCGCGAGAAACGGCCCGCTCCGGCCCGATGTCAATGCACCCTGTGGCGCAAACTACGTTATACGGCCGGACAACCGCCGCCTCCGCCTGGGTGCGGACAACCTTGATACGGTCGCCGACATGATCGAGCCGGGCTGGACGGTCGAACGCCAGCTCCGCGATGGCGACATCGTGCTCTTTAACCGTCAGCCCTCGCTCCACCGCATGAGCATTATGGCGCACCGGATCAAGGTCATGGAAGGCCGGACCTTCCGGCTCAACCCCGCAGTCTGCCCGCCCTACAACGCCGACTTCGATGGTGATGAGATGAACCTCCACGTTCCCCAGACCGAGGAGGCTCGTGCAGAGGCATCCATCCTCTGTTCCGTGCAGGAGAACATCCTTTCGCCACGGTTCGGCGGCCCGATCATTGGAGGCATCCACGACCACATTTCGGGCATCTTCATGCTGACCCATGACATGCGCTGGTTCACCAAGGAAGAGGCGCTCTATCTGTTAAAGCCTGCCAAAATCGAGCATATGCCCCCTGCCGGCAAGGCCGACAAGGGTGTCGAGTACTGGAGCAACAAGCAGGTATTCTCGCAAATCCTCCCGACCGCGCTCAACATGGTCTTCAAGGCCAGTTCCTGTCAGAACTGCGACACCTGCAAGAAGGAACTCTGCGAACGCGATGCCTATGTACGGATCATTGAAGGCAAGCTCGAATCAGGAACCATCGACAAGAAGGCAATCGGTGCATTCGACGGGCAGATTGTCAACCGTATCATCCGGCAGTACGGCATGCGGCGAGCCGCGGAGTTCATCGACCAGGTGACCAAGCTCTCCATCCGCGGGATCATGATTGACGGGTTCTCGTTTGGTATCGATGACGAAGACCTCTCCAAGACCGAGTACGGCCAGATCGATGATGTGCTGAATAATGCCGCACTCGATGTCTCCCGCAGGATCAAGATTTACGAGGACGGACAGCTCGAACCGATGCCCGGGCGTACTGTCGAGGAAACCCTTGAGATGCAGATCATGCAGGTTCTCGGGAAAGCCCGTGACCAGACCGGTCAGATTGCAGGCCGGCACCTTGGTCTCGGGAACAGCGCTGTCGTGATGGCAGTCTCCGGTGCCCGTGGTTCGATGCTGAACCTGACCCAGATGGCAGGTTGTATCGGCCAGCAATCGGTGCGTGGAGAACGTATCGTCCGTGGGTATGATGACCGTACCCTCCCGCACTTTAAACGGGGTGACCGGGGTGCTGATGCACATGGATTTATCGCGCACAGCTACAAGGGCGGCCTCAACCCGACTGAGTTCTTCTTCCATGCAATCGGTGGCCGTGAAGGTCTCGTGGATACGGCAGTCCGTACATCCCAGAGCGGGTACCTCCAGCGCCGGATGATCAATGCGCTGCAGGACCTCAAGGTTGCCTACGATGGCACGGTCAGGACCACAGGCGGCCGGATCATCCAGTTCCAGTACGGCGAGGACAGCACCGACCCCACCAAGAGTGCATTTGGTGACCCGGTCGATGTCAAAGGTATCGTCGAAGCAGTGCTCAAAGAGGAGGTCTGAAGATCATGGTTGCTGACAAATACGACAAGAAGATTGAGGCAGCCGATCTTCCCCAGAAGACCAAGGACCAGCTGCGCACCTTCCTTGAGAACAAGGATATCACTGATGCACAGTTCAAGGAGGTCCTCGAACGGGTCGTCAAAGAGTACCTCTCCACCCGTATCGAAGCCTGTGAGGCGGTCGGTGTGATCGCTGCTCAGTCGATCGGGGAACCAGGCACGCAGATGACGATGCGTACCTTCCACTATGCCGGTGTCGCTGAAATCAACGTAACGCTGGGCCTGCCCCGGCTCATCGAGATTATGGATGCACGAAAAGAGCCCAGCACCCCGACCATGACCGTCTACCTCGAACCCGAGTACGGCATTGACCGGGACAGGGCGCGTGAGGTCAGCTGGCAGATCGAGGCGGCACCGCTCCATGAGTTCGGGGACATCACCACCGACATGGAGAACATGCAGGTCGTCGTTCACCTCAACATCAAGGTCTGCGAAAAGCGCAAGATCTCCCCTTCGGAGATCATGGACGTGGCGCCCAAGAAGATCCGCGACCGCCGTCACTACCGCGACTTTGAGCATGACATCGATGAGGCCAAGGCCACCCTCACCTTTACACCGAAGGACCGGGAGAGCTACCAGAACCTCTTCCAGCTGGCCGAACATGTGCGCAATGTTATCGTGCAGGGCATTGACGACATCCTCCGTGTCGTCGTGAGGAAGGAGACCGGGGAGTATATACTTTATACTGAAGGATCCAACCTAAAAGATGTCTTTGACGTTGCTGGTGTGGACACCACACGGACCCGCACCAACAACATCAGTGAGATCGCCCAGGTACTCGGTATCGAGGCGGCCCGGAATGCGATCATCCACGAAGCGCAGTCTACCCTCAACGAGCAGGGTATCCTCGTGGATGTCCGTCACATCATGCTCGTTGCGGATATGATGTGCATGGAAGGCGAGGTCAAGCAGATCGGCCGTCACGGTATTGCCGGCGAGAAGGAGAGTGTGCTCTCCCGCGCCGCATTCGAAGTGACCGTCAACCACCTGCTGGATGCCGCAGTCGCAAACGAGACCGATGAACTGAGCGGTGTCACCGAGAATGTTATCGTCGGCCAGCCCATTCAGCTGGGCACCGGCGATGTCAGGCTCGTAGCAGTCGCCAAACAGCGTGATAACTAAAGACCACTTAAAAAAACCAACCCCCTTTCAAGGAGAATTGCAGATGGATTTTAATGCTTCATTGAGAAGAGCGATCAAGACCGGAAATGTTATTCTCGGTCAGAACAACACGGAAAAATGCATAAAAGAGGGCAAAGCCCAGATGGTTGTCGTTGCGGCAAACTGCCCGGAGAACTTTAAAAAACAGCTTGGCTCGTACGAAAACCTCTTTATCCACACGTTTGAGGGCTCAAGCGTGGCGCTCGGCAAGGCCTGCGGTAAGCCGTTCATGGTGAGCACCCTTGCGATCGTCAGCCCCGGCGAGTCAGATATTCTCTCCTTAAAGAGGACGGCATGATATGGTCGAAGTCAAACTGACCGAAGACTGCATGCGCCTGATCTCCCAGTTCGAGTCGCTGACCGGCGCGGGAAGCCGCGACTGTGTTATTGATGACCGGAACGAGAGGCTCATCTTTGTCGTCAACCCCGGGGACATGGGGCTTGCGATCGGCAAAAAGGGAGCCTCCATCAAGAAGGCATCCGAAGTGATGGGCAAGAAGATCGAGGTGGTGGAATACAACAGCAACCCTGAACAGTTCTTAAAGAACTGTTTCCTTCCCGCACAGGTCACCAGCATTGTCTTTACCGGAGAACCCGGTGCACAGGCAGCCACTGTCGAGGTCCGCGACGAGGACCGGGGTATTGCGATCGGTAAGGACGGTAAAAACATCTTCAAGGCAAAGAAACTAGCCCTGCGGCAGCACAATATCGTTGATGTGCAGATCCTCCAGAAACCGGTGGATGGCGCACCAGATCCTGCCGAGCAGTAATCTTTTTTTCCCTTTCCGCGTTTTTAGCGCAGGGTTAACCCTTTTAATCTGGCAGAGTCCGCACCTGTATCGAGCCCGCGCTCCTGAGAATTCATCTCCAGAGTACTATGGTAAAAACGGATGACGGGCTTGGAGGGATTTGAACCCTCGACATCCGGGTTAGAAGCCCGGCGCTATGTCCAGGCTAAGCCACAAGCCCTCGCAGTGCCTCTTATGTTCGTTTTCCGGGCTAATTAATCTGCGTTCTCTCCAAAGCCCTAGGGGCCGTTTTGGCCGTACCATGCCACCCATAAGGATGGAGATCTATGGGGGGAAATAAGGAGAACTCTATCCGGCCATCAGCCGGCATGGTAACACGACGACTTGAGCACTTCTACCGCGGTCGGGGAATAGATCTTCTCCCGGAAGACCTCGCGGACCACAGAAGAGAAGCAGTACTTCACCTGTACCCGGGCAGACATCCGTTCCCTCTCCTCATAATAGTTCCCCTGGGAGTACTCCACAATCCGCTTCATGGAGATGGCAGACGAGAGGAGATCTACGCAGATACCCGAATCTCCCGGTCCCAGGTCTTCCGCATCGGTGGAGGTCAGGAAGATCTGGACATCCGGCCCGGGCTCAACGTTTGCTATGGTCACGATATTCTGGGTGCTCTGGATCTCGATGGTGCGCGGTCGTCCTGACCGGAGGTCACGGATCAGGTCTGGCGAAATTCCGGTTAATGCAGCACACTTCATGACAGGTCACCCGTACATTGGCAGATCTTTTTTGGGCGTTGTATCATCAGCGGACTGCTGGACCTCTTCGGAGATCCGATGCATGCTCTGCTCGATCTCCTCGGCCTGTTCAAGGAGCGGCTTGACATCCAACCCGAGGTTGTACATCTTGTTGAGCACCTCGATGGTGGCCGCGGAGGACCTGGGATCGGGCGCATTCACGGTCTCGCCCAGGAGGCCGTACCCGGGAATGTTCCGGATCTTGCAGCCCGTCAGGATGCTGGAGGCGATCCCCGAGATGCTCCCGATGGGGAGGATCAGCGTGTGATCCTGGATTCTCGTTAATGCCTCGGTTGTTGTCGCCACGCCAAAGACCCTTTTTTCCGGTTCGTTGGTGACAATCCCGGCAATGGTGAGCACTTCCTTTGGCCTGAGGGGGGCCAGCCAGTCGAGGATGCCGGTGGAGATCTCGTAGCAGATCATGGGGTGGATGGGGATATCGGCAACGATGGCGGCGATATCCTTTTTCATATACAGCCTGACGGGATCGTTGACCACGCCCTTGTTCATCATGGCAAGCGGGGGGAAGTACCGGGAGGTCATGGTGCCCACGAGATCGAACTCGAGCTGGTCGACCATGTACTGGAGGGCAATCGTACCGACAAGCCCGCTCCCGGGGAACCCCATCAGTACCGCGGTGCCTTCTCCGGGCGGCGGGTTGGCATAGATTGTGAGGTCCTGCGATGCGTTTGTCGTCATTAAGTTAACATACACGCACTACCTAAAAAAGTAGTATGCAGGAGTACCCCATCAAGCGAGGCCTCACCAAAGATCTCGAACAACGCGTTGCCGCAGAGCTCAAAACCTGTTTCGGGGTCGAGCCGGAGAAGACCGGAAATGCATACCGGATCCGGTACGGTGCCTTAAAAAGACTGGAGGCAATCCCCGGCGCCGGAGGGAAAACCTTACGGATTGACACCGAATCCGACATCTCGGTGAACGATGAAGTGATTATCGATACCAACAAGCGTTTCAGGAAGTTCCTGGATGCGGTTACCGGTTTTTCCACCAAGGAGCGGGTGAAGCGGGCAAAGAGTGTAGAAGGAGAATAAGCCTCCACTCCGCGCACTTTTTTGCTTCCTGTATGTTCGGGGCGGCTCGTTACCGGTTTCCATGGTCTCTTTTGTCTGCGATCACTGTGGGAAGTGCTGCACAAGCATTGGCGCGTACATTAAAATCGAGCGCCAGCTCTCGGAGCAGGACTATTACTGCAAGAATACGATTACCGGCGAGGTCTTCCCGGTGCACGTGGCACCGGAGTTCGCGGAAGAGATCGATGAAGACTTCGCATCAGGTTCCGCCGCCTCCCGGCCGGGCTGTATCTTCCAGCGCCGGAACCCGAACGGCCCCGGGCAGGTCTGCGCTATTTACCCCACCCGGCCCCGGCTCTGTCGGGAGTTCCGGTGCTACCACATGGTGATCTTTAATCCCATGGGGCAGTCTGTGGGCCGGATGGTGGGGCGGACGGATATCCAGACCTCGGATCCTGTGCTTGCACGTCTATGGAATGAAGAAGTCAAACCCCAGCCCGGCCCGGCAACTCCCTGCAGCGATCCTGCGTGGGTAAGCCGGGTTTGTACGATCCTTGCCGGGCATGGGTACAGAGGGGAGATGGTGGAAGGCGGGAATCGGTGATGGCGCGATAGGTGATCTCTTTTAACGGAGACCGAGGGATTTTCCTGACTATACTCCCTCGCCACCACCGCCTCCCTCTTCGCGCTCCATTTTTGAGGGAAGTAAGTGCCGGAAAAAGTTTCCAGCAACCCCCTTGCCCTGCCGTGCCCCATGAAGGGCCCTGAGGCGGAGAGCCCTCGTTCTGTTTTATGCGCGATCAACTGATGTATCTTCTAAAGCACACACCCGTTGTAAAAAATAAGAAAAGAATCTTACTCGATCACGATCGCCGGCTTGAACGGCAGTGCCGTGGCCCCCTTGGTATGACCACTCGACTCCGCATCAGCGATGTGGACCGGGACTCCAAACTCATGTTCGAGGAATGCCTGGGCCGATTCGAAGACTGCCCGCTCATTCACAGATTCCTGTGCAAGAGGGGCGACCACATGCGGGGGCAGGCGGTGGATGAGCGTGGTGCACTGCTTGGCTGCATCGGTGGCCTCCTTGCCCCGCTTCTTCATGTTCTCATCCTTCATGATCTCCTTGAGCACCGTGTTCCGGTCGCTGGACTTTGCGATGGTCTTGAAGACCTCGTGCTTCCATTCGGGTGCAAGCACAATGGTGATGGACTTGGGTGTGATCTGGATGAGTTTCTTAATGGACTCGACATCTTCCACGGTACGGGCAAGGAGTTCTTCCGCAAGCTCGATCCGGGTGTTGACCAGGTTCTTATCCGCCACCGGCCAATCTGCAAATGAGACAAGATCTTTGTTGCCGAGCTCCTTCCAGAGGTGCTCTGAGGTGAAGGGGATAAAAGGTGCAAGGAGCCGGGTCCAGACCGAACAGAGGGTGGTCAGATCCCTGCTGCCATCGCAGTTCCCGGGCAGCCGGCGCCGGTACCACTTCAGGTCGGTCTCGATCCCAAACGATGCTTCCTGGAGCGCCTGCCGGGTCTGGAAGTTCTCGAGCGCCGCAGTCATCTTGGCAATGTGTTCCTGGAGCCGGCTGATCAACCAGCGGTCGATATCCTGCGGCTCACCGCCCGTGTCCTTGATCTCCATAACGGTCGAGTAGAACCGCTCGATCTGCTTTTTCGTGGAGAGGACGAGCTCGTTTCTCCAGTCAAAGTCCTGCCAGGGTTCGGCGCTGCCGGTCAAAAACATCCGGACCGTGTCGGCCCCGAACTCGCTCACGGCATCTTCGAGCAGGAAGACGTTGCCCTTCGAGGAAGACATCTTGGCGCCATTCAGGAGACCCATGCCGAATACGACCATCCCTTTCGGGAGTTTGTCCTTGGGGAAAATCGTGACATGGTGGAAGATCTGGAAGGTGAGGTGGTTGCTGATCAGGTCCTTTGCCGAGAACCGGTAGTCATACGGGTACCAGTACAGGAACTCCTCCCTCATCGCGTCCAGCTTCTTCTTTTCGGGAAGGTCGGGCGACTTCTTCCCGAGGAATATATAATCGAAGACTGCCGGGGTGAGGAGCTTGGGATCAATCTCGCGGATCTTGTGGGCGATCGTGTAATACGCCATGTAGACTGTCGAGTCGGAGAGCGGCTCGATCAGCTGGGCCGGGTCCCACGGGAACCGGGTGCCCAGTCCCACGCGCCGGGTGCAGGCCCAGTCCTTGAGCCAGCCCACGGTCCGGTCGAATTCGGCCCGGACCTCGGGCGGGACGAGCGCCATATCATTGATGTGAGCTCCGGTCTGCTCCTTCCACGCGGGATCGCTGTACTTCAGGAACCACTGGTCGTGGAGGATCTTGACCTTGACCTTGTTCCCGCACCGGCAGACAACAGGCCGCTGGTCGAACTCGTACATAACGACCGAGCTGTACTTCTCGCACATCTCCTGCGCGACATCCTCCCGGGCAACCCGGACCGGTTTCCCGCCGTACTTCTCGAAGAGTTTTCCTTTTGAAAACTCCGCGGAGTAGATCTCCTGGGTAAGAGCATCCATCCGGCTGTCCATCTGGTGCCGGATGCCGGCTTTTTCCACTGCGTCCTGGGCAGGGACTTCGCCATAGCCCTCGACCTTGATCAACGGGATCGGCTTTATCTGGGTATATTTTCCCTGCTGCTGGAGGTCGCGGAGCGCGATATAATCAAACGGGGCATGGGCAGGCACGCTCATGACCATGCCGGTCGCCATATCGGGGTCCACGAAATCAGCCGGGAGGATCGGGACAGTGCCGCAGAGCGGGTGGGTGACGGTCTTGTCGATGAGGTCCTTTCCGGGGATCTCCTCTTTTACCTCTACGGTGTGGTCCTGCAGCATCAGTTTTTCTGCGGCTTCTTTCGAGACGATCCATGGCTTCCCATCGATGACAGCCCGGACATAGGTCACGTTCGGGTTCGCCCAGAGATTGGTGACCCCGTGAATGGTCTCGGGCCGGAGGGTAGCGGTGGGGATAAAAGCATCGCCGTAGTGGAACATGACGAGCGTGAACTTGATCACCTCGGCCTTGTCCCCTTCGAGTAAATCGTGGTCCCCGACCGGGTTCTCGTCAACCGTGCAGTACCGGACCGGGTGGGCCCCCTTGATCACGTGGCCGGCCTCGTACAGGTGCTTCCATTGCCACTCGACGAATTTGCTGTAGGTCGGGTCAACCGTGATGAAGCGCCGGCGCCAGTCGATCGAGAGACCGCAGGAGGTCATCACGCGCTGGTACTCGGCCGCAAAGTGCTTGACAATGGTCAGCGGGTCAGTAAACTCTGCGAGTACGTCCTGCGGGACCTTGTACAGGTCGCGGTACAGATGGACCGTTTTCGGATCGTTTCTGGCAATTCTTTTCGAGATCCCGACCACCGGTGCTCCCGTGACGTGGAATGCCATGGGGAAAAGTACCTGTCTGCCCCGCATCCGCCAGAACCGTGCGATCACATCGGGAGCGATGTAGGTACGCCCGTGGCCGACGTGCATGGCACCGCTCGGGTACGGGAATGCGACCGTTATGTAAAACTTTTCGCGATCAGAGGGGTTGGACTCGAACGCCCGTGACCACCGCTCGTGTGCATCCTTTTCGAATGTGCCCAGATCAAATTCGCTCAAAACCCTTCACCTTCTTCTCCAATTATGGGTCGTGCTTCGTTAAATTCCTCCGGTTATACCGGCCGGAGCCTGATTGTCTCGTTGTTCTGGTAGCGCCGGAGCATCTCCTGCGCAATGCTTGAGTTCTTCGCAAGGCTGATCTCGCCTGTATCGTTCACTGTTGCGGTGAAGAGGTACTCCTTGCCGGCAAAGACGTCCACGATCTTACCGCTCTGGTCCGGGGCGATAATCACGAGTTGTTTCTTATCGGTCTGGATCTTGATCCCGCCGCCCAGTGAGATCTCACCTTCGGGCTTTGCTGCCGGCTGGGCGTGCTGGCGTTCGAGGTCGGACCGGGGCTTGATATCGATCCCTATCCCGATCTTGTTGACGATGGCTGAGACATTCTTGCCGCCTTTGCCGATCGCCGCCGGGACATCCTTGTCGTCTATGTACACCACAGCCTTGGTGTCACTGATCATCTCGACATCCACCGCACCGTCCGTGTACCGCCCGATCTCGCGCTGGATCTCCTTCTCGTTGAGTTTCCAGCCGGGCCGTTCTTCTGCCTGCGCCCGGGGGGTTACATCGGGGATGGAGGCAAGGGAACTGCCGGGTTTTCCCGCCGGAAGGCCCGGCTGGCCGCTCTGGGCCGGCACGGCCTTTGCCGTGGGTGCGGGGGCTGCTGCCGGGGTACCGGGGATGACCGGCATGACGATGGTCTGGCCGTCGTACCGGAAGACATCGAGCACGAGGGTGCCGGTCTCGATATCGGTCACGGTGGTCACGGGCTGGATATGCATCTCGCTTCCCATGCCCTCTGGGACCTTGATGGTGAACCCGACATCGTAGACCCTGGTGACCACGCCCTTTTCCAGGAACACGATCGTGTTGATGATCTGCGAGAGGACCGAGAAGTCCTCGCGGTCGGAGAAGCGCTGGAGCGCGTCCTGGACGCTGTTCGCGTGGATCACGCCGACCATGCCGAGACCCGCAAGCCGCATGTCGGCAAAGACCGAGAAGTCCTCGCTCTTGCGCAGCTCATCGAAGATCACGAAGTCCGGGCGGACCAGCATGAGAACGTCGGCTGTATTGGACATGCTCCCGTCAAGCATCGTGTACTGGGTGATCTGGTCAGGCACCTGGAGTTCACGGGGCGCTTCCATGGTCTTGACCACAAATCCGCTATCAGAGAGGTACGTTGCAACGCTCTGGGCAAGTGTGGTCTTTCCGGCGCCGGGGGAACCGGCGATGATAAGGCCACGGCGGTCAGAGATAATCCTCTTCTTGATGAGATCCGCCTTTGCGTAGGTATCCAGCGTTACGTCCACGATGGGCCGGACGGCGGTGATCTCCATACCGTCCGAGAAGGGTCTCCGTGCGATCGCGATCCGCATGGAACCGATCTGGACAACGGTGATGCCCCGTTTTTCGACCTCGATAAACCCGTCCGGGTCACGTTTTGCCCGTTCGAGGATCTCCTGGGCAAGGTTACGGAGCTCGTACTCGCTCACCGGCTGGTCACGGATTTTGACCAGTTTCATGTCATTGATCGTCCCCTTCTTTGCGGACGGGGGAACCCGCTCCTTGAGGTATACGGCAATGGTATGTTCGTCAAAGAACTGGTCGATCCCGAGCGGGACAAAATCAGTAATCTGTGGTTTGAGGTAGATGACATCGAGCCCTTTTGCCCGTGCCACCTCTGCCTGCACATTGTCGCTGGTAATGAACCGTGCAGCATTCTCGATGGCGATGCCCCTGATCATCGAATCGATCTCTCCGCCGCTTGCGAGCTTGACCTGCTCGAGTGAAGGGCGGACACCGGAGAATTTGAGTTCTATCGTTTTTTCCTCGGCCATCCTGCAGAGTGACTGGAGTTCGCTGAGGCCCGAGAACCCTATTTCCCGTCCGTTGTTCGCCTGGGCCTCGAGTTCCGCGATGACCGCTTCGGGGACGATTATTGTTGCTCCTTTATATTCACCGGCTTTTATCATCGATGTTATGCGCCCGTCAATAAGGACGCTCGTATCTGGTACCAGTATCATAAAATATTGCTCCTCTCATATGGTATGCTCTTGTATTTGATGCAACGATGGATCAGATCGTTGATACGGATACTATGAGGCGTTGGGGTTTATAAGGGGTTCGGGGGAGAAAGAGTAAAGAAAAAGTACAGCGGGGGCACTCAATGTATCCTGTCATCTTCACGGTTTTGGGCTCCCTGACCCACATCTTAAAGAAAATGCGACTCTACGGGATAGGAGGGATATTTCCCTGCGCATCGTTCCCGCTAAAAGATGTCTGTACACTTTGTACCTATGCGACCCCTTACCTCTCCTCCACAAATTTCCGTACATAATCAGCATGGACGACCATATCCACAATATCCGGTTTTCACGTCATAAAATTTCAGGGAACCCGGCTATTGATTTTGGCAGAACCGGCAGGGTCGTATGCAACCATTTTACAGTTTGTACCAATGTGACCCCCTCCCTACCCGATCAAAACCAGCTACAAAATTATGTCATTTTTATGACGATAAATTCCGGCAAAACCGGGTAAAATGCCATGTGGGGGTCACACGATCCAAAAGTGATCGGGTCGCCGTATATGGGGGGTGGGCGCAGGGTACACTGCTTCTTGCCGGGCCCTGGCCGGGTGTAGCAGTTCCCGGTATGGACTTTGTGCCGGAAGGGGTAATGGGGTTTCATGAGCATGTCCAAAAAGTAAACTGCAAATTTTTTTTCACTTATCGCCAGTGTTAAGATCAAAAAGGGAGAAAACACCTTCATACAACCCTCAGGAGGTGAGCGGAAATGTTTGATTGGTCTGTATTCCTAAACATTATCATCGCGATTCTCCAGGCGATCGTCCACGTCCTGCCCGCCACATAATGCGGTCGTGCGGGATTGCAGGGATCGGGAAGGGCAGTCGGCCCGTCCCGGGGGAATCAACATTCCGGTATACCGGACGATTCCCCCACCTGCAGGCCTATTATTTCTCCTTTTTTTGTCACCCGGGCTGGAGCCGGTACCGAATTATCATTCTTTTGTCGGAATAAAAAAGAAAATTCAATAAGCAGGGCCGATCAACCGATCTACGCTTCAGGCCCATGGCTGTAGTCTGGGGTGATGGTCTCGTATTCCGTGCCCTGTGTGTCCCTTTGTGGGACCGGACTGTTGCAGGAAGAGGAGGTGATGGCGAATGGCAGTAAAACGGTGTCCCCGGTGCAGGACAGATAACCCGGCGATCTACGATCACTGCATGAACTGCGGTGCGCCACTGCCTGCCATTCCGGAGCCGCAGGGATTCCGGCCCTATATCGCCCCTGTGGTCGTTGTGGCTATTGTGATCCTGGTGACGGTCTTTATTCTTGTCCCGGCTATCCACTACTCCATGGCAGGCGGGCAGATCCTCTCAACTGCCATCAGCGGCGTCACTGCCACGCCAACCCCGATTCCTCGCTACCCACTCGATCAGCCTGCCCGCGTTGGTGACCTCCAGCTCACGGTCACCGACGCCCGCCCCGGGATTAACCAGTTCAACAGCCAGCGGTTCTATACCGTTACGGTCTCGATCCAGAATTTTAACGCTACGGATATCTATACCCTCTCCGCAACAGACTTCATCCTCACCGATGCCAGCGGGACGTATTATAGTCCGCTGGGTATCCAGTCCAAGACCACCTACGATGCACTCCCCGGCACAAACCGTCTTGCAGATCTGGTCTACATTGTCCCGCTGAACGTCACCGACATGCGGCTGCTTTACACGTTTCCCGTTGCCACCGCTGCGCCCGGGCTGGGCAGGACCGAAGTTGCGTTTGTCCTGTAAGGCAGTCTCCCTGCTTGCGTTCGGCAGCGTTCTATTCCCATCCGCGGTGCAGAGGCAGGGCTGGCTCCAATAGCCCTCATGCCCAACCATGAACCTTTATTATCCGGTAACAAACCTTACTCCATGCATGTCCGATCCGGTCAGGCAGCACTGGCCGCAGGCGCTCTCCTCCTCTTCGTAGCGCTCATATTTGCTGCCGGCTGCTCCGGTCCGTCCCCGGGTTCGGTGCCTCCAACACCGCTCTACACCCCGCAAACGACCATCCTGATCAATGGCGGGGGCGTCAACCCCCAGATCATGGTGATCGACAAGGGAGTGACGGTCACGTGGCTCAACCTGGATATGGGCATTCATACCGTCACCTCCGATCCCGGCGATCCCGACTCCTTTACAACGCCCCCTCTCACCAATAACCACCGGTATCAGTTCACCTTTACCCTCCCCGGCACATACAGTTACCACTGCACGGACAATCCGGCGATCAAAGGAACGGTCATTGTCCGGTCCTGATCCGTTTGCGAAAAAAGATGGTGTTCCCGGATCAGAATCCGGGGGAACTAATGAGGGGGGATTTGCTCTTTTCCTAGCTCTCTGCTTACTTGATCTCGATCCGTTCGCCGGTCTCCATGTACTGGACATTCTCGGCCATCTTGCAGGCATGATCGGCGCAGCGCTCCAGGTACCGGGCGATAATAATGTAATACGTGGCCTGGGTGATGGTCTTGGGATTCTCCATCATGTAGGTGATCGCCTCGCGGAAGATGGAGTGGCGCAGGGCGTCAATGGCATCGTCCCGGGCTGAAAAACCATCCAGTTTCCTTGTGTTTTCTGTCTCGTAGGCAGTGATCGCATCCTCAATCATCGCAAGCACATACTCCGACATAAGGGGGATGCTCATCATGTTGGCGATATGGGGTTTCCCGGAGATCTCGTGGACAATCTTTGCGGTGGACTTGCCATACCTGCCGATCCGTTCTGATGCCGCGATGATCTTGAGCGAGCAGACGATCATCCGCATGTCCTTTGCCACGGGCTGGTTTAAGGCGATCAACTGGTAGCAGTTCTCCTCAAGGGCCACGGTCTTTTCCCGGAGCTGGTCCTTGCGTGCAAGAACCGTGGCCGCGAGCGCGGCATCCTGGTTGATGAACGCCTCCTGCGAATCCTGCAGCATCGAGAAGGCAAACCGGGCCATGGCCGTGACCGCTTTTTTGAGGTCCTTGAGTTCTGTGTGGAATTTGTCAGTCATGGTTCCCCTCACCCGAACCGCCCGGTGATATAGTTCTCTGTCAGGTCTTCGTTCGGGTGCTCGAAGATCGTGGTCGTTTTGTCGAACTCGATGAGCTTGCCCAGGTACATGAAACCGGTGTAATCGCTGACCCGGGCTGCCTGTTGCATGTTGTGGGTTACGATGATGACGGTATACTCCTCCTTGAGCATCTCGATAAGGTTCTCGATCTTGGCTGTAGCGATCGGGTCGAGGGCAGAGCAGGGCTCGTCCATGAGGATCACCTCCGGTCCCACGGCCAGGGTCCGGGCAATGCAGAGGCGCTGCTGCTGGCCGCCCGAGAGGCCAAGGGCGAAATCATTGAGCCGGTCCCGGACCTCGTCCCAGAGCGCTGCGTGGCGCAGGCTCCTCTCCACGATCGCGTCCAGTTCCTTCCTGTCGTTGATCCCGTGGACACGGGGGCCGTAAGCAACGTTTTCGTAGACCGATTTGGGGAAGGGGTTGGGCCGCTGGAAAACCATCCCGACCCGTTTTCTCAAGGCCACGACGTCCATCCCGTTGCAGAGCATGTCCTCGCTGTCGAGGAGGAGCTTGCCGGAAATCTTTACGTGGCTGATCAGGTCGTTCATCCGGTTGAAGCACCGGAGCAGCGTGGACTTCCCGCACCCGGAGGGACCGATCAGCGCGGTGGTCTTCTTCTTTTCAATCTCCATGGTGATGTCCTGGAGAGCATGTTTCTCGTTATACCAGAGGTTGAGGTTTTTGGTTGCAATAACACTTGAAGCGGACATGGATTATCCCCGTGCCTTTTTTGCATAGTGGTTCCGGATCAGGATCGCGACGGCGTAGAATGCCACGACCAGCATCAGGAGGACGAGCGCTGTCCCGTACTTGTTGGTCGAGGAGCCCGGGACATTGGTTGAGAGAATGAAGAGGTGATAGGGCAGCGCCATCACCGGCTGGAAGAGCGATGTCGGTAAAAAGCGGGTCGAGAAGACGACCGCGGTGAACATGATAGGGGCAGTCTCGCCGGCGGCCCGGCCAATCGAGAGGATCGCACCGGTCACGATCCCCGGGACCGCGGGAGGGATGACTACGTTTCTGATCGTCTGCCATTTCGTGGCACCGAGCGCGAGACTGCCTTCCCGCAGGGATTGCGGGATATTCTTGAGTGCCTCCTCTGTGGTACGGATCACGGTAGGAAGTACCATCAGTGCAAGGGTGATCATCCCGGCAAGAAGCGATACGCCAACGTCAAAGAAGAGGACCAGGAATGCAAAGCCAAAGAGGCCAAAGACGATCGAGGGCGTACCGTTAAGGAGATCGACACCGGTCCGGATGAGTTTCGTGATCCGTCCCTCCTTGGTGTATTCCACGAGGTAGACTGCCGCCCCGACACCGAGCGGGAGCGCTATCAGGATCGCACCGGTCACCAGGTACAGGGTTCCTACGATTGCCGGGAAGATCCCGCCGCCCCTGCCGAGATCGGTGGGGCCCTGTGTCAGGAAATTCCATGATATCGCCGGCAGGCCGTTGATGATAATATACCCGAGGATGATCGCAAGAATGGCCAGGACCGCAACAGTTGCCGCGGCGACCAGGGAAAAAGCAACAATCTCGGTATGACGCCGGGAGATCCGGTCCCTGAGGTAATGCCAGGTAACGACGGCAAGGACCATAAGAAGCGTCACCTGCCAGAGCCCGATGGCAAGGAAGAGGAGCGCAATAAGGGCAAAAATAATGAGCCGGAGGTGGGGGAGGATCTTCTCCTTAACCGGGGCAAGGACCGGAAGGGGGAGCCAGGATTGTTTCGCCCGGCCGGCCGTTCTGCCGTCCCGGAGATGGGAGAGGATGGCCACTGCGCTCAGGTTGATGATGAGCGTAATTAGGAGGAGCACAACCGCAACACCAAAGAGCGCATGATAGTGCTCGCTTCCGACGGCCACATCACCCATCTCTATCCCGAGGGTACCGGTCAGGGTGCGGATGGGCGAGAGGACGTTCCAGATGGGACTGGGGATGATGGCGGCATTTCCTGTCACCATGATCACGGCCATGGTTTCACCGATGGCACGACCAATCCCAAGAATAATCGCTGCCGCAATTCCCGAAAGGGCTGCCGGGACGATCACCCTGCTGATGGTCTGCCAGCGGGTCGCTCCCGTTGCAAGCGAACCTTCCCGGAACTCTTGGGGAACCGAACTGATCGCATCTTCGGAGACGCTGATGATGGTGGGAAGCGCCATGATCCCCAGCAGGATCGACCCGGCAAGCCAGGTCTGGCCGCTGGGGATGTTGAAGGTGACACGGATGAAGGTACTGAGGACGATCATCCCGAAGAACCCGTACACGACCGAAGGAATGCCGGCCAGCAGTTCGGTGGCAGGCTTGAGGAGGTTCTTTACGCGGGGGGAGGCGAGTTCAGAGATGTATATGGCACAGCCCAGGGAAAGCGGAACGGCAAAGACCATGGCTCCAAGAGTCACGAGGATCGTGCCGAGGATGAGTGCGGCAATCCCGTAACTGGGCACGGATGCAGCAGGTGCCCAGATCGTCCCGAAGAGGAAGTTGAATACTCCTACGGTCTCGAAGATCGAATAGCCGTCCCGGAACAAGAAGAGCAGGATGAATGCTACGACGATAACTGCAAAGAATGCTGTGACGAAGAATACGGATCTGACGAATCTCTCCCTGATGCGGGAGACTACGGCGGTGTTTCCCGGGAGATTTCCGACAGGTTTTTCTCTTTCTGTAATGGTTTGTCACCTCTCCACGTTACGTAAAAAAGGGGAGTTAGGGGATTTTGTCCTCAGTTCAGGGAAGAGCGACGTATCCCTGCGCAACGACGATCTGCTGGCCCTGTGGGCTGAGGAGGAAGTTGAGGTAATCCTGGGCAAGACCGGTGGGCTGGCCGTTGGTGATCATGTAGAGGTCACGGTGAATCGGGTAGGTCTTGTCCTTGACGGTTGCAACGCTCGGGGCGATGACGTGGCCGTTCGGGGTTATGATCGGTACAGCCTTGACATCTGAAGTGAGGTATCCGATAGAGATATACCCGATGGCACCCGGGGTTTGGGCGACTTCCTGCAGGACCGCCCCGTTCGAGTTGTCCTCATGCATGGACAGGGTGTCGTTGGTGTTAATCATGACAACCTGGTCAAAGTAAGTCCGGGTTCCGGAGGAGCTGTCGCGGCCGACAACCACGATCTGGTTGTTGGAGTTGGCTACACCTGCACCGGGGATGGATGACCAGGAGGTAACACTTCCGTTGTAGATCGATTTGACCTGGTCAAGGGAGATGTCCTGGATCGAGTTTGCCGGGTTGACGATGATTGCGATACCGTCATGGGCAATCGTGATGATGTTCATCTTGGGGTCCTGAGCCTGCTGGGCTGCAGTGACCGCGGCCGAACTCATACCGATATCCACTTTGTTGTTGATGATGGCCTGGACACCGACACCGGAGCCGCCTCCGGATACCTGGATGTTTACCTCCGGATGGTTCTGCATGTAGGCATCAGCGACTGCCTGCGCAATGGGCAGGACAGTGGTCGAGCCGGTCAGAGTAAGTGTCTGGCCGGAGGAAGCTGCTGCACTTGTAGCCTGGGTTGCCGTGGCAGTGACCGCAGCCGGGGGTGCGGCAGGTGCCGCTGTGGCAGCTGCCGTTACCGGGGCAGTGGCAGGAACTGAATTTGTTGATCCGTTGCTGGTACAACCGGCAACAAGGAGCGATACGAGAAGCAGTGCCGCGAGGCATGCCGTCACCAAGAGATATGAACTCCGTTGGGCTTTCATGGTGTTCGTTCAAGAGATTATCCCGGGCTCATATACAGTTTTTCGACATAGACTATACGAATATATATGTGTATATTGTAGGAATAGAGAGTAGTGTATACATCATAGTTCTCTGGTGGGCGGGGAACAGCATCCGGGTCCCGGTATCAACCGGGCGCTCATTAATCATGAGGAACCAGGTACGCCGCATACCGCCGGCCAAACCGGGATGGTAACGTTACCCTGAGGAGAGGATACCTTTTTTCCTGTCATCCAGCTTATTCCCGGTTTGTGCAGGTACAGGCAGAATCACACTGGGTGCAACCTTCACCGCATGGCTCGATATGTATCGTCACCTTTGCCCGGGGGTACTCCACGAGCAGATCAGCCTCGAGATGATCCGCAAGGTCGTGGGAACGGGTGACCGAGATCTCGCCGGGCATCACCAGGTGGAACTCGATAAAGATATCCGGGCCGGATCGCCGCGACCGGAAACCGTGGTACCCGGCATACTGGCCGGCATGTGCACAGATGATCGCCTTGATCCTCTCTTCATCCGGTCCGGGTAGGGACTGGTCGATCAGATCAGCAAACGATCGTTTCAGAAGACCTGCTGCGGCATGCAGGATCACGATCGCGACAGCAATGGCGATGAGCGGGTCGAGCATCCAGTACCCGGTGAAGTGGATGATAATCAGCCCGGCAAAGACCCCGAGCGAGGTGTAGATATCCGTCCGCAGGTGCCAGGCGTCGCTTTCAAGGGCAATAGACTCGGTCTGTTTTGCTACCTTCATCAGCCGTGAGGAGACGTACCAGTTTGCGAGCACGGATATTCCCATCACTGCGATACCAAAGGCGAGCAGTCCTGGTTCAAACTCCTGTACCTGGCCGCTCGCCAACCGGAGGACCGCTTCAACAATGATAATGACCGCTGCGATCACGATCAGGAGTGCCTCTACAAGGCCGGAAACGTCCTCGAACTTTCCGTGCCCGAAGGCGTGGACGGCATCGGGCGGCTCCGCGGACTTTTTCACGGAAAAAAAGGCGATGACCGCGGCGAGCAGGTCCATGGATGAGTGGATGGCCTCGGAGATGATGCTCACCGAGCCTATCGCAAAGCCCACGACAAATTTCAGGATCACCAGGCCCGCATTGGAGATGACCGAAAGGTGGGCGGTCTGTACCTTGAGCCGGTCTGCCTCAGCCTGTGTGTTATTCCCGTTCATTTCTCTTCACGTGGGTTTGCCTGCCAAAAGAATGGATGTTTTGGCCTGGCCGGTCCGGGCGCATCAGTGCCCTGTCTTCCCGTATACTTTTTCCGGGTCAAAGACCTTCTTCCCGATCGTTGTTCCCTCAAGGGTCCGGTAAAAGCAGCTCTGGTATCCCGTATGGCAGGCAGCACCGGTCTGCTCAACCTCGTAGATAAGGCAGTCCTCGTCACAGTCCACGAGGATCCGGACCACCTTCTGGAAGTGCCCGCTCTCCTCGCCCTTCTTCCAGAGTTTCTTCCGGCTCCGGCTGTAATAATGGGCAAACCCGGTGCTCCTGGTCAGGTTCACCGCTTCCTCGTTTGCATAGGCCATCATGAGGATCTCCCGGGTTTTTTCATCCTGCACAATGACCGGGATCAATCCACCTTCGTCGAATTTAAGGCAGAGCATGTTATGCGCCACCGGTTACGATTCTCATGAGGGTAAAGAGGAAGTCCCCGAAGACGATCGCTGTGATCAGGCCTGCGGTAATCGGGAGGATGAACGGGACGGCGTACGAGATCCAGACCTTTCCGGCCTTTTTGTAGACCCCAAGCTCCGTTTCAAACTCATCCGGGTGCTCCCGCAGGTCCTTGGTGTATACCCTGCCTTCGTCGGAACGCATACGGCGCAGGGACTCCCAGAACCCGATGAATTTCCGCTCTACTTTCCCGCTCTTCTCGGTAAAGTCCTCCATCACAAATCCCCAGGCGTCCTGGATCTTCTCCCCTTCTACGGGAAACCCAAAAAACATGTACTGGAGTGGGGCCCGGTTCTTCCTGACCATGTTGATGAGGAAGATTCCCAGCGGGGCGAGCAGGTTGAGGATCAGCGCATTGATGAGGACGGAGAATGCGAGGAACCCTATGGGAGAGGCGTCAAAGAGCGGCGTTATGGGAAATGTCGGGATGCAGAACGCGATAAAAATGAGAGCCCAGGCATCCGCACCGCCGAAAAGACGCATCTGCCCGAAGATATAGAAGACCCCGCAGAAGACTGCAGCAAGCGCAATGTAAATGCCTGGAACGCCCCAGCTTCCGCTCCCGATCATGTAGAATGATGCTATTGCAAGAATGACTACCACAAGCACGAAATACCAGCGGCTCAGCACCTCTTCAACGTTTGATTCCCGCCGTGACTCTTTTTTTGCCTGCTTGGCCGTGAGCCGGCGTTCGGGTTGTTTTTTGTATTCCCGGTAGGTGACATAGCCGACAAGGCCCGCAAACATCACGTACCACGGGATCAGCTGCAGCTCGGGCACGTTTCCTCTCGAAAGAGCCGGGAGGATGAACCAGGAGAGTACCGGGAGTGCCAGGACGACTCCGATATAGGGGAGCCGGAACGGAGTTCCGGGCTCGTGATTATCAAGATAGTCCGCGTACAGGAAACTGGCTACCAGGGTCAGGTACCCGAATATCAGGCTGATGTTTCCGGTCTTCTGGTAGAAGAGCACAATGGTGGCCGCCATTCCTATGGCAAGCATGGGGTACCAGGTCCTGAAAGGAACACGCCGGTCCCTGATGTCCAGGTACGATGCATAGACAAGGGTGATAAGAACGGCAACAGCCGAGATCACGATCGGGGAAAATATCATAAGCAGAGGTACCGTTATATTTCCTACCACTTATGCGTGGCGCTCTCCTGCAGGATTGCCGGGCGCCTCTTTGCGTGGAATACCGGGTGAAGCGGTTCTCCCGGTCGATGATGCACGTGAGGATACCTTTGCAAATATATAATATCCTCGTTGTGAATACATGAATGAGGGTAATTAACGCGCAATCCGGGGGAGAAGTCCCGCTTTCCCGCCCCGGATTGTGCAAACGGGGACTATTTCATGGATCTGCAGGAGCTTCTCGACAACATTCTGAAAGGGGCTAAATATCTTGGCACCTTCTCTCTTACCGAGATGCTCGGGTTTGCAGCCTCCCGGCACCTGAGCGCTCTTGCCGTGTCAAAAGAGGGGTCCCGGCAATATTACCTTGCATTCCTCAACGGTGAGCCCGAGGGTGCTATCTATCTCGACGCCGAAGGGGCGCTTTTTGGCGACAAGGCGGTCGTGTATATCCGTGAGGGCAGGCAGTATGTCCTGTGCGATGTAAAGCCAGAGATCATCGATGCCCTTGCCATGGGATGCCGGATCTTCGAAAAAGGGCATCTCCGGAAGAACATCACGTATGCGGTTCCGGAGATCGGGAAAAAGAGCGAGGGCATCGGGGTGATTACCCTCTCTGTCCTCCGGGAGAAAGAACCCCTGAACGGTGTACGTGTTTCCATCCGGAAAGACGGCAAGATCGTGGGCAGCGATGTCACTACAGGCAAGGGGGAGGTTAGTTTTCGGGTCATGTACGGGAACTATACCTGTACCGTCCAGGACCGCTCGCAGGTAGTGAGGCACTTTTCGATCATTTTTGATGAATCACACACAACCCATGTCCTGGATCTCTGATGGACCGTTTTGCGGAGCAGACTCTTGTTTTTCGTCGCGATTTTATCCCCGGGCCAAGACGAAATCCTTTAATTATATAATAGCAGATTGATCGCTTATGAAGATCGGACGGGAAGACTTCGAGGCGTTGATCAAGGGTGAGAAGGACATCACCCCTTACATCGAGATGGATCCGGTGGCAGGTACCTACTCGGTGTTCGGGGTGAAGACCGCAAGCAACCCCAACTACCTTATTAAGGCAATCTACGAGATGTACGAGGGTCACCTGAACAAGAAACTCGCCGTAAAAGCGGTCCGGAAACTCTTCCGTTCGGTTGGCCACGGTTCAATCGGCCTGTATAATCTCCTCAAAAAACTCGGGCTTGAACTCTCTCCCGGTGAATTTCTTATGCTGGTCTTCAAGCTCCAGCACCAGCAGGGGTGGGGGGCACCGTTCGAGCTTGTTGAGCAGAGCGAAAAAAGGATCGTGCTGCGCACGAAGCACACCTTTGAGGCGGAGATCCTAAAGGACTGGAAGATGCCGGTCTGCGGCGTCCACATGGGATGGATTGAGGGCGTACTGACCGCGGTTACCGGCAAGAGCTGGTATTGTCTCGAGCGCAAGTGTATCGCAAACGGGGATGACTGTTGCGAATTTGTCGCTGACCAGGTGGAACCCAGCTGGAAGTTCAAGGCACAGGCCGTGGTCAAAGGGGACTCTGCAATCACCGAGTTCATCGATCACCGGCCGATGGAAGGGACGATCAAGCTGATCGATGACCCGGTGGTGATGATGCCACGGTTTGTTTTCACGTCCATGATGAGCTCCTTAAAAAAGACCATGGGGGAACTTCCGGCAGGTGGAGTAAACTACCGGGCCTACATGGACATGGGCAAGGAAAACGTCGAGCATTATAAGAAAATGGGCATCACGCAGCCGAATACACTTTCCGACATGGCATTCACGTTTTATTCCCAGATGGGCTGGTTCAAGCTCGTAAAAAGCGAATGGAACGAGGCGAAAAAGGAGAAGACCATCACGCTCGAACACACGGTCGAGTCCGAGGCTTTCGGCACTACCGGCAAAAACGTCTGTTACTGCACTGCGGGACTTCTTGCCGGCATTATCGAGGGATCGTTTGGGATCAGGGTCCAGTGCCGCGAAATCAAGTGCAGGTCAAAGGGCGACGAGTATTGCGTCTTTACCGTGACCAACAAACCCGAATAACCCGGGGTGCAGGCCACCCACTAGGGTGTGTGATTCCGACCCGACGCCTACCGGAATCTCCTGTCCGTCCCGATATCCACAAATCTTTTTTGAGGATGATCGCTCTTGGATTCAGGATTATTATAAAAAAAGAAAATCTATATTTAAATACTCCTGTCTCGTATTCTTAACCGGGATAATCCCGCCCTGTGAATGCCATGGCCTCGCCCGTCCAGATCCTGATCGTGGAAGATGACGAGATCATCTCCAACCTTATCAGCGTGATTCTCGAAAAGAAAGGATATGCCGTTGCCGGCAAGGTTACGACCGGCGAAGAGGCCATCATGAGGGCAGCAGAGTACATGCCGGATCTGGTCCTTATGGACATCAGTCTCGCCGGTTCCCTGGATGGCATCACCGCAGCGCAATACATCTATTCCATCTTCCGTATCCCGGTGATCTTTTTAACCGGCCAGTGCGACGACGCGATCCTTGCCCGTGCAAAGGCCGCAGAACCGTACGGATTCCTTCTCAAGCCGTTTACCTCCAACGAGATCGTCTCCAACATAGAGATCGCCCTGTATAACCATAATATGCGGAAACGGTTTTTTGACAAGGCTGCCATGTGGGATATGAAGAAGATCATGGCCGCACTCGAATCGGTGATCATTACCGACACCAAGGGACGGATCATCTTTTTGAACCCGTATTCCTGCAGGCTGCTGGATATCCAGGAAAAGGATGCCCTGGCAAAACCCCTCCGCAAGGTGCTGATTCTCGTCAATAAGGTAACCGGGGAACGGATCAGCGATCCCGCACAGGATGTCCTGCGGGACAGGATCGTGGTCAGTTACGAGCTTAATACGGTCCTTGTATCCCTTGCAAACAAGAAACGGTTCGTCGCTCTTACGGCCCGACCCGTAAAAGATGATAAAAATGATCTGATCGGCGTATCCATTCAGATCCGCGAGAAGACCCTGACCGAGATCAAGATGGCAGAAAAGGTCTGATCCGGGACTTTTTTTCATTCCGGGAAAAGGATTCAGAAAAAAGGACCGGAGTATTATTTCTGTTCGGATTTCTTCTTGAAGAGCGCCTTTGAGAAGCGATCGATGAAACTCTCCCGGGCCGCTGCGGCCGGGGTGTCATCCTTGTACGCCACGCCAATAATATCGGCAGCAATCCGGTGGATCGCTTTTGAGGCCGGTGAATCGGGGTAGGTTATGACAATCGGGGAACGCGCCGCTGCAGCCCTCCGGACATTGGTATCCTCGGGGATAATGCCTAAGACTTTTACCCCGAGAACTTTCTCCATCTTCTTTGCGATGACATCGCTCCTGTCCTGGTCTACCCGGTTGATGATGGATCCGATCACGTGCCCCCCTACCACTTCCGTGAGGATCTTGGTCTTGAGGGCGTCCACAATGGAGGAGAGCTCGGGATTAACCACAAGGATGACCTCATCGGCAATCGCGAGCGGGACAACCCCGTCCTTGCTGATGCCTGCGGGAGCATCGATCAGGAGAAATTCGCACCGTTTTACAATCTCTGACATTACATCGCGGATCTTGTCCGGGTCTGCCTGCTGGAATCCCTGAAGGGAGATGCCGCTTGGGATAACCTTGAGACCTGCCGGGCCCGGATAAATCCCCTCATCGATATTATTCTTCCCGGCGAGAATTTCATGCAAGGTGACCGGTGCGTCCTGCAGGCCCAGGATCAGGCCGACGTTTGCCATACCGATGTCGGCATCCATCAGGTAGGTCTCTTTTCCCAGTTTGGCAAGCATCGTTCCGAGATTAACTGAAACGGTGGTTTTACCTGTACCCCCTTTTCCGGATGCGATTGTGTAAACCTTTACCATCAAACACCTGTTGTCGTCCTGATTATTATCCTGTTCAAATATAGGTATTCGGGAATATTTTATTTAAGTGTTACATATTCGTGTTATATCCACCTGTTTAAAATATCTTTTGTCTCGCTGATCAGGTCCTGCTCCGGCTCCTGCGGATACAGGTCCCTGGTCTTTGCGATCCCCACAAGGGGAGAGCCCTTGTATTCCAGGCCGAACAGCATGATTCCCGGGGGCCGGGGCTGGACGTTTTCCGCATACATACCTGCGTATCGCGCCACCGTATCGGCGGAAGGCTTTTTCCCGGAAGAGGCCAGCAGCAGGCCGTCTGCCGTGGCAAGGGTGAGATCTTCCAGGGAGTATTTTTCAGCAAGGGCCTGGAGGCTCTCCCCGAGATCGGCCCTGCCGGACAGACAATCGATCTGCCGTGGGCGGGGTTTGGCGGGGGATTGGGCCACGGGATCGGAAGGGCTGCCCGGTATGGACGCCGGGATCTTCTGCACCTTCAGGGGCGCCCGCGACCGCTCCGCGGATAAAACATGCGTCCGAATCTTCAGGCCGGCACGGCGTCTCCGGAGGAGGAGGCCGGCCGCTATGCAGACAACGATTGCAATAGATGCACAAAGGAGGAGAACGGTATTATCGATACCAGCGAGAACGGGCATTTTTCCGGTCACCCTAAAAATGTCAGTCCTTGTCCATCAGGTGGTCAAGGCGCAGGTGTTTTACCATCGTCTTGCAGTCGTCCCGGATCTTATCCGTCACCTGGTCCAGGTTCATGGAATCCAGGGTGTCCAGATCGTTCTCAAACTCAGTCTTTTCCGGCTCTTTTACCGGAGTTTCCGGTTCTTTCTGGGCAGGAGGTTTCCTGTCCCGGAGCGAGGATGGGGGCACACTTACGGGACTTTTCGGGCCAGCGAGATGACGAGGGGTCTTTTCCGGGGAGCGTGCAACGAGTGTCGGCACTTCTTCAGCCGGGGGGGCCGGGTGCAATGCCGGCTCATGACCCGTTTTTTTTGCGAGGACCCTGGGAGACGGCGGGGCTGCAGGCTGTACAGTTTTCTTTTGAAGGGATGGAGCATGGGGATTTATGAGGACTCTTTCGGCTTTATTGAACTCCAGAGAGAGCTGGATCTGTGCATCGTCCAGTGTTGAGAACGCAGCATCGACAGATTCGTCCGCAACAGGCCCCTGAAGATTTTCGAGAGCCGCATCCCCTTTTGAGGTGCTGTCCTCGGCGAGAATACATTTTCCCGCCCTCAGTACGACCGTAGTGATACCGTCCCGGCATGAAATGCTGCAGATCCCGGAGAACCGGGTACGCTCCAGCTCAGCGAGGATATCCGTGGTCTTCTGGTTCTTCTGAATCTCGCGGAATGTCCCGCGGGGAAGTTGCATGATCTCTCTAATGATCGCATTCAAGTATATAGATTCTTTTTGGCAAAGGAGATAGGGGAGATCTCCTCCGGGACCAGGAAAGGAAATATTGATCTCCTTTTGATCTCCCGTCGTTATTCGGGAGGAATATCTTTGAAATGGGGGGCCGGGGCGTATATGGCTTTATTTTGTTATTTTCGAAGATTTTTATCCCCCATTTATCGGAAAAATACCCCAACATTTTAATAGAAAAAAAACAAGAAAGTCACAATTATTAAATGGTGGGATAATGCTCAAGCCGTTGTTAGATGAATTTCTACGAATTGAAGGAGTATCTGCTGCAGTGGTCGTGGGAAGGGACGGTTTTGTGATCGAGAGCGCCGTGTCCGGCAAGGTGGATATCGAGGCGCTGGGTGCAATGGCATCCACGGGTCTTGGAACCTCTGAAGCAATGGGGAATACGCTGGGGAAAGGCGAGCTCTCCCAGATGCTGGTGGAACTGGAGAAAGGGCCTATTATCCTTGCCCCCTTGTCCGCAGATGAATTGATTGCGCTGGTTGCAGATACAACGGCAAACATCGGCAGAATTCGTTACGAGTTAAAGAAAAACAAGGAACGAATCGTTGCGGCCCTCTAAAATTATTATTTAACGGACTATTTTTATGAAAATGCCGGCAGGAACACAGGGGGGTGTCGCTTTCGATCCCAAAAAGGGGGATATGATCCAGCACCTCAGGGAATTCAGGGGCATTATCGAGATTGAGACTGTACAGGGTAAGGGCTTCCTCCTGATGCGCAACGGCGAACTGGTCGCAGCACAGTTCGAGGGTAATGAAGGCACCTACCGGGGAAATGATGCCGTCCGGTATATTATGGCAGTACCGGAAAGGGATCGCGGCCCGCTTTCGCAGAAGTTTACCATGAGGGCATATTCGGATCAGGATTACACTGACGCGCTCAATGTGTGCACGAAAGAGGGACTTTTTATCGGATCCGCCGCTCCCGGCACGGATGTCCCCCCCTCACCAACCGAAAAGAGCAAATCATCGCGCACGGCTCCGTGCATCGTGGATAAGGGCACCTTAAACAAGATCATGAACCAGCCCGGCGTTATCGCGGTTTCGGCATTTTATGAAGGTTTTCCGGTCCTCTCCCTGGGGAAGGCGGACTTTGAGCATGTGGCTGCACGGGCAGAAGATCTTCTCCGGGCGGGGACCCGGATTGCAGAGGATATGGATCTCGGGCAGCCCGATCAGCTGATCCTCGAAACCGGAGAGAATAAATTCATTATTGTTCCCTGCGGAGACCTATTTCTCTGTATTATCGCCCGTGCCGATGCCCAGCTCGGTCTCCTCCGGGTACTGATCCGGAGTATCCAGAACGATGTGAGGGGCGGATCCTGACCGGGCCCGCACGCGTATGAGGCAAAGTTTTTCCTATTTCGTGTCAGAGAATACATATAGTCAGAGCTAAGAAGAATCTTTTATAATAATACCGGAAACGGTTAACTGCTGACAGGGGGACGTTTGGATTGAAATCACACGATGACGAGTCTCAGGATGATGTAAGCACTCTTCTCAAGAAGATCCGGGGGATCCAGGCACCGGAAAAAGAACCGGCTGTTCCTGCGGTGGCACCCCCTCCCGAAAAGGCACCCGGCAAGGAAGAACCGGAAGCAGGAGGCACCGGGGACTTTTCCGCACTCATGAAAAAACTTGGTATGGCTCCTGCCGCTGCACCTGCAGAGAATGAACCGGAAGCAACTCCCCCGGAAGATACAGTCCCCCCGGTAAAAGAGGCTCCTGCAGATGAACCGTCCGAAGATTTCGATGACCTCCTTGAAGACGTCCCCCCGTCAGAACCGGTCACGGAAACTCCCCCCATAAGCAGCAACGATGTCCGGGCGGCCCTGGGAAAGATCGTGGGACAGGCCCCGCCGCCACCTCCTGAAGAGAAACCCGCTCCCGCGGCCACCCCGCCCCCTGCCGAACCGGCCGTGGAAATCATCAACGAGGATCCCCGCGACAAGGGGGCCTCCCTCTTCTTTAAGAAGAAGAAAGAGAAGGCTGCAGGCGGTGGAGCCGCAGCTGCCGAAGAACCCCTGGTGACCGATGCTGACGAACGGATCATCTCCGCAGACCAGATCTCCGAGTACTCCGGTCTTATCCTCCCCAAGGGTGCCACGTTCCAGATCGAGGAGCTCAAGCTCCATGGCAGGATCAATGCGTTCGAGACCACGGGGACCGGGACCCTCCCGCCGGAACTTGCTGAGATCTGGAAACGGGAATTCTCGACTGCCGGTTTCAAGGATCTGGAGTCTGAATTTATCCCGGACAAGGATAAAACAGAACGGGCTGCGGCAAAGAAATCCGGCTTTGCCGCACTCTTCAGTGCCATCCGTTCGGCCACCGTGGAATACGATCCAAAGATCCATGGCCCGCTGGTGGATCTCACCTTTGATCCTAAACCCGGCATCGAAGTCATGGAGATGTACCCGGTCAACGAGCCTTATGCCTATGTCCGGGTCATCTATGACCATTCCACCCATGAGTATACCTACCTGGTGATCGAGCCGGTTCTCTCCGAGCCGGAAAAGGACCTCTTAAAGGAGTTAAAGGAACGCCTCTTTGAGACGCTCGATATCAACACCAAGGATATCTCCAAGGAAGAAGCCCGGCAGCAGCTCAGGACTGCCGTCGACGATATCCTTGCCGATTATGGGATCAAGCTCAATCCGGTCCAGCGCGAGAAACTCCTCTACAACATGCACAAGGATTTCCTGGGTGACGGCCTGATCGACGCGATCATGCATGACAAGTATATCGAAGATATCTCCTGCGACGGGGTCAATACCCCCCTCTTTGCCTTCCATGCCAGCTACGAGTCGATGAAGACCACGCTGATGTACCACAATGCAGAGGAACTGGACTCGTTTGTCACCAAACTCGCCCAGCGCGCCGGCAAGTACATCTCCATTGCCGAACCCATCCTCGATGCGACCATGAGCGACGGCTCCCGTATCCAGATGACCCTGGGACAGGAAGTGACCGCCCATGGGTCAACATTTACTATCCGTAAGTTCAAGGACGAGCCGATCACCCCGACCGATCTCATTGAGTGGCATACCTTTGCCCCGCTCTCCATAGCTTACATCTGGCTTGCGGTCGAGAACGGCAAATCCGCGATCTTTGCGGGAGGAACGGCATCCGGGAAGACCACATCCCTCAACGCCATCTCCCTCTTTATTCCCCCGATGGCAAAAATTGTCAGCCTCGAGGATACCCGTGAGGTCAAGCTCCCCCATCCCAACTGGATCCCCAGCATTACGCGTGACTCCTTTGACACGGCGGGCCGCGGGGAGATCAACATGTACGAGCTCCTGCGGGCTGCGATGCGTCAGCGGCCTGAGTACATCATTGTCGGGGAGGTCCGTGGCAAAGAATGCCAGACGCTCTTCCAGGCCATGAGCACGGGCCACGTCACGTACTCCACGATCCACGCGGACTCGGTATCGAGCGTTGTCCACCGTATTGAGAACCCGCCGATGGATGTGCCGCGGAACATGCTCTCCGCCCTAGACATCGTGTGCATCCAGGTACAGGCCCGGATGGGTGGGAAACGGATCCGCCGGAACAAGCAGATCGTCGAGATTCTCGATATCGACCCGCGGACAAATGAACTGATCACCAACGAGGTCTTCCGCTGGCGGTCGGCTACCGACGAGATCACCTATTCAGGGAAGTCGTTTATCCTTGAGGATATCATGGAAGCCCGGGGCTGGAACGAGAACCGTATGCGGGAGGAACTGAAAAGGAGGCAGGAGGTACTGGAGTGGATGCGCATCAAGAAGATCCGGCACTACAAGGATGTGGCAAAGATCCTCATCTCGTATTTCCGCGAACCCGAAGTAGTGATAGAACGTGTAAGGAAGGATCTCTATGAATAGTTTCGAACGGTTCTGCTTCAACCTCCTGGGCATGCGGATGAAGGCAAAAAGGGAACAGTATTCCCAGCTCAGGAATGACCTTATCTCCGCACGGCTGAAAACCCCCTTTGAAGTCTATGTCTCCACGGCGATTGTCAGCGCTATCATCGTGGGACTGGTCTCCGCGGTCTGTCTGGGCCTGCTCACCTGGGTTTTGAAACTCCCCAATCTCATCAAGTATAAGGGAGAAGTCCCGGCCACGATGCTCTTCCTTAACCAGTACGGCCTCCTCCTCGGGACCATCTTTGCAATCATCTTCTCCCTCCTCGTGTTTGGGGGGATCACCTACGCTATCTTTATCGCGTATCCCTCGGTTGTTGCGGGAAATCGGCGCCGGAGCATCGATGCGACCCTTCCCTATGCCATTAACTACATCACCTCCATGTCCACGGCAGGGATCACCCCGGCGGAGATCTTCCGGTTGCTCGGGGACAGCCCAATCTACGGCGAGAGCTCGGTGGAAGCCCGCTACATTGCCCGGGAGATCGATATCTTCGGGCGGGATCTGATCGATGCGCTCAGGATTGTCTCTTCGAGCACCCCCTCCCTGCGTATGAAAGAGTTTTTGCAGGGTGCAATGGCGAGCATATCTAGCGGAGGGAACCTCACGGATTATTTCCGAACCAAGGCCGCCCAGTATGCCCTTGAAAACCGGCAGACCCAGAAGCTCTTCCTGGATACACTCGCACTGATCGCAGAGTCGTACGTCACGGCGATGGTGGCAGGGACGCTCTTTTTGATCATCCTCCAGTCCATCATGTCCGTCCTTGGCGGGGATGCAAAACCGATGTTTCTCTATGTCATCATCTACCTCATGATCCCCTTCGGCACAATGATGTTCATCATTATGATCAGTTCCATGACCCCGGAGTCCTGATATGGCATTGAACGACAGATTATCCGGCATACTCGGAAAAGAAAAGGATTCCCTTTCCCAGCCGCCACCGGCGCTCAGCCGCACCGAAATGGACGCGGTTGAAAAAGAACTCAACGAGCTCACCGGCAAACTGGAAACCGAACGCAAAAGCCGGGAAGGGATGGGGCGGTTCCTAAAGCATCCGCTCAGGGTGCTGACAGAACGACCCGAGAATATCCTTATTGTCTGTGCCCCACTCTCGCTGATCGTTTTTATTGGCGGCTTTCTCTCGATGGTCAGGATGTACGGTATCCAAGTGCTCTTTAGCTCGACCGTTATCGACGATTTTGCCGTTGCCGCCATTCTCATCTCCATTATCCCGGTGGCCGTTCTCGATTTCCGGGAACAGTCGCGGATACGGAACATTGAGGTGGCACTCCCTAACTTCTTCCGTGACCTCGCCGGTATGAACGATTCCGGTATGACCCTGCCCAATGCCGTCCACCTTGTGGCGGGAGCGGAATACGGGGCTCTCTCCCCCCATATCCGGAAAATGGACAACGAGATGTCCTGGGGGATCGGTTTTGTGGAGGCCATGTACCGGTTCGGCAAGGGCCTGGGCACACCGCTCGCTGACCGGAGCGTGGACCTGATCGCCAAAGCAAGCAAGGCGGGTGGCGACATCAGCGAGGTGCTTCGTGCCGCAGCAAACGACACCTTCGAGGTGGTCAATCTCGCACAGGAACGCCGGAACAACATGCTGATCTACGTGATCATCGTCATTGTCTCGTTTACGGTCTTCCTGTTCGTGATTGCGGTTCTGGTCAGCTCCTTCCTGAGCACCATGGCAACGGCAGGTACTGCGGCACAGATGACGAGTGCCAGCAGCAAGTTCATGGGACGAATCGATCTTCCGGCGTACAAGCGCCTGTTCTCCCATGCAGCGATGATCCAGGGATTCTTCTCCGGACTCTGTGCAGGACAGATGGGCGAAGGCAGAGCCATTGCCGGACTCAAGTACGCAGCGATTATGCTGATTGTCTCGTGGGTTGTCTTCCGGTTCTTCATCTGATCTTTCTTTCTCTCCCCTTTTCACTTGCGATTATCATACGCACGTTACGTGGTATCACTGAATTGTATGCAGGAACGACCGGGAGGCATGCACAAGCGGCAGCTCCGTTGCATTCAAAGAGAAGAAAAAAAGAGAGAACCGGAATGTGATCAGGAGATGTTTTCCGTGCTGTAACCCTTCAGGGAGAGGAGCTCCTTGACACGGTCGCGGTGATTTCCCTGCAGCTCGATAGAATTTCCTTTCACGGTTCCACCGCAGGCAAGTTTTCCCTTCATGAATTTCGAAAGATCCTCAAGGTCAATGTCTGTCGGATCAAGGCCCTCGATAACCGTAACCTCTTTTCCGTACCGGCGTTTGTTGACTTTGACATTGATCCTCTGCTGTTCCTTTGCTACCTCCTCACAGATACATAATTCCTTAGGAAGTCCACACGTCGGGCAAATGCCACCAATCATTACAGCTATTTTTCAGTTCTGGTTATTTATTACTTGGCATTGTCCGGGCCCGTTTCTTGCTTTTTACTGCAAAATCCGACACGTATCCGTTTTATGTGGGGGCATTCAAATGAATGTATATGCCGCTCATGGTTGTGGGAACGTCGTCCCATGTGGGTAAGAGCATAACGGTGGCTGCGATCTGCCGGTGCCTGGTGCACCGGGGGATCCGCGTAGCCCCGTTCAAATCCCAGAACATGAGCCTGAACTCTTTTGTAACGGAGGACGGTGGTGAGATCGGAATTGCCCAGGCAATGCAGGGCTGGGCTGCCCGGCTTTCGCCAACTACCGACATGAACCCGGTCCTTCTCAAACCCAAAGGAGACCGTGTCTCGCAGGTCGTGCTCCTCGGCCATCCCTACAAGGATGTCCCCATCGCCGAGTATTACGCGGAGACGCCCTATCTTCTTTCGGAGGCCCTTGCCGCGTACGGGAGGCTGCTCCAGGAATACGGGCAGGTGGTGGTCGAGGGAGCAGGCGGGGCTGCGGAAGTCAACCTCTATGACCGCGATATTGCCAATACCCTGCTTGCGGAAAAACTCCACATCCCGCTGATTCTTGTGGCAGATATCGAGCGGGGCGGGGTCTTTGCCCAGATCTACGGTACCATCAGCCTGCTGCCGGCTCCGCTCCGGCCGCTGGTTAAGGGCATCATCATCAATAAGTTTCGGGGCGATCCCGCCATCTTTGCAAACGGGATCCGGATCATCGAAGAACTTACCGGTGTGCCGGTACTCGGTGTGGTGCCCTATGTCTCTCTCCCACTCCCCAGCGAAGATTCCCTCTCGATCGCGGACAAGAAGCGCCGCGACCTTCCGGTACGGATCGCGGTGATCCGCCTCCCCCATGTGTCCAATTTCACCGACTTCGAGCTGCTCGAACAGTATGCCGCAGTGGAGTATGTGCCCTGCGGGGAATCGCTTGATGGCTTTGACTGCGTCATCATCCCGGGTACCAAGAACACTATCGATGACCTTGCAGCGCTCCGGACGGCTGGAATGGACCGCGAAATTCTGGCGGCACGGGAGCGGGGGGTGCCGGTGATTGGCATCTGCGGCGGGTACCAGATGCTGGGTTCAACCCTCATTGACGACGGGTTCGAATCCGCGGCCGGAGTATACACCGGCCTTGGGCTGCTGGACTGCACCACCCGGTTTGCCTCGTACTCCAAGAACACTACGCAGGTGAAACGGATGGCTTTCCCCGTCTCCCCGATCCTCTCCACCATGGGCGAGGTGACCGGCTACGAGATCCATATGGGCGTAACCGAACCGGGCACCGAGCAGGAGGCGTTCTCCGGGGACGGCCGGGTAACCGCAGATGGCCTGGTCTTTGGCACCTATATGCACGGGCTCTTCCTCAACCCGTCCGCAGCAAACGCCCTGCTCGCGTATCTTTTTGAGAAAAAAGGGTTGCCTTTTACCCCAGTACCGGCCGAGGCTGCCGATCCCTATGATATGCTCGCTTCCCTCTTCGAGGAGCACGTGGATATGGACGCTATTGTGGCGCTGCTGAAAAAATAAGCGGGTGTTTCCGGTCCTATCCAATGAGACTGGTGATGCTGTGGAAGCCCTCGCCCTGCCGGTCCGCACACCGGACTGCCTGGACCGCCGAGAGATCCACTTCCCCGGTCACCCGGCACTTCACGCAGTAGGCAAGGGAAGGGGATTTCACGAACTGTCCCTTTACCTTGAACTCCCGGCAGTGGATGCAGAGCCGGCAGTGTTCCACCGGCTCCCGTTTCTCCGGCAGGCACTGCACGGTGCCGCCCTGTGTGTCAAGATCCCGGTACGTTTCCGATCCCATGTTCCCCCTCTCCGTAACAGTACTCTTTGTCCGGGCACTATACTTAAAGCAATTCAACACCAACGTTTGAACCATGAAGGTGTGTATCATGTGCGGGGGCGAAGGGACCCGCCTTCGTCCCCTCACGTTCGAACGGCCAAAACCCTGTATCCCGATCGTCAACCGCCCATCGATCCAGCACCTGGTCTCCCACCTCTCCAACCTGGGGTTCCGCGAAGTGGTGATGACACTTGGGTACATGGGAAAGGACATCGAGGCAGCACTTGGCGATGGTTCACTTTTCGGTGTCGATATCACCTATGTCCACGAGAAGACCAAGCTGGGGACCGCCGGGAGCGTGCGGAATGCCAAGAAGTACCTGGACGGCCAGGACTTCCTTGTGGTCGGTGGAGACCACGTCACTGACCTCAATGTCCTCGAGTTCTACCGAACCCACCAGAAGGAGAAGGCCATTGCCACCATCGGCCTGATCTCGATCGATGACCCCGGGGAGTACGGTATCGCTGAGATTGATGTCAACTATGAGATCAAAAGATTCAAGGAGAAACCTGCTCCCGGTGAGATCTTCTCGAACCTTGCAAGCACCGGGATGTACGTCTGCAGCCCTGAAGTCTTCGACCACATCCCGGCCGGAAAGAAGTCCGACTTCGCCCGGGACCTCTTCCCGCACCTGATGGAAGAGAAAAAGATCCTCAAGGGGTGGCTTGCCCGCGGGAACTGGACCGATGTGGGCAGCCCGCACATGCTCCGGCAGGCCGAGCGGTGGAAGCTGCAGGAGATCACCACCACCGATATTATCGGCGACCTCTCCATGCACGGCGCCCGGGTACAGGGGCCGGTCAACCTGGGGGATGCGATCACCCTGGGTAAGAACACCCGGGTGATCGGACCGGTAGCGATCGGGACGGGCACGATTATCGGGAACAACGTACTGATCGGCCCTTACACGAGCATTGGCGAACGCTGCATTATCAGGAACAATGCGAAGATCTTCTCATCCTCACTTTACAACCGCGTAACGATCGGGGCGAACAGCACGATCTCCGGGAGCATCATCGATAACGACACCCACATTGGCGAAGGATGCAGTATCGAGAATGACACCGTGCTCGGCCCCCGGGTGGTGCTGCGCAACAACGTGGTGGTCCACTCCAAGACAAGGATCTGGCCCGAGATCGTGGTCAGCGACGGTCAGATCATAAAAGAACATGTCCTCAACGACAAGTTCGATCTCCGGTGCGAGGGATCGTAAAAACAGGTATTTTCTTTTTTACTGCCGTTTTACCAGCCGGTGCGTGATGGCCACGAGCGGGTGGCGGGCGTAATCCAGCACCTGAACATCATCGAGTGTCTTGAGGTTCATGGTATGGGCGGTCCGTTCCATGCCGAGTTCGATATCCTCTTTGATCTCGATGATGTACGCGTCCAGCGCCGTGATGCCCAGCCGCTTTGCGGCAACGGCACGGTGGTGGCCGTCCACGAGGATCGTCCGTCCCGGCCGGCGCACCACGATGATGGGCTCTGCCAGCCCCTTCTTGATCTCGTAGATTCGCCCTTCAAGCTCGTCTTCGTAGATCTTGGACTGGGTGGGGAGCAGATCCTTTACCGGGACGATCCCCCGGTTGAGGGTGGGATCGACGCCGTAAAGCTTTTTGAGCGTGGTCATGAAGTTGAAGACCTTCTCCGGCGAGACGTGTTCGATCTGCGAACGGATCACATCAGAATTGGAGATGATCCCGAGCAGGTGGTTCTTCTCATCCACAACGGGGAGTTTCTGGATGCCGCTCCGGAAGATCACCCGGGCCGCGTCGGTGATATCCATCTCGGGGTCGGCAACGATCAATTCGCCGGACATGGCCGACGCGATCGTTTCGCCCGGTTTGACAAAGAGGAGGTCCCGGGCTGCGATGTACCCGACAACTTCGGCGCCGTCCAGCACCGGGAAGCCGTCGTGCTTGGTCTGCTGGATCTTCTCGATGACCGCTTCCACGGTGCCATGGAGATCCACGCTGACCACGTCATAGGTCATGTAGTCCTTGACCTTTTTTTTGTCCATCTGTACAGCTTCCGGCGCCCGTGACTTTAAAGGAATCGGTAAAAAAAGGAGAAATGGGGTATGAGGGGTAGGGGGCACCCCCTCCCCCACATGACCGTTCCTGGACTCTCTTATTACAGGGTCACATCATGAGCTTCGCGTAAAGTCGTTGTCGTGAATGAGGAGGTCTGCAGGTGTCGGCGGGTGGTGATGGATCGCCCGGCTCGGCCCGGTCAGGGAGAGGGGGTATCCCCCCGGCGCTCTGGCCCAAAGGGGGGAAGATGCCCCCCATTGTTTGAAGGATGGGAGGGGGGTGGTCACCCCCATCAACCAGCCAGGGCCCTGCCCCCTGTTCCCTGATGTGGGCAGATGCAGCATAACCTTCGAACCACACGGCTCGGGTTATCACCTCTACTCCCCTCTTTTTCCGCTCAGAATAGTTTATGACCGTTCAACATGGAAGTAGTAAGGAAGGTTTTAGGAATGGGCACGAAAAAACAGGCAGAGAAATCGAAGAAACTGTGGGTCAAGGTACTCGCCGTCGTCGTCGGGGTTGTCTTTGTGGTGCTGATGGTCGTATCGGCCATGGGATCGAGCTGGATCACGAGCCTTGCCACCGTCAAGCCCGGTGATACTGTGGTCGTGGACTATACCCTCAAGGATGCACAGGGGTCACCGATTATGACCTCCAACCAGCAGCTGTACACCCAGCTTGCCAGCCAGGGCTCCGGTATCATGTTTTCCAAGACCCTCACCCTTACGGCCAACCGAACCCTTGGTTCTGGTGTGTACCCGATCGCCTTCTATACCGCATCGACCGGGTGGTCGAGCGACAACCAGTTCGCCCTCTTCTCCAGCGAATACAATACTATCTCCGCGGGGCTTGTCGGCATGAGGGCCAATACCCAGAAAACAATCTCTCTTGCAACGGCAAAACCCATGACCCAGTTCTGGTCAGCAGATCAGCTTACGGCAGGCAATATGAGTTTATCCTCGATCCAGGTCGGGGACTACCTTAACATGGGCGTTTCCAGCGGTACCACTGCAGGCGAGGCCGCCTCATCGGCCCCGACCTATATCAGGCTCGGGAAAGTCACTAACAAGACAGCAGACGGCATCACCGTCGATTTCTCCTACCCGAGCATCGATGTCACGGTTACTTCCATTAACCCGACATCGAGCTGATTTTAATATTTTTTTTAAAAACGGCGTAATTCCTTGATTATATCCTGTATTAAAAAACGGGCACGGTATTTCCCTCTCCGGTTGCAGGAGATCCGTGCCGGCCCGGGAAAAAAGTTCTATGACCGGACCCCGTAGATCCTCTTGATCCGGCGGGCAAACGTCTTCCAGTCCGGCTTTCGCATCAGGGGACCATCGCGCAGCTTGATGTGAGAGAGGGTGAAGCGTTTCCCATCCACCACGTACTTCTGGCCGACGACAAACTCCTCCTCCCCCTCGCATTCCAGGTAGAGCGGGATCGTTTTTCTTCCATCGTGGATGGAGATCTTCACCACCACCCGGTCAATGATCCGGGTCCAGAGGGCAGAGATATCCTTTGCCTTTGCCTGCTGCGGCCGCTTGCCCCCGGTCTCGATGGCGGCCACCTCAACCCCGTAGGCCTCGTCCCCGGCCTCCGCGACCAGGTGGTCTCCGACAGAGCATTTATCCTCGGGATCGAACTCGATGGTGCCGGCAACCGAGGTCCCTTCGCGGGAGATGATCGCCTTGATCATGAGCGGTTTTTGCTCTTTTTCCTTGGGGATATGGTGGTGATGCCCGCACGCGGTGCACCGGACGAGCCGGTCGCGGGATTCTGAGAGGACCTCGTGCTCGGTCTCCTCTTTGCACTCGGGGCACGGAACGGTGATAAACATTAAAATATGAATGGCAACCCTCACATGATAAAGCATGGAGGCGCAGGAGATTATCCGGTGCCGGGGGCATCCCCTCGTCCTCGGCACCCACCCAACAACCTTTGAGGTGACATGCGAAGAGCACCTCACGGAGAACGGGAATTGCATTATTGGGATCGCGGCCGACAAAGGCTGCGTCGGCCTTTCCGATCACTTCCGGTCCCTCCTCTGCCACAATGACGCTGTTCTTGTGACCCGGCTGGAATCCGGGGGTGTCACGGCAGAAGTACACGCAAAAGGATCGGACCGGCTTACCCTCGATCACCCCACCGATCTGGTCTGGCGGCGGAGCACGTTTGCCTGCGGAAGGACAATCGGCATCTCCTCGGATGCGGTCGCCGCTACGCTGCCCCGGGAGCTCATTGCCCGGCTCAGGCAGGGGGAAGAGATCGTTGTCACCCTGACGGTTACGCGTCCCGGGCAAGGGTCGTGATCTTCTCTTCTGTCTCGGCGAGCAGTGTCTCGCACTGTTTCACGAGTGCAGCCCCTTGCTCATAGAGCTTCATGCTCTCGTCCAGGCTTGTCGTGCCGTCCTCGATCTTTGCAATGATCTGGCGCAGTTGTTCGATCTTTTCCTCATAGGTTTCCGTCATGATCTACACGCTCCACGATGACCTCGCCCCTACCATCATAAAAGTGCAGGGAGAGCCGGTCGTCCTTTTTTATGACACCTGCGGATCGCACTACGGTGCCCTCTTTTTCCGCCACGCAATAGCCCCGGGCGAGCACCGCCCGCGGGCTCCTCCCTTCGAGTGCCGTTCTCATCCCGGCAAGCACGAGCCGTTCCCGTTCGATCCGGGTGGCAAAGGCCCGTTCGAGCCGGTCGGAGAGGTCGGCCGTGGCCTGTCGTTTCTCACCGATCTTCCGGCAGAGCCGCTGGGGACGGAGCCGGTCACGGAGATCGGCAATCTCCTTCTGGGCCTGGGCAATTCGGGCGAGGAGGGCACCACCCAGCTGACACCGGAGTTCCCCGAGTGCCGCCCGGAGATCCCGCCGGTCCGGTACCACGAGCTCCGCCGCCGCGGACGGGGTCGGGGCCCGGATGTCTGCCGCGAGATCGGCAAGGGTCACATCAACCTCATGGCCGATGGCCGAGACCACCGGCACCGGGCAGGTGGCAATGGCCCGCACAACAGCAGGGTGGTTGAAGGGAAAAAGATCCTCAAAACTCCCGCCGCCCCGGGCCACGATCACCACGTCAGCATACCCTGCAACCCGGGCAATAGCCCGGGCAATATCTGCGGGGGCTTCATTCCCCTGCACGGCGGTGGGGGAGAGGACGATCTCCACCGGGAAACGCCGGGCAAGCACGGTCCGGATATCATGGATAACTGCCCCTGTCTCCGAGGTGACCACACCCACCCGGGCGGGAAACGGGGGCAGCGGGCGTTTTCTCTCCGCAGCAAAGCACCCCTCCGCGGCCAGCTCTTTTTTCCACTGTTCCACGAGAAGATATTTCTCCCCGAGGCCACCCCGGGTCATCCTTTTGACCTGGATCTGGTAAGTGCCCGAAGGTGCATAGACACGGACCGAGCCGGTAACCACCACTTCCATCCCGTCCTCGGGATCGAAGGTGAGCCGGTCCGCATCCGACCGCCACATCACGCACCGGATCACCGCTGCGGTGCTCCCGCCTCCTTTCTCGGAAAGGGAGAAGTACCGGTGGCCCCGGCTGTGGTGCTTGTAGTTGGTTACCTCGCCCAGTACTTTGATATCCTGAAGCCTCTGGTCATCGAGCAGGTCTTCGATAATGGCGCTTACTTCCCCGACGGTGAGCGGAGCCTCCGGTACCGCAGGTGCTCCCGGCGGGCCCTGCCCGCCCGGTGCTTCGGTACCGTAGAACCAGTCCATGAAGGAAATATTATGCACTAAAGCGTTTATCAATTAGTATTATCATGACCGCCTATGGCGTTTCGAGTATGTTTTTCCACGAGTACACCTCAGCGGAGATCTTCGCAAACGTCTCGCGGTCGGGTCTCGGCGGGATCGAGTACTGGCTGGAGACGCCCCATTTCTGGCTTCGGGATCTTCCGGCGGATGAGGTGACCGCCTGCCGCCGGGCACACCCGGAGATTGCCACCTTCTCCGTCCATGCGCCGGTCCTTGACCTCAACCCCTGCTCTATCAATCCCGATGTGGCAGAGGTCTCGGTTGCATGGGCGGCGAGGTCCCTTGCCCTGGCCCAGACGCTCGGGGCCGGGATCCTCACCGTCCACCCCGGCAGGAGGACGGCAAAGCGCCCTCCCGGCGAAGCTGATCGTGCCCGGTTCGATCATTACCTGTCTGCACTCCGGGAGGCGGCCCTGAAAGACACGGTCACCGTTGCCATGGAGAATATGGAACCGGCGGTGAACGCCCTTATCTGCACTCCGGAACGGATGCGGGAAGTGCTTGATGCTGAGCCCTGGCTGAAATTTACCCTCGATACATCCCATGCCCTCGCAGCCTCCGAGGGAACCGTCATGGAGTACCTCAGGCTCTGCGGAGACCGGCTCGCAAACGTGCACCTCAGCCGGGCCACCGGGGGCAGGCTTCATCTCCCGCTGGACAGGAGCCCGGTGATGGAACGGATCCTTACTTCGCTCCGTGATCACCACTATCATGGCCCCCTGATGCTCGAGATCGATGATCTCAACTTCCCGCACCCGCTCTCCGCGGAGGAGAAATGCACCATCCTCGCCCGCGATCTCACCTTTATGCGGGATTGCATGGAACCCGACTGAGCTGTTTTGTCCGTCGTCCGTTGGTTTTATCTGATCCCCATCCCCATATGTGCTGTAGATTCCGACTATGAACCAAGGATGCTGGCGTGCCTGCGGACGGCGTGAAAGAGGATGATTGAGGACTTTTTATATCTCCTGCTCTTTATCATCTGCATCCTGCTCTCTGCGTTCTTCTCGAGCTCGGAAGTCGCCCTGATCTCAATCACCAAAGCGCGGGTGCGGACGCTTGTTAACGACAAGAAACCCGGTGCAGCCGCCCTTGCCTGCCTGAAGGAAAACCCCGATCACTTTCTCACCACGATCCTCATAGGGAATACCCTCGCCAACATCGCTGCCGCGTCCATCGCAACAGCGATTGCGATCAGCACCTTTGGTAACATCGGTGTCGGGATTGCGACCGGTGTCGTTACCCTCGTCCTTTTAGTCTTCGGTGAGATCGGCCCCAAGATCTATGCATCCCGGGCTCCGGATACGTTCCCCCGGGCCGTTGCCCCCGTAATACTCTTCCTTTCCCGCCTGCTCTCTCCCGTCATCTGGGTGGTTGAACGGGTAAGCCCGTCTCTTGGCGTGGGAAAAGATGCGGCAGAACCGGCCGTTACCGAGGATGAGATCAAGGAGTGGATCGATGTGGGGAAAGAAGAGGGCACCATCGAGCAGGACGAAAAGGATATGCTGTACTCGGTGCTCGAGTTCGGGGATACCATGGCCCGGGAGATCATGACCCCCCGGGTGGATGTGATCGTGATGGAGGACACCACGGCACTCGGTGATGCGATCCGGATCTTCAACGAGACCGGGTTCTCCCGTATTCCCATCTACCACGACCAGATCGACAACGTCACCGGCGTCCTCAATGTCAAGGACGTCTTCTCGGCACTAGTCTCGAACCGCAAGGACCTCTCGATTAAAGAGATCATGTACGACCCGACCTTTGTTCCCGAGACAAAGAAGATCGATGATCTCTTAAAGGAACTTCAGGTCCACCGGGTCCAGATCGCGATCGTCATCGACGAGTACAGCAGCTTTGTCGGCATCGTCACGGTCGAGGATATCCTGGAGGAGCTGGTCGGAGATATCCGGGACGAATATGACCGGGAGGAGCCCGATGTGCAGAAGATTGCTGAGGGCGTCTATGTGCTCGACGCCCAGATGTGGGTGGACGATGCAAACGAAGAACTCGGCCTGGATCTTCCCATGGACGAGTCCTACGAGACCGTTGGCGGCCTTTTGATCGACCGGCTGGGCCACCTCCCGCAGCACCCGGGAGAGAAGGTGGAGATCGGGAACGGGAGGATCACTCTCGTGGTCATGCAGATGCACGGTCGGCGGATCGTGAAGATCAAGTGTGTTGTCCGCCCGGAGAGAAAGGATGGGGAAGAATCCCGGTGAGGGTGGATGCATGGCTAAACGGATTGTTGTGGTTGCATCAGGAAGGGGCTCGAACTTCCAGGCAGTGATCGAGTCCGTGCAGCGGGGATGGATTGGGGGGACCTGCGTGGCACTGGTCACCGACAACCCCAGGGCATACGCGATCGAGCGGGCACAGGCCGCCGGCATCCCGGTGGTCATTGTTGATTACAGCCGGTTTGCTTCACGGGAGCTGTACGAGCAGGCGCTCCTTGCCGCACTCCGGGAAGTACGGCCCGATCTCGTTGTACTCGCCGGCTACATGCGCATCCTCGGGTCTGCGATCGTGCGGGAGTATGCCGGCAGGATGATCAATATCCACCCGGCGCTCCTTCCCAGCTTCACCGGCCTCCACGCGCAACGGCAGGCGCTCGAACATGGGGTCAAACTGGCAGGCTGCACTGTCCATTTCGTGGACGAGAGCCTGGACGGGGGACCCATCATCCTCCAGCGCTGCGTCCGGGTGATGGATGACGATGACGAGGACACGCTCGCAGAGCGGATCCTTATCCAGGAACATATTGCCCTGCCCGAGGCCATCCGGCTTTTCTGCGAAGATTGCCTTTCCATTGAGGGCCGGAAGGTCAGGATCCGGTAGCCGGCGCTGATCTTTTCCGGGGCCCCTCTTATATATACCACGGGCGCGGATAGTATGACACCTGCAGGGCAGGGATGCGGCCATGAAGGACAAGAAGCGCCCCTCCTCCGTAAAACCCCTGGCACGGGAGCGTATCGCGGTACTCTTTTCAGAGGCGGAAAAAGTATTTTGCGAGGATCCTGCTTACAGTGACCGGTACGTGGAGCTTGCCCGGAAGATCTCCATGAAGGAGCGGGTCCGGATCGATCGCGAGTACCGGCGCCAGTTCTGCCACCACTGTTCCCGGTATCTTATGCCCGGGGCAAACATGCGGGTGCGGGTGCACCCCGGGTGGGTGTCGGTCACCTGCCTGTCCTGCAAAAAGACGACCCGGTACCGGGTGGAGAAGAAGCATGTCAACACATCATGATCCTGCGATGCAGGATCTCAGGCCAACGGTCTGGATTGGAAAGCAGGGCTGTACTGAAGCAACGATCGAAGAGATTGCCGCCCAGCTCAAGAAGCGCAAGGTCATCAAGGTAAAATGGCTCCAGAACACCGAAGTTGACCCGGAAGCGGTGGCAGCAGCAGCCCGCGCGGCACTTCTTGGGGTCCGGGGAAAGACCATGGTTCTTGCAGAACGCGGGAAAAAAGAGAAGAAATAGTCCTTTTTTTGTAGTCCGGACACCCTGTACCGGTACCTCGAAATATATAAAAACCTCGCTACCCAATAAGTTAAGACTGTTATTTAGTTTTAAATACAGTGAGGACTAGTCATGACGACCGTATATGATGTCCCGGCCGACCACCTCATCAGGAAGGTTGCCGAGGAGCTCAGGAAGCGGCAGGAGATCAAGCCGCCGGCATGGGCTGCCTTTGCAAAGACCGGGGTGCATAAGGAGATGCCTCCCGAGGATCCCGACTGGTGGTTTACCCGGGCAGCAGCAGTGTTAAGACGCGTCTATGTCGACGGCCCCCTGGGTGTCGAACGGATGCGGAGTTTCTATGGCGGAAGCAAGAACCGCGGCTCCAAACCGAATGCTTTCCGGAAGGGCAGCGGCTCGATTCTGCGAAAAGCCCTCCAGCAGCTGGAGGCCGCAGGCCTGATCATCCACGACAAGACCGGCCGCAGGGTTTCTCCTGCCGGCATGGCGTTCCTGGACAACATGGCCCAAGAGGCACTCACCCACCCGCCGGCCCCGATCCCGAAGAGGGCAAAGCCGGTCGCCGAGGAGCCCAAGAAGGCAGAACCCGGCAAGAAGGGCGGCAAGGCGCCAAAGGGCGAGAAGGCCGAGAAGTCCGACGATGCGAAGGCCGAGAAGAAGCCTGCCGCAAAGAAGGGCGAAGGCAAGAAAGATAAAGCTGAAGGCAAGAAGCCTGAAGCATAAGACTGGTGACATTCCATGGGAGACGACGAGCTGAGTGAGATCCGGAAGAGAAGGATGGCACAACTCCAGCAGCAGGCAGGCCAGCAGCAGGAGGAACTCGAACAGCAGCAGCGTCTCAAGCAGCAGATGCAGATGGTAATGATGCAGATTCTCGAGCCTGACGCACGGGAACGCCTCAATACGATCAAGCTGACCAAGCCGGATTTTGCTGGTGCCGTGGAACAACAGCTGGTGATGCTTGCCCAGAGCGGGCGTCTCCGGCAGAAGATCACCGATGCACAGTTAAAAGAGCTGCTCCGGCAGCTTGCGCCGGCAAAACGGGATTACTCGATCACCAGAAAGTGATGAAAGCAGGAGTGCTTTACAGCGGCGGGAAGGATAGTTCCCTTGCAGCAATCATGCTGGGTACGTATTTCGAGGTCGAACTCAACACCTTTGTGTTCGACCCCGCCCGCCTAATCCCGTCAATAGAACGTGCCGCGCAGGCGCTGGGGTTCCCGTTGAAAAAACGGGTATTTCCCCATGGTATGGCAGAAGAGATGGCAGAGATGGTAATTTCGTGCGGTTATCCCAACGATGCGATCAACCGCATCCACCGGACTGCCATCGAGACCCTTGCCGGTGAGTACGAGGTTGTCGGCGACGGCACCCGGTTTGATGACCGGGTCCCGATGCTCACCAGGGAGCAGGTGCAGAGCATCTGCGGCCGGACCGGGCGCACGTACGTGCGCCCCCTTCTCGGCTATATGCGGACCGACGTCGACCGGCTGGTTGACCGGTTCCTCCTCGTGGAGTACGGGGAGACCGGGACGATCGCAAACGGCGACTACGAGTCCGAGATCCGGGCGGCCGTCCGTGCCCGCGGGGCCGATCCCGCCGCCCTCTTCCCCCCTCATCACGAGCAGTCGCTTGTTGTGGGAACAAAGAAGGCCATAAACAACTAGGTGAAGAACATGAGCAAGCTCAGCAAAGGAAGGAAGGTCCGGCTCGCCAAGGCATGCGACCAGAACCGGCGCGTGCCCCAGTGGGTCATGATCCGGACCAAGAGGGCTGTGGTGAACCACCCCAAGAGACGCAACTGGCGCAGAAGCAATCTGAAGGTGTAATCATGGCAGAGCAGATGAAGGAACACATCTACATTATCCCCCTCCGGGACGCCCGCAGGATGCCCCGGTGGAAGCGTGCCAATGGCGCGATCAAGGATATCCGCAAGTACCTTGCCAAGCACATGAAGACCGAGAACGTGAAGCTTGACAAGACCATCAACGAGAAGGTGTGGAGCAGGGGAGCCGAAAAACCGCCCTCAAAGATACGCGTCCGCGCCATGAAGATGGAAGACGGGCAGGTCCAGGCGGAACTTGCCCCGGAATCGTAGGCATATGGAACGCACCACGAACTTTACCGGGGATCCCAATATCGGGGTCTTTGCCCGGGTAGCAGGCGATATTGCGGTGATCCCGCCGGATGCCCCGGAGGAGTTCCGGGCGGCAGTAACGGAAGCGCTCGATGTCGAGCTGGTTGTTTCCACGATCCAGGGCAGCTCCATTGTCGGGTCGCTCGTGGCCGGGAACAGCCGGGGGCTGGTAGTCTCCGGCCTTGCGACCGAACCCGAGCGTGCGGTACTCTCCGAGTACCGCAAGGTGATGCTCCTCTCCGAGACGATGAACGCGGCAGGTAATGTGATCATGGCCAATGACTCGTTTGCCGCGGTGCATCCGGATCTTCCGGCAGATATTGCTGCAAAGATCGGGGAGTTCCTGGGCGTTGAGGTGATCCACCTGACGCTTGGGGGTGTACGGACGATCGGCATGGCCGGTGTTGCAACCAACAAGGGTGTGATTGTCCACCCGCGGGCAACGGCTCAGGAGATCGCCCGGCTCGAAGCAGTGGCCAAAATTCCGGTCGGCACCGGGACGATCAACATGGGCAGCGGTCTCGTGGGCACCGGCCTTCTCGTGAACGACAAGGGATACCTTGCCGGCAACGCGACGAGCGGGTTTGAACTGGGCAGGGTCGAGGACGTATTTGGATTTCTGGAGTGAGAATTATGGCAGCAGAGCAGAAGTTTGAAGTGAAAGGAACTTTCTTAATGGGCGAAGACTGGATGCCCTACACGAAAGTGATCGAGGCACCCAATGCAAAGCAGGCCGAAGAGCGTGCCTTTGCAACCATCGGGAGCAAGCACAACCTCAAGAGACGCTACATCAAGGTCTCCGGCGTTACGCCGGTCAAAGCAGAGTAAATCTTTTCTTTTTCACGGAGCCCGGTGATTGTCACCGGGAGATCCGGGAACTTTCGTGAATCTGTGGGTCTGATAATATCGTGGGGGCTGTCGCCCCCACACCCCTACAAACGATGCTCCCCGCCGTGCCCCGTGAGGGGCCCTGAGGCAGGGAGGACTCATATAAATATTCTAGGAACCCTTCACCGCGAGAGTCATCACAATATCCTTTTTCAGATCATCCCCGGCCCTATCCCACCCTCATCGTTCTGGTAGTCCGGATGGATCTCCTGCCGGACCACCAGCGCCAGGGCAAGGATGATCAGGCCCAAGACAAACGAACCGAAGAAAGCGAGGTCAAAACCGGCCGTTGCTACCTTTATCTGCAGGTCGACAGGGGACTCCATCGTCACGTTATGATTTGCCGCGATCGAGACAATCCCCCATAAAAAGATTAGGTTGAACAGGGCGATCCCCATTGTGAGCGGGACAAAGCGCTCGAGACTGGTGAGGCTCGAGACCATGCCCTGTTTTGCTTTTGCCACCGAGTTCATCACCAGGTTCGAGGCCGGGGTAATGACGAGGCCCAGCCCTAGGCCGATAAGAACCAGGCAGATCACCACGTACCCCACCGGCGTATCGGGGTGGAGCTGCATGATGAAGAAATAGCCGGCGCAGAGCAGGATACCGGCCCCGATACAGAGCAGTCGCGGTCCGGTCCGGTTGAAGAGGAGGCCGGCGAGGATGCCTGCCCCCATCATCGCAAAGGAGAGCGAGGTCATGACAAGGCCGGCGGTGGAGGTGTCGTAGGCGCTGATATACTTGAGGTAGAACGGCAGGAGGTAGTTGATCCCGGCAAAACTGAAAAAGACGAGCGAGAGCAGGAGGTTGACGGCAAGGAAGTTCCTGTTCCTGAAGAGCGAAAAATCGAGGAGCGGGTCGGCGATCCGGCATTCGTGGCGAACAAACCATGCGAGCGTCACCACGGCAAGGACGGCGAGACCAAGGATCACCGGCGAGGTCCAGCCCATCGTCTCCCCCTCCGAGACCACAAAGAGCAGGGAGGCAAGGCCGGTGAAGACCAGGACTGCCCCGGCCCGGTCGAAACCGGCCAGGGACCCTTCCCCATGGGATGCCGGGATCACCCTGGCGCCCAGCAGCACCGCCCCGATGCCAACCGGCACGTTGATGAAGAAGATCCAGTGCCACGAAAGGTACTGGGTCAGAAATCCCCCGATGGTCGGCCCCAGTGCCGTCCCCAGCCCGGCGAGCGTCATGACAATCCCCATCGCCTTTCCCCGTTCGCTCATCGGGATGTAGGCCGTGACCATCGCCGGTGCAATGGCCGTGATCATCGCCCCGCCGACCGCCTGCACCATCCGGGACCCCACCAGCAGGTTGAGTGAGTGAAAGAGGTCAGGGAGCGTACCGCAGGCAAGCGAACCCAGCGTAAAGATGACAAACCCGGACAGGAAGATCTTCTTAAAACCGATGATGTCCGAGATCTTCCCGAAGACCAGCACACAGCCGGCCATCACGAGCAGGTAGGCGGTAGCGACCCAGCTCACGGTCGTGGAAGAGACATGGAATGACTCGGAGATCGTAGGCAGTGCAATGTTGACAATGGTACCATCGAGACCTGCCATGAAGGTAGCAAGCGAGATGGAGAAGACCAGAAGAAAAAAACCGGATTGGGCGGTCCCTGTGCCGTACTCACGCATATGCAGGAGATTACCGCCCATCTGTCATGAGAATTGTGATCTGGTCTGGCATTGTGTGGGTGGGATAATGGTCCGGATGCAGATACGCAGAACGGGCAGAATCCGGCCGGGATAATGGGAGGAAATGATGTGCCGGAATGGGTTTTTTAGTCAGCACGAACCGCGTCTTATCAGGAGGTATTTATGCTCCCTGCGGACAAACATATCAGAAAGACCCGGCAACCCGGAGAAGAAGGGGAGACAGGAATCGTGGCAGCAGCACAACCCATGGACCAGCGTGAGATCGAGACACTCCAGTACTACTTGAAGGAATACGGACAGCAGGCAGAAGTCTTTGCCGGCCAGCTCGAACTGATGGAGAACGGGCGGATGGAAGCACTTGCCGCGATCGAGGCGCTGGAGGCGCTCGCCACATCCGAGGACAGGACCGTCCTCCTCCAGCTGGGCGGAGGGACGAGCCTGAGGGCAAAGGTCCTCGAACCGGAAAAAGTCCTCCTCAACATCGGCTCCGAAGTGATCCTCGAGAAGACCAACGCGGATGCGGTCGGGTATCTCAAAGACCGGATCACCGAGATGGAAGCCTCGCAGAAGAAGGTGGCCGAGGCGCTGGAGAAACTCCGTGTCCAGATGAACGAGATCGCAAAGCGGCTTGAGCAGGGATACCGGCAGGCCTCCGGTGCCGGCCCGGTCCCCCGCGGCCGCGACAGCGAAGACAACGATGAAGAATAAGCAATAGGAACCGCACGATATGTTTTCGGGGCTCAGGGAACGGCTGCAGGCTGCACGGGACCGGCTCGGCGCAAGCATCGGCGCAGCGGCGGAGGCAGCAAAGCCGGCAGCCCCGCCACAGCCGGTTCCACCCGCCGCACCCGGAAAGACCGGGGAGGTTCCCGCAGCAGGCCCGGTAAAGAACCCGACCCTTGCCGATAAAGTAAAGATTCTCATCATCGACCGTGAACTGGTGGTCTCGGAGAAAGACGTCGCCGATGCCCTTGCGGAACTGGAGATGACGCTTCTCGAAAGTGATGTGGCTCTTCCCGTGACCGATGCGTTAATTGCCGATATCCGGGCCGGCCTTGTCGGAAAACACCGCAAGATCGGGGAGTCCGTGGATTCTCTTGTATTCCACGCCCTCAAGTCTGCACTTTTAAACGTCCTTGGCACGGGTTTTGACCTCACTGCCTATATCAAATCCCACGAGCGGCCGGTCAAGATCCTCTTTACCGGGGTGAACGGGACCGGCAAGACCACAACGGTGGCAAAGATCGGTGCCTACCTCAAGAAGGAGGGATTTTCGGTCGTTATCGGGGCCGGAGATACGTACCGTGCCGGCGCTATCGAGCAGATCGGCGTGCATGCCGAACGGCTGGGCATCAAGGTGATCGAGCACCAGACCGGTGCCGACCCGTCCGCGGTGCTCTTTGATGCGGTGCAGTACGCCATGGCCCACAAGACCGATGTGGTACTTGCGGATACCGCCGGCCGGTTCCACACCAAGGCAAACCTCATGAGCCAGCTCGAAAAGATCCGGCGCGTGATGAAGCCCGATCTTATCGTGTACGTGGACGAGGCGGTCGCCGGGAATGATGCGGTGGTCCGGGCAGCGGAGTTTGACCGGACCGTGGGTGCTGATGCGATCGTACTCACCAAGGTCGACATGGATTCCCGGGGTGGGGCGGCGATCTCGATCGCCCACACCATAGGTAAACCCCTCCTCTTTCTGGGCACCGGGCAGGCATACGAGGATATCGTGCCTTTTGAGCCCGGGGCCGTTGTTGAGGAACTGCTCGGGGGTGCTTCCTGATGATGGACAGCCTCTCTGATGCGCTCAAGGACGCCCTCAAAAAGCTCGCCGGTAAGGCCGTGGTGGACCGTGCGGCAGTCGACGAGCTGGTAAAAAATCTCCAGCGGGCTCTCCTCTCGTCTGATGTGAACGTCAAGCTGGTCATGGAGCTCTCAAAAGCGATCCGGACCCGGTCGCTGGACGAGGAGCTGCCCAAGAACACCAATGTCCGGGAACATGTCCTGCGGATCGTGTACCAGGAACTGGTCCGGCTGGTCTATGCCACCGCGGACTTAAAACTTGAGCCGCAGGTCATCCTCATGGCCGGTCTCCAGGGGAGCGGCAAGACCACGACCACGGCAAAGATCGCCCGCTTCTTCCAGAAGAAGGGGATGAAGGTTGGCGTGATCTGTGCCGATACCTTCCGCCCCGGTGCCTACGACCAGCTTGTTACCCTCTGTGAAAAGATTAACGTGCCCTGCTTTGGCGATCCCAGGGCTACCGATGCACGGCAGATCGTCCGGGCTGGTCTTCTTGCCGTTAAGGACCAGGAGGTCATCATTGTCGATACCCAGGGCCGCCACGCACTGGAACCCGACCTGATCCAGGAGATTATCGACTTAAACGTGATCACGAAGGCCACCCACCGCTGGCTCGTGATCGATGCGGCACTTGGCCAGCAGGCAAGCGAGCAGGCCCGCCGGTTCCACCAGGCAATCGGGATCGACGGCGTGATCATCACCAAGATGGACGGCACCGCTAAAGGCGGCGGAGCACTTTCGGCCGTGGCCGAGACGAAAAGCGGGATCGTCTTCATCGGGGCCGGGGAGACGATCGAGGACCTCGAACGCTTCGACGCGAACGGTTTCATCTCCCGGCTCCTCGGCATGGGCGACCTGCAGGCCCTTGCCGAGAAGGTCCAGGAGGCCCAGGTAGCTACCGAGATTGACATGGATGCGATGATGAAGGGCCACTTCACCCTCCGCGACATGTACAAGCAGCTCGAGGCCCTCAACAAGATGGGCCCCTTAAAGCAGATCATGAGCATGCTCCCGATGGGGAACATGCAGCTCCCCGAGGGGGTCTACGATGTGACCAGCACCAAGATGGTCCGGTACCGGATCCTCATGGACTCGATGACGCCCCAGGAGCTCGACGACCCCTCCACCATCAACAGCTCCCGGATGCAGCGGATTGCCCGGGGTGCGGGGGGCACTCCCGAAGAGGTCCGGGAACTCTTAAAATACTACAAGATGATGCACAAGACCCTCAAGGGCCTGCGGGGTGCCGGTGGCGGAAAATTCAATATGCAGCGCCTGATGAAACGCTTCTCCGGAATGCAGTAAGATGACCTCGTTTGCCATTGTCGGGCACCTTGCCCGCACGAACGGGGATTTTTCCTTAAACGACCTCCCCGGGGCAGGGCGCATGGATGTGCTCTGCCGGTGCGTCAATACCTCACTCTTCCTCTCGCACGACCTGCGCCGGGACGTGGAGTGCTCCCTTGTCCTTCTGGGTGAACCCAAAGCCCCAAAGACGGTACTTTTCCGGGGGAACGGGCTCTGTTCGCTCTCTCCCGATGAACGGAGCGCGGGGGCGCTGATCAAAAAGGCGCTCTCCATCCCCTGCGGGAGCGAGTTCCGCGAAGCAGCGCCGGGCGTCTTTGTGAGAAACGGCGGGCTCGAACGGCTCCTTGCGGAGCAGGCATTTGCGGTGCTGGACGAGAACGGCACCGATATCCGCACGGTGCAGGCAATGCCGGGGGCGTTCCTTCTCTCCGACCACCAGAATTTCACGGAGGCCGAGGAGGCGCTCATAAAAGATGCATCCCGGTACTCGGTCGGGCCGGCCTGCCTGCATGCCGACCACACGATTACGGTACTCTCAAACGAGATCGACCGGAGGAAAAAAGGATGGAAATAAACGAACAGGTCGAAAAGATTCTCGCGTACGGGGACTGCTGCGATCACTGCCTGGGCCGCTTCTTCGGGAAGCGCTCGCATGGCCTCACGAACGATGAACGCGGGCGGGCGCTCAGGATTGCACGGGCACTTGCGGCCAACCAGCCGTACGAACGCTTCTCCGGTACCTGCTGGGTCTGCGGCAACTTCTTTGAGAGTGTCGCTGAATGGGCCGGGAAAGTTGCAACAGCCCTGGAAGGCCATGAGTACAAGACGTTCCTTGTCGGTTGCCGGGTCCCCCCGCTTATCGCGGAGAACGAGGAGATGGTCTGGAGTGATCTCTCCCTTGGGGAGCCCGAGCCGTTCAAATCCGAGGTGAACCGTGAAGTGGGAAAGGCGGTCTCTGCCATTACGGGAAAAGTCGTGGATTTCAAAAAACCCGATATTATCGCCCTGCTCGACCCCGCGTCCGGGATCGTGGATATCCAGGTCAATGCCCTGTTCTTTTACGGCAGGTACCAGAAGTTCGAGCGCGGCATCCCGCAGACGCACTGGAACTGCCGGACCTGCGGGGGTGCCGGTTGTGAGAAATGCAATTATACCGGCAAGCAGTACGCAGATTCGGTAGAAGAACTGATCGGGCGCCCGGTCATCGGACTTTTTGACGCGGAGGATGCCGTGCTGCATGGGGCTGGCAGGGAAGATATCGATGCACGCTGCGTGGGAACCGGCAGGCCGTTCATCCTGGAAATTGTGGCTCCAAAGAGCCGTTCTGTCGATCTGGCTGCCGTAGAAACGGAGATCAACCGGACGGCTGAGGGACGGGTTTCGGTTGCCCTCTCGCGCTGGAGCGACCGATCGGAGGTGGAAACCCTTAAATCAAGTAAAGCGCATAAAAAATACAGGATCCTGGTCGAGGTTGAGGGGCAGATACCCGCAGAAACGCTGGTAAATGCCCTGAATGCCTTAAAGGGCGTCACAATACAGCAGCGCACGCCCGAACGGGTCGCTCACCGGAGAGCAGATAAGGTCCGGGAGCGTAAAGTCCTGGATATCGAGTACGTGGGGGAACAGGACGGAAAGTTCATTCTTGAAGTCCTCGGCGAAGCTGGCCTCTACATCAAGGAACTCGTATCCGGCGATCAGGGAAGGACCACCCCAAGTCTTGCCGAGATCCTGCAGCGGCCGGCACACGTCACCAGCCTTGACGTTGTGCAGGTAGAAGGACCACAGGAGGGAGATTAAGAATGGCACACCACAACGGACCCAGAAAGAAAACAAGGTATAAGTTCAAGAAAGAATTGAGACAGCGCGGGCTGCCGCCGGTCACCTCCGTCATCCAGCAGTTTGAGGTGGGCGACAAGGTCCATATCGTTGTCAACTCAAGCGTCCAGAAGGGCATGCCCCACCGCCGCTTCCACGGGCTCACGGGCACCGTGATCGGCAAGCGTGGACGGGCCTGGATGCTCTCAATCCTCGACGGCAATGCGGAAAAAACCGTCATTGCGCGACCGCAACATCTAAAAGCACAAAAGTAAACTCAATTGTCAGGTGATTGGCATGAAAGTGAAGGGTATTCTTAGCGAAGAGAAGGTTACGCTCCCTGAACTCCGCGCCGCTCTTATGGGCGTGGAATCTGAGAGGATCGCTGCCGAGAAGGAGTTGTCCTATGAGTTCAGGCGGAGCATGGATCATGCCAATCAGCTTGCCAGGACCTCGCCCGAGAAATCCAAGGAGCTTGTGGAGAAACTCCTCAAGCTCGAGAAGATGAAGCCGGAGATCGCCTACCGTATCGCTAATATCATGCCCAAGAGCCGGGATGAAGTGCGGGCGATCTTCGCAAAAGAGCGCTTTACTCTCTCTCCCGAAGAGATCGATTCCATTATCGACCTGGTCATGGCACACTTCTGAGGTGTTTTTCATGAAGGCCGAGAAAAAGGAGGTCAACGCGATCGTACTGGACGTGCTCATGAAAGGGCATGCCGAAGACCCCCGGCCCCAGTTCAAGCGCGAACCGCTCGTGCAGGCCATGGGCCTTGAGCAGTTCAAGCTGCTTGAACTGATCCCCAAGCCCGGGGTTGCCATCAACCTGCATGACAAGGTGTATATCGGTGACTCCGAGCGCGATAAAATTGAGCGGGTGAAACGCCGGATCGGGTATGAGGAGCTCACGCCCACGGCAAAGGGGGAACTGCCGTTCATGATCGAACAGGTAGTAAAGGAGCGGGAAGCCGATTTTGTCACTTTCTTTAACAAGGCGATCTCCATCACCCCGAAGCTCCACATGCTCCACCTGCTGCCCGGTATCGGAAAGAAGCTGATGTGGGAGGTGCTTGAGTCCCGGAACCGCAAGCCCTTTGAGAGTTTCGTGGATATCTCCACCCGGATCAAGTCCATCCCCCACCCGGAGAAGATGATTCAGGCCCGGATCCTTGAAGAGCTGCAGGACAAGGACGTCAAGTACCACCTCTTCACCACGAAATGAAAGCCCGTCACGACCAGCACTTCCTCATCGACAAGAACGCGATCAACCGCATTGCGGACAGTGTGGAAGTAAAGGGAAAGATGGTTCTCGAGGTCGGGCCGGGGAACGGGGCCCTGACCCGGGCCCTGCTCGCCCGGGGCGCCACTGTCCATGCGGTGGAGCTGGACCGGATCCTCTGCGAGGATCTTAACGACCTTTTTGCCGATGAGATCCAGGAGGGGACGCTCACGGTCACCCACGGGGATGCAACCCGGTGTGAGCTCCCGCCCTTCCAGATGGTGGTCTCCAATCTCCCCTACTCCGTTTCCTCGAAGATCACCTTCCGGCTCCTCGATGCCGGGTTCGAGACGGCAGTCCTGATGTACCAGGAGGAGTTTGCCCGGCGCATGGTGGCCCCGGCCGGTACCAAGGACTGCGGGCGGCTCTCGATCATGGTCCAGACCTATGCGGTGGTGCAGCAGTGCTTTACCCTCCCGCCCACCTGTTTCTCGCCCAAGCCCCAGGTCCATTCGATGGTGGTGAGGATCACCCCCCGCCCGCCCATCTTCGGCGTTAACGACAAAAAACGGTACGCGGACGTGGTGCGGGCACTCTTTACCCACCGGAGAAAGACGGTGAAAAACGGCCTGAAAGGTTCCTCAGGCATCCTCGATCATGACTGGGCAGAGCGGGCAATCGCTGCACTCCCCGATGAGATCCTCAAGAGCCGCCCTGAGGAGCTGTATCTCGAGGATTTTGCAACGATAGCCAATCTCGGGTAGCTCCCGGGCGTATCTTCCTGCCTCTTCGGCTTGCAGTATTCATATTTTTTTCGTTTGGTAAGAAAGCGGGGCCATTCCGGACCGTTCTTCCTCTTCCGTCCCCTCGTGAACATTTCTTCATCATCTCTTTTTCCGTTTTTTCCCGCGCCCGGTTCACCGGGCTTCCCTATCCTCTCCATTCAGGAATTTTCCGTCTATAAATCCCCGGCAGGTTTATGATATGCGGGACCATGAACGGGCAGCAGTCCGTTTATTCCCGGGAGAACGCCCGGTTCAGTGCAGGTTCCCGGAGAAGCCCCCTCACAGAGGTGGCGTGTCGGCTGTTCGCGAAAAAAGTGCCCGGAACCTTAGCCCGTTCCTGTTCAGGACGGGTTTTGCTAAAAAAGAAGAGATCAGTCTTTTGTCCCGCTCCGGGCAAGGATCTTTTTTGTGGTGGCAATGATCCACCGGCGGTTCAGGAGCAGGTGGAGGAAGACAAAGAGCCCCATGAGAAGACCGGTCCAGTCATGGAGATCGGAGATCAGTGCAGAAGGAAGGATCACGTTGTTGAGCCCGGTCAGCTGGAGGAGGACCGGGTACTTCAACAGGCCGGTGATGAAACAGACCAGGAACGAGATCCCCATGAGGAGGTCGATAAGCCATTTTACCTTTATGGTGTCCATTGGATCAACCTTTTTCCTGACTCCTGATATTGGTTTGCGATTGATGCGATCCCTTTTTCCCTCTTTTGTCCCAGAATTCATTATCATGTCCTGTGATCCCGCCCAGGTGTACCAGCCCGAGGCCGATACTTTCCTCCTCCTCGAGGCCGCACAGGCCGAGGTGAGGCCTGGTGACCGGGTGCTCGAGGTCGGGACCGGCTCCGGCCGGATCGCGGCGGCGCTGGTGCGGGACTGCGCTGTGGTGGCCACGGACATCAATCCCCATGCGGTCTTCTGCGCGAGAGAGGAAGGGCTCGATGTGGTCCGGTGCGACCTCTTCTCCGGCATCCGGGGCACCTTCGATCTGGTGCTCTTCAACCCCCCCTACCTTCCGACCCGGCCCGAGGAGCGTATCGATGACTGGCTGGAATACGCGCTTGACGGCGGGGTCACCGGCAGGGACGTGATCGGGCGGTTTGCCGCATCGGCAGGAACAGTGCTCGCCCCCGGGGGCCGGATCCTCCTCCTGGTCTCCTCGCTCACCGGGCTTGCCGAGGTTGTCGGGCTCTTTGCCGGGCACGGGTTCGCAGCAGTTCCGGTGCTGCGGCGGACCGTGGAGGACGAGGAGCTGGTCGTGCTCCGGATCACCCGGAATGAACGCTAACTCCTCACCCGGAGGATGAGCACTCTCCCCGTATGACCATATTATTTAAAGAACCAGCGGCAATATCACCGGCAGATTTTCAAAAGTATTCTTTCCCGCTTTACCCGCCTTCCTGCACAGGTAATCCCATGGACACGACCACGACCGACGATATCACCCGCCGCCTGCACCGGTTTGCCACCGCTGTGCAGGAGACACGCACCCATGCTTCTGAACGCTGCACTTTCGGGAGGTACCGGGCCGGAGCGCCGTATTTCGAGGAATATCCTCTCCGTTCCCTGATGGACCCCGTACGGGAAGATGCCCGGATCACCCCGGTGCACCGGGAGGAGTACCGGCGGGCCCTCGCTGACCTTGCGTCCCTCGAAAAAGAGGGGGGGAGGGCGTACCGCGAGGAGCTCCTCGCCGACCTTTCCGCGTACACGGAAGCGTACCGTACCCTGATCTGCTGCCATGAACTGGGCCTCTGCTCTCCTGACAGCATCCTGCAGGACCCGCTCCGGGAGGAAATTGCAGTTCTCCTTGTGGAGCTTTCGGGAGAGTTCCCCTTACGCGATATCAGCGCCCTCGTTGCAAGCCTCGATGAGACGCTCTGTATCCTCAGGCGTTCGCCCGTTACCGGGTCCTGCGGTGCCGATCCTGCTGTCGGGGCAGCACAGGACGTTTCTCTCTGGCAGCCCCGGTGCTCGTCCTCCCCGTCGCGGGAACGGACCCGCCCTCTCTGATCTTTTCTCGTTCTCACGCGATCAGCCGGCGCCGCATCAGGTTTATGGAGATGATGCAGAAGACGACCGTAGCCACAAGCATCCAGGTAATGCTGACGGGCAGCAGCATTCCGGCCGTGGGCAGGGTGGCCATCCGCATGAGGATCACGAGGTGGGTGAGCGGGAAGCACGCGAGGGTGATATACTGGAGGAGCACCGGGAGGATGGTGAGGGGAAAGAACGTTCCCGAGAAGAGCATCATGGGTGTGATGAGCAGGAACGCGGGATAGTTGAGCGTGTCGATGATGGGGGTGATCGCGGTAAAGCACATCGCAAGGCCGGCAAACATCAGGCCGCCGATGAATGCCAGGGGTATGGCAAGGAGCGAGAAGGGCAGGGTGACCACGTTGAACACCACGAGCACCGGCAGCATGATCGCCACCGAGATCACGCTCCGGGTGGCGCCCCAGAGAAGCTCCCCGGCGATCACGTCCTCGATGGAGAGGGGCGTTGCGATCATCGCGTCAAAGCTCTTCTGGTAGTACATCCTCACGTAGGAACCATAGGTGCACTCAAAGAACGCAGAGTTCATGGTGGTGATGGCAAGGATGGCCGGGGCAATGTAGTTGATATACGGTACGCCCCCGATGGCACCGACGTAGGTCCCGATCCCCAGGCCGATGGCCGAGAGGTAGAGGAGTGCCTCGATAAACGGCGGGAAGAAGTTCACCTTCCAGGTCTTCACAAAGACGTCGAGGTTGCGCTGCCAGACCCTGGCGGCGCGGCGGGTGATCCGGGGAAACGACCAGATGTGCGGCATCTCACTCACGCAGCGTCCTCCCGGTCAGTTTCAGGAACACGTCCTCGAGGGTTGCCGGCCGGGTACTCACCCGGCTCTTCGTGCACCGGTCGAGCAGGGTCTTTGCGAGCTCCCGCGAGACGTCGGTCGCCACCTGCACCTGGTCGCCGGCGGTCTCGTACGGCACGCCGAGCTCCGTAAGGCATGCGATCACTTCCAGGGTGTTATCCATCTCAATGATCTCGCTTCCCACCTGCTCCCGCACCAAGTCGGCGGGTGCACCCTCCACGAGGAACGTGCCGTGGTCCATGATCACGAGCCGGTCGCAGAGCCGTGCCGCCTCGTCCAGGTAGTGGGTGGTGAGCACGATGGTGTTCCCCTGGGCCCGGAGGAGTCGGAGGCGTTCCCAGATAAGGTGGCGTGCCTGCGGGTCAAGACCAATGGTGGGCTCGTCCAGGATGAGCAGGTCCGGGTTATTGATGAGCGCCCGTGCCAGGATAAGCCGGCGTTTCATCCCCCCCGAGAGCTTGTCGATGGCGGTCGTGCGTTTCTCGGTCAGGGCCACGAACTCGAGGAGGTTTTTGACCCGTTGTTCCGCCTCGGCCGGGGGGATATCGAAGTACCGGGCATAGACGAGTAGGTTTCCCGCACACGTAAAGTCCGGGTCAAGGTTGGTCTCCTGCGGGACAACGCCGATCCGCTGCTTGATCTCCGCCGGGTTCGTGTCCGGGTCCCTCCCAAAGACCCGCAGATTCCCCGATGTCCGGGGCGAGACGCACTCGATCATCCGCATGGTAGTGGTCTTCCCGGCGCCATTCGGGCCCAGGAAACCGAAGATCTCGCCTTTCCGGACAGAAAAACGGATGTGGCTGACCGCTGCTACCCCGTTGTAGGTCTTGGTCAGGTCGTCGGCCTCAATGATCGCGGTCATTCCGTCCTCTCCGTACCCCTCAGTTCACCGCCCTTCCATAAAATGCTCGCGATGTTCCCCCATCCCGGGGATGACGGGGGGGCGGTTGCAGTAAAAAAATCAGACCGGTGCAACCTGCAGATCTTCGCTTTTTATGAGCACGATCCCGGCAATGAGGACCGCGAGCAGGGCCACGGTGGCAAACATCTGGGGCGCATCCGTGGTCGCCACATTAAAGACGAGGACGTGCCGGACCAGGCCGGTGAGGCCGGCGATGAGAAGTGCCCGCACATCAACACGCTTGGTCCGGAAATAGACCGTGACTGTCTCGAAGAGGACAATGATGGTGATGGTGAGGAGCAGCGCATTGATCACCTGGACAAGACCATCTGAAATGTTGCGGGAAACAATCATGGTCACGATCTGCTGGGCCGCATCGTAGATCGAGAAAGCGGCGATGATCGTGAGCAGCGCCGCGACGATGATATACATCGCCAGCGGGACAAGGGCAAAGAACCTGACAATATAATCGAGGCCGGGCTGATCTGCCGGCATCGGTGCAGCAGGATTTTTTTCTGTCATGGTAATTCCTCGTGAGGACAGGTACCAGTACGGCGGTTCCCCGCGATTAAACTATCACGGGCCGGCCCGCCTCTTCTTTTGGATGCGGTCAAGGGCCCGTGCTGCCGCATCCCGGACCTCCGCGAAGGGATCGGCTGCGGCCGAGGTGAGCGCCTTTGTCGCCCGGGGATCGCCAAGCCGGCCCAGCACTTCAGCTGCCCCGGCCCGGATCCGGTCATCGGGGTCGGCAAGGCACCCGGTAAGGGGGATGACCGCCCTGCGATCTTTTAACCGGCCAAGCGAGGTCATCACGGCCCCTTTCACGTCGTTATCCGTATCGGCCAGCGCCGCAACAAGGCCCGGTACAGCCCGGTCATCGTCCAGCCTCCCGAGGGCAAGCGCGACCTCGATCCGGATCGCCGGGTGGGAGTCGTTAAGCGCCTGCACCAGCGGCAGGACCGCAGCCGGGTCCCCGGATCGGCCGAGCTCTGCTGCTGCCTCCCGCCGTGCCTTTATGGTTGGGGAGGACAGGGCCGCAACCAGGGGGGTGATATCCGTCATAAAAAAAGGGACCGGATCAGCGTTCGCATTCCCCGCCGGACTCGTAGGCAGCGATAACCTTTTTTGCCATCTCCGGGGAGATCCGGTCGTGGACGATCATCACGAACGCCTCCGCGTCCTCGGGCGCAACGCACCCCAGCCCTTCCTCGCCGGTCAGGATCTTCTCGGTGATATAAGCCAGTTCCTCGTCGGAGAGGCGGCGGATCCGCTCGGAAAAATCCTCGGCACTGTCGGCAAAATGGTTGGAGACCGGGGGCAGGATCGCGTGGAATTGGTGCCCCGAGCCCCCGCAGGTAAGGTCCCCGCATTCGGGAGCAAGTTTCTGGAGAATTGCAATGTCCTTGTCGCTCAGTTCGCGTGCCATCTGTTGTCAGCCCTTCGTGAATGTATGTCTGGGTTCTCCGGACAAGCCGCCTGGACCGCGCCGGACACTAGGAAAAAAAAGACGGGAGATCAGAAGTATTTATTGATCCAGCGCTTGATCCCTGCAACAATCCCCGTGCTGCTGCTGCCCGAAGAGGACTTCCGTGAAGGGGCCCGTGGCGTCTGCGGCTCGGGGCGGGTGGCCTGGATGGGCGGCGGGTGGGCAATCGTGCGCCTCTGCATCGGTTCCGACCGCTGGGGGATATCCTGCATCGTGCTGTGCGGTGCCTCAGCCTCGGGCTCGAATCCCCACGAGAAGCCGACCTTGTAGGCGTTCTCGTTGTTGCGGATCCAGTTGGCAGCCGCCATATACCCCCGGTCTTCCGCCCGCTTTACCGTGTCCTGGGTATCCAGCGTGAAGTGGATCTCGCGCTCCAGCGCGACCAGCTCTTCGTATACATTGCCTGGGACCTTGATCTTCTCCCTGCTCATAGTACTTCACATAGGGATATGCAGGGATACGATATTTAATGCTTCCCCCTAAAAAGCGCAGATATGCGTTAATTCCAAAAACCGGCTCAATAGAAGCGGGCTAACTGCCGTATCCCCCCATCCTGTGCGCACAAGGTTGATACCCGCCCCCGTCCAAATATCATCTCCAGCGAGGAATGCCCGGGAATCCGAAACCCGTGGTGGAGGATACAGTATGGCGACAGTGGTTTTTGTAGATGATGATTTCCGGCGGATGCCCCGTGCGGACATGGCACGGCTCCAGCGTCTTATCGATGCCGGGAAATTTGGTACACACCGGGTACCGTTCAAGGACCGGGAGATCAACGTGGAGATCAAGAAGCAGGGTGACAAGGTTACGGTCAGGATTAGCCGCACCTCTTAAATATTGATGGTGGATAAGTTTGTCCTCCATCACAATATTTATACACGTCGGGCGTGTAAAATAAAAGTAACATAATGGAATAAAGAATTGGGAGAATGCATGCCCGGCCGGAAAGTGCACTATTTTACCGACAAGGAAGAGGAATTTTCCCGTATCCTCATCTCTATTGGTATCCCGCGGATCGTGGCAAAGGTCCTCGTGTTTCTTGCCAATACGCCCGAAGCATCGTCCCGCGATATTGAACGGGGAGCGGACCTCCGCCAGCCCGAGGTGAGCCTGGCGATGCACTACCTCCAGGAGCAGGGCTGGATCGCAAGCCGGCTGGACAAGACCGATACCATCGGCAGGCCGCAGAACTATTTCCGCCTCTCCCGCCCGATTGCCGAGATCATCGGCCAGATCCAGTCTGAGAAGGAGATCGAGATCCGGCGAAAGATGGTCCTCGCCCAGAAGATCCGCAGTTACGTGGAATAGGCAGGGCCCGTCCTTTCCACCCTGTTTTCAAAAAACGTCCCGTGCGTATCCGGCGTGTTCACTGGCCGTATTCGTGCTCGGCCGAATATAACAGCGCCTTGACCAGAAAATAAGCGGCAACAGCGGCGATGCAGAGAAGGGCGACCGCGAGGAGGATCCGCTCCTGCGGGGGAATCACCAGGGAGAGATAGGCATGGTTGGGCAGCATGGGGCAGTCATCTGCACGAGGCTTGTTCCTGTGCTTTTTTACTGTCTCCATCCTTAAAAACGTGTTGGCCCTGCGCCTCTCCGCGCCGGGATGTTCATGGCACTCCGTACTGGAACGTATCCCTGCAGCGGGCTCCATTCCCGCCCGTTTTCTCCCGATGCCTATTGAGGGATCAGTCGAAAAAAGCCAAGTTCTTTCGCGATAAATTTCCGGGCAGGAGGCGTGCACCCCCGTGATGAAGACCAGGAACGGCTGGGTGGTGATTGATGGCGTGCGGTATGACCACGACGTGGTGATCCATACCGACCGGAGCGTGACCCGGCGGCACAAGAAGCCCTCGAAACCGCTGAAACAGACCTATGGCCATACCCCCCTCTACGGTGTGGAACTGGGATTTCTCATCCACGAAAACCCGGTCGTCCTGTATATCGGTACCGGCCAGTACGGGGACCTTCCGCTCACCCCCGGGACAGAGAAGATCCTCGCCGGCTACGAGACGGTTATCCGGCCAACCCCGGAACTCCTTCCCCTGATGGAGGAAGAACTGCGGCCGTTTGTGGCGATCCTGCACGTCAACTGCTGAATCGTGCCGGTTTTCGCCGGTAAAAAAGAGAGATACCGTCCTTACCTGGCCTGGTATTTCTTGCCGGCCGAGAACGCCTTTTCCAGCTCTTTTCCCATGCCGAAATAGGCCGCCTGCGAGTACACGATCGGGTGGATCTTCGTAATATCGGGCTTGCCGTCCGTCAGGCAGGACTTGTCTGCATGGATCTCCGCGATCTCTCCGACAACCAGGAGGTGGCTGCCGCAGTCTACCGTTTTGAAGAGACGGCACTCGATATTGACCGGGCATTCCTCTGCCAGGGGTGCGGTCTTGAGCTTCCCGTAGAATGAGCGGAAGATCCCGGTCTTGTCCTTCTGGGAACCGGAGACAATCCCGCAGTAGTCTGTCTCGATCACGTGACTGGCAGAGGGGATGTTGAGGCTGAACGTCTTGTTCTCCTCAATCCCGGCCATCGTGTACCGCTGCTTGTTGATCGCCACGCAGACCATCGGAGGCGCCATGCAGGCGACCGTTGACCAGGCCGCGGTCATGTAGTTTGCTTTTCCCTTCACGTTTGCGCCCACGAGCACGGTGGGCATGACGGTCATATACGGCATCGGGCCGATGGTTACCTTCTCCATCTTCTGGTTCACCGGTTTCCGGTTGGCAAGGGAGGGGTTTAAGGATATCCCTGTCAGCGGACAAGGCAGGAGAGGATACCCCGGGACCTGCGGGGCCTTACCCGTTCCGGCCTTTTCCGGCAAGGATCAGGATCGCGAGAGCGGCGGGGACAAGGGCCCCGGAAAACCCGGGCGCCGGGCTGGCTGAGGGTGATGGTACCGATCCCGTGGTGACCACAGGTACTGTCACTGTCAAAGCCGTGGGGGCGGGCGTTGCCTCGGTGGGAGGCAGCGGTGTGGGCGTGGCCGAAGGGGATGCCGCCGGCGCTCCGGCAGGTGCAGTAAACTGGCTGCGTGAAAAACCGTACACGCCGCTGCTGTCCACGGCCACGATCAGGTTCCCGTCACCGCTGACGGCCACCGACCGGGATTTCACCGGGTTTTTTGTGATCGCTTCCCCAAGGAGTGTGCCCTGCCGGTTGTAGATATGGATCCGGTTGTCGATACTGCCGGTGGCAATCGTTGAGCCGTCGTCAGAGACGGCAACACTCGTTGCCCAGACCCCTGCATTCCCCGTCCAGAGCAGGCTGCCGGCACGGCTGATGGCAAGGACCGAACCGTCATCCCTCCCGGCCACAATGGTGGATCCGTCCCGCGAATAGGCAAGGGAGATGATATTGCCTCCGGGGAATCCCTGGTCCCAGAGCAGGGTGCCGCTGCCATGGTACATCCGCACGCGGTTCCCGTTTGCTGCCACAATACCGGTGCCATCGCCGGATATCGCGATGGCGGTCGGGCTCAGTGAGGTGTCCTGCCAGTTCGGGACAAAGGTCAGGTTGAAGGTTTCCAGGGCCTTTGCTGTGGAGACCAGGACCTGGTCCTTTACCGGTGAAACTTTTACGTCCTGGACAAGGTCGGTGGTATTGGTCCCCATGCCGGTCCCCGAGTTGTACCATGTCTGGACAACATATCCGGCACCCGCCGCAACGATCGCCCCGTCCGGTGTGATGGAAACTGCCGTCACCGCTTCACCGCCCGCCGGGTGCTGCCAGAGGAGGACGCCCTGCCCGGAGATAAGGCATACGAACTGGTCCTGGGCCGCGACAATATACTCCCCGTCCCCGCTGATGTCCACGGGAGACCCGCTCCAGCCGGCCCAGAGTTTCTGTCCCTGCGGCGAGATGCCGACCAGCTGGTCTCCCCCGGCAACGATGATCGATCCGCTGTCCGATATGGCGACCGTGGAGAGCGCTTCACCCGGGGTAGCGTTGAAGATCCACAGGGGAGTAACGGCCTGCCCGGCCGGGACAAGCACCGCAAAAAGGAGAACGATCCCGGCAATCTTTACAGGAAGGGAGGTTTTCATCCGACTCAGTGAACCCATCGTCAGGATTCGTTAAGAACCATTGCATCCGTCCCCGGCCCCGCGTTGCAGGGTATGCCCTCTCCGTAGAGGGGCGCGTGCACCGGATGAAAAAAAGGGTTATTCGCTTGCCGGGGAATCGGAGGCCGGGTTTTCCTGGACAACCTTGCGCAGGAGCCTGCGGAACTCTGCGTCATGACGGGCGAGGTTGAAGAGGATGCTGCGCATCGATTCGGTAGACCGCTCGCTGTGCATGTCATAGAACTGGCAATAGTAGGCGCACGCGTCAATGATCACATCCTCGCGGTTCAGGTACTTGATCTGTGCAATCGTATCCAGCTTCTCAATCAGTGCCTTGGGGATGCTTACGGTGACTGCGGTTCCGTCATCTGCCATGATGTGAACTCTTTACTGATAGGTTATGAAACTATTGGCGGAAAAGGGCCTTTTGGGCACAGATCCCCTGCAACCGGGATGGGAGGATACCGTATCTGTGCCGGGATACCGGCGGGCCTCCGGCAGGTACGGGAGTTCCGGTAGGAACCGCTATATCCGATCAGCGTCCCGGTAAAATTATGGATGATGCTCAGACTTTTTTCAGTGAGGGTGTAGCACTCTACGAGAAAGGAGACTATAAACGGGCCCTTGCAGCGTTCGACAAGGCCATTGCCATCGATCCCGGCATGGCGGAGGTCTGGAACAACCGCGGCCTGGCCCTCATCCAGACGGGAAACTACCGGGAAGCACTGGTGTCCGTCAACAAGGCATTGTCCCTCAACCCTTCGTACGAGCATGCCCGGAAGGCAAAGAAGATCCTCCTGGGTCTCATGCAGGAGCCGGAAGCGTCGGCGGGCGCGCCCGCGGCATCTGCACCCCATGCCGGTCCGGCAGGGGATCCTGCCGCACCACAGGAGAAGAGCTCCCGGGGCCTGACGATCGCGATCGTGGTGGTCCTGATGATCGCGGCCTGCGGGATGGTGATCGTCAAGGACACGCAGGGCTCCTCCGGCAGCATCCTGTCCGTCATAATCCCCACCCCGGTCCCGACAACGGTCCCGACTCCCCTGCCGACCCCTGTCCCGACGGCCACTCCGGTCCCGACCCCCATTATACCCATAGTGCCCTCTTCCGGTGTCTGGGTGGAGGTCAGCTATGATCAGCTCTTCTCGGGGAGCGTTGGCACGCCCGGCAGCCAGCAGCAGCTGGCCGGCAGCCTGCAGACAAAGCAGAACACGAGCGATCAGTTCTATTCGATCCCGATGGTAAACGGCGGGGTTGTCACGGCATCGGTGAACAAGAACGACGGGTCGGGGGACAACCTGACGGTTAATGTCTATTCTGACGGCACGCTGGTCCAGAGCCAGTCCACCACTATGCCCTACGGCACGCTGTACGTCACGGCAACGATCCCGACTGTGACCCCGACCCTTATTGTCGTGAACACTACTGCGACTGCATAAGCCGGGACCCCCCCTCATTTTTTGCCCGGCAACCCCTCCCCTCCCGCATGAATAAATGGGACCCCCCTCTTTGATGATCGGGGGGTCCCCCTTCACTATGAGTCAATCAGGTCCGGCTTTTTTTTGTGCGGACACCCATGGTGGGGGAAGAGGGGTACTTTCGATCCGCGAATGGTGAAAGGGACTCCCGCTTGTGATCATAACAAGTGGCTCCCCCTTATCATTGGGGAAAGGGGGACCCCCGATCCCCTCTCGCCTGAAGTTTCAGTGGAAGTGCAGGTCCTGAAACTGGAATAAGCAAAGGGGGTCCCGCTTTATGCTGATCAAAGCGGGTCCTGGTTATTTTTTTGCAGGGACCCCCATGGGGGGAGGGGGGCCGGCGATTTTTTTGAAGGGGGGGTCCCTGATTGTGTAAATGGGTGGGGGCCGATCTTTTTGGAAAATTGCCGGCTCGCGATCCGGACTTTTCTGAAAATCTTTGGCTGCTGGGCCGAAGATTTTCCGGAATTCGCAGCTCACGACCCGAAGATTTTTCGAAATCTTCCGCTGCTGAGTAACACATTTTTAAAATCCTCCGCTGCCTGGCCGGACTTTTTTCTGTAATAGCACAGGGTTCGTCCGGTCTCCGACGGAGTTTTTGATGATTATTAGTGGGTTGGCCGGTTTTGGGAAAAAACCGTGGCGATCTTTTTTTGAAATGATCAGCAGCGTGATCAATCATTTTTGAAAATGTTCCGCTGCTGAGTTGAAGATTTTCCGGAATTATCAGATCGTGACCAGGACTTTTTTAGAAATCCTCAGCAGCTGAGTAGCTCTTTTTCCGGAATTCTCAGATCGCAACAAGGACTTTTCTAGAAATTGTCGGGTCGGGTCGTGTGCTCATGAGGGTTTGGCGGGGATATCGCGGGGGCTGTCGCCCCCATACCTCCACGAACGATGCCTGACCGCGCAAAACGCCTCTTCGGGTTTTGCGCTACGCACTTACCGGGATCCGGAATTATTAATCAAGGCCCTTGCCCAGTGAGGGCCCGGCGAGGCGCCCGAGCGACTCCCTGCGGAGCAGGGAGGGGAGGAATCGTTTGATAGGGACGGATTGAGGTATGGTCTGGTGATAATGGAACACCATTTCCCAAATCAAATAATGATCTACAATTATCTGATGAAGATAATTTATGCCAAGAAAGTAGTGTTACCAAGCAATTCTGGAAAGACTTATACACTAGCTTGAATCAATTTTCAGAAAATATAAAATTTCCAAATCATTGAGGAAATAACATATTTGAGAAAAATCGTGAGTTGAATGATAGAAAAAATATTTGGTTATTATTATGCTTATATAAAAAATAAGCAAATTAATAATGAAAAGAAAATTCATATAAAGAATGTTCATACAGTTGAGTCCCAAAAAAATTTAAAAAAATACCGTCAGAAATTAGAAAAAATTGCATTTGATCTAAATCATCTTATTTACGATTTCAACGATATCGGGAAAATGAGTTTAGAAAGACAATTCGTCCTTTTATCCGCATTAAAATTAAGAGATTTATTTGAATCAATATTGCTTTTAATCGGAATTAGAAAGTATCATAGTATTTTCCCATTAATTCGTACATTAATAGAATCTGAATTTTTACTTATATATGTTCAAAAAAATCCCGATTATGTTAAACAATTTATGGAAAGCGAAGAAATACGTCAGAAATCGGTGCATGAAATAAGAAATGCAATAAAGAATGATAAATTAAACAAAGTTTGGTCTGGTTATTCTGATATTGTTCATATTAATCCGGGTAGTTTTAGACTTACTCAATATAAATGGAAAAAACCTATGGAATTTGGGTTGATAACTCAAGATCCTCTTGACCTAGACAAGAAGTTAGATAATTTCATGATCACAATCATTCCTCTGATGGAAATGGCTATACGTTTGTTAGAAGAAATCCAATCCAAAACGATTACTAAATAATCAATATCTATCATTGAAAAGAAGCATTTTGTGAATAGAATAACCCGTGCAGAAGTGTCCCTATGGTGAATTTCTGGCTTGTGCTCTTTGAAAAGTGAAGTTAGTGGCCAAAATCCTCAGAAAAAAGAGTGCTGCTATGGGGATTCGAACCCCAGTCGCGAGCGTGAGAGGCTCGCATGATTGGCCGGACTACACTATAGCAGCGTAATTGCCTAATACCATGGGCGATGGAGTTACTTAAAGGTTGTCGCATATTGCCGTCTTAGCTGGCGTTTACGGGCCGGGAATGTCGGGAATCCGCCGGGTCCGGCTCCGGCCAGCCCCGGCTTTTATGTTCCCAAAGGACGACCGGACAAGCATGCACCTCCGGTCGATCGGGTTCCTGCACGATACCTTCCCCACGCGGGAATTCTATCCCTTCAACCTGAGGGTCTTCCAGGAGACGGACACGATTGGTTTTGCCACGCCCGTCACCTTCTTTACCGGGGAGAACGGTTCCGGCAAATCAACGCTGCTACGGGCGATTGCACATGGCTGCGGCATCCATATCTGGGAGGAGCACGAGGGCCCCTGCGACCTGCACAACCCGTACGAGGGACAACTTGACCGGAGTCTTCGGTTCGACTGCGGACCGGGGAAGGTCACGGGTTCGTTCTTCGCCGCTGAGATCTTCCGGCACTTTGCAGAGGCGCTGGACCAGTGGGGAAGGGCTGATCCCGGCTGCCTCTCCTATTTCGGCGACCGCTCGCTCGTCACCAGGAGCCACGGCCAGTCCCACATGGCGTTCTTCGAAAACCGCTTCATGAGGGATGGGTTGTACCTCCTCGATGAACCCGAGAATGCCCTGTCCCCCCGGCGACAGCTCGAGCTCCTCCGGCTGATCAGGGGGTATACCGGGAAAGGCGGCGTCCAGTTCATTATCGCGACCCATTCCCCCATCCTCCTCGCGTATCCCGGCGCCGAGATCTGGTCATTCGACACGGCACCGATCGTGCGGATCGGGTACGAGGACACGGAATATTACCGGGTGTACCGCGATTTCCTCCTTGACCGGGAGAAGTACCTTGCAGGCCTGTGAGGCGCCGGGTGACAAAGCACAGGCCCGGGTCCCTGTCCGTCAGCAGGCTGGGCAGGACTTCCCTTTTGTTTACGGGTTGCCATAAACAACTATATCCCGAACGGGCGTCGATTAATATGAGAAATGGCTGGTAGTCTTGAAGAGCAGATAGCCGAGCTGGAAGCGGAGCTGGTAAAGACTCCGTACAATAAGGCTACTTCCAAGCACATTGGGAGAGTCAAGGCGAAGATCGCCAAGCTCCGCGACGAAGCCGTCAACCGTGCGATGAAGTCGGGCGGTGGCGGGGAAGGCTACTCGGTCAAGAAGTCCGGCGATGCAACCGCGGTTCTTGTCGGGTTCCCGTCCACGGGTAAATCCACGCTCCTCAACAAGCTCACCGGTACCGAGAGTGCGGTTGCCGCGTACGCCTTTACCACGCTCACGGTGGTGCCCGGGGCGCTGGAACACAAGGGCGCGAAGATCCAGCTGCTCGATATCCCGGGACTTATCGCCGGTGCTGCCATGGGCAAGGGCCGGGGCAAGGAAGTTATCGGTGTCGTGCGGAGTGCCGACATCATCATCATCCTCGTGGATGTGTTCAACGAGCGGCATGTCGAAGTGCTCTTAAAAGAACTTCACGATGCGGGCATCCGTATCAACGTGCCAAAACCCGATATTACCATCAAGAAATCATCGGTAGGCGGGATCCGGCTCGCCGCGGTCGGGACCCTTGATCTCGATATCGATGATGTGCGATCGATCCTCTCCGAGAGCAAGATGATGAACGCCGACGTGCTCATCCGCGGCAATGCGACCCAGGACGACCTTATCGATGCCCTCCAGGGGAACCGCGTCTACGTTCCCGCCTTTATTGCGGTCAACAAGGTCGATCTCGTGGACAAGGAGCAGTACCTCGAGATCGAGCACGATATCTCGTCCCGGTTCGCAAACCCGCCCATCATGATCTCCGCACACTCGGGCTACCACATGGAGGAGCTCAAGGATGCGATCTACGACTGCCTCGGGTTCATGCGGGTCTACTTAAAACCCCAGAGCGGCGATGCCGATCTCGAAGAGCCGCTCATCATCCGGAATGGCAGCACGGTTGAGACCGTCTGTACCAAGCTCCACCGGGACTTCGTGCGCCGGTTCCGGTACGCCCGGATCTGGGGCAGATCCGTCAAGCACGGCGGCCAGAGGGTGGGCCTGACCCACGAGCTCCTTGATGGTGATATCCTCACCATCATCATCGAGCACTAAAACAACCACTCCTGCCTAGGGCAGGGTGATCCCTTTTTTGTACCCTTTGACCGTTATGCTGCACCGGTGGCAGCGGACGTGAGGGTGACCGACTTTATCATGGTGGTGAAATCGGTGTCCTCCATCGCATTGTACGTGAAGATATAGGCCTTGTAATCCGGTGTGATCGTAAAGACCGCGATCTCGACCGAGTTGTCCGGTTTTACAAAATCAAAGCGGTACGCCTTGTATCCCGAGACCTGGTACAGGGACGTGGGGCGGAGGTTTGAAACAGGGGCATAGTTCCTGCTTAAGGTTGCGGTCGCATCGTTGAAGTAATCCTCAAGGCTTGAGCCGGGCGAGGGGTCGACATCCACGCTGAAGATGCGGTATGCCGGGTTATCGGGAGAATAGAAGTTGACAATATTGCAGGTGGTCCGCCCGTAGTCCCGCAGGGAGCAGTCGCCCGGCTGGGTAAGGACCCAGCCCCGGGGATAATCCAGGGTCAGCGGGTACGTGGGATCGGTGTAGACCTGGTACTGCACCGGGGTTGGGTTCAGGGGAACAATCGCTGTCTGTACGAGGGGGGCGGACGGAGCAGGTGAGGGGACACTCGTAACCGGAACATTCGTTGCTGCCGTCAGCTGGGGGCCCTGCGTCCGGGTACTGCAGCCCGCGGAAAGGACGAGGAGGATGAGCAGGATCCCCCCCGTGATGACGATTATTCTGCCTGCCTTCCCGTTCATGGTGCCTTCGGGAGAGTCTGGAACGGGTCCTCCCATAAACATGCCGAACCGGCTTTTTGCCGGTTACGGCTGACTTTGGCCCCGGATCGCGTCCTCAATCACCGAAAGAGGGGCATCGGTCTTGATCCCGGTCCCGGAGTAGTGCGTGCGGCTTGCGCCATATCCCGCCTGGCGCAGCCGTTCCAGGAGGACCTCAATTTTCGGCGGGGATACCCTGAGCTGTTGGGCGACCAGGTGGTAATCGTAATGGCTGGAGGTGGAGAGTTCCTCCTGGCAGAGGGTAAGGAGTTTTACCAGCTCCTTTTTTGTCCCAAGCCCGCACTCCGGGAGCCGGGCCTGCATCTGTGCCATTACCTCGTCAGAGAAGATCTTCCCCAGAAAGAGCGGCCCGATGGGGTGGAGCGGTTTACCGCAGAAAGGGCAGGCGGCAGCGGCGGGGAACATGCCAAGCCGCTCCTCGCGGTAGGCGCAGGACGGGCACTGCAGGATAAAGCCGAGCCGGGCGATGGTCTGATCCGCGGCCTGAACACCCCGAATGAGCTGGAGATTGAGTCGGACAAAGTGCTCGCGGGCAAAGCAGAAGAGCGGTTCGATGCCCCGGTCGTACTTCACCGTCTCGCGTGCGACAAACCCAAGGAGGATCCGCAGGCCCACCTCCGCGTGGTACCCGGTGTTCGCCGGCCGGGCAAAGTACCGGCGGATCCCGGCCTTCAGGTGCGCCCCGCAGAGCGGTGCAGTATCGGTGGCTGTTACGAGCAGGAACCGCCGGCACCCCCGGATACCGGCATCGGTAAACGGCGCCGGTGTCCCGAAGGGGTCGATGTCTACCGCGTCGAAGGACTGTTCGAAGAGGAGCGAGCAGGCATCCCGGCAGGTGACCGAAACAGGAAGCCCGGAACGGGTCACGTTCTGTTGGATCAGGGGGATTGCATCCGGGTCCCTGTCGTTGATGGTGACCGGGACCCCGCATTCGTTTGCCACCCGGAGTCCCCGGACGCCGGTCGCCCCCATGGCATCGAGATAATCGGAAGGCTGGATTACCGAAAGGAGGAGGACGGTTGCGTCCCGGTTGATCTCCATCCGGCGGTTGAAGAAGACCGGGGCCGTGCCGGGCGGGAACTGGCCGTCGCTGTCCTGGACCGGGACCAGGAACGTTGTTGTGCCTTCCGTTGCCTCGATAACGTCCATTGCGGCAGAGATCTACGAGCGCGCAAAACTTATACATATTCCCCTGCAATTGGTATGAGCAGTGGGCGAGTGGCTTAGTCCGGATAGAGCGTTAGCCTCCTAAGCTAATGGTCGGGGGTTCAAATCCCCCCTCGCCCGTCTGTCCGGCAGCTTTTTTTGCATGTAGCCCCTTCACCTGTATCTGGGATCTCTTATCACGATTTTTTTATGGAAAGAAGCAAAACTATCCGGAAACAGGCAGGAGAAGATCCATGAAGATGGGAATTGTTTGTCTTTGTGCCCTGGTATGTATCGGGCTGGTTCTCGTTGCCGGCTGCACGTCCGCCACCACCGGAACCCCGGGCACCGAAGGAAAGGTTGCAGCCAGTCAGGAACAGGTAGTTACGCTCGTGAACGGTACGTACACCTTTAACGCGAGTATAGACGACATTACTACCACTGCCCTGCCGTCCGGTGGCCATCGCGTAGATATCTTCGTTACAGTGAACAATGTGGGAGGAACGCCCATCCAGCTTCAATGGTTCAGCACTCTGACCAATACAAACGGCGTTTCGTTTGGGGGAGTCGGAGTTTCCCATGGCGGGAGTGGGGCGGAAACTCCTCCTCTCGGGCAGGGTACCTCAGCGACGGGGCGGGATTACGTAACCATTGTCTCCGATCAGGATTACCAGAGCCTGAAAAACGGGGCAACGCTGACGGTCAACTTTGTTACGGAACCCTTCCACAGCGAGAGCCCGGTCAGCTTCTCGACCTCTTGGCCCCTGAATCCTGCGGATTTCACCTAAACTTTTTTTGGTTCTGATTCCCCCGGCACTTTACGTCCTCCCTGACACACGCAGGTTAATATCAGAACGGTCTGATACCTGAGGGTGATATGGGCTTAGCAGGCTTTTTTACGATCACCCGGCCGGCCAACTCCCTTGTGGCCGGGCTTGCCGCGATCATCGCGTACCTGATTGCCACCGGCACTCTCGTATACGGTGTCCTCCTGCTCATGGCCGTGGTCACGCTCGTGACGGCAGCCGGGAACGTGGTAAACGATTATTTCGATGCGGAGATCGATGCCATCAATCGGCCGGAACGTCCCATCCCCTCGGGTGCGGTCAGCCGGAACGCGGCGCTTGCCTGGGCCGGGGTCCTGTTTATCCTCGGGCTTACAATCGGTCTCTTTACCACGCCCCTCTGCCTTGCCATCGCCCTCATCAACGTCCTGCTCCTCGTCGCCTACGCCGCCCGGCTCAAGAGCACACCTTTTTTTGGGAACGCTGCGGTGGCGTACCTCTCCGCGAGTATCTTCCTCTTCGGCGGGGCGTATGCCGGGTGGCATGCCCTTTTCGACATGCTCCCGGTCGCCGCCATCACGTTCCTTGCCATGCTTGCCCGTGAACTCCTCAAGGATGCCGAGGACATCGAAGGAGACCGGGCGCATGGTGCCGATACCCTGGCCATCCGGGTCGGCACAAAAAAGACCGCGGTTATTGCGTTTGCCTGCGCCGTTGCGGCAGTGGCGGCAAGCGTGGTCCCGTTCCTCTGGTGGGGGCCATGGTACCTTGTCGGGATTGCCCTTGTCGATCTGGTCATCCTTCTCGCCGCAGGAAAAGCGCTCGGCTGCCCGGATCCTGCCTGCCTGAAAGCGACCGGGGCCACCACCCTTCTCAAGCTGGGGATGTTTGCCTCCCTAGTCATCTTCACTCTCTCTGCCGTGCTCCTCTCGCGCCTTGTGACATAAGGGCGACAACAAACTATATGCACAAGGCCATGCCTCATCTACCTTGATATATCCATGGCCAACGTCATCTGTAAAGGCACCACGTTCTATGCACCCAGGGGAGCGTATTACGAGGGCAATGTCCGGATTGACGGCGACTTTGTCGTGCCTGCCCGGACCCATTTCTGGGGCCGTCTCGTGGTGACCGGGAAGCTCGAACTGGGCCTGAAGTCGAGCGTGGCCCTCGGTGTGGAGTGCGGGAGTGCAGTCATCGGGAGCCATGCCCGGATAAAAGGGCCCCTTGTGGCAGCCGGGGACGTGAGCCTGCTCGATCACTGCGTGGTCTACTCGGTGAACGCAGGGGGAAGGGTCATGATCCGCCCCAATGTCCGGGTCGGTGACGTGACGAGCGCCGATACCATCGTCGTCCACGGTAAGATCAAGAGCGGGAAGTTAACCGGCAAGAACATGAAGGTCTTCGGGGACTGAGACCGAAGGATCGAGCCCGAGCGTCGCCACCTCGTAGATATCCTGCCAGTTCACGAGCGTCTCCACGCATCCTTCTTTTAAGGTCACCACGCCCATGGCCACCAGGCCGATCTTGTCGGCCATGTCAATGCCTTCTTTTACTTCGGTCAGGCAGCCGACGCCAAGGATCGCCTTGGGTCGGTATTTTTTGGCCATTCTCTTGATAAACGACGAACCCGGGACAATAAAGATCCGGTACCCCATTTTCTCGAGGAGAATCCGGGCTTCTCCCACGGTGCACTGGCCGCAGTTTACACACCGGAGCCCTTCAGGGGTGAGGCGGGCAGGGCACTGTGCGGACCGCAGGCACTGGGGAAAAAAGATTGCCCGTTCCGTGACCGGGATCTTCGAGAACGCGCTCGCGTTCATCGTGTTATGGATCTTGATAAAGAAGGTGAGCATCTCCCGGTCCTCAAGGCCGAGGAGCCGGAAGAACGCCTTCATAAAACCTTCCAGAAAAACGATCCCGGCATTGATGAGCCGGGGGAAATAGAGGTGCCCCCGCCGTATCGAGTACAGGGAGATGACCACAAGGATAAACGAGACGACAATAGCCCCGAGGATAAAGATGATGGTCGCTTCCCCGATGAGGTACAGCAGGCTGTTCCACGGGCTGAGGTCAATATCCATGAGGGCCATGATTAACCAGTACGCTTGGCGCCGGGACGGGATAAGAGTGCGCCGATATCAAGCGGCGGCCGGACAATGCCCTGCTCGGTCACGATCGCGCTGACGAGATCCGTCGGGGTGGCGTCAAACGCGTAGTTCTTCACCGGGACGCCGTCCGGTATCAGGGTCCGGTTCCCCAGCACTGCGATCTCGTCACGTCCCCGTTCCTCGATGGTGACCTCCCGTTCGCTGCGGGTTGCGTCGAAGGTCGAGAGGGGAGCGGCCACGTAGAAGGGGATGCCGTGGTGCCGGGCACAGACTGCATGCATGTAGGTGCCGATCTTGTTGAAGACCGCGTCACCGGTGATCCGGTCAGCGCCCACGATCACGGCATCAATTGCCCCGCTGCGCATGATGTGTGCTGCCATGGAATCGGTGATCACCGTCACATCGATCCCGTCCCGTGCCAGCTCCCACGCGGTGAGCCGGGCGCCCTGCAGGAGCGGGCGGGTCTCGCAGGCGATCACTTTCATTTCCTTTCCCGCCGCAACCGCTGACCGGATCACGCCGAGAGCCGTCCCCCACGAGGAACAAGCTAGCGCCCCGGCGTTGCAGTGGGTGAGCACGGTACACCGGTCGGGAAGGAGGGCGGCCCCGTGCTCCCCGATCGCATGGCAGCAGCGGGTGTCCTCTGCTGCGATCGCCTCCGCCTCGGCAAGTGCGGCCGCCCGGGCGGATGCCACGTCTTTTGCCGCGAGAAACTGCGCCAGCACCCGGTCCACGCCCCAGCTCAGGTTGACCGCGGTCGGCCGGCTCTCCCGAACCCGGCCGGCTTCCTTCTTCACGGCCCGGGTATAGGCTGAAAACGAGGGCCCGGTGCAGGTGCGTGCAGCAAGGGCCACCCCGTAGCCCCCGGCAACGCCCAGAGCCGGTGCTCCCCGGATCTCCAGTCGCCGGATGGCAGTGATCAGCCGGTCCACAGCCGTGCACCCAATGAGGGTATATTCCGTGGGAAGCAGGGTCTGGTCGATATACCGGATCCCTCCGAGGGACTCGTCCCACCAGAGCGTCTTTGTCTCCTTCACCGGGATCGCGCCCTTGCTGTGGTTTTTTTCCGGGAGCCGGCAAACGCCCGCATAGCCGCTGCCCCTCCCGAGGCCACGCTGTCGGGGATATCCTTGGGAGCCACTGCCGCGCCGGCCACGAAGATGCCCGGCCGGACAGTCCCGGCGGTGTCGATCGCGTCGTGCACCGAACGCAGAAACCCGCTCTCCTCGATCGGGAGGCCAAGTTTCTCCGCAAGAGCCGCGGTGGTCTCCGAGGGTTGGATCCCCACCGAGAGCACCACGAGGCCCGGGCGGAGGACCTCGATCTCCCCGGTCTCCGAATTCTCGACCTGGAAGAAGAGGCCGGTACCGTTTTTATCCGCCTGGATATCGGAGGGCATCCCGCGGAGGAACCGGACACCGACGTTCTTTGCCCGCTCGTAATACTCCTCGTAGCCTTTCCCGTAGGCGCGGAGGTCCATGTAGAAGATCGTGACCGCGATCTCCGGGTGCTTCTCCCGGATGAGCATCGCGTTCTTCATCGCCTGCATGCAGCAGACACAGGAGCACCAGGGCCGGTCTAAGGAGGCGTCCCTCGAGCCCACGCACTGGATAAAGACAATGCTCTCCGGCTCCCTGCCGTCGCTGAGACGCCGGATCTTTCCGCTGGTCGGCCCGCTCGCGTTGATCATCCGCTCCAGCTCAAGGCTCGTGATCACGTCGGGGAACTTCAGGTACCCGAGCGGTCCTTTCCTGCGGGCATCGAAGACCTCGTAGCCGGTAGCAACGATAATCGTCGAGGCAGAAATAACCAGCTCCTTTTCTGTATCCTCGTGCAGGATCGCCTGCGGGCCACACACGTCGTAGCAGAGCCCGCACTCGATGCAGTGCTCATTGTCCTTTACCACCCGGTCGGGTACCACCTGCGGGTGGGGCTTGTAGATCGCTTTCCTGACCCCCACCCCGGCATCGAACCGGTTGTACACCTCGACCGGGCAGACCTCAATGCAGTCTCCGCAACCGGTGCATGCCACCATGTCAATATAGCGCGGGTGTTCGCGGACGGTCACCCGGAAACTGCCCGCTTCTCCCTCGACTTTTTCCACCTCGGCAAGGGTATGGATCCGGATATTTTTGTGCCTCTGGACGTCCACCATCTTGGGCGAGAGGATGCACATGGAGCAGTCGTTGGTGGGAAATGTCTTGTCGAGCTGGGCCATGTGGCCGCCGATGGTGGGCTCCCGCTCGATGAGGTGGACGATAATGCCGTGGTTTGCGAGGTCGAGGGCTGCCTGGATGCCGGCAACGCCGCCGCCGATGACGACCGCGTCACCCATGGGCATATTCCCCGGCCAGCCTGACGTAGGACTGGGCGTTCTCCCGGATATGGGTCCGCTGCTCCGGCGTGGTCTGCTTCAGCACCTTTCCGGGCACGCCCAGCACCACCGAGCCGGGCGGTACCTGCATGCCCTCGGTGACGACCGCTCCGGCACCGATCAGGGAATCTTCGCCCACAACGGCGCCATTGAGTACGATCGCACCCATGCCCACCAGCACCCGGTCCTTAATCGTGCACCCGTGCAGGATCGCCCCGTGCCCCACGGACACATCGCACCCGATCGTGGTCGGGAACCCGGCGCTCGTATGGACCACGCAGTTGTCCTGCACGTTCGATCGGTCCCCTATCGCGATCCGGTCCTTGTCGGCCCGGATCACCGCCCCGAACCAGATGCCGACATCCTTTCCCACCGTAACCCTGCCGGTCACCGTTGCATTGGGAGCGCACCAGAGCGGC
>NZ_DATKKA010000024.1:0-81423 GCF_035543475.1 Methanoregula sp.
GAACCATGATCCAGAATGCGGCGAGCAGTGTCGAGAGCAATGGTATTATGAATGACTCAGCACTAATAATGTAGCACTCCAATACCTCTAATAAAGAGCAGCGAAAAAGATTAAGGTTACTCAAAATGCCAAAGAGTGTCGTGTCCTTTGGTGCATCGGGTGGAAAAATGGCAATCAAAAAAACACGCAGCCTTTGTCCTGTCTGTGGATCGGTTCTCGAAGCAGAGATCGAAGAAGATGATGGAAAGATCTGGCTTGTGCGGACCTGTCCTGAGCATGGGAAATTCCGGCACCTTTACTGGTCCGACTCGGAAATGTACCACCGGTTTGCACATTATGATGCGATCGGTCGGGGTGTTGCCAATCCGCAGAACCCCGTAACCTCGGATACATGCCCGACCGCCTGTGGTCTCTGCAGCAACCATCATTCCGGTACGCTCCTTGCCAATATCGATCTGACCAACCGTTGCAATCTTGACTGCGACTTCTGTTTTGCCAACGCCCGTGCCTGCGGGTTTGTATATGAACCCACGTTCGATGAGATTGTGGGCATGATGCAGCTGCTCCGGAATGAGAAACCGGTACCTGCACCTGCGGTACAGTTCTCGGGAGGGGAACCGACAATGCGGGACGATCTGGTCCCCCTTGTCAAAAAGGCAAAAGAACTGGGGTTCCCCCAGGTTCAGATCGCAACCAATGGTGTAAAACTGGCAAACAATCCGGCACTTGCACAGCAGCTCAAGGATGCCGGACTCTCCACGGTCTACCTTCATTTCGACGGTGTTAAACCCGCAACCAACCCGTTTCTGAAGATCCACACGAAAGCGCTGGAGAACCTTAACAAGGCCGGTCTCGGCGTTGTGCTCGTCCCGACCATTATCAAAGGACGGAATGATAACGAGGTTGGCGATATCATCAGATTCGCTGCTGACCACATCTCGATTGTCCGGGGAGTAAACTTCCAGCCGGTATCCTTTACCGGGGCAAAAAATGATGAGGATATCGATAAGGAACGGATCACGATCCCCGAGCTCATTGACGATATCGAGGCACAGACGGATGGTATCCTGAAGAAGAACGATTTTTACCCTGTCCCCTGCGTTCTGCCCTTCTCCGACCTTGTTGAGGCCTACACCGGCCGGCCTCAGGTGCGCTTTACCGCCCATGAGCACTGTGGTGCGGCTACCTATGTCTTTGTGACAAAAGACGGTATGACCCCGGTCACCCGGATGGTTGACGTGGAGAGTCTCTTTGCCGCGATCGAGCTGATGGCAAACAAGCTCAAAAAGGGCGGGACCATCAACAAATACGCCACCCTCCTTGAAGGTGTAAAGGAGCTTCATACTTCATTTAAGAAGGGGGAAAAGGGGAGCACAGCAGAATTCTGGAAACTGATTGGCAAAACCCTGATTGGCCAGAACTTCGATGCGTTGCGGGAGTTCCACTGGAACGCCCTCTTCATCGGGACGATGCATTTCATGGACAAGTACAACTATGATATCGAACGCGTCCAGCGCTGCTGCATCCATTATGCAACCCCGGACGGGAAACTTATCCCCTTCTGTACCTATAACAGCGGCCCGGTGTACCGCGAGCAGGTCTGGAAGAAGCACGCTAAACAGCAGCAGTAAGAGTCAATTTTTTTGCATCTTTCTATTATATTATTCTCTTTTACGGCATTCTGGCAATGGGGCAGACTGCCGTAAGGTCGGTCCCCTTGTTTGGAGTTCACGTATTCCAACCCCGGAAATGATTAGCAGGTGTACCTCATGTCAGATGTACCCTTGATGTCGGCAATTCATGCCCGGAAATCCTGGCTGTTTACTACGGACATCCGGGCGGGAAGAGAGCGGAAGCCTGTCAGAATATGAACGCTCAAATGCCTGCAGGCGGACCCTGTACCTTTGGCAATTGTGTCGATTCTTACAGGAACGGCAATTCCATTCCGGGTGCCTGGCGCATAGCAAGCGATGCAATTGCAAGATCCTGAATCGCAAGACCCGTGGAATCGAATATCGTAATCTCGTCCGGGTTTTCACGCTTCTTTTTTCCGATCACTACCTCTCCTAAGGTACCTGCAATCATCCATGGCTGATAGTTCCCGGTACTGATCGGGACATTGATCTCCCCTGAGTGGAATGCCTGGGCAGGATCGTCCACAAAGACCCGGGCCCGGTGCAGGATCTCCGGGTCGAGCTCCTCCTTACCGGGAGCATCGGCTCCGATGGCGTTTATGTGTGTACCAGGGTGTATCCATTCGCTTTTGATCAGGGGGACCCGGGACGGGGTAGTGGTAACCAGGACATCGCAGTCGCAGGCCTGTTCAAGGGAGACGCTCTCCGCAGACAGGGGTGAAAGCCGCGCAGCAAACGCACTGGCATGAACGGAATTCCGGTTCCAGACCCGGATGCCGGTTAAAGAGATCTCCTGCGCGGTAGCTCTCACCTGTGCCTCGGCCTGTCGCCCGGTGCCAATGACCCCCAGCACGCACTCCTTTTTTGGTGCAAGGTATTTGGCGGCAATCGCCCCGGCCGCACCGGTCCGGAGATCCGTAAGCCGGGTTGCGTTCAGGATAGCTGCAGGCTTCCCGGTAGCGATGTCGAGGATGATCGTGAGCGCCATCACGGTGGGAAGGCCCATCTTTGGGTTATCTGGATGGACATTGACAATCTTTACCCCGGCAATCCCCAGTGTTGGAAGGAATCCGGGCATGGTACGAAAATCCCCTGCGGGAAGAGTAACGTAGATCTTGGGGGGCATCTGCACCAGCCCTTTTCCGTGATCGGCAAAGGCAGCTTCGACGACCCTGTTCACGGCGCCAAGGTCGAGATTTTTGTCCGGATCAGGAAAGTATCGCATACTTGTGTGATTCACCTGATCGGATTTAGCGTTATTCCCCGACTGGAACAACGACCGATCGCATCCGGGAGAGTAGAAGGCCCTGTCTGTACAGGGCACCGCCTCACCGTTCCGCCCCAATGTCCGAATTCGTCAGCCAGAAGAAAAGAGTGTTCAGTAACTCAGGCGTATTCCATTTCCTTGAGAGTTTTTTCTGCAAGGTCCTTCATACGTGCCGAGATCCTCGACGAGGAGGTATAGTCCACATCCTTCATCGCGTTTGCAATCTCGTTGCCCAGCACGAAGATGGCGTATTTGTGCTCGAGTTTGCTCTTGTGCATCTGTGACGGGGTAATTTTTAACGCGGTGTATTGGGAAAACTTCAGGTCCGGGTTGGTTTCTTCAAAATAGTCCTTGACCTCAAAGAGGATCTTGTGAAGACTGATCAGTTCTTCCTTGTGCAAATTACCACACCAAAGTGTTACATGGGGCGTAACTTGCATAAATAAATTTGTGCGGGCTCGTTTTTACGAGCTCATTTTCATCAACCTGATGTTTAACGGCCTTTTTATAATACCTTTGAAATCTTTCGCTGCTACGTATTCGAGTCCTTTCCAGACAAGCCGGTCGAGCAGTTTCTGATCCACCGTACGATCGATGACAACGCCGGCTGCAGGCTCGTCCAGCATATCCACGGCTTTCTCGATTTCCTCCGTTCGGATCTCCCGGATTACTGCCATATCCTCATTCAGGAACCGGGCCACGCTCTTGCCCCTTACATCTTCCATGTGATCCCGGATAGTCACCGGCACTTTTGGCGTGCTCTCCCGGGTCCGTTTCTGTCCGGTTCCGGCCCGACCTGCTGCGTCGCTCTCATCGGGAGCCGATAACTGGCGGGCCGGGCGGACGAGGTCCGCCGGCAGTTCGGCTGCGTCCTCAAAATACTGGTCGCGGACGTACTCGACCGGCACCTTGTTCCGGAGCGTCTTTATAACCTCCTTCTTGGTCATATCCTCGACACTCTTCCCTCGCGGGGAGAACGCAACGTAATCGATATCGGCTACCTGGAGCAGTTCGCGAAGGATCAGCTCACCACCCCGGTCACCATCGAAGAATGCGGTCGTGGTCTTCTTCTCGGTGAGTTCAACAATGGATTTGGGGATATTGGTTCCTTCAACAGCCACGGCATTCTTGATGCCGTACCGGAGCAGGTTAATCACGTCGGCCCGTCCTTCCACAATAATGATGGCATCCGATTCAAGGACATTGGGGCCTGCCGGCAGTTTTTCCTCTCCGATTGTCCCGATCTTTTCTACCCGCATCGTCTGGCGGACGTCGTCGAGCAGCTCATCACTGTCGATCGTCCCGTCATCGAAACGTTCTATTAAGATCTCCTTGGCACGCTCAACGATCTTTTTCCTCTTGCTGACACGAATATCCTCCACCATCTTTACCGAAACGTGCGCCACGCAGGGGCCCACGCGGTCGATGGTCTCAAGCGATGCAGCAAGGATGGCAGTTTCTGCCCTGTCAAGGGAAGTGGAGATCAGGATCTCTCCGGTGGTCTCCCCTTTCTTGCTTGCAATCTGGACGTCTATCCTGCCAACACGTCCTGTCCTCTGGAGATCCCGCAAATCCAGGTCTTCGCCGAGTAAACCTTCCGTCTGTCCGAAAATAGCTCCGACTACGTCAGGTTTCTCGACCACCCCCTCTGCGGTGAGGCTGATGTGAATAAGGTACTTGGTAGTATCCGGTGAATACACGTAAACGCACCCCCATGTATCATGCGATGAATGGATTGCCTGATCATAGGTATAAATTATATATATCGCGTGGAATTACTTAAAGTGTAGGTTAGAAGCCACTTTTTTCGCCATGCGCCGGGCGGGACTGTCCCTTTTTATGTCCCCCATTTTGCGAGAAATCAGATGGGTTATGTCCTCTCGGCTTCTGAAAAGAGAAGTTCGGAGATCCGGGCTTTTGTGACACCGGCGATCCTCACCTCTTTCTGCGACGAGGTGAGCCCAGCAACGATAGAGACCGAAGCGGTTGGTACAGAAGCGGTCGTGCTGATCAACCCGATCACCGCTTTGTTTGCTTTCCCGTCAACGGCAGGGGCCGTGACGCGGCAACCGATGGCCTTCCGCCATTCATTAAATCCTGCAGGAAAGAGACTGGATTTTGCGCTGGCAGTGACCTCGATACTCAGGAGAACGCCATCGCGATCCTCGAGCACTGCATCATCCATTGCGGACATTCTGCCTCGGTAAGAAGGAAGTGTCGCCCGGCTTAAACACACGTGGATCATCAGTGGCTGCTGCCGTTCTTCACCGGTGTATAAAACCCTCGGCCGGGCGATGCCTGTCGCACACCCGGGTTGTCCCGTGGATCATATCCAGGCACTTGCCAATCGATCACCCGGGGACCTATGGGTGTGCATATATCGGCACCTTTTCACATCTGTTGTCCGGAGTCTTTAGCATTTCGTGCAGGATTTCTCTCGTCCGCGGTCCTAGGTGTGTCTAGTGTGGGTGGAGGGACAGCCCTTTCCCGGGGTACCACACCGGAGTTGAGCGGAAAAATTCCCCGTCATGATATGCCATAGAACCTCCAAGGATCACGGTCCGGGGGAAGATGGCATGGAACCCCTCAAATGGTGACCAGCCACATCTGCTGTGCAGGAGATCCGGGTTCACCCTGGTTACAGACCTGGGATAAAGGGCAAAATCTGCACGGCTGCCGGGGGCAAAACCGGATGGCGGAATACCGATAAGCGCGGCAGGCGCAGAGGAAGTCTTTTGGATCACATCAGAAAGGGAGATTTGCTTCTCCAGCACCTTTGCCATGAGCAGGGGTACCATGGTCTCCACACCTGGTATACCTGAGGGTGCATCCGGGAAGGGAAGTGTCTTTTCCTCGTTTGTATGGGGGGCATGGTCGGATGCGATGACATCAATGCGGTTCCACCGCTCCCAGAGACCGGTTCGCTCGCGCTCACTCCTGACCGGGGGATTTACCTTGAACCGGCAATCGGCGTCACCGGTCATCTCCCGGGAGAGGAAGAGGTGGTGGGGCGTCACCTCCACAGATCCCTGTGCAGCATCTACAGACTCCGCTGCACTCAGGTGACAAAAGTGAAGCCGGCAGCCTTTCCGGTTCGCTGACTGAACAGCGATCACTGCCTCCTGTTCCCGTTCGGGTGAGCGCAAGGTATCATGGGCAGCGAGGCCGGTATCCTTGCCTGATCCGATTCCTTCGGCATGAACGGTGGCTAACCCCCCCAGCGCCTGGATACGCTCGAGCGCGTGGGAGAATTCTGCCTTACCCAGTGCCTCGCCATAACTGGAGGGGGCAAAGAAGATCTCCCCAAAGGCCATGGTTCCGGCCTCCCACATTGCCTCGATAGGGGTACCAGGAGTGACTCCACTGTTAATTGCAAAACTGCAGGAGGAATGTTCCCGGGCCTCCTTCACTCTTGCGGCAAATGTCTCCGGTGTAGTGAGGGGAGGGATCGTGTTGGGCTGGTCGACAACGACTGTAACTCCCCCGGCAATAGCACTTTTGCTTCCCGACTCCCAATCCTCTTTTGCCGACTGGATTCCTCCCCTCATGTGGACATGCATATCCACCGCTGCCGGGAGGATAAAAAAGCCTGTGCAGTCAATTCTTCTTTCCGCTGCTGTGCTGGCACCAGCATGGATGACGCGGCCGTCATGGATTGTTATATCCGCCCTGCGCCCTTCAGGGAGCTGGACATTGGCAAGGATAAGGTCGGGGCGGCGCTCCATGAAGTATGATCGGCTCCGGATCATATAGTCGTACCGTTTTGCAGGGCCAAAGCGTTCCCGCTCAAAGGGAAATACAATGCTTTTTTTAGCTGTCTCCCGGAATAGAGATCTGGTGGCCGGAGAGCATGAGGAGACCCGGAAACGGGTCTCATGTCTTCTTTCCGTTACCAAGGGGGGGCTCCTATGGATAAGATCATCAAGATTGCGCTTGGGCTCTTTATTGTAATCCTGGTTCTGTTCGTGGCCATTGCTACGTATACTACGTCCGTCGATACAATGTACCGGAATTCACTGACGAGTAATTATCAGTACATCTGCACGATCTCGACGAATGATGTATTGTCGAATGTCACCCTATTCTTACCTGTTCCCGCAGACAGTCATGGGGATTCTCCGGTGGTCGCGCAGATCAGCAGCCATGAGATCTCCGGGGCCCCCGCAGACTGGAACCTGACACTCTATGGTACCGGCAAGGCGACACTTTTGCAGGTATCAGCCCCGATGATCGGACAGCGTCCGGCAAACGGGGTAGCGCAGCCCACTACAATCACCCTGATCGTGAACGCCTCGTCATCCTCTGTTATCGATACCTCTGCACCGGTTGAAAATGCGGCAGTATTCCGGCCGGTCCAGAACCTCCACACGGCTGCCTGTCCTTCGATGAATGCAACATCGGCAAGCACTCCCGTATGTTATCAGTACCTGACGAGCATGTATGCGGATTATACCGCAAACCCCGCGGCATCACTGTCGGTCAGCGCGAGTGTTACCGGCATAAATTCCTGGAATATCTTCTCTCCGGCGTCAAATATGTACCAGAACAATATCAGCGTACTGACACTGCACGGGAGTAATCACGGGTGGGTGACTTCCCTGGGGTGGATTGAATCCGGCATCGGGTCGTACAATGTCCCTTCGTTATAATCCTTTTTTAGCCTCTGAACTCGTTTCCTTTATGAAATGGCCTGACCCTTCCTGTGATGGTGATTCTCATAGAAAACCGACCTGACCGTAAGATGAATGGAACGCGCCGTGACACGATACGCCCCGGCTGCACTGTTGATATTATTCTCAAGCAGGACCAGCAGAGCGGGAAAGTGAGCCGGGGCATTGTCCAGGATATCCTGACCAATTCCCCGGTTCACCCGCATGGCATCAAGGTCAGGCTCAAAGACGGCCGTATCGGACGAGTGGCCCGTATTATCGGGACTGATGGTACTGGTACTGATCAAAGAGAATGATTCAGGGCAGGTTTTTCGCTAAAAACGAGATTTCTTTTTATTTCCAGTCCCTGGTGACGATGATATCTCCCTCTTCCTTCCTGCGCTGGATTGCCTGTTTTATGGTGGTAAGCATCTCCGGAGTGATTAACTGCCCGCTCATAACGTACAGGGACCGCTTCTTTGTTTCCTCATCCGTCTCATAGGTCACAATAAAATCCTCATGGTTGGCAAGTGCGGCAAGCAGCATCTCCGGCAGGGTATCAACCAGGGTTTTTTTCGTTCGTACCCGGTGCTTTTTGATTAAGGTCATGCCGGTGTATTATCCCTGTGAGCCAATAAGGTCTCTCCTGCTTTCCATCCATGCAGGGAGGTCCGGAGGTGAAACACGCGGGAGAACCCTGCTCCCTGGGGCAGACAGTGTCATTATTTCCGGAATCCTCTGCCTGGGGTCCGCACATTTTTTGAAATTCTCCGCAGCTGAGTGAGAGATTTTTCGGAATCCTCAGCAGCCGAGTGAGAGATTTTTCGGAATCCTCAGCAGCCGAGTGAGAGAATTTCCGGCATTCGCAGATCACAACCGGAACATTTTTGTAAAATCTATCACTCATGACCCGGACTTTTCCGGACATCCCTTCGGCCAGACCGGAGGATCCGGGTTGTACATGGAAACATTGCGGGGATATCGTGGGGGCTGTCGCCCCCACACCCCCACTGGCCAGAAAAGCCGCCGCCCCCGGCAGGAAGCCCCCGCGGCGGCATTGAAATAGGATCAACCGCATTCGCCCAGCGAGGGCCCGATGAGGCGCCCGAGCGACTCCGAGCAGAGCGAGGAGGGGGGAGGAATCGTGACGGGAGTTTTTGAGTGCTTAAAAAATTAGCGATGCCCTACGCGCAAAACGCCTCGTCGGGTTTTGCGCTACGCACTTACCTTGATTAGATTAGCCCTGATTATGCGATCAGTCGTCAGGATGCGGTTAATGTCCGAAAGAAGATATTGAGCATCCCTAACACCGAATGGAAGAAACGAGGAATCTTATAAGGCACAATGCATTATATGAAAAAAAATGCCAAGAGAGATCAGCCATTTATTCTCAATAACCATGTGAGAGAAAGGGTAGAACTATGGGATCAATCCATTAATAAATGTGGATTCGCAAAGTGATTTGGTGGTCGATCAACTCATTCCTAATTGAATTTTCTTGACCTCGGCCATTTTACTTTTAAGACCAATTTCCGAATAGAAAAATTCAGTAAAGTCAATTGATATATTTACGGCCCATTCTGCACAACCGGCTCCGAGACATTTAAATGGAAAAAATGAATTTCCAACGTTATTCATAAAGATATTTTCTTTAAATCGTCCTTGAAGTTGGTTAAGACCATATGGATCTCCCATTTCAAACTGAAATTCAGAATGATAGTGAGTTAATGCATTACGAAGTTGTATCAGGTCAATAAAATTTTGACACAAATCTGATTTCTTATATATCCCTTTGCCATTTATTATACTATACGCCGTTAGATATTTGCAAAATATTTTTAAATGTTTCGGGCCCTTCCTTCGGCATTTAAAGTCTTTTTCATAATGTTTATTTAGCAATTTAATTTCTTCTTCACCTATCGATTTAATTTCTTCTGCATTGTAGTTGCAATCATTAAAAAATTCATTTATTAGTGATTCTAGATATGCAACAGAAGAGATAATTGCGCCCCAAGAATAAGCCTGATCTTCTTGATATAATGGGGCATTCTCTTCCCATTTACTACCTTCACTATATTGGCTCTCAATTTCATTACTTTTTTTAGCACAAATTAATGCACATTGAATATGTCGATTGGAGAGTATTGTTCTTATCCCAATTGACACGGAACCGGTCAGTTTTACATTACCTGTACCTTTCAATTCCATTACAAAATCCAACTTGAATATGGTTGGATATAACAATTAATTTTTATCCTTGGTTATAGTGCCCGTGCAAGCCCATGCCTCACTTTCAGAACAGTGATATCAGAATAGATGCCGCATGTGATGGGTTGCAAAATGCGAGATATCTATAACCCACAAGAAAAGTGCGAGGGATGGGAGTCGAACCCATGAATCCCTGCGGAACTGGATCTTAAGTCCAGCCGAGTTGGCCACTTTCGTACCCTCGCGCCCTATAGTATTTCGCCTGTATCATAAAAGAATCATGGCTCCGGAGAACAAAAATAAAAAGACAACCGATTGGAACATACCCGGGCGTCGGCCGGCAGCCACGGAAACGGCGCCAGTATTACCGGGTCGACCCGGTTCCTGCACAATCTCCACGCATTATATCCCTTGTCATTACCATACTGTATCCAGCAAGTGCATGACCTCCTTTGTATATACCGGCTGGGTCGAGCAGGATGGGGTCAGGCTCTCCCCCGCTGAGGTTGAGAAGATCGTACTGACTGAACCCGACCGAATCAGGATGTTTGGTGGTGAGTTCTCCCTCTCGTGGGGAGCATGCCAGGCACGCGATCATTTTGGTATTCTCCCCGGACCGGGCCCCAAGGGCACGCTCTTCTGCGAAGGGAAAGTACGGTGCCTGATCGAACCGGATCCTGCCCCGTGTACCCTTGAGGATGCGATCGTGACAGCAGTCAGGCTCCGCAGCGACGAAGGTATCATGGCACTTTCGGGCGGGGTGGATTCGAGTCTTGTGGCAGCGCTCGCGCAACGGGAGTGCGTGGCTGTCGGTCTTGCCGGTTCTCACGATCTCACCCGGGCCAGGCATGCCGCCAGGCTTCTTGGCCTGTCCTGTACCGAAGTCGAGATCACTCCGGCCGAGATCGAATCTGTTCTTCCTGCGGTAATCGCTGCAATCCCGAAAAAAGATCCGGTAAATACCAGTATTGCCGTTACGATGTATTTTGTTACCCGGTGGGCGGGTGCTCACGGGTACCGGCGCATCCTTGCCGGGCAGGGGGCAGATGAGCTCTTCGGCGGGTATGCCCGGTATCTCTCCTCTCCGAACCTGGAAGACGATCTTGCGCGGGATATTGCGGGACTTGAGTTTCAAGCCGCACGTGATCAGGCTGTTGCCGCTCTTTCCGGTACCTACCTTTCCATGCCCTACCTGGATATCCGGGTTGTGCGCGCTGCAGGTAAAATCCCCGCCCGCGAGAAGGTACGTAATGGTCAACGCAAAATCCCGCTCCGGGAAGTCGCAGCGCACTATATCCCGCAGGAACTGGCCGGATATGAGAAGAAGGCCATGCAGTACGGGAGCGGGGTTTGGGGAGAACTAAAGAAGCTTGCCCGTAAAAATGGTTATAAAACGTCCGTGCAAGATTACATAGACCACATCGGACGGGTGGAACATGGTCACTGAAAAAGACGTGGAACATATCGGAGAACTTGCCGATATCGGCATTGACACCGCAGAACTCGCCACTTTTACCGGCCAGTTCAATGCCATTGTGGAATATTTTGACGTGCTCGACCGGGTCCAGGGTGATGCAGTGGTCACCCGGGATCTTTATAATATCCTCAGGGAGGACAAAGTTGAGCCCTCCCTTCCACAGGAAGAGGCATTAAAGAATGCCGGGGCACAGGAAGACGGTTTTATCAAGGCCCCACGGGTGATGTAGTGGCAGAGAATACGATCCGTTTTGAACCAGATGACCGGTATAATGCGTTCCTGACTGTTTGCCCACAGCCTGAGTATGCCGGGGGCAAACTCTCCGGGATCGCAGTTGCGGTCAAGGACAATATCTCCACCCGGGGTATCGAGACTACCTGTGCATCCAAGATCCTCAAAGGATATGTCCCTCCTTACGATGCGCATGCGGTGACCCTTATCAGGAACGCAGGCGCAGCAATCGCCGGCAAGACAAATATGGACGAGTTCGGGATGGGTACGAGTACCGAAAACTCGGCATTCGGCCCCACGCTTAATCCCTGCGATACCAAAAGAGTGCCCGGTGGATCCTCGGGAGGGAGTGCGGCAGCCGTTGCGGCGGGGATGGTCCGGATGGCGCTTGGTACCGACACCGGGGGATCGATTCGTTGCCCGGCGGCATTCTGCGGGATTGTCGGGCTTAAGCCAACGTACGGCCGTGTCTCCCGGTATGGCCTGATCGCGTACGCAAACTCCCTGGAAACCATCGGACCGATGGCAACAAATGTCGCGGATGTCTCGCTCCTGATGTCCATTATTGCAGGTCATGACCGGCGGGATTCCACGTCCTACGACCGACCGTATCACCACACCCCGTCCGCTGAGATAAAAGGCCTGCGGATCGGTATCCCCAAAGAGTATTTCGGGGCGGGTGTGGATCCGGAGATTGCCGCCACCGTCCGGCGCGCGATAGGGCGACTCGAAGAGCTTGGCGCCACCACAGTTCCCTGCAGCATTCCCTCGATGGAGTACGCACTCGCCGCTTACTATGTAATCTGCACGAGCGAGGCCAGTTCCAATCTCGCCCGGTTCGATGGCGTACGGTACGGCCCGGCCGCCGATACCAAAAAATCGTGGCATGCGGCGTACCAGGACGTGCGAAAGCAGGGGTTCGGCCCCGAGGTCCGGCGCCGGATCATGCTCGGCACCTTTGCCCTTTCCTCGGGATATTACGGGAAGTATTATGCAAAGGCGCAGGTGGCACGCGAGAATGTCCGGAAGGACTTTGCCCGGCTCTTTACTAATGTGGACGTGCTCTGCGGTCCCACGATGCCCACCATCGCCTTTAAACTGGGCGAAAAGAGCGACCCGCTCTCCATGTATCTCTCCGATATCCTCACGGTGCCCGTAAACCTTGCCGGGATACCGGCGATTTCGGTACCCTGCGGGAAAGTCCAGGGGATGCCGGTCGGCTTCCAGATCATGGGCAGACAATTCGAGGACGAGCGCGTGGTGGACGTTGCCTATGCGTACGAGCAGGCGGTGAAGGCATGATCGATGCAGATGTGATCGTAGGCCTTGAGGTCCACTGCCAGCTCAATACAAAGAGCAAGCTTTTCTGCGGCTGTTCCACCGATTACCGGGACGACGGCCCCAACACCCACGTCTGCCCGATCTGCCTCGGCCTCCCCGGCACGATGCCGGCCCTGAACAAGCGCGCCATAGAATATGCAATGAAAGTGGCAAAGGCGCTCAACTGCACGGTTATCCACGAATCCGAGTTCTCACGGAAGAATTACTTCTACCCTGACCTCGATAAGGCCTACCAGATCACGCAGTACGACAAGCCTCTCGCACAGGGTGGCTACATCGAGATCGAAGGGGATGACGGGAAGGAGCGCAAGATCCAGCTCACCCGCATCCACGTTGAGGAGGACCCGGGCCGGCTTGTCCATATGGGGAACGCCGAGCGTGGCCGGTACTCCCTCGTTGACTACAACCGCGCCGGTATTCCGCTTATTGAGATTGTCTCCGAGCCGGACATGGGCTCACCCAAAGAAGCGCGTAAATTCCTCAACAAGCTCCGAGCCACGCTCGAATACCTTGGTGTCTTTGATTCGGAAAAAGAGGGATCGCTGCGTGTTGATGCAAACATCTCGCTCCGGGGCAGTGAACGCGTGGAGATCAAGAATATCACATCCTATAAAGGGGTTGAAAAGGCGCTCACCTTCGAAGTTACCCGACAGAAAAACATGATCCGGCGCGGCCTTCCCGTTGAACGCGAGACCCGGCACTATCTCGAGGCCCGGGGGATCACCCAGTCTGCCCGTTCAAAGGAGATGGAGCATGATTACCGGTACTTCCCCGAGCCGGATCTCCGCCCCCTTCGTGTCCAGTCCTGGGTAAAGGATATCGTGCTCCCCGAACTTCCCGATGTGCGGCGCGAGAGGTTCGTTACCCAGTACGGGTGTTCACTCAACCATGCCCGGACCCTGACCGGCGAATTGAAGATGGCTAACTTTTTCGAGGCAGTAGTTGCCGGGGATCGGGCGGACCTCTGCGGCTTCGCAGATACTTGGATTGCCGATACGCTTACCGGGGAGCTCAATTACCGGGATATGGGAATAGAGAGCGTGGATCCGCACCGATTCGGCAGCCTGCTTGCCCTTCTCAAAATCGGGACTATAACAGATAAAAGCGGCATTGAGGTCCTCCGGGTCATGCTCGATGAGCAGCTGAAGGGCGAGACTGTGGAGACTCCGGAGGCGATTGTTGCGCGGCTCCACCTTGCAAAGACTACCGGCGATGACGGGGCTCTGGTTGCGGCGGTCAAAGAAGTGATCACAGAAAACCCAAAGGCTATCGATGACTATAAAGCCGGAAAGAACGGGGCGTTGAATTTCCTCGTCGGGCAGGTCATGAAAAAGACGAGAGGTCGCGCCGATCCGGGCGAGCTGAACCGGATGATGGTTGCGGCACTCAGGGACGCGGAGCAGTGATCCGACGTGCACCTGATCGTTGCAGAAAAGAACATCTCGGCCCACAGGATCGCCGAGATCCTTGCCGGGGGCCACAGGATTGCCGAGAAAAAAGATGCAGGGGTCTCGACCTACAGTTTCGGCGATACAACCACAGTAGGGCTGCGCGGCCACGTGGTCGAGGTCGATTTCGAACCCGGTTACGAAAACTGGCGGAGTGAGGAGTACACCCCCCGCAGCCTGATCGATGCAAAGACCATCAAGGTGCCCACTGAAAAACGGATAGTCTCCCTCCTCCAGAAACTGGCCCGTCATGCCGACCGGGTCACCATTGCCACCGATTTTGATACCGAGGGGGAATTGATCGGAAAAGAGGCGTACGAGCTGGTCCGTGCCGTCAACCGTGACGTAAAAATTGACCGGGCCCGGTTCTCCGCGATCACGCCGCAGGAATTAAAGACTGCCTTCACCCATACAACGGACCTCGACTTCGCGCTTGCAGCGGCAGGAGAGGCACGACAGTCCATAGATCTCATGTGGGGAGCGTCCCTGACACGGTTCATCTCGCTTGCCGCACGCCGCGGGGGCAACAATATCCTCTCGGTGGGCCGGGTGCAAAGTCCCACACTCTCCATGATCGTTGACCGGGAAAAAGAGATCGAGAAATTCGTCCCGGAGAAGTACTGGCAGCTGGGCCTGCTCACGGAAAAGGCGGGCGAACCGATCGAGGCCCGGCACACGAACGGCCGGTTCAAGGACCAGAAAGCAGCAGAACTTGCCCGTGATCACACGAAGGAACCGCTTGTTGTGACCGAGGTTAAGGAAGGGACCAAGCAGGACCGATCTCCCTCCCCGTTCGACACCACCACGTACATTGTCGCGGCCGCGCGACTGGGTTTTTCTGCAGCAAATGCGATGCGGATCGCCGAAGAACTGTACATGAATGGGTACATCTCGTACCCGAGGACGGACAATACCGTCTATCCGGCATCCTTGGATCTCAATGGCGTGCTTGCCACAATCCGGAATTCCCCGTTCAAAAAAGATGTGGAATGGATCATCGCACACCGGCGGGCTGAGCCAACCCGGGGAAAGAAGTCATCCACAGACCACCCTCCAATCTATCCGACAGGAGTTGCAACTCGTGAAGGGATCGGGGACGACGCATTCCGGATTTACGAGCTGGTGCTCCGCCGGTTCCTGGCGACCCTTGCCCCGGATGCGCTCTGGCAGACCATGAAAGTGAACTTCGATGCCGGCGGGGAATCGTACACAACAACCGGCGGTCGACTGCTCGAACCGGGCTGGCACACAGTTTATCCGTTCTCCGAGGCAAAGGAGATGATCCTCCCGGTCTTTGTCACCGGCGAGAGACTGCCGATCCGGAAGGTCAATCTCGATGAGAAGGAGACCCTTCCTCCTGCCCGGTACACACAGAGCAAGCTCATCCAGAGAATGGAAGAACTTGGCCTTGGTACCAAGAGTACGCGGCATGAAGTGATCGCAAGGCTCGTCTCCCGCAAATATATCGAAGGCAATCCCCTGCGGCCGACCCTTGTGGGCCGGGTAGTGACCGAGGCGCTGGAACAGAACGCCGATACGATCACCAAACCCGAAATGACCCAGACCATTGAGTCGCACATGCAGCAGATAAAAGAGAGCAAGCGGACCCGCGACGATGTGATTGCGGAATCGCGCAGCATGCTGCATAAAGCATTTGACCAGCTCGAGGCAAACGAGCAGGTGATCGGTAACGATATCCGGGATCGCACAGCAGAGGAACTCAACCTTGGCCGTTGCCCTGCCTGTGGCGGGACGCTTGCGATCAAGCACATGCGGGGATCAACCCAGTTTATCGGCTGTTCGCGGTACCCGGAATGTACGTTCAATATCGGTCTCCCGGTTACCCAGTGGGGCTGGGCGGTCCGCACCGACGATGTCTGCGACAAGCACCACCTCCATTTTGTCCGCCTCGTCAGGAAAGGTGCCCGACCCTGGGACATCGGGTGCCCGCTCTGCCACCACATCAGTTCCAACGCAGAGTCCCTTACCGAGATCCCGTCCATGAACGAGGTTCTGCTTGAAAAGGCCCGGGCCCTCCATATCTACACGGTGGCTGAGATCGCGCGAAGCGAATCTGACTCCCTGGCAAAAAAACTCGACCTGCCCCTGGAGACAGCGCAGAAACTCAAAAAAGAAGCCGGAGAGGTTCTGGAAAAACTGCGCCGGCGTTCCGAGTGCCGCAAGTTTATGCGGAATCACCTGATCCCGCGTAAGGGGCGCAGTTACGCAAAGATCATGGAAGCGCTTGGAAAGGCCGGGGTGACTGATCTTGCAAGTCTTGCCCGGGCAAATCCCGTGACACTCCAGCAGGCTGGTATCAGCGAGAGCGAAGCCCGCGACCTCCTTGCAGAGGCCCGGATTACCTATAATGGCCAGCTCCTCAAGGAGACCGGCATCCCTCCGGTGAGCCTGAAAAAGTACATGGCGGCAGGTGTTGCAGGCCCGGAGGATTTTGTGGCGCTGGGCCCGGAGAAGCTTGCACAACTGACCGGTATGAGCAGCGGTACCGTAAACCGTCACCTGACACTTGTCTGCGAATACCTGCACCGGCCCGTACCGGTTGCCATCCCCAAAGCCCGGCTTGAGAAAGGAAGAAAGGAGCTGCTCTCGGTCAAAGGACTGACAGCAGCTGTGGCGGACAAACTTATCGGGACAGGTGTCTTCAACGGTGAGGCCCTGATCGCAGCGGATGCGCATAAAATTGCTGCTGCTACAGACCTCGATGAAGAGAAGATCCGGGGTTATCAGGCACAGATGCGGAAAAAAAAGGAGAATGCTGTTATCCGGATATGAGAAAAACCATTATTTCAGGACGAGCTCGATAGCCACCCTGAGATCGTTATCATCGAAGGGTTTTATGATAAATCCGTCAGGCTTGGTTTCGCGCGCCCTCTCTACGGTGGGACCGTCAGAATGGGATGTTACATAGATCACCGGGATGTTGAACCCTTTTTTAATCATCTTTGCGGTCTCAATACCATCGAGTTCCCCTTTCAGGTTGATGTCCATCAGAACAACTGACGGTTTGAACTTTACCACCATCTCCATGGCTTCAGCACCGGAGACAGCCCGGCCGCAGACCTGGTAACCCAGGTTGTTTAAGCGCCATTCAGCGATCTTTGCGATAATATCGTCATCTTCTACGAGAAGAACCGGTTTTCCGCTCATGGTTTTTTCTTCCCTCGTTATGTATCACTATGAGCGGATCATGACATATGGTTATCCATTCACCCGCCTTTGGGTGAAATCGATCCCACAAGTGAGATTGCTGTTGCCGGCGTTTTTCCTTGCAGTACGCCGGTTTATTGGGATCCACGACCTATCTGTTTCTGATACTGACATGAAGTGGAAAGACTGGGTGCATGTGACCAAACTCGACCCGGATAAGCAGCTCAGGCCCGGGGATATTGATGCCATTGCTGCGAGCGGCACTGATGCCCTGATGCTCTCTGGAACCCTGAACGTGACAAAAGAGAACCTACTCACCCTTCAGAAGCAGATCGCGCAGTATGACCTGCCCCTTGTTATGGAACCCGCAGGTCCTGAGGCAGTGCTCGTTGAAGGTATTGAATATCTCTTTGTTCCGAGCGTGATGAATACAACCGACGTGCAGTGGATTGTCGGCAAGCACCGGTTCTGGGTTCAGCAGCAGGATGGCAGGATCCCTTGGGACCGGGTGGTTCCCGAGGCTTATATCGTCCTTAACCCCGCCTCATCTGTGGGAAAAGTGACAAAATCCATCTGCGACCTCAGGCCCCCTGAGGTGGCTGCATACGCCGCTGTTGCTGACCGGTATTTCCATTTCCCGATCGTGTATGTTGAATATTCCGGCACGTATGGCGATCCAGCGGTCGTGAAAGCAGCAGCCGGGGCGACTGACCGGGCGATCCTCTACTATGGCGGAGGGATCAACTCAGCAGAGAAAGCAGCTGAAATGGGTAAGTATGCCGATACCATCGTTGTGGGAAACGCGGTATACGACCAGGGCGCTTCTGTCCTGAAAGCGACGGTAGACGCAGTCCAGTAAATTGTTATGCCTGAGATCGACATCGTGCTCGTGGCTCCTCTCTACGAGGGAAACGTGGGTTTTGCCGCACGGGTGATGAAGAACTTCGGGTTTGCCCGGCTGGTGCTTGTCGATCCCTGCCCACTTGGTGAGGAAGCCAAAGGCCGGGCCTCCCACGCGCAGGATGTCCTGAAAAATGCGGAGATCTGCACGATCGAGGATGTTTTTGCCCGGAGCAGCATCGTGGTAGCCACCACGGGACAGGTGAGCAAATCTGTCTGCACGCCGATGAGGATGCCGTTTTATTCTCCCCGCGAACTGCGCGAACGGATCGGCGCTGGTGAAGGGAGGGTTTCCATTCTCTTTGGGCGGGAGAACTGGGGGCTCAATAATGACGAAGTGAAACGCAGCGATATGATCTGCACGATCCCGACTTCTGATGAATACCCTATCATGAACCTCTCCCATGCAGTCGGTATTGTCTGCTATGAGCTTGCCAGTCTCCCTCTTCCGCAGTACCGGCTTGCCACCCCCTATGAGATGGGGCATCTTTACCGCCACATAGACCGGTTCCTGGATTCGGTGCACCACCCGCCCTTCAAGCGCGAGAACACGATGATCATGATCCGGCGCATTTTAGGGAGGGCCGGCCTGACAACCCGGGAGGCAAGCACGGTCCACGGCCTCCTGCGCCGGACCGAGTGGCATGTGGATCCCGATGCGCTCGATCGGGAAAAAGAGGCGCAGCGTCAGCATAAGGACCGGTACCCCGATCCCGAAAATAAGCCGGGCGAAGATTGACTGGACATCATAATTCGGGAAATTTAGGTCATTTTCCGGAACTTCTTATTATCCGGATCGGTTCGATCCATAACGTTTCCTGAGATCTGATCTTCTGGTGGGGGTACTCGGTTCACCTCGATCTTTGGTCTTCCTCTTTATACTCTGGCTACTCCGTGTATCCTTAGGTTTTCAGATGAATGTAAAGTCTAATCTCTCATTTTATCTCCGTATTTACTAAAAGTTTTTAACCTATCCAATCATAATTTCATTAGGTGTTAACTCGTGGGTCTGAATAATATCGACACCAAGCAAGTAGCAGAATACAAAAAAGAGATCCAGAACAACCCGGCAGAGGCAACATTCACTGCCAGGATCGAGGGGGACTGGCTTTTTGAAGAGGGTGGACCGCAGTTCCGCTCGCAGGTCAAGGTAAAGGACGGCACCTACACAATGGAAGCCTGTCACCCGAACTTCGCCGGCCCGGCCAGCCGTCCTGGCCCGATGGCTTTTGGTCTCTTCTGGTTTGCCGCATGTTTCTCAAGCACCTTTGTGACCGAAGCCTCGATGCGGAACATCCGTCTGAACAGCGTAAAGACGCGGGTCGAGGCGGATCTCGATTACACCGCGCAGTTCGATCTCGGGAAGCAGCCATTAGTGAATGGATTCCGTGTCTTTATGGATGTCAAAGGTGATGTTACCGAGGCCCAGCTCAAGGATCTCAAGGATTACTCCCTTACGCACTGCATGGGCATGTTCACCATTCAGCATGCCATCCCCCTGAAAGCCGAAGTAAAAAAGATCTAACATTAAAAAGGCAGGTTGTATATCATGGCAGATTATACGGAAATGTGGAAATCACTGGGTATTGATTTAAAAAACCACGATGCACTTCTCGCAGGTCTGGGTCAGGCATACACGGATATCTTCCTTTCCCAGGAAAACCGCCCCGAAGGGATGAAGTACTTCGATTTTGTGATGAGCGAGGTTCATGGGCTCCGGATCAAGGAGCTTGTTGACGCAAAGGCACAGGGCCGGAAAGTGATCGGATCCTACTGCGTCTTTGTCCCGGAAGAGCTCGTCCTTGCAGTCGATGGAGTTGCAGTCGGCCTGTGCGCCGGTGCAGAACTGGGCTTTGAAGCGGCTGAGGCGCTGCTTCCCCGGAATACCTGCTCGCTTATCAAGTCCATGTTCGGGTTCAAGCTCGGGAAGCTTTGCCCCTATGTGGAGTCCTGCGATGTGATCGTGGGTGAGAATACCTGCGACGGCAAGAAGAAGGCCTATGAGATCTTCAGACCTCTCGTAAAGGATCTCTACGTCATGGATCTTCCGCAGACAAAGAGCGAGACCGGCCGACTGGTTCTCAAAGAGGAGTACCGCAAGTTTATTGCAAAACTCGAAAAAGAGAGCGGGAAGAAAGTCACCGTCCAGTCACTTAAGAAAGGCATTGAGATCGTCAATGCAAAGCGGAAGGCGATGATCCGGCTTGCTACACTTCGTGCGGCCGACCCGGCCCCGATCTCGGGACTTGACGCCCTCCTGATCAATCAGGTTTTCTTCCATGACGACCCGGTCCGGTTCACCGACTCGGTCAACAAGCTCTGTGACGAGCTGGAGCAGCGGGTAAAAGACCACAAGGGTGTCTTCCCCAAGGGAACAACACGTGTCATCATATCCGGATGCCCGATGGCTGTCCCGAACTGGAAGCTGCCGATGCTCATTGAGACCAGCAATGCCGTAATCGTGGGCGAAGAGTCCTGTGTTGGGGAACGGGGCACCCGGTGGCTTACCGAAGTTAAGGGTGACACCGTGGAAGAACTGCTCGATGCCATAACTGATCGATATTTCAATGTCGACTGTGCAGTCTTCACACCGAATCCATCACGGGTTAACTATGTGAAGGAGATGACAAAAAAACTCCATGCTGATGGTGTCATCCATTACAGCCTGCAGTTCTGCCAGCCTTATATTATCGAGAGTGGCCCGGTAGAAAAGGAACTGGAAAAATCGCACATCCCGACCCTGCGTCTCGAGACCGATTACAGCCAGGAAGACGTTGGGCAACTTAAGACACGGATCGAGGCATTTAACGAACGCCTGAAACGAAAATGAGATACGCGGGAATCGATATCGGTTCACGGACGGTAAAACTTGCCGTGATCGAAGATGGCAGGCTCGTCCTCTCCCGCAAATCAGTAACCTCGCACAACCCTCTGGGGATCGCACACGAACTCCTGGAGGGTGTGGACTATGACCGGGTCACTGCCACCGGATACGGGCGTCACCTGATCAAAGGGCATCTCAACTGCCCGGTGGTAAGCGAGATCACGGCGTTTGTCCGGGGTTCCCGCTTTTTTTCTGAAGATTGCGAATCGGTCCTTGATATCGGTGGCCAGGATACTAAGGCAATCTCTCTTGGCAAAGAGGGTAACCTGTGCAAGTTCGAGATGAACGACCGGTGCGCAGCCGGGACCGGCCGGTTCCTTGAGGTCATGGCAACCGTGCTTGGTTTTACGTTGGAAGAGTTCTCTGCTGCCGCCCTTTCAGCAAAAAGGGCAGAGAAGATCAACAGCATGTGCACGGTCTTTGCCGAGTCCGAGGTGGTATCCCTTGTTACCCAGGGTGCGGACAGAAACGAGGTTGCCCTTGGGATCCACAAGGCGATTATCAGCCGTGCTGCGGGGCTCTTAAAACGTGTCGCTCCTGAGGGGAGGATCTTTTTTGCCGGGGGTGTTGCGCTGAATAACTGCGCACGGAATCTCCTCGAAAATGAAACGGGCAGGCCTGTTTTTGTGCCCCCCGATCCCCAGATTGTCGGGGCCGTCGGGGCAGCACTGAGCGCATTGGAAAACGGTTAGTTTTGGCGGGGTTGTTCAGCATGAAGGGGGATATCTCCCTCGATAAAGCTCATGTTCAAGGGAACAGGAGAAAGGTATAGGGTCAGGCCGGATCGATCCCCGGGATCCTTTCTGTCAATTGCGGGTTATTAAAAAAACAGGATTCTCTGGTGGTTTGCCACGATACCGGTTGGCGGGAAGAAGAGAAGGTTGCCGAGATCTGAACTTCCCACCGGGATCACCCCGGTCAGTTTGGGATTTTTACGCATATTCCGTGCCTGGAGAGAGGGCGTATAGGCGAAAAACTGAAGATTTTCACTCCCCGATGCAGCGTCAACAACCTCCTGCAGGTTAACGCAGTGCGGTCTGTTATTGCAGGAGTGGGTACCTGACAGGGTATAAACACCATCTTCGATGAAGATAACACGGGTCTGGATCTCCTTTGTTGCACACGCGAGGGCAAAAGAGAGTGCGCCTGAAGCATACTCTGAGCCATACGGGTGACGGGTGATGAGGATATTTACCGGGGGAACCCTCCACTTCTCATCGAAGCTCAGCCCGGGCCGGATTGTCTCTTTTTTTATGGCCACGGATCCACAGTTTTCGGCAAGGATGATATGGTTGCTCCTGAAATGCGCGGCGATCTCGTTTGCCGTCCGGATCCTGACAGGCCTGATGGTACAGGCCGGGACCAGCGCCTCTTTACCCTTTTCGTGCGTGCAGTACCCCCGTGCAGATGCACAATGGACACTGGACATGATCTGACCGTGCAGACCGCGTTTTCCCGCCCGCTCTTCAAGATTGTCCAGTCCCTCTCCGACATTTTCCCCGTCCAGCGGGGCCTGGCCCTGGTGCCCGGTATGGATCCCGTCAAGGTAGCAGTAGAGGTCCCAGGATGCATGGGATTCGAGTGCCGCACCGAGACACTGGAGCAGGGTACCCGAAGACTGGTACATATACGGGGAGGCCATGTGGAGATACCCAATGGTGCTTGGGATCGGTTGTTCATGCTGGCGGGCATATTTCATGACATCCTTCCAGAACGAGGGTTTCCCGTTGAGCGCCAGGCTGTTATGGGTAATGACAAGATCCGGGTTTTTCATCTTGAGGTGTTCGACCGTAATACCCCGGAGGGCGAGTTCTTCCTGGTCGCAGACAATCTTTATTGAGGGCAGGGAAAAGATACTCTCCCAGATCTCGATGGATTCCGGCATCTGGAGGCTGTACAGGGCGTCACCGGTTAAAAAAAAGATGAATACTGCCTCGCGCTCATGCGTGGTATGGCGGAAACTCTGGGGATTGAGTTTCAAAAAATAAAATTTCAGGAGCTCATCGATCCAGCCGAGCCGCTCCACCGTGAGTGTGTCCCTCAAAAGAAAAAAATGTACAGTCATGCAGGGATACTGATGATTGGAAATCACGTTATTTATCTATTATGTTCTGCCGTGAGCCCAGATTTTTTGTTAATGTTATTAATAATCCTCCTTTTTAATCGAAAGTAATCATCGTACCTTGAAAGACGGTGGAGAACTACAACCGGGAAAGGAACTTTCGTTTCCCGATCCCAAAGAAAAAAAATTATTCGTGAGAATCGCTGTCCATCTGCTCACGGACTTCATCGACATGGAGGACCATATCGAAAGCCGGTCCGGTGAGACAATAACCCTGTTTGTCGAGTGCATAAACCGGAAACTTTGCGAGGTCGTCCGGTACCGGCCGGGCCGTGAGTTTCTTGAAATTGATCAGATCACGGGGATTCAGGCCGATCTTGTCGCAGAGTTCGCTGAGTTCTTTTATCCAGCGTTTTAAGTCCCGCACATCAGAACCATCCCACTTGAAGATCTGGTAGATCTTCATGTATGCATCCCGCTCAAGGATGATATGGGTGGAGGTCTTGTCGGATTTGAGGTAGAAGTCAAGGAACGTCCGGACATCCTTGATCTGCTGGGCGTTCTCATAGGAAACAGCCCGAAACTCCTTGATGAATTCGTTGAACTCTTCCGGGGTAAGGCTCTGGCTCAGTGTTCCGATCTCCTTGGAGAGTTCCTTGAGATCATCTTCGACGTCCCTGAGCTCATTGATCATGTCCTCAAATTTCTGGTTGAGCTCCACCCCGAAAAAAGCCTCCATGTATTCGGACTGCTTCGGCATAATTGTACTATACTAGGTGACTGAATAGTATAATCGTTAGTACTTTGACAATGTCTATCCGTTCGTACGGCTAACCATTTGACCATACTATGCCACGCCGAAGCCAACGGGTCAACCAGGACCTCTATACAAGGGGAGGGATCATCACCGAATGCGACCCCGACTTCTGTATTGTCAGGCTCCGCATGCCGGCGGGTATGATCTCCCCTGAACAGCTGAAGGGACTCGGGGAGGTAGCCACCCGGCACGGGATTGGGAAGATCCATCTCACCACCCGCCAGACCATGGAACTCCCGCATGTGGAGACTTCAAAACTCGAAGCGCTTGTCGATGATCTCGCCCGTAATGGCACACCGCTTGGTGCCGAACGGGAAGAAGTCGTGAACGTAACCGCGTGCCTGGGTACCCGGCACTGCAAGTTTGGCATCATTGACAGTGTGGGCCTTGCCGAGGAGATCGATAAGAAGTTCTTCGGAAAGGAACTGCCGGTGAAGGTGCGGATCGCCATCTCCTCCTGCCCGAACGGCTGCGAGAGTGAGCGGCTCAACGAGATTGGGATCACCGGTATCCAGCGGCCGATCCGCGACCCCGGGCTCTGCACCGGCTGCGGCACCTGCACCAACTACTGCCGTGAAAAGGCGATCAGTGTACAGGACGGGATTGTTGTCCTCCAGCAGAACTTATGTATGGAATGCGGGTTCTGCATCAAGCCCTGCCCGTTCCACCTCATCCGGGGCACCGACCCGGAGTACCGCATTACCGTGGGTGGCCACCGGGGCCGGCATCCGAAGATGGGCCGGCACTTGATCGATGTGAAGACGCAGGAGGATGTGATCCGGGTCGTGGACAAGATTATCTACTGGATTTACCGGCAGGCTTCGTCAGGCTCGCTGCTGCCCGAGCAGCTGGACGAGCTTGAGTTCGATGAGTTCAAGAAGACCATTGTGAAAATGATTGAAGGATAATCCTTTTTTCATTTCTTATTCCTGTTTTCATACTTCGGCAAACATTTATCGTCCCGCAGGAAAAAAGGTCGGCATTCACAACCTTCCCGGTTGTGCATGGAGGATGTGTGCAATGAGTATCGTATGGGACAGACATGTTTCGAACGGGATCCGTGAACTGGGGTATGACATACAGAACAAGCAACTGGTTGTGGTCTTGCCGGGCGGGGTGCGGAGATATTATGCGCCGGTGCCCTATGACGTGTACAGTGCCCTTTTTCATGCTACCTTCCCTGAGCGGCTGTACCAGGAGACCATTGAAGGGAAGATCCCCCGTATAGAAGTGGCAGGATACCAGTAAATCCTGCACTCCCGGCCCGTTCGTGTGATCGGCTAAGCCCGTCCTAGCACTGGCGCCGGTTGACAGGAACCGGTTTTTGGAGAACCACCGGTATGAACCTTCAAACAGAAAAAAAGGGAAACAAAAAGTACTTCAGTAGCTGATCGTCCGCATGGCACGGAGGGTGTCGGGCTCCATCTTGCGGAAGTAGGACTTGGGGTGACCGCAGGAGGGGCACTTCCAGTCAGCAGGAAGGTTGGCAAAGTCCGTGCCGGCCTTGATCGGCTGGGCCGCCATAACCTTACCCTCATACTCTTCCATCCTGTCCGTGTTGACCAGGATCGTGTTGTTGAATGCCTTGGTCTCACCGATTGCCGGGTCATAGATATGACCGCACATCATACACACATACTTATCCATCGTGATAACCTCGTGTTATTCGCCTGCACTCAGGTATGTACACTATTGTCATTCACCACCATATTAGCGTATTGAAATATTACAGACCACGAATGCTCCTACCCCCTAGATTCATGGCAAAAGAACCAAATCGGACCATGACCTAATTGGTAGCAATGGCAGGGAACACGGAAGCAGGCGGACCCCCTCTCATCTACCTCAACAATGCGGCAACGAGCTGGCCAAAACCGCACGAAGTCCTTGAGGAAGTTGCCCGATGCCTGCAGACACCCTTTTTCGAGCTCGGGCGATCAACGGCCGGGGGAATCACGGATTATCCCTCGGCAACCCGGGATGCCCTTGCCGGTCTTCTCCATGCAGGGGAGCCCGGTCATTTCATCTTCACCGGGAGCGCAACGGATTCCCTTAACCTGCTCATCCACGGGTTTGTGAAAAAAGAGAAAAAACCGTTCCATGCGATCACAACAGAACTGGAGCACAACTCCGTTCTCCGCCCCCTGCATTCCCTTGCCGGAGAAGGGCACCTCTCGCTTTCCGTGGTGCCGTTCCAGGAGGGGCATGTCACGCTCCATGAGATCAAAAAGGCAATCCGGCCCGAGACCCGGCTCGTGGTCATGACACACGGGAGCAATGTGCTTGGCTCCCTGCAGGATATCCGGCCCATTGCGGAATACTGCAGGGCCAATGATATTTTCCTTGTTGTTGACGGCGCCCAGACTGCGGGGCAGGTTCCCATCAACCTGTCAGCAATTCCCGCCGGTGCATTTGTCTTTACCGGACATAAAGCACTCTTCGGGATTCCCGGCATTGGCGGGTTTTACCTCAATGACCCGGAAGCGATCGCGCCGGTACGGCAGGGCGGGACCGGCACGGATTCGCATCTGCTTTCCCAGCCGGTGGATATGCCGCAGAAGTTTGAGACCGGCACGCCGAATTATCCCGGTATTGCATCACTCCTTGCCGGCATCCGGTATATCGAGCGGGAAGGCGTGGATACAATCGCCCGAAAGTGCAAAGATCTCTTATTCCTCTTCATTAAGGAGATCAAAAGAAACCCGGATATTCTCCTTTACACCCCGGCTCCTGACCTCCCGGTGGTCTCCTTTAACATACGGAACCTGAATAACGATGAGACCGGTTACATCCTCGGAAAGGCGTACAACATCGTGACAAGGACCGGCCTCCACTGTGCCCCGCTCGTTCACGACCGGATCGATTCCGGCAAAGGCTGCGTGCGGGTGAGTTTCTCCCACCTTACAACACCGGAGGAGTGCCTTGTGGCAGCAGGTGCAGTGCGGGAGGTGGCCGAGGGTGCGGATCGTTAAATCCGTCCAGACCAAGGTCTGCGTCGATGGCTCCCTGATGAAAGAATATATCCTCGATGAACCTCTCACCCCTGCATTCCTGGCATTTCTCCGGTCATTCGGGACCGTCAAAGAATATCCCCACATGAAGCGGCCGTACTTCTCCTTCGAGCAGGAGTATTTTATCTCCATCAAGGGATTTGCCGGAGACACCAGTGTCGAAGTACGGTACCGGAAAGAATCCATCGATCTGATCTCGGACTACTTCCACCTCCTTCTCTTCTACTCCCGTGATGGTGAACAGGGTATCCGGAAGATGCACGGAATCACAGACTCCATCCGGGAGAGGATGAATATCCGGCAACCCAAGGGGTGACAGGCGGGATGGATGCCTCTCGTTTTGTCTTCAAACGGTACGCGGGGGAGTACGATCACTGGTTTGAAACACACCCGGCAATCTACCAGGAGCAGCTCGCGCTCCTGATGCGCGTTCTGCCTGAAGGGAGGATGAAGCTCGAGGTTGGCGTTGGCTCCGGGAGGTTTGCTTCCCGTCTTGGCATCCGGCACGGGCTCGATCCTTCGCCCTCCCTCAGCGCCCTTGCAAATAAGCGGGGAATCGAAACAGTGCAGGGCGTGGGGGAATTTTTGCCCTACCGGGCCAACACCTTCGACTGCATTCTCATGATGACGGTCATCTGTTTCATGGACGATCCTGCCCGTTCGTTCAGCGAAGCCTTCCGGGTGATACGGCAGGGAGGAATTCTTGTGACTGCGTTCCTGGAAAAGGGAGGCGGGATCGCAAAAAGGGAAGGAGTGCCGGAGCATCAGGGCCGGTTCCTGAAGTTTGCAACGTTCTTTACGGTTGATGATGTGACCGGGATGCTTGCTGCTGCAGGTTTTTCCCGGGTTTCCCCTGAACGGGACCTGCAGGGTCTCTGTATCCTGATCGCACAGAAATAACTAGACAGGAACGCCGAATCTAAAAAAAAGTGGTGAGGGGAAATAATCCCCCCTCGTGTGTGACGGTTGTTTAAAAATTATTTTTTCATGTAAAGGTGGCCGTAAACGGTCTCGCCCTTTCGCTTGGGGTGGCGTTCCCCAAGATCGCCGATATAATCGACAAATTTCGCCTTGGTGCCGTCAACTTCGAGTTCAACTTCCCCGGCAGGCTTGTAGCCGGGCATCATGACGTTGACGGTGCCAAAGACATAGATCTCACCCTTGACCAGCTGTCCGCCGACACGGCGGTTTGCATTGCCCTTGAGTATGATCTTGCCTCCTTCCATGTGGGTACCGAGGTGGATGTCGACACTTCCCTCGATGATGAGTGTGCCACCGGTCATGAAACTGGCAACATCCGAGCCGGCATTGCCCTTCACGCGGAGGACGCCACCGCTCATACCTCTCCAGTCGCCACGGTAGGCTGCGCCAAGGTAGTTTCCGGCGTTGCCGTTGATGGTGAACTCGCCGCCCGCCATTGCAAGGCCGCAGAAGGAATGGACATCACCATTGACGGTGAGTTTCCCTCCCTTCATCCAGCTGCCGGTATACATATCGCAGGCAGAGTTGACAACCATCTCGCCGGCGGTCATCTTCGCACCGAGATACTTCATCTTCGTGCAGTCGCCGTTCACGACGATTTTCGTGTCTGCCGCCGTTGCCCCGGCTTCTCCGGTGATGGTAAAGAAGTCACCGAGCGTCTCGATCTCCTTTCCCTGGTATGCAGGAAGTTTTGCGATCTCGTCGACAGTCTTGCCGGCAAAAACGTCAGGGATGACCTTCTCGCATTCCAGGTAGAGTTCCGGTTGCTTTTTTATTGTGAGTGTAACCGTGTTCATGTCTTTTCACCTCACGCCTGGGTTGCATCCACGCTGATGATGTGCTGGTGCGGTGCATAGCTTTCGGGAACCGGGTAGTTGTTCTCGTTCACGCTGTAGTAGCGGAGGAACTTCTCCCTGATATCATGCATGACCTGCTTGTTTTCGTTGACCTTGGCGTCCACCCAGAAGGTCTGCTTGTGACCCATGTCGACGACTTTGCCGCCTTCAACGCAGATCTTCCCATCCTTGAAGAGGTAGGCGACCTGGGCAAATGCCTTCTCGATCTCGGGTCCGGTCGACGGGAATTTGTCCGGGTTGATGTTGTAGATGGCGATGTCTGCGTTCATGCCGGGCTTTAAGCCGCCGTAGTCCTTGGAAAGGCCCAGGCATTTTGCCGGCCCAGCGCGGGTCATGGCTGCCAGCTCGTAGAGCGTGATCTCGCGGTCGATGTTTGCGATGTTTGTGGCACCGATGACCTTGTCGGCTTTTTTGAAGGAGTTGAGCAAATCGTCACGGACCTTCTTGCTCATGAGCCATGAGTAAACACGCGGGTAGCGGGTGAACGGTCCTGCATTCGGGTGGTCAGTGGTGATGAAACAGCGCATCGGGTCCTTTGCATAGAGTGGAATTTCAAGCCCGACTGCCCACTGGGAGCAGAAGACGGCGTTGCTTGGGTCGTAGATGAACGGCACGATACCCGCTGCGGTTTCAAGCTCCACGTCCACGTTAAACCACTTTAAGTGGTTGATGCTGTGAAGGTGGTGCTCGAACGGACCATCCGCAGTCATTGTGGTGGTCTCGTCAAGGGTGACGTTACCGGTATCGATGGTCAGGTTCTTCTGCTTGTTGACGTAGTCCATGACCTCCTTTGCACCGGACTCAAAGTCGCCCCAATTCGTACCCTTATAAGAATGGAACTGGAGGTGCGTGGAGTGCAGGACCTGCTCGCGGCCGAAGTTGTTCGTGGCCTTCATCCCTTCTGCAAGTGCCAGTGATTCGATCGTGGTCTTGTAGTTACCGGGATTGCCGAGGTCATTCTGGTGGAGGTGCATCGAGTGCGGGAGACCGAGGTACTCGTTTGCCTCGATCAGGCCCTTGATGATCTCTGCCGGTGTGATGTCAAAATACGGGACCGGGTCGCGGATGGTGAGGCAGTTCAGTCCCCATGCCCAGGCTTCCGTGCCGCCGGGATTGACACACTTGACCCCATAGCCCTTGGTCTGGCGTAGGATCCATGCAATGTAGGCCGCGGTGTTCTCGACCTCATGGTTCTTGAGGTACTCAAGGATGAACCAGTTGTTCCCGAAGACCGGGAGTGCCGCCTCATCGATGATGGGGGTGTCGTGGATCTCCTCGTGGACATGCCTTGCGTAGAGCGGGGGCATGGCGGCTTCCATGGCAAACGTGAATCCCATGCGGGCGTACTCGTAGCCGGTCTTGAAGACCGTCGGAATGGACTTGCCTCCCTCAATTCTTGTAATGCCGGGTGTCTTATGGGAGTCAAAATGCTTGTCTTCGGGGCGGTACCAGCGGCCTGCGTTGACCTTGGGGCCTGCCACGTGGGCGTGAACCTCGATGGCACCTGCCATGACGGTCTTGCCCTTGGCATCAATAATTTTTGCGCCGGAGCTGACATTGTCGACGATCTTGCCATCCTTGACGGCAATGTCCTTCTTGTCGCCCTTGATTCCTTGGGTCGGGTCAAAGACGTGGCCGTTCTTGATGAGATATTCAGACATTTACGCGCCTCCCTGTGCGAGAAGTTCGTCAACACGGTTGTTGATCTTCGTCAAGAGTTCTTCGTCCGTGAGCACGCCCTCTGGCGGGTCGACAACCTTACGGGTCTCGATCGGAACGTTGTCCATACGATAGGCGCAACCGCCGACTTCGACACCGACAAGGGCAACCGGGATATGGAGATCCGAGATCTCGGTCGTGCAGTTGATATGCGGGTCGATGGTGACGGTCGGTTTTCTTGAACTGCTGATCATTGCATTGACCGGGAAGTGTGCGCCGGGGTCGGTCGCAATATAGAAGCAGGCTTCAACTTCGTTTCTGTTCAGGAGATCAACAGAGGTCGTCTCTCCGGTCTGGTGACGTGCCTGGTCCCTCCGTGAGAGATCAACTGCATACGGGAACCCGTACTGCCAGCCGAGCACCTGGCCGGAACCGGTAACGTTCCAGTGACCCCTCATGGCCATGATCGCAGCTTTTGTAAAGTCGTTTAAGTCACGGGTCAGGTTGATGGCGATATCGATGTTGTGGTTCCTGCCCATGGTGTGGGTAAGGCCCATACCGAAGAAGATGATAACGAACCGGCCCTGTTTGAGATCCTCTACAATTTCGTAGATCTTCTCTTTGGGTACACCGCCGACAGTGTCAGGGAGTACTTCGCCGCGGGCTGCGGTCCTGAAGGCGTTAAGAAGTTCGTAGTCAAAGCCCTGCTGGACCTGGATGAACTCGTCAGCACATTTTGCGGTATCGGTGTACCGGCAGTCAACGCAGTAGATCTTCCGGCCCTTGTGGCCTTTGACCGTGAAGAATCCACGCGGGAAGATCGAGTACCGGGACATGTGGCGGGGGTGGGCGTGTGCCGGGTTGCAGCCCCAGAAGATAACACGGTCGGCACGGTTCTTGACTTCACCAAGGGTACAACTCGGGACACCGACATCTTCGATGGCAATAAGCGAGGAGCCGTGGCAGACGGTTGCGCAGTTGTCCACGATACAACCGGTCTTTTCTGCAATTTCGTGGCCGATATTCATTGCCTGACAACTGGTGGATGCCCAGCCATACATCAGAGTCTTTCGTGACTTGACGAGCATCTTTGCTGTCCAGTCGATTGCCTCGTCGTAGGTGATCTCCTTGTATGTCCCGTCAGCCTGTCTCATCCGCGGGCGCTTGACACGACCCGGGAGGCGCTGGTGGTTGAATTTTTCTGAACCAATTGCACACGCGTTCTTGACACCAAGGATCGTCTTGTTGTCATCGGATACAGTGACGACGAGATCATCGCACAGGGTACCGCAGAACGGGCAGATAACATCAGTTACTTCTTTTGGCATCCTTCATCACTTCCTGATAAGTCCGCAGGCGTCCTGCAATACTTCAATCGCACCAAAAATCCGTTCGTTTGCAGCAACCTCGACATCAGCAGGGAATCCCTTGAAACAGGGTTCTCCCGTGGAGAATGTGTATGCCGGAACTATCCGGTTTGCCCAGGGGCCCATTGGGATATGGGCCAAGCCCGGAACGAGGTCCTCGCGTGTTTCGACTGCCTTTAATATAACACTCCCGACAGAGCTGGTGACACGCACATTGGTATTCCTCCAGGCGCCCAGTCTCTTGAAATCCTCCGGGTGCATCTGGATGATCGTGCAGGCATCAAAGTACTTCTGGGAAGTCTTGCCAGCCTCCATGCCCACACCCTGCTGAATGGTGCGGCATGTGATAATATTGAGGGTAATCTTTTTCTCGGCCATGATATCATCTCACTGGTCTTGCGGTCAACCGTTGACCAGTGATCCTCCTTCACCCTTTCCGGATAACTGGATTACATCATATGGGCATGCTTCTACGCATACGCCACAACCGGCACATAGTTCAGTCTTGACATCAAGACTCACTGAAACACCGTCCTGGACCTGGTAGATCTTTTCTCTGGTCACGGGATCAAGTGTGAACAGTTCCAGTGCATTCACCGGGCATGCAGTAACGCAGTTACCACAGCCGGTACACCGGTTTACGTTGACATGAACTGAAAACGCCATACTTATCACACACAAACAATTGATGGAATCAAAGTTCCTAATCCAACGGTTGCCCGGAAACAGTAATTAAACGTTGTTATGTTTGCAGTTGGTAAACCGTAATATTTTAACGATATTTTATTTTTTATATGGATGTTTAACTCACGAGATAATTTTTCTTTCAATATTGACCTACGATGAGAGCAGGATCCGGTTTTTTGGGCGTTCTCCCCGAATTATTTTCCAATATTTTTCTTGTAAAATAATTATTGGATCTGTCATACCTGCCGGAACGGTAAAAATCACGCCAACGCGCGAATCTGGTTCGGATTCCATTACGGCAATCAGATTTCTTACCTTTCGTTTGCCGCAAGTTAATTTCAATAAATAGTTAAAAGATATATGTTGTCCCCACCGTATTCAGGATACCTGCTTTGGGAAATGCAGAGAAGAACCGGTTGATTGCTTCCCACCCGGTGCAGTGCATAGGAACGAGGTATTCCGGATTTATCTGTTTCATGGCTTCAACGGTGGGTGCAATGACCGGTTCGAAGAGCGGCCCGGTCAGATGGAACCCGCCCAGCACCGCATAAACGCAATCAACACCAGTAACCTTCTGTGCATACCGGATTGTGTTGATTATCCCGGCATGGGCACACCCGCTGATGACAACAAGGCCCTTACCCTTGATATTGATAACCAGACCCTGGTCGTCCAGTATCTGATCCGGTATCCATTTCCCCCCTACGTGTGCCTCCATACCCGGGAAACCCTTTTCAAATTCCACCGTCCGTTCAATCGCACCGGTAACAAGCAGGTGACCGGATGCAAGAAGCGAGGGCCCGGGACGTTCAAGAATGGCAGCCCCGTCTTTTTTCAGGCTGACGGGATCGAGCCGGGGGAGATCGACAATTTTACCCTGACTTTTAAGCCTGCGGGAAAGGAATGCATCCGGATGGACGATGAGCGGCATCTGGTGCCCTACCCTGTGGAGAACTGCGGACAGTCCTCCGGTATGATCGAAATGGCCGTGACTCAGAACGATTGCTTCGGTCTGTGCAGGATCCATTCCCAGCTGGCACGCGTTATGAAGCATGCACCCGCACGAAAGACTGGTATCCATCAGAATAGTATGTTCCTTCCCGTTTGCGACGACTTTGATAAAGCAGGACAGGCCATGTTCTGCCAGGAGGGGCCTGTCCAGCGCAAACGGAGGCCTGTGGTCAACAGACTTCTGCGAAGGAACAAAGATATCCGTATAGTTGTCGACCAGCACGGTGATCTCTGCACGTTCTGCTTCACGGAGACGGGGAGCCTCATCAGTCATAACGATGTACTATATTGCGGACGGCCAGAAGAGGTTTTCCCGAAAGATGACTCTACCGGGTCAGAAAAACAGGATCCTCCGGCTGCTTTCTCCTGTGTCAGATGGGGCAAACAGCAGGGCTCCGAGTTCATCGAAACCAATCTCGGTCACTGCTGCAAGAGTTCCATTCTTTACCATCCCCCTTTTATGGAGTGAGGAGGCCAGAACAAAGAACTGCAGGTTCTCGCTTCCGGAAAGGCGGGAGATCAGCTCGGGCAGCGTAATGGCCCCGGATTCTCCTGGTGCCCGGTGTTCCCCGGTCAGAACAAAAATTCCTTCTTCCAGAAAGATCACGTGGGCCGGGATTCCCTCGTGGGCGCAGGCAACAGCAAGAGAGATCGCTCCATACGCATATTCCGTACTGTACGGGCTGTGGGTAATCAGGATAACGACCGCCGGGTCGTGAAGTAATGGAGAACCTGGATACGGATCTTTGACTTCATCATGGGATGCGTTATAGATGATGCCGGCGTTCTCTGAGAGCAGGAGATGGACATCCCTGCTCTGACGAATCAGGACACCCACATCCCTGATGTGCGAAGACTTGATGGCAAACGATGAACCGATCGTTCCCATGCCGTCATCCCAGGACTGGTATCCCCGTGCGCTGGCAGAATATCTGCTGCTTGTCACAGTACAGGGAATGTTTTTTTCTGCTGCTTGTTTTGCCAGCCTTTCGGTAGCCTCACCAAGGTTCTCCCTGTTTTCCGGGTTCTGGCCGGTATGAAAGATATGGCACCCATCAAGACAAGCATACAGGCTCACCCCGCAGCCGAGATTGAGCGCTGTCGTAAGACAACGGATTCCATATTCCGATGAAGGAAACATATAGGGTGATGAAATCTGCAGCCATCCGATCTGTGGAGGATGTTGCCGGCACCGGTCCCGTGCTGCTGATATGAGAGCAGTCCAGAATGAAGGGCTCCCTTTTTGGTCATCCCCCGGAAGAGTGGATATCTGATCCATGAACCGCTCCGGGAGCGGTTCCAGGGAGATGCCCCGGTGCTCCAGCGCATCGCGGTCGCAGATAATCTTCACCTGGGGTAACGACAACACTGATGCCCATATGTTCCTGGATTCAGCCTCATTGAGGCTGTAAAGGGCATCCCCGGTAAGAAAAATCGTACTGTCTGATCGTTTTTCAGATTCCGGGGTATCAGATGGGCGTTCACCCTGTTTTTTTTGATAATAAAATTTGAACGCGTGATCGATCCATGATAACCGCTCCTGTGCAAGAACCGTACTGAAGAAAAATACATTCGTGGTCATCGATGAACTATCCCCGGGGTGTATGTTCGTCCGGGATATTATCCTGTTTTACTTATAAAGCCCGACCTCCATGGCCCGGTCCCGGTTGAAATACCGGGGACTCTGTTGCACCTGCCATTTTCACAATTGTCAGGATCTCCTGAAAGTGTCCGGGGTGCGGTTTTCTTGGACTTTACCGGGAGTCCTTATCACCGATTACCACCAACCGGGTATCTCATGATTCTCGTTGACTGGCAGCTCCGGGACCGGATCACCCGGGGCCATATCAGGATCGATCCCTATGATCCTGCGCTTGTGCAGCCCAACTCGATCGATATCCGGCTCGGCAACCATTTTGTCTGGTATAACCCGGGTCCTCAGGTTATTGACCCGTACGACAAGGCGAGCGTAACTGCCGATGTGGGTGAAACCCATGCTGACGCATTTACCTTAAACCCCGGCCAGTTCGTGCTTGCCGAGACCCTGGAATGTATCGGTCTGCCTGATAACATTGTTGCCACTATCGAAGGCAAATCGAGTATTGCCCGGCTTGGTGTTACCCTCCACCAGACCGGCGGCTGGATCGACGCTGGTTTCCGGGGTACTATTACCCTTGAGATGGCCAATGTCAATGCACGGCCTGTCAGGGTCTACGCAGGTATGCCGGTCGGCCAGCTCGTTTTCTACACGACCGAACGGGCGGAGAGCCCGTACGACAAAAAGACCGATGCCAAGTATCTCGACCAGCGCCAGGCCACGCTCTCCCGGTACCCCGGGAACAAAAATAAGACCTGCGGGCAAAAATCCCCCCACCTGCCGGACAACCGGGGGCAATGAGGGTATATACCTTAAGAACTCATTTTATACGGATAACCGTTCCGGAAGGGAGATGAAGCAATGCGACTTCTTCTGATACATTCAGATTACATTGAATACGAAGCCAAAAAGAAGACAAAGATGGCAGAGGAGGGGGCAGTCCTCTCCGATCGCGAGGAAGATGCGCTGACAGTCTTTGCCGCAGTTGAGTCTGTCGATGAAGAGGACCTGGATGGTGTCATCCTCCAGGCTATCGAAGAGGTAAAAAAGACTTCCGGCCAGGTGCACACGGACAAAATTGTCATTTACCCATATGCCCACCTGTCCAGCGACCTTGCCCGGCCCGAGGTGGCGGTCCCGGTCCTCAATGCCCTCAAGGATGGCCTTGCCGCAGAAGGCTTTGCGGTCAAGCGCGCTCCGTTTGGCTGGTACAAGTCCTTCAAGATCTCTTGCAAGGGCCACCCGCTTTCCGAGCTCTCCAAGACCATCGTTCCCGGTGAGGAAGGGGAAGCAGTCTCAAAGAAGCTGGGCAAGAAAGAGGCCACCCATGACTGGTTTGTCATGACTCCGGACGGGCAGACCCACGACTACCACAAGTATCTTGACAACACATCGTTTGGCTGCCTGGTCAAAAAGGAACTGGGCGTGGCTGAACCTACCGGTGGCGAGCCGGCCCATGTGGACTTGATGCGCTCAAAAGAGCTTGTCGATTATGAACCGGCCAGTGATGTCGGCTGCCTGCGCTGGATGCCGAAGGGAAAACTCATCCGCGATCTCCTGGCTGATTACGTACTTGCCATCCTGCTGCCGTACGGTGCAACGCCTGTCGAGACCCCGGTCATGTACGACCTGGGTGACAAGGCGATCTATGAGCATGCAGACAAATTCGGCGAGCGGCAGTACCGGTTCAAGAGCAACAACCGGAACATGATGCTCCGGTTTGCTGCCTGCTTTGGCATGTTCTCGATCATGCGGGACATGCACATATCGAAAAATACCCTCCCCCTGAAAATGTACGAACTCTCCACCTACTCCTTCCGGCACGAGCAGAAGGGTGAAGTTATCGGTCTCAAACGCCTGCGTGCATTTACCATGCCCGACATGCACTCGCTCTGTACCGATATGCCTGAGGCAATGAAGTGCTTCGAGGAGCAGTTGGCTATCGGCTGGCAGACCGGCAGAGATTTCGAGACCCGGCTTGTCGCTGCATTCCGGTGCACAAGGAAGTTCTATGAGGAGAACGAGGCCTGGGTGAAAAAGATTGTAAAGGACTCCGGCTGCCCGATGCTTATCGAGATCCTCTCCGAGCGTGTCCACTACTGGGAGGCAAAGATCGACCTTGCAGCTATTGACGGCCAGAACCGCCCCATCGAGAACCCGACTGTCCAGATCGACGTAGAGAGTTCAACCCGGTTCAATATCAAGTACTTCAAGGATGACGGAACCCCGGTGTATCCCCCCATCCTCCACTGCTCCCCGACCGGCAGCGTTGAGCGGGTAATCTGTGCGATCCTCGAGAATATCTCCACCCAGAAAGTGCCGGCACTTCCGACATGGCTCTCGCCGGTCCAGGCACGTATTGTGCCGGTCGCTGAGCGCCACACGTCCTATGCGCAGGAAGTCTGTGACGCTTTCAATGCACAGAACATCCGGTGCGATCTCGATGACCGTGACGAAAGCGTGGGTAAGAAGATCAGGGAAGCCGGTATGGACTGGGTGCCCTATGTCATCGTCATTGGCGATGACGAGATGGCAAGTAAAAAACTCACGGTCACAATCCGGAAGAAATCCGAACCAAACAAGCCCTACAAGGAGCAGATGACCGCAGATTCACTCACCGCTACGATAAAGAACGAGACTGCGGACAAACCTTTCCGTCCGCTTTATACGCCACGAAAGCTCTCGCTGAAGGCACGGTATATCTGATCTCTTTTTTTCGGCCGGTTTGACAGGAACGCGTGCCTTTGTCTTCAGAAACCTCCGGCATTGCATCTGAAAATTGCAAAAAAGTCCGGGATTACCAGAGTACTTTTTTTAAAAGGTTTGCCCCTGTCACTGTACTTTTTCAAAAACACTCAGGTACAGATGCAGTTCAGTGTATGATGAGATCGTTTCGGGTTATTATTCGGGAGATATTTCTGCAGTGTCCCGGGATTATTCTTTCTGTCCGATCCGCCATTTACCGGGTGGGATGAGCATCTCAAATCGGGAACCTTTCCCGGGCATACCGGTTTCTTTTATGGTGATGCCGGTGATGGCAAGGATATCACGGGCAAGGAAGAGGCCGAGCCCCGACGATTTTTCCGGGCCGGAAGAGGTGGTAAATCCCCGTTCGAAGATCAGGGCCTTTTTATCTTCCGGTATCCCCATCCCGTCGTCCTCATAGGTGAGCATATAAGCACTTTCGAACGGGGAACCGGAAATGCGGATGTGCCGGACATGTACCCCGTGGCGTAATGAATTGTCGACAAGGTTGTACAGAACCTTGGCAAACATGGGATCCGCAAAGACCGCAAAACCGGGAGATGGTTCTTCGAGAGTGATTGCACTCAGATCAAAATGTGATCTGATCTCGGCCATGATGGGGGATATCTCCTGCCACACAGGAACTGTTCCCCCGAGAGACTCATAATCCCTGGTAAACTCAATATGGTGCCTGATTGCATCGGCTGATGATTCGGCCTTATCCAGGTATTCTGTCAACAGGGGATCCCGCAGGGAGACCCGGAGGAGATCGAGATATCCCATCACACCGGTCAGCTTGTTCTGGATGTCATGCCGGGTGATGCTGGTAAGGATACCCATTTTGTGGTTGGCATATGCAAGAGCATCCGCTGCCTGTTCCCTGTCAGTGATATCGTAGGCATAAATACGGACAGTATTTGGTTCGGGTGAGGGACAGAGTGTTTCCTGGAACGAGCGTTCTTTGAGGTGCACCACGCGGGTGACGGCGGGTGCCGGCCCTCGCGCAAATACGGTAACGATTGAATCAAAATCTGCCGGCAGGAATGCAGTGAGATCCCCGGACAAACCAAGATCCGACAGCACTGAGAAAGATGCCGGATTGGCAAATCTGACGGTCCTGTCCTTCCCGACCTCCATGACCGGGTTGGGGTTCATCTCCGGATAAGACTCAAGTCTCAGAATCTTGCGTTCCGCAGCATTCTGCCGGGTACTATCGGTGATGATCGCAAGTACCCGTTGTTCCCCAAGAGAAACGGATGGGATCAGGGTTACCCGGGTCTCGATCTCTGAACCGTCGTCCCGGGTAAATGTCCAGGGAAATACCTGAGGCGTTCCGGTGATGGCTGCATCAAGGTAATGCCGGGCTGCATCCACGGACTGCCGTCCATCCGGCTGACGGGAGGGGACATGTACGAACAGGTACTGCCCGATCAGGTCTTCCCGGGTACAGGCAAAGAGCCGGGCTGCCGCAGCATTACAATCCAGAATCGTGTCGACACCGATAATCGCGGCATCGGATATCATATCCAGCAGGGCCCGGTACAGTCCCTTTTCTTCCTTGTACCTTACTTCAGCCTGCCGGCAGGCATGAATGTCCGAACAGACACAGGTGATCCTGCTCCCGGTACTGTCGGGCAGACAGGTCTCGCGGATCCACCGGTATTCACCGGAATGATGCATGAGCCGGTATTCCGTAACAAAGGGCTCCCTGTGGTCTGCCGCACTCTGCAGGCTTTTACGGACCTGCGCGCGATCATCGGGATGAACACCGGCCATCCATCCGTCCCCCTCCAGATCTTCCGCGGTCCTGCCGGTAAATACACCCCATGCGCGGTTGAAAATACAGCGGTCGCCCTCGGCGTCGTGCCTCCTTGCCGGTTCTGGAAGGGTATCGAGGAAAGCGGCGATCCACTCTTCTTTGGCCTCCGCATCTGCCTGATGTGACCCAAAACCCGGTGAAAGCAGCAGAGTCAGAACCGCCCCATGTTCCTGATCCAGAAACCTGGCCGCTTCAACATGCACATCCAGTCCCGCCCCGGTTCCCGTGACCAGTCTCAGCTCGCCTTCGGCATGGCCGCTCTCTTCGCACCTCCGCGCAAGTTCAACAAACCTCGGGTCACCATCTCTGGCGAACCACGGGCTATTGGTTTGGCAAAGTACACCCTCTGTCTGGCCAAGCAGCCTGCACGCGGCCGGGCTTGCGGCAAGGATGGTACCATCCGGTGTCGCTATCACAACCGCTGCGCACATTGTTTCAAAGAATGCGCGGTACCGCTCCCTGTCCTTTTCCAGCGCATCCAGATGTTGTTTCCGTTCAGTGCTGTCAATAATAAATACACCGGCACATGTCTGGCCGCTGGTCTCGTCCGAGATGGCCTGGAGGAAGATATCGGCATATATCTGCCCCCCGTCTTTTTTCCTGACCCGTTCCTCAAAACGGTCCGGCGTTTTTGTCATGATCACCTGCCTGAACCGCTCTGCTCCTTTTTCTGACCTTCCAAGTAAACCGTCCAGTCGAAGAGAGAGCAGTTCCTCCTCACTATAGCCCAGCAGTGAGCAGAGTGCCATGTTCACCGCCCCGGTACTCCCGTCTTCATATACTGCAGCGAACGGGACGGCTCCTGCCTCAATTCCTTCGGCAAGGAACCTGGAGCGCTCCCAGCTCCCGTGCCCGCCTTTGCCGGCCTGGCGCTGGAGGGTTTTTTTGTCGAGGAGATCAAGCGCTGAAGAGAGGGCAGATCCAACTATCGTGACTGCATCGCTTTCTTCCAGTGAGAATATGGAGGGTTGGCCGGAATACAGGGTTATTACACCTACGACTTCCCGCTTCAGCCGGAAGGGAATAGCAACTGATGACGGGTATCCGTTGCTGCACGCACCTTCGTTTTCGGGCTGCACAGGGGTATCGCTTCCGCTGTCTCCGGATATGCAGGCGAGACCGCTTGTCAGGGCCTGTACTGAAAGGGAGTGCTCCCCGCCGGTTCCGGAAACCGGGTAACCTTCCTTTTGCACTTCTCTGCCGGTTCCAGCCTGAGCCACGGGACGGAGGATTCCCTCCGTATGATCGAAAAGTCCGATCCATGCCATGGCAACGATATCGCCATCGACAGCGATCCTGCATGTTTCGTCCAGCAGTGTTTCCAGATCGCGGAAGGTTGAGGCAGCGGTATTGATATATGCGCCGATGGCATAGAGCCGGTGTTCAGCTTTCAGCTTCAGGAGAGCCTTTATCCGGGGGGTAATTTCCTGAACGACACAGATGATCCCGGTAATTTTTCCGGAGGTATCCCGTAAGGGGGATACGATCGATCGCACCCATCCGCATTTCCCTGTAGCAGGATACTCATACCGTACATCCGGGGTTGCAATGATCTCCCCGGCAAGGGTGCGTGCAGCCAAGGCGTCTGCCCCGGGCAGGTTCAGGAACGGGAGCACCTTGGTATAGTCCTGGCCACAGGCTTCCTGCGTGGATATGCCGGTGATATCTTCCATGGCAGGGTTCCAGCCGGTAACCTGACGGTCCGGGCTGCAGACAAAGATGCCAACCCGGGCGCCGGCGAGTATTCCGCCGGCTGCAGTGGCTACCGTTTCAAGGTCTGCGGTCTTTTTTTCCTGTTCGGTGATATCTGTGAGGGTAATTAGCAGCCGGCGGATCTTTCCGTCATTATCCGGGAGAACATTCCCGTCAATTGAGACCATTACCTTTCTTCCCTCACGTGAATGAAGGGAAAACGGGGCTGCATGAATCCTGCCGGCCTGCTTCAGTTCCCTGAGTTTTTCAGAGAGCCGTAACTGTTCGCTCTCATCAAAGAATCCGGTAAGGGGCTGCCCGGTTATTTCCTGTGCGGGACGGTCCAGCAGCTCCGCACCACTCCGGTTGATACGGGTCAATGTACCTTCCGGGGAGAGTACAGCGTGAGCAAGGGGTGCCTGTTCAAAATTCTCGTCCAGGTCATGCACCTGCCCTGCAAGGATCTGCATCTGCCCATGCTCTTCGGTACTGTCGTGGAGGATAACTCCGATGGTCCGGGTGGCGTCATCATCCACAAGGACACGCGCCTTCACGCGCACCTCCCGCGGCCGGCCATCTTTGGTCCGATACTGGATGTCAAAGGTAGTTGTTCCCTGCCGGAGAATTTCCGGGATCTTTTCCCGGATTTTGTCCGATATGCTCCCTTCCTCCGGGGCCATCAGGTTTTGTGCGCTCATCTCTTCGCGGGTATAGCCCAGTTGCCGGCATGCCTCATCATTGAACTCAAGATAGGTGCCGGTTGTCGCATTGATAATCAGTGTTCCCTCAAAAGAGAGATCCATGAGTGCCCGGAACAGATCCGCCTGTCTGCGGCTTTCTTCAACCGCAGAGGCTGATTCGGAGACATCCGCGAGCACCCCAGACGCTCCCGTGAACCGGCCTCTCTCGGTCCGGGGGGTGCAGAAAGCTCGCATCAGATGGGTCTGCCTGCCTGCATCCATGATCCTGAACTCGAAGGATACGGATTTTCCCTGCTGTACTTCAGCCAGCTGGCGGCCGATGCCCGGAATATCTTCTGCACTGATGAGCACTGCAAAGTCCCTGCCCATCAGATCCTTGGGATCATAACCAAACTGGCTGATACGGGGGCTGATGTAGGTGATCAGACCTTCATGATTAAGAGAATAGACAATCTCCGGAACCCCCTCCATGAGGAACCGCAGATTCTCTTCGGAAGTCCGGAGGGTAAGATCGTTCTGCCGCCGTGCAACAGCAGAACGGATTTTTGTCTCCAGTTCCGCAAACTGGGTCCGGGGTGAACCTTTTTTCTGGAGATAGAAATCAGCACCTGCATTGAGCGCTTCAATGGCTACCTCTTCACCGCCTTTCCCGGTAAAGAGGATGAACGGCATCCCGTTACAGCGCGGGCGGAGATACCTGAGGAGGTCCAGCCCATCCATATCCTGCATCAGATAGTCTGCAACCAGGGCATCGTACCGTCCTGCCTTCAGCTTCTCAATGGCCTCGCGGGCCGAGGTGGCAGTATCGACCCTGAACTCACCGCCCCGCTCCATAAAATTTTTTGTTACTTCAAGGAGTGCAGATTCATCGTCAACATACAGGACCGAGATCATGACTGCCTCCGGCAGGGCCGGGTCAAACTTTACACATATTCCCATCGTTTTTCAACATACTTAAGCGTGCATACCAGCTTTCCCGCCCACTATGGTCACTGCGCTCCGGAGTGCAAAGGAAAAAGAGTGGATGGTGCACAGCGTCATCAGATTGTATCGGCATCCTGTCTCTTGGCCGGAACGTTATTCGAGAAACTGTGCAATCGCAGCTCTGAGCTCATCAAAGGTAACCGGTTTCTGGAGAATACCGACCTTGGGATCGTTGAGTTTTTTCATCTTTTCCGGTACCGTTGGCGATGCCGTAAAGAGGATCACCGGAATTTCCCTTTGGTTGTACTCCGTTCTCAACCGTTCCAGGAACTCCCACCCCGAGAGGGGTGACATCATGATATCGAGCAGGATCAGGGCCGGGGGATCCGCCCGCACCGAGGTCAGTGCATCGAGACCGTTTGCGATAAGGACCGGCTCGTATCCCAGTTTCTGTAACAGGATGCCCATAAGGTCGAGGATTGGCTGGTCATCCTCGATGACTACAATCTTACGTTTCATGGTGATCAACCGTGTCTGGTCGTTTTTTCGGAATATGGATGGTAAAGGTACTCCCGATATTCACAATACTGTCCACGCTGATGTATCCTCCGTGGAGCTGGACATACTTCTTGGCTATGGCAAGAGAGAGTCCGGACCCCCCTAATGCCTGCCCGGAAGGATGAGGACTACCCTCTTCTTCGGGTTTGAAGATCGCATCGAGCTGGGCCTCGGTTATACCTATCCCGTTGTCCTGTACTGCGAGGCGATGGAACGGGTGTGACGGTGAGCCGCGGTACGTGATCCAGATCTTCTTTGGGGGCTTGGAATAACTCACCCCGTTTGCCACAAGGACATCAATAACATAGGACAGTTTCTGACGGTCTGCTTCAAAGAGGAGATCCTGGGGAATGTCGATGGCGATTTCGGCCTTGAGGGCATATCCCCCTCCCGCGATTACGGCGTTGACCATGCCGCCTACAGAGAAGACAGAATAATCAAGGCTGGTCTCCTCACCCTCAAGCACGGAGAGCTCCAGCATCTGGTTAATGATCTGCCGTTCACGGTCCACGCTCTTTGCACAGCGGTCAAGGATTTGCCTGGTTTCCTCAGTTACCCCAAACGACTGGGGATCCTGAAGGAGGAGGTTGAGGTAACCCAGCACCGGCTGGAGGGGTGTCCTGAGTTCATGGGCAACTGCCCTCATCATTTCCCTCCGCCGTTCCCGTGTCTGTTCTACCCGCTCCCGGTATTCCTCCCACTCGGTATTATCTACAATATTCACCAGACATGCCGGCCGGTTGTTCCGGATTATGGGGGTAAAGTAAAGCACCGCCCGCCTGATCTCCCCTCTCTTGGTAACAAAACGGAACTCCGAACGATCCGGAACCGGGGAGGGTATATTCCACCGATGGGCAAATTTCAGGAACCGATCCTTATCCTCATCGGTAACGATATCGGTAATGTCCCTGTTGATGCACTCTTCCGGTCCATATCCTGAGAACAGGGAAAAGGCAGGATTTGCAAAAAGAATTTTTGTATGATCGGTGATCACCATGCCGGTAGGGGAGCTCTCGGTCACCTGCTGATACTGGGTCGAGCTGTCAGCTGCAAGCTCCCGAGCAAGTTTTTCTGCGTTGATGTCAGTGATGGAACAGCTCACGATGGTATCATCAATGCGGCTCCAGGAAAGATTGACCCAGTGTGGTTCCCCGTTTTTCGTGGTAAAGCAGGTCTCGAAATTTCGTATCTCCTCCCCGGATCCCAGATGCTCAAAAAACCGGCGACGGAGCTCATGCGTGAAAAAGAGATCCGAGAATGTCCGTTGGCTGATCTCTTCCACGCTGTATCCTAGCATGGCTGCGATCTGGTGGTTGGCCAGGCGGATCATGAACTGGTTTTTATCAAAGAGAATGATCCCGAGCAATGAGTTTTCGAAGATACTTCGGTACCGTGCCTCAGAGACCCGGAGCAAATTGGTAAAGTAGGCTACAGCGAGTGCCACGCAGATGAAAAGGATTGCCTGGCCGGTGGATCCCCAGAGTGCGAGCATATCCGGAAAAAGCGAGAAATAGACCAGGCATTCATAGACAACGCCACAAAGACCGGCGAGAATGATGCCGCGCTTAGGGTAAAAATAGGTTGCGTAGAGAATGGGAAAATAGAAGAGCTGGGGGTAGATGGCGCCGGCATTCTTGGCAAGGGCAATCGTCGTGATCAGGATGGAGGAGAGGGTCAGCGAGGCGATAACTATGGTGCGGACAAAATCCGTATGAGAGATTGAAACTCTCCAGATAGTGATCGGCCGCTCCATGCGTACCTTGCATTAACACTGCTACCCTATAAACCTGTCATTGTCGTGTATACGGTTACAGATCGGAGTGTATCCCGAAAAAGGCGGTGGTTTTTGTGTCTTTATCTGATATCTGGTACTGTCGGTATACTGCTCCGCAGGAGTGGCTCATTGTATCAGGGGCTTGAGTTTTCCAATGACCCGGTTGACCTGGGCTACCGAGGTGCCGATGTAGGCATCCGGTGCAAGGAGATCTGCAAGATCCTTCCGTGAACAATACCGTACCACTTCACCATCCTCACTCAGCACGTCTGCAAGCGGGCGGTTTTCTGCAAGTGCCTGCATGCTTGCAAGCCGGATCCGCTCATGGGCGTCCTGCCGGTTCATCCCGCGCCGGGTAAGTTCGATCATGACCGATTCCGCCATATTGATGCCGTGGAGGAACCCGAGGTTCCGCCGGATTGCCGCACGGTTGATCTCCAGCTTGTCGAGCACCACGGTCATGAGACGGAGGCAGTGATCGGTAAGGATGGATGCTTCGGGAAAAAGAACGCGTTCGCAGGAAGAGTTAGTAAGGTCCCGCTCATCCCAGAGGGTATTGTTGAGAAGTGCAGGTTCAACTGAGGCCCTTACGATGCGGGCGAGACCGCAGACCTGTTCGGATTTGATGGGGTTGCGTTTATGCGGCATGGTCGAGGAGCCCACCTGTTTGGCACCGAACGCCTCCTCCACCTCGCCGATCTCGGTCCGCTGGAGCGAGCGGATCTCGGTACCGATCTTGTCCAGCGTAGTTGCAACCCCGGCAAGGAACATGAAGTATTCCGCGTACCGGTCCCGGGAGATCACCTGGTTTGAGACGTCCACCGATGAGAGGTGCAGGATCTCCATCATTGCTGCCTGAACCTCCATGCCCTTGGGCCCGAGTGCAGCCTGAGTTCCCACTGCACCGGTCATCTGCCCGACTGCCACCCGGGGACGGAGCTGTTCGAGACGTTCGATGTGCCTTCCAACCTCACTTGCCCAGATGGCAAACCGGAGGCCGTAGGTTGTGGGTACGCCCTGTTGTCCGTGCGTCCGTCCTACGGCAACGAGGGTGATGGTCTCCTCAGCCCTGTGCACAAGTACCCCAAGCAGCCTGCGCAGTTTTGCATCGATAAGGTCCATTGCCTGTGACAGCTGGAGTCCGGTTGCTGTATCGAGAATATCGTTTGACGTAGCTCCGTAGTGTACCCACCGACCCGATTCACCGCAGACCTCAGAGATCGCTTTTACGATCGCCATCATATCGTGGTTGATCTCTTCTTCGATCTCCTTTGCTCGGGAAAGGGATACCCGTGATGCGTTCTTTGCGATTTCCGCTGCCGCATCTGCGGGAATTATACCCTGTGTCGCCTCTGCCTGTGCGAGCGCTGCTTCAACCGCAACCACGCAGGCAAACCGGTTTTCCTCGCTCCAGACGGCCCGCATCTCCGCTGTGCCGTATCGGTATTCGATGGGGTGGACTGCCATGAGAACAGATGTGTCTTACGGGAATATTAGGGTTGAGCCTACCGGGCTGAATGTCAGTATCCCTATCCGACGCCCATAATATCTTCCCGCGCAAACAGGTAGGATGAATGGATACGTTCGATGCATTCTTCCCGTACAGCGAGTACCGTCCTCACCAGCGGCAGATGCTTGAGTTTGCTGCAACCGTCGCCCGGGACGGCGGAATCGGGATGATTGATGCACCGACCGGCAGCGGAAAATCGAGTGTGGTTGCCTCACTCCTCTCTGAACGCAGGGGCCGGAAGATCCTCATTGCTGTCCGCACGGTCAGCCAACTCTCCACATTTGTCCGTGAGCTCGCGCTCATCAGGAAGAAACGACCCGAGATCAAGACCGTCTACCTCGTCGGGAAAAAGAGTATCTGTCCCCTTGGGGGGGAGGGCGATGTGTACCGGCGCTGCGAGGGAGTGAAGACCTTCTCTTCCGCCCTCATGCGCGAGCGGGCCGAGCGCGGGGCGCTGATCCCCATCAAGGATCCGTTTATCGTTCAGCAGATACGGAGAATGGACCGTGACCACCCCCTTCTCTGTCCCTTCTTTATTGCAAGCCGGCAGTTTGTTCCCGGAGAAAGCGGTGGTGTCAAAATGGTCCCCTCCACCGCGGTCCGGTCCAAAGCGGAACGCGTGCTCGCCGAACCGGTCCGTCCACAGGAGCTCGGCGGTTTTGCAGGAGAGGTCTGTCCGTACGAACTTACGTTACAGGCTGCAAAGAATGCAGATGTCGTGATCCTGAACTATCACCATCTTTTCAACCGCGAGATCCGGAGTCAGCTGTACGCAAACCTTAACGTTGAAGAGCAGGATGTGATGCTTCTCGTCGACGAAGCACATAACTGCGGGGATGTGATCCAGTCCGTCGAAAGCGTAGCCCTTGCCCAGAAAGACCTGGAGCAGGCCACCCGTGAGCTGTCGGGAATGCGGCGCCTGCATAAGGGAGCGGAGGCAGTTCAGCATGTCCTTCCCCGCCTTTCAGAGTTTATGGCGGGACTTGCAAACTCTGTAGAACCCGAGGACTGGTTTGATCCCGGGATTTTTGACCGGGCGATTGTCAGGGGTTCTCTCTGGAAGGATATGGGCGATATTGTTGACGAGCTCATGGGGCTTGCCGGGACTATAAAAGAGAAGAACCAGAAATCCGGTGAATTCCGCGAGACCGCGATCGAACGCCTGACCGCATTTATGTACCGGCTGTCAGAATCCGCACATAACCCTGCCTATCTCACGGTTTATAAAAAAACAGAGGAGGGTATTATCCTTGAGGTCAGGAATATCGATCCCTCTGCCCCCCTCACAGAGATCTGTTCAACGCATGCCTGCTGCATCCTGATCTCCGGGACACTCTCACCCGTCGATAGTTTCCGGAAACTCTATTTCAACGATGCTCCGGTAGCCACTCTCGCACTTCCCAATTCATTTCCCAAGGAGAACCGGCTCATCTGCTGCGCCACCGATATCACAACAGCCTACTCCCTTCGTCAGAGCAGGGAGAACACCGAGAAGATTGTTCATTATATCACCGCCTTTTCGGCGCTCAAAAAGAACCGGGCCATTTATTTTCCCAGCTATCAGATCCTGGAAACCTATGCGGATCTTGCCGCATCGCATATCAGCAGGAGAAAGGTGTACATCGAACCGCGGGACGCCGCAGGTGCTGGTGCCGCACTCAATGAATTCCTCTCGCTTCCCGCACAGGGAGATTCCGGGATCATGTTTGCGGTTTGCGGGGGGAAATGGAGCGAGGGCCTCGATTACCGGGGAGAGATGCTCTCCGGGGCAATGGTGGTGGGCCTGCCACTGGCACCCTTTACCCGGGTAAGAAAGATGATCATCGAGTATTTCCGGCACAAGTACGGTGATGAGGGCGAATTTCTCTGTTATACGCTCCCCGCGATCAACCGGGCACTCCAGGCACTCGGCCGGGTGCTGCGCACTCCCGAGGATCGGGGCGTCCTTGTCTTTGCTGAACGCCGCTTCCTCGAAAAACGGGTTCATTCGACGCTCCCGGTATGGATTCGTGATGAGATGATCGAATGCGATGTCAAAAAATTCCGCGAGATGATCGGACAATGGAAATAACGGGGGGCTCGTGCAGGCTGGGGCTGTGGTATGTCCATGTCTGGTGGAGCAATAACAGGATCTACCGCGTCCGGTTCGCATCAACCGGGATCCCCGGCCCGGTTCCGGCCATGATCCAGGAATACTGTGGCGGCCATCCCGTGGATCTGTCGGGATTAGATACTGTTGCCTGTGAAGGGGATTTGGTTTCCTCCCGCATCTACAGTGCTGTCCGGAAGATCCCGTATGGCAGTACCGCAACGTATGGGGAGATTGCGCAACAGGTGGGGACCTCACCCCGGGCCGTGGGGCGCGCTATGGCCCATAATCCTACCCCGCTGGTTGTGCCCTGCCACCGGGTTGTAGCCGCCAGCGGGATTGGCGGTTTTACACCGGCACTGGAGATCAAGGAACAGCTTCTGGCGCTCGAAAAGAAGGCAAAAAGCAGAAAAGGCAAGTGAACGGGTGATCCTCCTGCCAGCGATACCTGTTCGGAATATCTAATTGCCCCCCGGGGAAAATAAAATAGGAATTGAAAGGATAGAGCATGAAAATACTCGTTCTGGGTGCAGGGGCGGTAGGTTTATCGGTTGCGGCAAAACTTTCGACGGCCTGCGAGGTCCATGCAGTCTCCCGGAAAAAGAATGCCGATTCTGTTCGTGCCGCCGGCTTTTCCCTTTCCGGCATCTGGGGGACGGAAACCTTCCGGTTCAGCATCTCTGACTGCGTTCCACGGGATGCCCGGTATGACTACATCATCATCACCGCCAAATCTCAGGATACTGAATCCCTTTGCCGGGAATATGCTGCCATCATCCGGGACACAGAAACGGTCAGCCTCCAGAACGGGATCGGAAACGAGGAGATCATCGCCCGCTACACAGACCGGGTTATCGGCGGTATGATAATCACCGGTTTCGAATGGCGGGCCGACAACAAGGTTCACGTCTCTGTCGAGGCCGGGCCGGCAAAACTGGGCAGGTTCCCCGAAGGGTTTGACGAACCGGTACGCAGGCTCGTCTCTCTTATGGCACAGGCAGGGATTCGTGTTGAGGGAACATCGGAGATCCGCTCCGAACTCTGGGGGAAGACCCTCTATAACTGTGCTTTAAACCCGCTTGGTGCAGTCATGGGGGTGCCATACGGGGAACTCGCCCGGCCCGCGGCCTGGAGGATTATCACCCGGATTGTGAGCGAGGGATTTGCTGTTATCCATGCAGAAGGTATCCGTCTTCCCTGGGCAACAGCGGACGAATATCTGCAGTACCTCCACGATGTCCAGCTCCCGGCAACGGCTCAACATCACTCATCCATGCTTCAGGACCTCTCCCGGGGCCGTCGCACAGAGATCGATTTCCTGAATGGCGCCGTTGTGGCAAAAGGGGCTGCGCATGGTATCCCCACTCCGGTGAATGCCTGCATCAGCGATCTGGTAAAATTCCGGGAGGCACTCGCCTCCAAAGGAGCACATCCATGAGATCTGCGGTGGTACTTGCCGGGGGTGAGGCCAGGAGGGCGAACGGCCAGGAAAAATATTTCTTTACTTACGAAGGCAAAACGTTCATCGAGCGCCTTATCGATTCGTTGTCCGGGGTTGTCGATGAGATCATCATCGTTGCCCGCAGCCCTGCCCAGTGTGCCCGCTTTCTGACACTGCAAAGCGTCACCTGTATCAGTGATATACGGCAGGGTCTTGGTCCCATCGGGGGGCTTCATGCCGGATCACTTGCGGCCCGGGGTGATCTGGTCTTTGTATCTGCCTGCGATATGCCCTGCATTGATCCCGAAGTGGTCTCATATCTCTTTAACGCGGTCGGTGCATACGACGCAGCGATACCCCGGTGGAACGAGCAGATGGTCGAACCACTCCACGCGGTCTATCGGAGGACCGCCCTCCTTGCCTACCTTGAAAGTCACACCTCCCTTTCACTGCGGACCATGATCCAGACCCTCAACACCCGGTATGTGCCGGTAAATGAATTGCGGGTCATTGATCCCGGCCTAATGACCTTTACCAACATCAACAAGCTGGAAGAACTGGATCGTATCAACCTCTGTTCCGGAAAAGAGCCGGGGGAACCGTCCCCGTGAACCCGGGCAAAGGCAGTCTCCTGCGGCCTTCCATTTTCCATTCACGAAACAGAGTATCTCCCTCTAACTTATATGCATTAAAATCAACTGTAAGATAAGGGATGCCGTGGCAGGACCTGCCCGGTCCTGCGCGTCGGGAGAATGTAAAAACATGGGATCGCAGACGCTGGAGAGGGAGGTTGTCCTTCGTCTCTTTATCATAGCATTTGCATCAGTTGTTGCGATTCTCGGTACTGTCTTCTCCCTCATGCATGGGATCTCCGTCGTTTTCCCCTTCCTCTATATCCTTCCCATTATCTGTGTCGTCTATTTCTCTCCCAAAAGGGCAGTCCTTTTTACCCTCGGCATCAGCATCGTTTACATCGGACTGGTCTATCTCCTCGGGGGGTTCAACCCGGCTCTTATCGCCATTTCCACGGCCTGGTTTGCCATCTTTATCACCCTTGCCGTGGTTGCGTCTTCCTATGCAAACGGGATCCTCGAAGAAAAGTCCCGGATCCGGCATATCATGGAGAATACCCTTGAAGGGATCTTCTGTTTCGATCCCGGCAGCTGGAAGATACGCGAGGTCAACCAGAAATGTGCACAATGGCTGTTGTATTCCCGCACTGACCTCAAAGGGGCTCCTGTCAGTACCGTCTGGACAGACACCGCCGCCCACCACCGCTTCATGAATGAGGTAAAGGCAGGGAATACCGGTGTTGCGTTCGATGCACTCTTCCGCGGGAAAAACGGGGGGGTTATCCGGGTGGTGGTTTCCCCGCTCTATGTGACAAAGGAGATGGTGCTCTGCTCGGTGGTCAATATGACCGATGCACGGGTGGCCGATGAAGAGATTCGCCAGACTCTGGAGGATCTGGAACGCCAGGTCCGGGAACGTACTGCCCATCTCGAACGGATAAACGACGAGCTGCGGACCGAGATCCTGGAGCGCCGCCGCCTCGAACAGACCCTCCTGTCCGGGCCGATTGAAGACACTCCTAAACGGGATGAGGAGGAAGAGCCATGATCGCTCACCTCACTCCGGAAAAACGACATCAGATATTCTGGACGATCACGATTGTCATTGCCCTCCTGATCACGCTGACCTCGACAATCTATTCCCTCTCCCTCGGTATTTACGAGGCGTTCCCCTTCATCTACTTCCTTCCCATCATCCTCTTCGTCTATCTCTACCCGAGCAAGGGGGTGTATTTCTCTCTTGGCATCAGCACGGTCTATATCCTGCTGGTCTACTTCTACAGCGGGTTCAACCCGCAGGATGTTGCCATCTCCACTGCGTGGTTTGTCGTCTTTGTCACCATCGGTGTGGTAACCTCTTCGTTTGCGGAAGGATTACGTGAGGAAGAACGGAAATACCGGGGGATCTTCGAGAATTCGCAGGCGGGTATCTTTACCTTCGATTTAACCACCCTCCGCATCACTGAACTGAACATGAAATGCGCGCAGATGCTCCGGTACAGCCGCCCCGAGCTTGTCGGTGCTGACTTGTCGCGCATCATCACCGACGAAGGAAACCGCGAACGGTTTATCCGGCAGGTAAAGACCGCATGGGAGTCCGGGGACCTTGAGCTGCTCTTTACCGCACGTGACGGCACGGTCCGGCAGGTCCTTCTCTCCGCTTCGGTCACCCCGGGCAATATTGTGATCTGCTCTGCAGTGGATATCACTGCCCGTAAACTGGCTGAACAGGTGATCGAACGGGCACGGGACGATCTCGAGCGGCGGGTGAACGAGCGGACCGAGGAACTCCTGCGCGTGAACAAGGAACTCTCGGCCGAGATCGAGGAACGCAAGCGGTTCGAGAACGCCATCCGCCTCGCCAACCACAAGATCAACACCCTCTCCGGTATCACCCGTCACGATATCCTCAACCAGATCACCGCAATCGTGATGTACCTCTCCCTTATCCGGGAGACGGAGACGGATCCCGTTGTGGCCGGCTATCTTGACAAGATCGGGGATGTCACCGACATGATCCAGAAGCAGATCCGGTTTACCCGCGATTACCAGAATATCGGCTCGGGCGAACCCCGGTGGCACAATATCAGTGCAGTCATTGGGGAGGCAGTGGCCGGTGTCGAACAGAAAGAGGTACTGATCGACCAGCAGGTCAGCGATCTGGAAATTTTTGCCGATGCAGGATTCCCCAAAGTATTTGTCAACCTGATCGAGAACGCGCTGATCCACGGTGGTCATGTGACCCTTATCCGGTTCTCTATGTATGAAACGGACAGCGGCCTTGTCCTCTGTTGTGAGGATAATGGCGTTGGTATCCCCGAAGATTCAAAAGAACGGATCTTCAGGCGCGAATATTTCCGCAACACGGGATACGGGCTGTTTTTGATCGTTGAGATCCTCAGTATCACCGGCCTCTCCATCAAAGAGACCGGCACCCCCGGAAAAGGGGCCCGGTTTGAGATCCACGTCCCGAAAGGGAGCTATCGGTTTCCCTCCCACTCCCGCAAGAACGATCTCTGGCAGTAAAGCGGGAGCCGTGCCCAGCCCGGGTGGCAATCGTCAGGACATGGGCTCTGCTGGCGAACGATAAAAATATGTTTTGTACGTGCCACCGGGCATCGAATCAGATATTTTTCTTTCTGCCGCTTGCGTCCCGGCAATAATGCCCGAACTCGCTTTTTTTGAGGAATTCGCCGGAAAAGACCGGGCCGTCCCGGCAGACCCTCAGGCCATCCGGGTCAATGCAGCAGGAACCGCAGATCCCCACACCGCATTTCATGTACCGGTGCAGCGAGAACTCGGCCTTTGCTGCCAGTCCCTGGCCGTCAACCAGGGAGAACACAGCCCGCATCATTGGTTCCGGCCCGCATACAGCAATCCTGTCGTACGCGGCAAGGCCGATGTCCTTCATGAGATCGGTTACAAATCCGTGCTGTCCCAGCGACCCGTCATCAGTGGCGATAATGACATCCGTGCTCTCATCGAGCTGGTCAACGAAAAGCAGCTCTTTCTCGGTCCGTGCGCCAAGGAGCATGGTCATCACGCAGTCAGACCGGGCAAGAGGCAGGAGAGGGGCCGCTCCGACACCTCCGGCAATGGCAAGCATCTTCTCGCCCCGGGTAAACCCGTTCCCGAACGGCCCCCGGATCCCCAGCGATGCCCCTGCCTCAATCTCAAACATCGCACCGGTTGCATCACCGGCTTTCTGGACGGTGATACTGTTTGCCGAAGAGAGGGCCATGGGGATCTCATCGATGCCCGGGATCCATACCATCACGAACTGGCCGGGTTCAAAGGAAAAACTGCGGTCAAAGGAAAATGTTCTGACAGAAGGAGTCTCGGTATGGATCTCGGTCACGGTGACCGGCACCGGTAGCTGGTCATCCATGGGCACACCCCACGATCTCCTTGGGATCAGCGCCTTTCTTTGCATACAGATCACGTTTTATGGACTCGAAGATGTGGATGTCCCGCTGTACCGCGCTGCCAATCTCGACTGCCTGTGCACCTGCCATCATCATCTCGATCACATTGTCGGCTGTTGACACCCCTCCGCACCCGATGATGGGAAGAGAACATGCCTCGTACAGCTCATAGACGCACCGGACCGCTACCGGAAAGATTGCATCGCCGGAAAGTCCGCCGTACCGGTTACCGAGTACCGGCCGCCTGAGGCCGGTTGAGATGCGCATCGCTTTTACCGTGTTAATGGCAACAATTGCAGTGGCCCCCCCTCGTTCTGCCGCTTTTCCTATCGCCGTGATGTCGGTCACGTTCGGGGTCAGCTTCACCCACGTGGGCATCCCGAGCGCACTCGCCGCCCGTGTGCATTTTTCCACAAGGACAGGATCAACCCCGATCGCTGCCCCGTACCCTTCTGCATGGGGGCAGGAGAGGTTCATTTCGATCCCCGCCGCAAGGCCCTTAAACCAGCCGGCAACCTCGGCAAATTCCTCTGGATTTCCGCCAAAAATGCTGACAATCACCGGCCTGTTTTTGAGTGTCTCAAGCTCACCGGTAAATTCGCGTGACGGGTTGGGGAGTCCCATGGCATTCAGGATACCGCAATCGAGCAGGGCAACACAGGGACCGGCGTGTCCGTCCTTTGGTGCGGGCCCGATCGATTTTGTTACCACGCCACCGGCACCCGTGGCAAGCATCCGCGAAAGTGATGCGCCGGTGGTGCCGAGAACCCCGGCAGCAAGAAGGAGGTGGTTGTCGAGGCTCACACCGCCGACCGTCACCGGGCCTGTCCTGAGAACGACCATCCATCACAAGATGGACGTGATGTCTTATAAAAGACATCTTTTTTTAAGATTCTCCTGGTTCTGCGGTAGGCAGTCACTTAAATTCAGGATGTCCATACCTAATACAGGACAAAGATCATGACGAAGCTCGCGGTGATGGGCGTCGGGAGGATCGGGGGAGAGGTCGCCTCTCTTGCCGCCGTTCTGGGGCTTGCGGACGAACTCGTCCTGTATGATCTGAACAAGGCTTTTCTTTCGGCCCAGGTACTTGATATCCGCCATACCGGGCTCCCGGTCACGATCTCCACCGATACCCGTGCCATAAAGGAGGCCGATATCTGCATCTTTGCTGCGGGGATCCCCCGTTCGCCGGAGATCCGGGCCCGTGCAGATCTTCTCGCGGCAAACCTCCCCGTCGCGAGGAAATGCGGCCGGTTCCTTGAAGGTTTTTCCGGCCTCCTCATTACCGTCACCAACCCCATGGATGTCAATAACTACCTCCTGCACCGTTTTTCCGGTCTTCCCCGGGAACGGTGCATCGGTTTTGGCGGCCAGCTCGACAGTGCCCGTTTCGCGCTTGCCCTTCGCCGGAGAAGGATGGAGGGTCCTGCAACTGTTCTCGGAGAACATGGGGAGCACCAGGTGCCGGTTTTTTCCCGGCTTGCACAACCTGTTGAGAAAAACCTGCGTTTGGAAATCCTCAGGGATCTCCAAGGTGCAAGCATGGAAGTGATACAGGGAAAAGGCGGGACCGTCTACGGCCCGGCATTCCATATCGTCTCTCTTGTACGGATGCTTTTATCGGGCACCCGGGACACCGTTCCCTGTTCTGCGGTGCTGGACGGTGAGTACAATCTCTCAGGATGTTCGCTGGGGGTCCCTGTCCGGATCAGAAGGGAAGGTATCCGGGAGATCGTCACCTGGAACCTCGATGAATGGGAAACTGCGGGGATGATGCAGGCCGGGGAATTTGTCCGGACCCTCTGCCAGTCGGGAGTGGCCTAGCGTATGCCGACACAGGTCATGAGGTCATCAGAAACACTGACGGTCCCTCATACGGGTGAAGAGGCCGGTCCCCTTACGATCGCAATAAACCAGGTGGAGTACAGCAATACACCCGATGGGCCAATCATCCACGTCTTCGGGAGGGATTCCGGGGGAACAGCCCACCGGATCGATGTTACCGGGTTCCTGCCGTACTTCTACGTCCCCGAGGAGCAGGTCGGACAGTCTCATGCCCCGCAGGTCACGGTGGAACCGGATACGCTGTACCGGTCGATACGGGGCGAAAAACTGAAACGGCTCTACACGGTCCGCCCGGGGGATGTTCGCGAGGTACGGGAGCGCTACCGGCATTTTGAGGCAGACATCCCGTTTGCAACACGATTTATGATCGACTGCGGGTTGACCGGCGCTGTCACCGCACCTTCAGCCACCGTGGAGTACCAGGCTCTTGCTCCCGCAGAATCCGATGCACCGGCCCGTGTCTGTGTGATCGATATCGAATGCGAGGACGAGAGGGGATTTCCGGATCCCCAGAGGGATGCAATTATCTGCATCACCTGCTATGATTCGTTCGATAACGATTATACGACCTTCCTGTACGCGGGGACCGCGATGCCGGCCGAGATCACCGCCAGAGTTGAGGACGGGGGTTTAAAGAACGGCTGCTTCCGGAAGGGCACCCATACGATCTGCACCTATGCGGATGAAGTGTCCATGCTCCGGGCATTCGGGGGATACATTGCCGAGCGGGATCCCGACATCCTTACGGGCTGGAACTTTGTCGATTTCGATATGCCCTATATCACGGGCAGGATGGAGAAACTGGGGCTCTCGCCCGTCATGCTCGCCCGTCTCCCCGGCATGACCGAGAGAAACGCGCTTCGTGGCAGAGCGCTTTTCGATCTCCTTACCGGTTACAAGAAGATGCATTCGACCCTCAAAGAGTCCTATCGTCTCGATGCCGTTGCGGAGGAAGAGATCGGTGAACGCAAGGTGCGGTATACCGGCACGATCTCCGATCTCTGGAAGAAACAGCCGGCACTCCTGGTCGAGTATAACTACAAGGATGTTGAGCTCTGTGTCGCGATCGACCGGAAGGATTCGATCGTCGGCTTTTACCGGGAGATCGCACGTTACGTCGGCTGTCCTCTTGACAAGACCCTGAACTCATCGAGCGTGATTGATGTCTATATCCTGCGCAGGGCCCATGGGAAATATATCCTGCCTTCGAAAGGCTTTGCGAATGCCGAGGAGTTTGAAGGGGCCACGGTCTTTGAGCCCAGTAAGGGCGTGCGGGAAAATGTGGTGGTGCTGGATCTCAAGTCCCTCTACCCGATGGCGATGATGACAATCAATGCCTCGCCCGAGACAAAAGATCCCCTGGGTGAACTGACCGCCCCCAACGGGATCCGGTTCAGGAAACAGCCTGACGGGCTGACACGCAGTATCCTCTCTGACCTGTTAAAGGAACGTGATGCAAAGAAGAACCTCCGCAATACGTTTCCGTACGGTTCGCCCCAGTACCTCCTCTACGATATGCAGCAGAATGTACTCAAGGTAATCATGAACACTTACTATGGTGTCTCGGGCTACACACGGTTCCGGCTCTTCGACCGGGAGATCGGGGCCGCGGTCACCTCTGTCGGCCGGGCGATCATCGAGCATACGCGGCGGGTCATCGAACAGGAGGGGTACACGGTCATCTACGGGGATACGGACTCCTGCATGGTGCAGATCCCGCCTCTTGACCGGGAAAAGACCATTGAGACGGCACGGGGACTGGAAAAAAAGCTCAATGCGAGCTACCAGGACTTTGCCCGCCGCGAACTGAATGCCGATACCCACTACTTCTCGATCAAGTTCGAGAAGATCTATGCCCGGTTTTTCCAGGCGGGAAAGAAGAAGCGGTACGCCGGCCAACTGGTCTGGAAGGAAGGCAAGGATGCCGACCAGATCGATATCGTGGGTTTCGAGATTCGCCGCAGCGATACGCCGCAGATCACCAAGACCGTCCAGTCGAAGGTGATGGAGATGATCCTTGCCGGCACGGACTATGCAGAGATCAAAGCATATCTCGGGGGCATTATAACAAAATACCGCGCCGGTAAGTTCTCCCTCGATGAGGTCGGGATTCCCGGCGGGATTGGCAAGTCCCTCGATGATTACGAGACCGATGATGCGCAGGTCAGGGGTGCCCGGTATGCCAACCAGTACCTGCATACGGAGTTTGGCAAGGGCAGCAAGCCCAAGCGCATCTATCTCAAGACCGTGACCGGGAAATACCCCAAAACAGATGTCCTCTGTTTTGAATATGCCGATCAGGTGCCAAAAGAGTTCATCCCCGACTGGGAACTGATGCTTGAGAAAACGATTGAGCAGCCGATATCACGGATCATCGAGGCTCTGGGGTGGGCCTGGAAAGACGTCGATCCTTCCCACACTACCCTTGCCCAGTGGGGATTCGGGTAACCTGTTCAGTCCTGGGGAAATCCGGCACCGGGGTGGACATGGCCTGTCATAGTCTGTCATAACCGGCTATCTGAACTCCAGCAATATCCTGTATCTCCTTTTATTGTGGGAAATACCTGAAAACACAGCAATTTATGGAGAGCCAGCCCGAATGGCGCCTCAATTACTGGTCTTTGCCGGTTGACGAACCAATAATTATTAATACCCATTTGTGTAATGAGGAAACATAGACGAAGAACAGGTGAGGAGGGCATTCACCGGTGCTTTTCCTGCCTCTTTACTGTATCCATACCGAAGTGAACTGATGACCGGACAACCATCCCACGTTGGAGAACGCGAAGAAAGCTTTGTGGATCTCTGGCTTTTCATCATCGTTGCCACGACCATCCTTGCCATCTTTATCAATATTCTTGCATTCAAATACGGCACCGCTGCCGTCGCTGCCAATCTTCTCTATATCCCCATTGTCCTTGCGGCATACTGGTACCCCCGCTGGGGTATTTCCTATGCGATCGGGATCTCCGCCTTATTTATCGGCGTTGTGGCCTTTGTGACCGGAGGGGCCATAGCCGAGCTGACTGCCTCCTTTGTTACCTGCCTCGTAGTGATAGGCGTTGCCGCGGTTGTCTCCAGCCTGGCTATCCATATGCGCAGGAACGAAGTAAAATACCGGGGGATCTTCAACCACTCCGAAGCGGGTATCGGTCTGGTCAACAGCTCGGATCGTGTCATAAAAGAAGTCAATCTTCGCTTTGCTGAAATGCTGGGATATGAGCCATCCTCGATGGAATCCCTCCTCTTTTACCGGGTATGGGAGGATGAGTCCGACCGGGACCGGTTTTTCCAGCGCCTTTCCACGCAGGGGAATGTGGAAAACCTGGAGACCCGGTTCGTGACCAAGGCCGGTGCCACCCGATGGGTCCTGCTCTCTGCAGGGATGCTGCCCGACGATCAGTTTGTCTGCACCATCGTTGATATCACGGCAAGGAAACAGGCGGAAGAGGAACTCATTATAAAAGACCATGCAATACGATCCTCTCTCAACGCGATCTCCATCATGGACCTTGATTTTTCGATCACCTATGTGAATCATTCACTGGTGTCCATGATGGGGTTCCCGGAAGGGCACGAGTTATCGGGTACACCATTCTGGAAATATGTGGCCTTCCCGCAGGGGATAGAATCGATAAAAGATGCCCTTTCCCGGAGAGGGAGCTGGCTTGGTGAGATCCTGTTGTACAAGGCAGACCAGACGCCGTTCTATGTCATGCTCTGGATCAACCTCGTGAAAAACGATACCGGCCAGCCGGTATGTTTCATGGCCTCGTTTATCGATATCTCTGACCGCAAACAGATGGAATCCGTCAAGAGGAAGGCACTTGAACAGATCGAGAAGAATATTGAGCAGTTTGCCATCCTCGGTGACCATATCAGGAACCCGCTTGCCGTGATCGTGGGCCTCTCCAGCCTTGCTCCCGGTGATGTGACTGATAAGATCATCCTGCAGGCCCGTGAGATAGACCGGATCGTAACCCAGCTCGACATGGGCTGGATAGAATCAGAAAAAGTGCGGGAGTTCATCAAGCGGTATTACATGGTGGGAGCCCAGGACGCGAGTGAATCCGGTGGCGCTCAGGGTGGAGTGGTACGGTAGCAGCGGTGCGCTGTATCGTTGGTACCGGATATGAATATCATCGCTGATTTTTCCGGTTATTCAGGAATTTTGTAAGGTGCCGGTCTGCAGAGGGGCTGCCTGTCACGGGCGGCGTTTTTTGCTGCTGCTGAAAAACGATCACCGGGCAGATCCGGGACTGTCCCGTTCAGGGCCGCCTGGCGGAACGGCAGCGCTTATACGTCCTGATCTGCAGTCCGTTCCCGGTCCGGGTGTTTTCCCCCCATCTTCAGGCGTTCAGTGAGTTTTTTCACCTGTTCACGGAGCGCGATCGCCCGTTCGAAGTCCAGGCTGTCCGCTGCATCCCGCATCTGCATCTCCAGCTCGATCACTACATTGGGTATCTCTGCCCTGGGCACATGCTTTGTATCCTTGATCTCCACCTCTTTTTCCTTGACCGGTTTTATGATCGTCTGCGGGACGATATGGTGCTTCCGGTTGTATGCGATCTGCATCTCCCGCCGGCGCTGCGTCTCGGAGATTGCAGCTTTCATCGAGTCTGTCATGGTGTCCGCGTACAGGACAACCTTTGCGTGTATATTCCTTGCCGCCCTGCCGATGATCTGGATCAGGCTGCGGGCATCGCGGAGGAATCCCTCCTTGTCAGCATCGAGGATACCGATAAAACCCACCTCGGGGATATCCAGGCCTTCCCGCAGGAGGTTGATCCCGACCAGCACATCGAATTTGCCGAGTCGCAGCTCGCGAATGATCTCGGTGCGCTCCAGGGTCTGGATCTCCGAATGGAGATAGCGGGTGCGGATCCCCCGGTCGGCAAGGTACTCGGAGAGCTCTTCGGCAAGTTTTTTGGTGAGCGTGGTAACAAGCACCCGGTCGCCCCGTGCCACGGTCTTTTTCACTTCCCCGATCACGTCAAGCGTCTGCCCTTCGGTGGGCCGGACTTCGACCGCCGGATCGATAAGACCGGTCGGGCGGATGATCTGTTCGACCACCTGCGTGGAATGCTTCAGCTCGTAAGGGCCGGGAGTGGCCGAGACAAAGATCGTCCGGCGCATGTACTGCTCGAACTCGAAGAACTTCAGGGGTCGGTTATCGAGTGCGGAAGGGAGGCGGAATCCATAATTCACGAGCGTCTCCTTGCGGGAGCGGTCTCCATTGTACATGCCATGCAGCTGCGGGATCGTCTGGTGGCTCTCGTCGATGATCAACAGGAAATCGTCCGGGAAGTAATCCAGCAGGCAGTACGGTTTCTCACCGGCTTTCCTGCCATCGAAATGCCGGGAATAATTCTCGATGCCCTTGCAGGATCCGGTCTCGCGGATCATCTCGAGGTCGAAGTTTGTCCGCTGCCGGAGCCGGTGTGCTTCGATCAGCCCCAGCGTGGGGAGGACTTCGTCAAGCTCTTCCTGTATCGAAGCGATTGCGGCTTTCTGGGCGCTCTCGGGAGTGACGAAATGGCGGGCCGGGTAGACGTAGAAATATTTCATCTCATCTTTTTTTGCACCGGTATTCTTGTCCACCTCGCGGATACGCTCGATCTCCTCACCGAAGAGCTCGATCCGGATGATATCGTTGAAGTACCCGGGCATAACATCGATGGTATCGCCCTTGACCCGGAACCGTCCCGGTGCAAGATCGATATCGTTCCTTTCGAACTGGATGTCCAGGAGGCGGCTCATGATCTCGCTCCTTGAGATCTTCTGGCCGACAGAGAGGTCAAAACCGAGGTTCCGGAAGTTTTCCGGGTTCCCCAGGCCGAAGATGCAGGAGACCGAGGCGACGACGATCACATCGCGCCGGTGCGAGAGCGATGCAGTGGCGGAGAGCCGGAGCATCTCGATCTTGGGGTTGATGGACGAGTCTTTCTCGATGTACTGGTCTTTTGCCGGGATGTAGGACTCGGGCTGGTAGTAATCATAGTACGAGACAAAGTATTCAACCCGGTTGTGCGGGAAAAAATCGCAGAACTCCTGGTAGAGCTGGGCGGCGAGAGTTTTATTGTGGGCGATAACAAGGGTGGGTTTGTCCGAGGCAGCGATCACGTTTGCCATCGTAAACGTCTTGCCGGACCCGGTCACGCCAAGGAGCGTCTGGAAACGGGCATTGTCGGCAAGGCCGTCGTTGAGCTTAGATATTGCCTCCGGTTGTGAGCCGGCGGGTGGAAAGGAAGAGACGAGCTGGAATCCTGTCACGGTGCTTAAGTGTTTTTACCGGGATATTAAAAGGAATGGGAATGGGGCATGAATGTGATGCCATTACTTCGGCTTGTAGTATCCCCATTTCTTCAGCGCTTCGTGCAGTTCCCGTGCGGTTTTTGCTTTTTCATCAAGGGAGAGTCCTTCCTGCCAGGCCTCAATCGCCTGCATGGTTGCCCGCGCCCCGGCCCGGGTCCCTTTCGGGTGCCCGTGGATGCCGCCGGAGACGAGCAGGACGAGGTCCGTGCCATAGATATCAAGGACATCGGGGACGAGGCCCGGGTGCAGCCCCCCCGATGAGACCGGGAATGCGGTCTTGATACTGCCCCAGTCCTGTGCAAGGCACTGGCGGGGGACCTCCGCGATTTTCTTCTTGCGCAGCAGGTCTGCAAGGAGGATCGACTCGGTCTTTGTGCCGGTCAGTTTGCCCACCGCTGTCCCGGTATGGATCTGGGAGACGCCGATCAGGCGCATGAGCTTCGCAAGGAAATACATGGTCATACCGTGCTTTTTGTTCCGGTCGAATGCGGAATGGAACGCACGGTGGGCATGGATCGCAAGGCCGAGATCGGAACAGTAGTCCCGCATGGTCATGACGCTGGAAGTTCCGGCCACTACCACATCGATCATCGCATAGTTCCAGCCATATTCGACGAGCAGGTCGGCGCGTTTCTTCATGGTCTCTACATCGGCGGTGATGTTGAGGAATGCCGATTTTCTCTCGCCGGTTTCCTTTTCTGCCTTGTCCCTCAGTTTTGCCATAAATCTGACCCGGTCATCGAACCGGTTGAAGGAGGTCGAGGTGAGGTTCTCATCGTCCTTGACAAAATCAAAGCCGCCCATCCAGGTCTCGTACCCGACCTCAGCATGCTCTTTTGCCGAAAACCCGATCTTCGGCTTGGGCACGGCTCCTGTCAACGGCCGGCCGGTGACCTTCATCATCTTTCTTATCCCGTCCATGCCAAAGTGCGGCCCTTTAAAGCCCTTAAGATATGCAGCGGGGAGCGAAGCGTCGATGAGACGCAGGTTTTTGAGTGCCTTCATCCCGAAGATATTCCCGGCGATCCCGCTCATGAGCTGGACCGCGTTTCCTTCCTCCCACAGCGCGAGCGGGTAGGCGACCTTCACGAAATTCCTGTCGAATTCGAATGCCCTGGCCTCCAGTTTCTTCATCCGTGGGGGCATGGTAAACAGGGTTGTCCACGTGCCGGTCGAGCTCTCGGAGGCGATCCTTCCTGCGGCCTCCTCACCGGTGATCCCGGCAGCCGGTTCGAAATAAAAGAGGCAGACCAGATCGTCTTTGGCCGGTTCATACTTCGTATCGACAAACTCGTTGTACCAGTCAATTGCCATAGTAATTCCAGTACCTACCAATGCATGCCTGATTCAAAAATCTTCAGATCGCCCTGAGGGGACCGTCTCCCGGTTTTCCGGCCAGTCCAAGAGTAAGCGCATGGAAATCCCGCCTGTTCCCCGGATGCGTGTTGCCGGTATCCCTGTGCGTAGGGGTACCCTGCATTATGTCAGTTTCATATAGAAATGCTCTATATCTCCGGATTGCCTATATTTCCACTGAATATTTTATCTGAGAGATGACCAGATGATCTTTCAATACTCTCCTTTTTTCCTCCCCCTGTTCTTTTCTGCCGTAATCACCGGCCTTCTTGCCTATATAGGCGTCCGGAACCGGACAAGCCCGGTTGCATGGCCGTTTGCCATCCTGATGGCTGCCGTCACGCTCTGGACTGCTGCGTATGCAGTCCAGCTGATCTTTTCCGATCTCCTGACCAATCTGCTGCTGACCGTGGTCGAGTACCTCGGGATTGTTATCGTACCGGTGGCCTGGCTGCTGGTGGTCCTGTACTATACCGGCAGGATGCAGTATGTTACGGGCAGGAACGTGGCTCTCCTTCTCATCGTACCGGTGATGATCGTTGTCCTGGTTGCCACTAATTCCCTGCACCATCTTTTTTATTCTGCGGTGATCCCCCGGACAATCGGTGGTTCGGTGCTCTGGGTCTTTTTCCGGGGCCCGCTCTTCTGGCTGCATGCTGCCTATGCGTACCTGCTGCTTTTGATCTCGCTGATTCTTCTTGCCTCACGCTATTCCGGGGCTCCGAAGATCTACCGCTGGCAGATCCTGATCCTGGGGATCGCCGCATGTATTCCGGTCCTGGTCAACCTTCTCTACCTTGCTTCCATTGACCCGGTCCCCGGCCTGGATCTTACGCCCTTCACGTTTACTATGGTCGGGGTCATCATTGCCATGGGTCTCTTCCGGTACCAGCTCTTCCTGACCCTGCCGGTGGCATATCCCCAGGTCTTTTCTGCGGTAAGCGATGGGATCATCGTCGCCGATACCCGGGACCGTATCGTTGACCTCAACCCGGCCGCACGGCAGATCACCGGTTCTCCCGAAGACGCTATCGGGCGGTCGCTTACTTCCTGTTTTCCGCAGTTGTCCCGGTTTACTGAAGGCACCGGCCATGGTGCGGATACCTATGGCGAGGTCATGATTCCCCGGAACGGTACTGCCCGCTATTACGATGTTGTCTACCAGCATTTCAGCGTGGCAGGCCAGGACCCCACCGGCCATCTTTTTATCCTGAGTGACATCACCGACCGGCGGCTTGCACTCGACGCACTTGCATCAGCCCATAAGAAACTCAACCTCCTCTCGAGCGTTACCCGGCATGATATGATGAATAAGGTTACCGGGCTCATGGTCTACCTTGACCTGATGAAGAACCAGAACAACCCGGAGATGAACGCCGTCTACCTCCAGCGGATCGATGAAATTGCGCGGATGATCCAGGATGAGATCGCCTTTACCCGCGATTACCAGGAGATGGGGGTAAAATCGCCGGTATGGCAGGATCTTTCGGCCTGCCTTGCACATGCGAAAAGCCAGGTTGATATCGGTACTATCCGCGTAACCGAGGACTGCACCGGTGTCGAGGTGTACGCCGATCCCCTGCTCATCAAGGTGTTCATCAACCTCCTGGAGAATGCTGTCCGGCATGGCGGTGACCACCTGGATTTTGTCCGTTTCTCGCACCGGCGGGCCGGGGACTCCCTTGTGGTTACCTGTGAGGATAACGGTACAGGTATCGCAGAATCTGAAAAGGGCCGGCTCTTTTCCCGTGGATATGGCAGGCATACCGGCCTCGGGCTCTTTCTCTCCCGCGAGATCCTCAATACTACCGGTCTTGCCATCCGTGAGGACGGGCTTCCGGGCGGGGGTGCCCGGTTCGAGATCACGGTACCTGCAGGTCATTTCCGGTTTTCCGGCAGGGAATACAGGTAATCTGCCCGCCGGTTCTGGTCTTTTTCGCTCCTGCGGGTGCAGGGTGAATGCATAGTCGTGATCGTCAGGAACCCCGGGGCACAGGAAAACCGGTCATTTCTTTAGGTAGACCGAAACTGTTTTTATTTAGGGCGTCCTAATTATTCTCCAGATGGCACAGGAGCAGGTAGAGGAATATCTCGAAGCAATCTATGATATCGCCGGCACGGATGGCGCTGCCAAGACCACGGCGATAGCAAAGTGTCTCAAGGTTGCACCGGCGAGTGTGACCGAGGCACTCCAGAGTCTTGCGGAGAAGAACCTCGTAAACTACGAACCATACCGGGGCGCGAGCCTGACCGGCGAAGGAAAGAAGATCGCCGAAACGATCAAGCGCCGCCACCGCCTCCTGGAGGTCTTTCTTGCCGATGTCCTCCACATCAACCGGGCAAAGGTGCACGACGAAGCGTGCCGGATGGAACATACAATCTCGGAGGATACCGAGAACGCGCTCTGCCGGATGCTCAATGCGCCGGCACGCTGCCCCCACGGGAGCCCCATTTTGCCCTGTGCCAAGGGAGTAGGGAGCTGCAGCGAGTGTGATGCCGTCACCGGTTCCGGTCTCCCCTTCCCGGAAGAGATCCGGTCAGCCGCCATCATCCCGGTCACTGACCTCGAACCCCATCAGAAGGGAACCATCGCGTTTATCCGGGGTGACTGCCGGGTTGTCCAGCGGCTTTCCGATCTCGGTCTGACGCTCGGGACTGCTGTCTCGGTTACGCGCAAAGCCCCCCTGAACGGGCCGGTCGAAGTCTCTGTGCGCCGGACGAAACTCGCGATCGATCACGCGATCGCAGAGAACATCTTTGTCGATGCCACGCAAGGGGACCGGGCATGAGCGGGTCCTGTGGCTGCAAAGGCTGCCCCCCCGGCGACGACAAAAAGATCAAAGACGCCGAATATACGATCGCACTGGCCGGCAACGCAAACGTCGGCAAGAGCGTGACTTTCAACCAGCTCACCGGGGTCGACCAGATCATCGGGAACTGGCCGGGAAAGACGGTAGAACGAGCGGAAGGGCTCCTCCAGTACAAGGGCCACCGGATACGGGTGATCGACCTCCCGGGGATCTACTCCTTTTCCACGTACTCCCTGGAAGAACTGGTCTCGCGGGATTATATCGCGCTCGAACACCCCGATGCCGTGGTGAACGTGATCGATGCGTCCGCGCTGGAACGCAACCTCTTTTTCACCATCCAGCTCCTCGAACTCGCCCCGCCGCTCCTCATCTCGGTCAACCAGATCGACCTGGCCGAAAAGAAGGGGATCAGCGTTGACACGGAAAAACTCTCCCGCCTTCTTGGCGTCCCGGTCATCCCTACCATTGCGATCAAGGGCAAAGGTATCGACACCCTGACTGCCGGCATCCTCGACCTTGCAGAGCGCCGCCCCGTCCCGCCCGTGCTGAAATACGGCAAGGAGGTGGAGGAGCGGATCGGGAAGCTCGTGCCCCGGATCGAACCCCTTGCCCTTCCGTATCCCGTCCGTTTCACCGCGATCAAGCTTCTCGAACGCGATCCCTCGCTCGTGAAGCTCGTCCAGGCGCAGGATCCGGGCATCGTCTCCGCCGCGGATGCCCTTGCTGCCGAGATCGAGGCGATCCACGGGGAATCTGTCTGCGTGGTGATGAGTGCCGAACGGTACAATGTCGCCGACCGGATTGTCGCCGAGGTGATCACGGTAAAGGCCCCGGAGGACGGCATTCCCAAAAAGAGCCTGACCGACCGGCTCGACCAGGTGGCACTTCACCCCTTTTTCGGGTATCTTGCGGTCTTTCTGGTCATCGGAGGGTTGCTGGTCTGGACATTTGTGGTAGGCGCCCGCATCTCCGATCTCCTCCAGTCGCTTCTCTCCCAGATACAGCCTTACGAACCGGTTATCACCGGATCGCTTGCGCGTATTCTCTGGAACGGCGCCTTCTCGGGCCTGGTGGCCGGGATTACCCTTGTCATTCCTTACGTCCTGCCCTTCTACCTCCTCCTTGCGGTGATGGAAGATTCCGGCTACCTCACTCGCATCGCGGTGATGCTCGACCGGGGCATGCACAAGCTCGGCCTGCACGGGAAGGCCGTTATCCCTCTTATCCTCGGCTATGGCTGCAATGTCCCGGCCTGCTTTTCCTGCCGGATCATGGAGTCGCCCAAGCAGAAGCTGCTTGCTGCCTTCCTCGTCACCCTCATCCCCTGCACGGCCCGGACCGTGGTTATCCTTGGCCTGGTCGGCCACTTTGTCGGCATCTGGTGGGCGCTGGGGCTCTATGCTTTCGATATCCTGCTGATCATTCTTGTCGGGCGGATTGCCTACCGTGTGGTCCCGGGTGAATCGGTCGGCCTGATCATGGAGATGCCCGACTACCATGTCCCCTCGGCGTCCGTTGTCCTGAAACAGACCTGGGCCCGGACCAAGTCGCTCATCTGGTTTGTGTTCCCTGCCTATATTGTCGGGAGCGCCCTCATCCAGGTCTTCTACGCGGTCGGCCTGCTCACCCCCGTCAACAACCTCCTTGCCCCCATCACGGTCCTCTGGCTCGGCCTGCCGGTGGTCGTGGGCATCACCCTGATCTTCGGCATCGTGCGCAAGGAACTGACGATCCTCACGCTTGCGGTCCTTTTTGGTACCACCAACTTTGCCTTGTTCCTCACCCCCGTCCAGCTCATCGTCATAGCGCTCGTATCGATGCTCTACATCCCCTGCCTCTCGGTCATTATCGTCCTCGCCTCGGAGTTTGGCTGGAAACGGTCGCTTGAGATCTCCCTTGTCGAGGTGGTGATGGCGATTGGCATTGGCGGGATCGCCTTCCGCCTGCTCAGCCTGGTGATGGGCTGAGGCAGGGCGCATACCCTTTTCCGCCATCTGTATCTCTACGGGGGAATTTTTTTTCAACCGCGAGCTCTTTTGCGATGTCACGAGGATTCTATAATGTGCATTAAAAAGAGTGACCGGATGTATCCGGTTCCATTATGCCCCGGTGGTCGTGACCGGCACAAACGGCGGTTTCCCGGTAGTGGAATTGACCAGGAGATCGATCTCTCCTGCAGGACTGGTTTTGAAGGCCTGTTTGACCATCTCTCCGTTGTTATAGATCTCGACTGTCATGTTATCCCCTGAATAATCCAGTTTCCGGAAGGAAGCCTCGACAAGATCATTACTGTTTTTGACGGGGTAGACCTGCTCGCCGGTCCCCCGGACCTCGATGAGACTTCCCGGGTTCCCGTACTTCCCGTAATAAGTCCCGTTATAGGACACCTTCACCCATACGCCCCCCGGGGGGATGGTAATCGGGGTGGCGGTTGTGACCGGCTGGAGGGTTACCCCGGGAGTTGCGGGCGAATACTCAGACCCGGCCTGGTTTTCCCATGCGGGCAAGAGGAGGACGAGCGTTATCCCCCCGATGATTACGAGGAGGACGATCGCGATCGCTGCGACCGTTGCTGGCGGTCTCCTTTTCGGCATTCGGGGGGGCTTACCGGAGGCAGGCTCCCCGCGTTCCGGGGGGATCGGCGGAGTGGTTGCAGGGTGTCCGGTATCGGAGGCCTCTCCGGTGAGCACCGGGAATATCACGCTTTCCGGTATCCCGACCGGTTCCCCGGCTTCAGGTCCTGGCCCGCCAGCCTCTTCTGGCCGAAGGGGTACGATCTGCTCAATCTGCCGGGACAGCTCCTCCAGATCGATAGCCGGCCCGATCTTTGTTTCTTCCGGTGGAGGGATAGACGGAACTTCCCGGACTGTCCCGGACTCTTCCGGCACGAGCTCTTTAAACGGTGTTGCCGGGACGGTCGTCGGCTCCCCGAATTCTTCAGCAGGAAGGTTTTCCCGGTCCGGGGCCGGTTCGTCAGAGGGAAGGGCACCGGTATTCGCCGTGGCAGCAGGCTCTCTCTCCATGACCCCCGGGATCTGTAATGCAGCATCTGCTGCCGCCAGGCTGTCTCCCTGTTCTGGTGGCGGAGAGGGCGGGAGTCTTTCTTCTTCAGGAGTGGGTACTACCGTCGGTTCGGGAACCTCGGGCTCTTCTGCGGTCTGCGCATCGACACCGGTGTTCCCGCTCTCCCAATCGGTTCCCTGGATTGCCCGGAGCAGTTCCTCCGAGGGCTTGCGGTTCTCTGCAACCTCCGTATGGGGGAGGGGGACGTCGGGGGCAATAAACCGGCGGACGCTCGGGTTCATACCCCTGCTGGTTCCTGCAGCGGGTTGTTTTCCGGCGGACACCGGTTCCTGGCGGACGGATACAATATGCTCAATGAGTTTCCTGACCCAGAGATCGCATTCCGCCGACCGATCCTGGTACGGCTGCTGGGAGAAGATCAGGTCAAGGGTTCTTGTATCGTCACTAACGGCGGGATCCGTGATTGTGAGGGTGATGACCGGCTCCCGCGCTGGTGTCGATCCCCCTTTGACGGAAATAATGGTGGCGAACGGCACAACCTGAGGCTGGTCACTGGTGTGACCGCTGTCCACCAGGGCCAGGCGCTGGGTGGTGAGGATCAGATCGTACTCTGTATCGTCGATAAGAACCCGGTCCGTGGTCAGGACAATGGATTCGCCGCTTTTCAGGTACGGGCCAGCCATGCAGGGAACTTCCGACATACATTTTCGCTGTCTGTGGTGATATGCTTTTTAGGTACCCGGGTATCGTGTGCCGGTTACCTTCCGGTCGTTTCAGGTTTTTTCCGCAGCCGGTGGCAGACCGCCTGCTCTGGATGAAGTGCTCCCCTCGCCGGAGATGAGGGAATCAGGTACGGATCCCAATCCTGGTCAGTTCTTTTCGGGTGTGGAGCAGGCGGTCGTGGATCTTATCTGGAAACGGCATGACCGCGTTTTCTCGTATTTCTGACGCTCTCTTTTAACTCGACAAATTCCCGATCCGGATTTCCCCGTCTGAAAATATACTGATCCGCATCGGTTTCGAGCACATTCTGGATCTCAGGCCCCGGTTCCAGCGCGCTGTAGATAATAATATAGGAGGTACACCCCTGCCCTCTCAATGCCCTGGCGAACTCGCTGCCATTCATCAGTGGCATTCTCCAGTCCGTAATCACCGCATCATAGGGGGTATTCTTTGCGAGCTCCAGTGCATGGAAGGGATCCGTGGTACAGTCCGCACTGCAGCCGGGATCGTCCTCGAATTCAAGCCGCAACAGTTCAAGAATATCTGCATCATCGTCGACAATGAGAATTCTTGTCATACCGTGTGCAGATTGCACATTTGGGATATATAAATTATTATATGTAAAAGTGCAGCCCCGCCGGGATTATCCGGCCTCAGGACATACCCGCCCTTCGTTTCACAGGCCCTGGCTGTTCAGGCGATAGGAAACCGGCGGAATTTCTATCCTGTATCGTACCTTTTTCCCGGCTTCACCGGTCTCTGTGAGAGTAATATCGGTAAGGGAGAAGATCTCCCGGATAATCACAAGGCCCCGCTGGCCGTTACCGGATCTGTCAGGCCCGGGAAGTTCTGCGGTCTCTTTTTGCCCGGTTCCCGGGCTTTCATACTCTACACAGATGATCATGCGATCCTGATCCTGCCGCGAGAAAACATGGATGGACCGGGGTATTTCCGGGTCGCTAATCGCGTTTTCAAATAACCGGAAAAATGCCCGTTCTATCTGGCGGTCCGCGAACACGAAAAGGTGCTGCGGGATATCGAGCGAAAACCGGGCCGCGCCGTGGCTGAGCTGCGTGATTGCTGCCGTGATTACCTCCCTGATATCCAGCCATTCCGGCGGATCGGATCCCAGGTCCTTAAAATCCCGGCTGATAGTGATCACATCCCGTATCTCTTTTGCCGCCTCCTCCTGTCGTTCGAGATATTCCAGGATCTCCGGGTCCTTTACCCGTTTTTTTACCCGGGTCAGGTAGCCCATGAGGATCGTCACCTTGTTCTGGATATTGTGGCGGGTGATGCTGGTGAGGACGTTGAGCTTTTTATTTGCCAAAAACAGCGTATGTTCCATCCGTGTCCTTTCGGATACATCCCGTACAAAACAGCAGACAAACTCATTCTTATGGTATTCAAGGTACCGGATCAGTATCTCCACGGGAATACGGGTACCGTCCTTTTTGATCATCTCGATCTGGCGGCTGATGGTCCCCTCCCGCTTGAGATGATCCCAGGTCTCGCTCCAGGCATGTGCAGCCAGGATGGGGAATATATCGCCCAACCCGGATTCTGAGATTTCCGCGGCGGTATACCCTCCCACCATCACGGCAGCCTTGTTTGCATATTCCACGTGACCATTGCGGTTCACCCAGAGGACCATATCTGCGGCATTGTCCATGGCAAACTGGGTGAGCTGGAGCTGCTGCTCCATGGTCTCCCTTCGGGTCATCTCAGCGTACAGCTGCCGGTTGATCTCACGCAGTTCGGTTGTCCTTGTAACTATCGTTTCCTCCAGCATATCCTGCGTTTTTTTGAGCTTCGTGCGGATCAGGACTTCTTCGGTGATGTCAAGGCCACAGGAAAAATAGCCGGTCAGCTGCCCGCGATCATCAAAGAGGGCCCGGTCCCACCACCGCTGCCAGCGGGCTTCACCATTTGCCATGATGGCACGGAACTCAATCATGCCGGCCGGGTACTTTGAGTTGAGCCGCTGGCGGTTTGCCGCGATCCGTTCCATGTCCTCAGCCGAGACCAGGTGCTTGAACGGCCGCCCGATCAGGTCCTCACGGGATCGCGCCATTGCCTGGCAGTAGGGTTCATTGACATACAGGATACTACCTTCAGGGCTGTAACGTACGGCATATTCGGTCTGGTGATCGAGGAGCATGCGCAGTTCCGGATTAACGGTGTCCGGAAGGTTGCTGCCCGACAGGGTTGTACCGGTATCCCCGGCAATAGCTGCGACTCCCGGTTTACCGGTAGGAAAGACCAGGGGGATCAGGGTCAGGCTGACGGGAGTTTCCTGATTGTTAAGAAGAAGGCTGGCCCGCACATTCTGCTCGACTCCTTTCAGCGCAGCCCGGAATACCTGCTGGACAGTACCTTCCAGGATCGTGAAGGGAAACCGGTCAAGCGTTCTGCCCAGCGTTTGCTCCCCGGAAAGACCGGTGAGACGGGAAAACTGCAGGTTGTAATCGGTCACCAGGCCGTCCTGGTCCAGGGTAATGAACGGCTGGAGACAGATCTTCCTGAGCGCGTCTGCAGGAATACGACGGGACAGGAAATAAACCTTGGAAGTTCCGCGTTTCCGCCCGTCCACCATTCCCTGGATCTGCAGGATGTCCAGGTATTTTGCCACGGAGTTCCGGTTCAGGTGCAACGAACCGGCGAGGTCGGTGATACTCAGTCCCTCCGGGTGCCGTTTTAATTCTTCCCTGATCCGTGCGAGCTCTTCCTGCTGGTTTTCCATGATCCCTGTCTTCTGATATGATCATGTTGTCGGTTATTCGCTTTTAAAAAGTTTTTCTTTGCTTTGCATATTTGCAAGGCATTTGGGTTTGTTTATATAATGTTTCGTGCGCACATTGAGGCCAGGCAACAAATGCACAGCAAATGTGCCTGTTGTGAATGTTGAACGGTGGAGGATGATTGTGTGCTGAACTCCGAGGCGATTACACCAGGGAAAAGACCGGGTCTTCTCCCGACCACTGAGGAACGGGATGGACTTCAGGAGAATATTATCCTCCTGAATGCCCTTGCCGAAAAACTTGAACAGTATTTTGCCTTGCAAACACTGGCAGAATTCCCGAGGAGTGACCGCAGATGAACAGAGTACAATCGTACCACTACGACAATTCACCGCTCTATCAGATGGGCGATGCCTATGCTTACCCGTCATGTACCACGACTGTGGGAAGGGTAATGCTGCTGCGGGCTATCCTCCTTGCATCAGGGCAGGAGGAGATCAGGGAAGTCCGGGGAAAGGTGGATGAATTATGGAGTTAACAAAAGATTCGGTATTCAAAAACGAGGTCCGGCTCACCGACATGACCGCGAATCCCGGGGGTCTGGGCCTTCTTGCATTCGGCATGACGACCATCATCCTGAACATGCATAATGCCGGGATATTTGCGCTGGGATCCGTGGTATTTTCCATGGGACTCTTCTATGGTGGTCTTGCCCAAATCATCGCAGGGCTCATGGAATGGAAGAAGAACAACACGTTCGGGATGACCGCATTTATCTCGTATGGCATTTTCTGGATATCCCTGGTGTTTTTGATCCTCATGCCCGTCTGGGGGTGGGGCCCCGCCCTGTCCGGGGAGGCACTGGTCTGTTTCCTGGGGATATGGGGAATGTTTTCGCTCGCGATGTTTCTGATCACGTTCAGGATGGCAAAGGCAATGCAGGTGGTCTTCGGGCTCCTGGTGCTGCTTTTCCTCCTGCTGATCGTGGGAAATGCACTCGGGAACCCGACAATCCTCGTGATTGCCGGCATCGAGGGAGTCCTCTGCGGGCTCTCTGCAGTATATACCGGGTTTGGACAGATCATGAATGAAGTGTGGAAAGAAACCGTAGTAAGGCTGGGGTGAAGGAAATGGTTGAAATCAAAGATTATGAACTGATGTTCGAGTACAATCCGCTTGCACAGGTCATCATAGACAAGGACCTGAAATTCGTCAAGATCAATCCGGCGTTTACCAAGCTGTTCGGGTACCCGGTAGATCGTCTCATGTCCATGAGGATCAGTGATCTCCGGTCCCAGGGCCTGGTAAAATACCTCAAGGATTCCGGCAAGTCCTATACGGATGCCATTGCCGCAAAGAAAAGGACGTTTGGCGAGTCGGTTATCGAAGCGCCGACCGGGACCCACGTGATCCAGCGGGCAAATATCCCGATCCTGGATGCAAAAGGCGAGGTTGCCTACGTCTATGTTACGTACCACGATATCACGAAGATCTCCAAGACACATGATTTCATGGAAAATGAGATCGCGGAACTGAGCAAGGTGTACGCCCAGATGGCAGCCGGTGACCTGACGGTCCGGTATGAGATCACCAAACCGGATGATGACACCAAAGAAGTGTACGACCAGATCATCAAGCTCCGCGATGCTGTCCGCGGGATCGTGATCAGCCTCGAGAAGAACCTCGGGGACGTCAACAAGAAGATGCTGAACCTGACCTCGACCGCGGATAACGCAAACAAGAGCATCGAGGACGCATCGAAAGGCGTGAACCAGATTGCAAAGAACGCCGGGGTTGTCAGCGAGAATGCCCAGAAAGCGGCCGAAGGCGTTGACCAGATGTCCAAGGCCATGCAGGACATGAGCGCTGCAGTTGAGGAAATCACCTCGAGCATGGAGAGCGTCTCCACCCAGGCAAAGAGTGCAAACGATGCAGCAAAGGACGGTGCAATCCTTGCGGAAACGGTCAACAAGGACATGACCGAGATCACGTCGGCCACGAACAATGTGCATGGGATTGTCAAAGAGATCGAGAAACAGATGGCAGATATCAGCAAGATCATCGTGCTCATCCGCGATCTCGCGAACCAGACCAACCTGCTGGCCCTGAACGCTGCCATCGAGGCGGCCCGGGCGGGTGAGCACGGCCGGGGTTTTGCCGTTGTCGCATCCGAGGTCAAGTCTCTTGCGCAGGAGTCCCGGTCCAGTGCTGAACGGATCGAGGACATGATCACCCAGCTCAATGCTGCCACCAGGAAGGCGACTGAAGCGATGGAGGATTCCAGGGAACTTGTTGAAAAAGGCGTTGCAGCGTCTGCCGACGCGCTTGCCGCGTTCAGGAAGATCCAGGTAGCCGCGGAGACCGTGGCAAACAGCGCTTCCGAAGTTGCCGCTGCAACCGAAGAACAGGCGGCAACCACCGAGGAGATCACGGCAAGCGTCCACGAGGTCGGAGGCATTATCGAACGGACCGCAAAAGAAGCGGGGGATGCGGCGGCAGCGACCGAAGAATCAGCCGCAGCGCTCGATGAGATCACCCGGATGATCCAGACCGTAAATGACGTAGCTGTTGAGGCGATGGAAGCCAACCGCAAATTCAAGGTGGACTAACCGGGGGGAAGGTGTCCATGACGGCAAAGGCAAGTGAACCCGTAGCTGAGGGAAAAACCCCTGCTTCCTCCAAGGGCGATCTCAGCTCCATCCAGGTCGTGGAGTTCGTGCTCGGAAACGAGCATTTCGCCATTGACCTGTTCGATGTGAAGGAAGTGGTCGAGTATACGACCATCACCAAGCTCCCCAATGTTGCCCCGTATGTTCGCGGGATTATCGACCTCAGGGGGGAGATCACGATGATCATCGATCTCAAGCACCGCCTGAACATCACCGATGCAAGCACCAAATCCCTTGAGGCCTCGCGGATCATCGTCCTCGACGACAATATCACCAAGTCCAAGGTGGGGATCCTGGTCGACGATGTGACCTCGGTCTCGACCTTCGAGGGTAACCAGGTGGACCACACCTCCGCGTCGATCAGCCACGAGGATACGGCGATCATCGGGATCATCAAGCGCAAGGTGAAGATCAAGGATAAGGAGACGAACGAGCTGATCATCTGGATCGATATCAAGAAACTGCTTGGCGATCTCGATTCCTCGATCTGACCGGCATTCGCGGGGAGATTACCTCTCTTTTTCCTCGTCCGGGAAATACGAAAACCTGTGCCTCCTGCAAAGAAAAGCACGTCTCCTGCGGGCACCGGATCGCCCTCTCGTCCCTTTTGTCCCGGAACGATCCAGATACCTGGTGTTCTTTTGTTTTCCGGTCGCTGCCGGGCACCGGCCCGGCGCTTCCTTGATATAGCTCTCCTGAAATACCAGTGAGATGGGAAAGGATACCGGCATGAAGGCAGTTCTCATTCTCTCGGGCGGGATGGACAGCACCACCCTTCTCTATGATCTCATTGACCAGGGATACGAGGTCAGCGCGATCACGTTCGATTACCACCAGAAACACAAAAAAGAGATCGCGTGCGCGCAAAAGACCTGCGCAAAACTCCACATTCCCCACCGGATCACCGGGCTTTCCGTGCTCAACGATCTGGCCCCGTCAAGCCTGACACGGGCCGACCGGGACGTTCCCGAGGGCCATTATGCCGAAGAGAGCATGAAGCAGACGGTGGTCCCGAACCGGAACATGGTCTTTTTGAGCCTTGCTGCCTCCTATGCCATCGGCATCGGGGCCGGTCACCTGTTCTACGCGGCGCATGCCGGGGACCATGCCATCTACCCGGACTGCAGGCCGGTCTTTGTGAGCGCCATGACGACTGCGTTCCACCTCTGCGACTGGAATGACCTCGTGCTCCAGGTGCCCTATCTTATGCTCTCCAAGGGAGATATCGCAAAAAAGGGCATTGGCCTTGGCGTCGATTACGCCGATACCTGGTCCTGTTACAAGGGCGGGGTGCGCCCGTGCGGAAAATGCGGCGCCTGTACCGAACGTCTCGAGGCGTTCAGGGATGCCGGTGCAACCGACCCGCTGGACTACGGAGAGTAGGGCCCGGGTTGTTGTTTTATCCCGGGCGGACACCGGTCACGGGTTTTCAAAAGCAACGTCAACCCGGTAGTCCTGCGTGCAATCGCCGTCCAGGATCGACTCGTAGTTTTTGGTGTCGCCCGGTGCGATGCTCCCGATATAGACCGAGCGTGAGTCCCGGATCGTGCCGGTACCGGTGTTTACGAGGTTGAAGTCCAGCCGCAGGTTCTGCGTGGACACATTTCCTGCGTTATACACGTAGCCGGTCAGGTGGGTATAACAGCCATACTCCGGCGACCACGAATCCTGGTACTCGTAATGGGAGTGGACCGGGCCGGCCGAGTTGTCTCCGGTAGTTACCGTGCTCAGGCAGCCGGCACCCGCGACAAGAGCAACAACGATCAGGAGCAGCGGGGCATACAGGCAGAAATCTCTGATGTTCATGACAGGTACTTCTCCACAGGCAGGAAAATCCCAAAAAGAAAGGGAGGTTATTTCAGCACGAGAATGGACTCGGGCGCCCGGACAACGAGCGCAAGGCTCTCGTAGATCTGGAATTCGAGCAGGTCCCCGACCGGCCCGTTGTACCCGACTGCCAGGTCCTGGCCAAGCGCAACCGAAGCATACTGGCTGCCCGATGCAATCAGGACGCCGCCTTTTTTGAGTGCCGGGGCCTTGACCACACCGTCACTCACGATTGCAGAGATATGTTCCAGCTCGGTCCCGTCCCCCTGCGGGTACCGCCTGAGGAGCAGGTTGTACTGGGCCGGTGCGAGGGCAAGGCTGTAGGGCCCGTGGAATCCTGCGGCGTCAAGCCTGGTCACCGCATCGATGATCTGGTCTGCTGCGGTTCCGACCTTGTCCCATTTGGACAGTGTCATCGAGCCGGCGCCTTCGGCATTGAGGAGCCCCGGGGTCCCGGCAAGGCCGTTAAAGATGATCCTGTCCTCCTTTGCCGCCGCATCCATGGCAGCGCAGGCCACCGGGGCCGTGTCGAGGATAAGGTGATCGCGCTCGTAGGCCGCAAGGTCGCGCTTGCCCAGTGAGAATTCGGTCCGGATCAGGGAGAGCGGGAGCGAGATGCTCGCGCTGACCCCGTCTTCGAGGGCATAGTCCCCAAGGGCGATTGCCTTGAGCCCGAAGCCGTACGGGCCCTCGATCGCGATCAGCCTGCGCCCGGCAAGCTGGCTCTTTGCTGCCTGTACTGCCACGTCATCGATCAGTTTCCAGGTCTCTGCACCGATGGGTGCATCGTCACGTCCAAGATAGGTGTTTGCCATGGTATTTACGCCCCCTTTGCATTCTTTAAGGACCCGATGGTCGTCTCTTCCTTTGCCGCCGGTGCAGCAGCACCTGCCGCCCCGATCTCCGCGGCAACCGTGTCAACCTCGAGTTTTCCCTTCTGCTGGTATTCGTCCTCGCCGGCCAGGATCGCAAGGAGCCTCTGGAGTTCCCCGGCGTGGACACGCTCCTCGTTCGCGATATCGGTGAGGACGGCCTTTGCAAGCTCGTTGTCCGTTGCCTCCGCATGGGCCATATAGCCGTGGATCGCCTCGAGCTCCCCGGCAATGTCGAGCCGGATCGCCCGGATCAGTTCATCGTTGGTCAGCTTGCGGTCCGGGACCATTCCGCTGAACGGGTTGAAAAAGTCAGGCATGGTATCCTCCGTTATTTTGTAAGGTCAATAGTCTCCTACGTACCATAAATACTTTTGACTCTTGGCAGGATCAGGAGATGACCTTCTTTTTCCGGAGCAGCCGGTTGTAGGTGATGGCAAAGCGGTGCGCCTCGTCCCGGATCTCCTGGACATACCGCAGAGCGATGCTTTTTCTGTTGAGCCGGAGCGGGAGTGTATCGCCCGGGGTATAGATCTCCTCCTCGCGCTTGGCGATGGCAATGACGGGCTGGGCGGTGGCCCCGAGAGCCGCAAGGGATTCCTGTGCAGCGGCAAGCTGACCTTTTCCGCCGTCGATGATGATGAGGTCCGGGAACGGGGCGTGCTCATCGGTGAGGCGCTGGTACCGCCGTTTTACCACTTCTGCGATCGATGCAAAATCGTCAATCCCTTCCACGGTCCTGATCTTAAAGCGCCGGTAGCCGGATTTGTCGGGCTTCCCGTCACGGAACTGCACCATCGAGCCGACCATCGCGGTGCCGGAGAGGTGGGAGATGTCAAAGCACTCGATCACCGACGGGGCATGGGGCATACCGAGAGCCGCACCGAGTTCCGCCCCCTTGAGGGTGTCGCGGAAGAACGCGATCTCCAGGTTCTTCTTGGCCAGTTCGAGAAGCTGCCGTTTTTCGCCCCGCTGCGGGACGACAATATCAACCTGCCTCCCTTTTTTTACCGAGAGGAATTCCGCAAGGGCCGGGTCGGTCGCCTGTTCCACGACAAGCTCGGCCGGGGGTTCGCGCTCCGAGTAGTACTGGACCAGGAACTCCTCGAAGAAATCCTCTCCTACCTCGAACGTGAACTCCTGCTTGTTTGCAAGCGTTCCCCGCTCCACGTTGAACGCAGTGAGGTAGACTCTCCCCTCCGTCACCTGGCAGGCAATCACGTCCTGGTCGTAGGTCCGCTGGCGTTCGACATGCTGGCGCTCGGCAAGATGCTCGATGGCGGCGATCTCGTTTCTCAAAACAAGCGCCCGTTCGTACTCCTCGCCGGCCGACCGTACCGCCATCTCGCGCCGGAGCTCATCGAGCAGCTCGGTGGACTTCCCCTTCAGGAGCAGGGTGGCCTTTTTCACGTTCTCACCGTATTCTGCCGGGCTGATCGTGCCGGTGCAGGGGGCGCTGCAGGACTGCATGTGGCGGCGGAGGCAGGGGCGCTTGGGGAGCTTTTTGCAGGTCCGGAGGTGGAAGATCTTCTTTGCCACCTTGATGACATGGTCCCGTTCGGCGGCTGAAACAAAGGGACCGAAGTAGGTACCGTCGCCTGTTGCCCGGCGGGCGATCACCAGGCGCGGGAACTCCTCCTTTGTCAGCTCGATCCAGGCATAGCGCTTGGCGTCCTTGAGATCGATGTTGTATTTGGGCTGGTGCTTTTTTATGAGGGTATTCTCTAAAAGGAACGCCTCGGTCTCGGTGTCGGTGACCACGACCGCAACCGAGACAATACGGGCAACCAGGCTCCGGGTCTTCGCGTCATGGTCCTTTTTGGTAAAATAGCTCGATACCCGTTTCCTGAGGTTCTTTGCCTTTCCCACATAGATGATCCTCCCGTCCGCATCGGCGTAGAGGTAGCAGCCGGGGTTCTCGGGAAGGCCTGCGGTATCGATCATGGCTGATGGAGAAGTATCCGGGGGCCGGCGTCTTAAACGCTCGGGATCGGGTAAGTGCGCCGTGAGACTGTAACACCGGCCGGTGCGGCGCTCCCGGATCGTTTGGAGGAACGCCGGGCCCGATTCTTCCGGTCTGGCACGGGATTTTTCCCGGTACAGGTCGTGCAGAGACTGCAGTCTTCCCGTACTCCCCGCTCACCGAAATACGCCAGCAGGAACTGCCTCCGGCATCCTGCAGTCTCGCAGTACCCGACCATGTCCCGGAGTTTCGTCCGGGCGGTGCGGGTGGCCTGCTCGCCGGCACCGTCATGGTCGAGCATGAACCGGATCCGGATCGCATCCCCCCGGCTGAACAGGAGGATGCACTCGGCCGGCTTCCCGTCCCTCCCGGCCCTCCCGGTCTCCTGGTAGTAGGCCTCGACCGACTTGGGGAGATCGTAGTGGACCACGAACCGCACATCGGGCTTGTCAATGCCCATGCCGAATGCAACCGTGGCGCAGACGATCCGGGCGGTATTTTTGAGAAACGCGTCCTGCACGGCCTCCCGGACCGGGCGGGAGAGGCCGGCATGGTACGCCACTGCTGCAAACCCCCGTTTCCGGAGATCCGCTGCGCATTCCTCGGTCTCCTTCTTGCTCAGGCAGTACACGATGCCGGACTCCCCCCGGTGCCGGCAGCAGATCTCGGCCAGCTGGACGGACGCGTTCTTCTTTTTGAGCACGCGGTAATCCAGGTTCTTGCGGTGAAAACTGCCCACGAACTCTCTGGGCTTTACCAGGCCCAGCTG
>NZ_DATKKA010000025.1:0-34199 GCF_035543475.1 Methanoregula sp.
ACCCACCGGTACTGCACTGTTCAACGTCCTCCAGGCACAGGCCCCGACTGCAACCCCCACTATGGTTGCAACCGTGACCACTGCAGCTCCGACAACGATCGCAACCCCGATCCCGACCACCGTAGTACCCACGACGACAAAGTCGCCCGGGTTTGGTGCACTTGTTGCACTCATTGGTCTTGGGGCAATTGCGTTCATTATCGTGCGCAGGGACTGAATTAACATCTAAATTTTTTTGTGCCCGTCTCTTCAAACAAAAACGACAGGGAAAATGACATTCGATTGTTGGCTCATGCAATTCGATAGAGATATTACTGGTTCTGCGGAATCAAATGACCGAGAAATTCTGATCGGATAAAACAGGATATTCATGCCAAAAAAGACAAAAACACCGGAACAGACCCGTTTGCAAAAAGTGCATGCGGGGATTGCACAGGCCACGATGTTTGTTGAGAAAAATAAAAACCTAATCTACATTGCAATTATCGGGTTCTGCTTGTCCGTCACTATTCTGTACAAACTCGGCCAGTACTCCGGATGGTGGGCTTAGGGGAAGTGATTTCCTCACACAGAGATCCTTCCTTATGGATGATCTCTGACCGGTTATTCTCGGCAAATCCTTCAACGGATGCATTTTTTCTGATCATCAAACGGTCTGCCGGACCGGCAAATGTTTGTGAACCGAAGGTAACCCTTGCCGGTTGGAGGTGGGATCTCTACCTTAAAGTTCCTCTAAAGGCTAAAAAAGGCCCGTAAAACCGTCCGATTCCCACTCTAAAAAATCAGAGCCCATAATTACTCCCGTTCGCAAAAATACGCCAAATTTGAGCCCCATATAATGCCCATAATTGGGCAGCAGAGGTGTTTTTTTGGCTTCTTTTTTTGGAATTAAAGAAATACCCGTTTGTGGTGAGATCGGGGCGGGAAAATGCCTTTAAGTGAACGTTTTATTTTGTCCGTTTGACAAAATACGGCAGATTTGGGCTTTTTTAAAGCGGAGCCCGATTTGGACCCCGTTTGGATCTGTCAGATACCAATAAAAGCCCGTAATGGGCCCGGATTGCCCTTATCCGATCATTACCCAAACAGCAGATGTGAGTGGGGAAAACGACATTTGGCTATAAGCGATCTCCCGGATTACAACTCATGAAATGTAAAAAAGATCATCATTGATGCACTCCTTCCAAAGAATTCTCGCGGCGAAAATTCCTGCACCAGGAAGAACGGGACGCTTACCCTGACATCAGGATACATCACTGTGAACATGATCATGTCCTTTGGAATGGGCATGCAGGTGCTCATGGAGAACTTTTCCGTGGCGGTGAATATGGCGGTGGACAAGGTTTGCTGACATCAGGAGATCCTGATCTGCCATGACGCATGCACAGTCAGCATCTGCCTTGATCATGTGATCTTCACCAACTACAATGGCCCGTGTGCTGATCTGTTCGACAATATCAAGGTCGTGAGTTGCGGTAATAACAGTCTTCCCCGATTTGGCAAGATCCTGAATTAACCTGACCAGCCAGACCTGGCTGCGCGGATCAAGGCCACCGGTGGGCTCATCGAGGAGCAGGACATCGGGATTTGTAGAGAGGATAGAAGCGATACAGACCTTCTTTTTCTCCCCACCACTCAGCATGTGAGGAGCCCGATCCCTGAGATTCTCGATCCCGAGCATGGCAATGACATCTTCGGTACGCTGCCGTACTTCATCAGGGGGCAACTCCAGCTGGAGCGGACCAAAAGAGATCTCATCAAAGACCGTAGAGGAGAAGAGCTGGATATCCGGGTTCTGGAACAAAAAACCCACTCTTTTCCGGAAGAACCGGTTGAATTCGTTGTCTTCAAGGGTATCGAAAAGTTCTTCCTTAACCAGGTTCCCAAATGCATAAAACTCCCCTGATGAGGGGTACGTCAGCGCGTTTAAGATTGAAAGGAGTGTCGATTTGCCGCTCCCGTTTGCCCCAAGAATTGCCGCCTGCTCACCCGAACGGAACGAGAGGGTCACATCCTTAAGGGCCTCAAACCTTCTCATGTAGGTATAAGACACATCCCGCAGGTCAAAGATCGTTTCCATGGCAAACCGTTCCCGTTATCGTTAAAACTTTATCAGATTCTGGGATGCAAGGAGAAGCACAATACTCAACGCACATACACTTACACATGCCACATAATCGCGCCGGTGCAGCGCATATTGGTGCATGATCTTGATATCGCCGCTGAATCCCCGCGAGATCATGGCCCCATGTACTTTCTCACTCATACTGAGGGCCTTAACAAGAGTATAGCCAACGCGGCTTCCAACCCATTTCTGTTCCTCGACTAAGGGCAGGGCCCTGATGGACCGGCTCTTCTTTGCCGTATAAAAATCTTTGATCATATCGCTGAAAAGAAAAATATACCGGTAACACATGTCCAGGGTAAGGATATAGACTTTCGGTACTTTGAGTGAACGCAGCGATTTGAAGAGAAGATCCCTTGGAGTCGTGAGGAAGAGAAGAACAGCTGCCGAGACGCAGGTAGCAACACGCACCACAAAAAGCGATGCCACCATGACGCCCTGTCTGGTGATGGTAATAACGGCAGGCAGGGCAAACGGGCCGAGATGTGCGTCCGGTCCCAGGTTAGCGATTGTTATCAGTGTATCTCCAGGAGTAAAGATATTGAAAAGGATCGGGATCATGATAATCCCGGCAAAGATCGGGATAAAAACCCAGACCCTTTTGAGGAAGAACCAGAGTTCAATCCTGCTTAAGTAAGCAACAATCAGCGTCAGGATATACACTACCACAAGCAGGCGGATATCGCGCGTCATTGCCACTGCAAAGATGAGAATTACCATCGAGATGAGTTTTACCCGGGGATCAAGACTTTGCAACAGACCCTTGCGCTGTGCAATATTGTCATTTAACAGGCATTCCTCAAAGAATATGAAGATGTCAGAGATCGCTTTCTGGACGAATCCTTTTTTCCTGCCGGTACTGATTGTGCAGCAGGCACAGGGACCGGCTTCGATCTTCTGCATCCATTCAGGTAACATGGAACCGACAGAACTCCATTCAAATCCATCAGATCTTTCCCTGTCGGAAAGATGCCGGGGAATGAGCGTATAATGTTGTTACGATTATTTTGTATAGTGATACCTAGTAGTTAAAAATAGTTGGTATTTGCGATTCCGTTTGATCAATATGTACATTGGTAGCGAAAAGAATGCAATACAATAGAACACGGTAAAATAAATCGATCTGCCGATCGTTCTTTTGTGCACATTTTCTATGAACCGGATCCGTTTAGTGTGGAAAACAGACATCTCAACTGCATTCTCTCCATCATACAACGGGGTTCCCTTATTATGGCAAAGGAAAGACACGGACATTTTTTCCTGACTTGAACGCAGCTCGGAACTATTTGAGAGGCAGTTAATGATCAGAGGTCCCTGTCAAAAGTCCGGCTTTATTTAAGTACGGAATTTGGCGGACCAAACATACGGGGAAAGATCCTCTGATAAGGATATTTGCTTATTGTTACAATTATGTTATATTTACATAATAATTGCTACTAAAATAGAAATTTTTAATACCTTGAAAAGCCCATGCTCCATCAGGGTATGTCCCTGGATTCGCGGGATACCCCCTTTTAAAAAAAATTATCGCCTCGGGCTGAGCTGTTTTCAGCCGAAAAACCGGGATCATTGGGGAATGATTCCGGAAAACAGCAGACAGGTGACAGCTATGAAGACAACACTGTATGATGGCAGCCGGAAGACGACCGTTAATACGCGGCATGATGAATGCCTCTACCACGCATCACGGCCGGCTTCCGATGGAAAGGATGTAACAGCAACCGGTAAAGATCTCTACATGCACGTCCACACTGATGGAGAAAAAAGCATCACGTACTATCTGCATCTCTGGTCAAAGGGTAAGGCCATTAAGGAAAAGATTCTGCCCTTATCTCCATCGATGGCTAACCGGTTTTTGAAAAACCGGGGTCTTGATTGCACCCTTTTTCCGAATAATGATCCTGTAGCCCGCCTCTACGCATGGGGATATGGAATCGCTGAAGAGTTTTGATCCTTTTAAAAATCCCTTTTTTCCACACAGCACGTGCTATCCCCTGGATCCATGGTTTTGTGAATATCTCATCGACCCTCCATGTATCGGCAACCTGGGCCCGAATCCTGCCGGCTCCCGGAATGATTCCCTGTGCTCTTTACGATCCTGCGGAAATGAATATTCGGAATGATCCCCCCACAAAGGTAGCAGAGATCTTCGAAAGTTACTTATAATGATCAAGACCAGTTCCCGGTGGTGAAAACCATGAAGATCAGTGCACGAAACATCCTGAAAGGTACGGTGAAAGCAATCACCCCCGGCAGCGTTAACTCTGAGATCGTTATTGAACTTCCCGGAGGACAGGAGATTACTTCGATCATCACCAAGAAGTCGGTTGCCGCACTGGGACTCTCCGTGGGAAAACAGGCATATGCGGTCATCAAGTCCAGCGAAGTGATGATCGCGATCGATTAATCTTTTTTCTTTCTCATCCTGGTATCCGTTTCCGCCAGTGACTACATCAGGAGACACTGTCTCTGTGAATTCCGGCACACCCCGCAAGGTCGCATTCCGGGAAAAGGAAATCCGGCACGACCGGAATCCCTGCTCAGTAACGACAGGATCTTCCCGAAGGCCATTTCCCTGATACAGAGATCGTTACAGCCTGTTCTCCCCCGGTATTTTTTAACAGTTTTGGTTAACTTAAATTAAAAGTTAAAAGAAAACAATTATATTGCCCGGAATCCAATATAGAAGATGTCCCTTGGAGGAAGCACGAAACCAAAGGACACATGCACACAGACACAGGAACAATAGAAAATATTTGAGCCTCGCGCTAAACAGCAGATGAGAGAGTATCGTCACAGACACCGGCACCACCGCAAGTATCCTCACAAGCACCATCCTCCTTTGCGGACCGGTGTCAGATATCTGCTCTGACGGTACAATGGCACCTTCCTGTTTTGAAATCCGCCATTTCTGCGAAGAAGTCCCCGGGTGATCTGTTTTTTCAGGAAAAATCCTGCGACGGTTTTCCCACCGTACAAGACTCTGCCAGTGTATCATCAGCCCGGATCATTTCCCGGGGAAGCCCCGCTGCGTCAGGGATCGGGAATGACAAGAGACCTTGACCGGTCGGGATGATGCTAATTGTACGGGACCTGACATCCTGTGGTTAAAAAAAAGAGAGCAGTGAAACCGGTTCTTATCTACGCCGTATGTGACGGGAATACCGGTATAGCAGTTTCTGGTGCAGCGGGAACTTCAGACCGGCAGTACTGTTTTGTATTCTTTTTCTTGGTAAGCCAGACGAGTTTCTCATCTACGAAACCGAACGAATCCATGAAAAAGACCCGGACATCTCCCGGAAGTGCAGTGACATTGGCACCCTTGGGAACGAGCATACATTTCCCGGTCAGTTTTTTCCCGGTCAGGGTACCGATCAGGTGCTCGAGTGGAATTGTTGATGGGGTCTCCTCGTATGAGACTGCAAGAGGTATGATCTGTTTTTTCCCCCGCAGCTCGCGGGAAAGAACAAAGGTCATGGAACCTGGAAACGGCGACTGTTCCTGCCGGCACTCCCAGCCCTCGCCTTCGCGGAACTGCGCCCGGATCTCTCGTACGGCGAACGTCTGCATGATATCGGTAGCAACACCCATGGTGATCATCTTCTGATTGTTCCTGCAAGGTTATAAGTTTTGTTAATGTAATTTATTTTTTGTTTTATTAATTAAAAATAGTTAATATCTTTGGAAAAATCCTGAACCTTTTAAAGAGGACTACTCCCCGAGGGATAGGAGTGATTCTCCGGATGAGTCCTGAACAAAAAGAACCTGTAGTTCTTACAAAGTATTACACAAACCCGCTTTTTTTTAAAAAAGTTAAAAAAGGAGCAGGCATGATATTCACGTACCTGATCGTATGACCCTCGACAATGATCTCTCCCGTATCGGAATATCCCTTCCCAAAAATCTCCTCGACCGGTTCGATGAAATTATCAATGCACGGGGCTATTCCTCCCGATCGGAAGGCATCCGGGATGCAATCCGTACCTATATCACCTATTACAAATGGATGGCTGATGTCAAGGGTGAGCGGGAAGGAGTAATCACGATGGTCTATGACCACGACCAGCGCGGGCTCCTGACTACCATCACCGATGTCCAGCACGAGTTCCATGAGATCATCAAGGCATCGCTCCACTCCCATGTCACCCATAACCGCTGCCTTGAAGTGATCCTTGTCCATGGGGATGGTTCACAACTCAAGGCCCTTGCCGAACGGCTGATGTCCCAGAAAGGGGTCGAATCGGTGAAACTGACCACGATCCAGATTGAGGATTAACAACCCGGCATCCCGTTCTTTTTTTGTTTGCTCTTCCCGCACGTACCGGCTATTCCCTAGTGGCATGCAGGATCCCCATGACCCCAAGAGGGGAATAGACAGGTGATCGGTCAATAGAAAACGTGTAGTGCTCGCCGATGTAATCCAGCAGCGCCGGATTCGGGGGCGGGCAGATGGGGGGCAGGTGCAGTTCCATCTCGATCCGGCGGATACCTTCGAGATCGTGGGGATGGATCAGCCATTCAGCGCCCTCGGCATCGCATTTCAGAAAATCGCAGCCTCCGGCCAGACTGATGAGCATCCTGAGGGTGTACGTGGGAACCGTCATGCGGCATTCGTCCCAGATGATCTCCGCCGGTTGTCCGGTCCCCAGCCCACCCCGTATGACACGGATGGCTTCATCATTTAATACAATGTTTTCCTCAAGGAGGTCTGCCGTCAACGGCTCGACCGCAGTCACGTGCGCCGAGATCCGGGCAGCCCGCAGGCAGAATGCCCCGACATTGGCCCCGATGTCGAGGACACGGTCATTTTTTCCCATATCCCCTGTCTGGTATTCAGGAACGTCAAGGATCTGCCGGTACGGCGTTGACCGTACAGCGAACCGGATTCCTTCACGCAGGATTATGCCCGCCCCGGATTGGCCGGATCCGTTATTCATGCAGAATCCTTCCTCATAGATACGGGGCCCTCATCATTATTCAAAGAAATGGCCTGGCACGCTGTCACCGGTACGCGCCCGGAGAGGCAGGAGGAATTTTACAGGGGCACGGCGTACGATGATCTGTCCATGCGCTTCGCAGATTATCTGAGAAGTGAGATCCCCGCCGGGACTCTCCGCAAGTTTTCCGGCCGGTATGATGTGATTGGCGATATTGCGATTGTTACACTTTCCCCTGCCCTCAGATCGTATGATCAGGTAATCGCTGCTGCGATCATCAGGCACCAGCACGGGATCCGGACGGTCGTCAGGAAGAGTGCTAACGTGACCGGGACATATCGTACGGTGTACTATGAGATAATTACCGGCAAGAGTACAGAAACGACCCATCATGAGAACGGGTTTTCCTATTATCTCGATCTGAACACGAGCTTTTTCAACCCCCGGCTTTCCTATGAACGCGGGAGGATAACCCGGCAGGTGCAGACCGGAGAGAGAATTCTTGTCCCGTTTGCCGGGGTCGGTCCGTTTGTTATCCCTGCGGCCGCACGGGGAGCGCAGGTAACCGCTATTGAGCAGAACCCGGAGGCATGCCGGTGGCTGAACAGGAACATACGGGACAACCGGGTCTCCGGTCAGGTCACCGTTATCCAGGGTGATGCATTTGATCCTCACGATCTCCCCGGAGGATCCTTTGAACGGGTCATCATCCCGGCACCCTACAACAGAGACGAGATCCTTGAAGTGATGGCCGGCCTGGTCAGACGTGATGGGATTATCCATTTCTATACCTTCAAAAACCGGGCACAAGCCGGGATGCTGGAACAGGAATTCAAAAAAACAGGATATAGCGTTATCTCCCGGCGCCGGTGCGGAAATGTGGCACCATCCGTAAGCCGGTGGGTTTTTGATCTCCGGTACCGGAAGCCTGCCGGGATCGGCAGCCCGGGAGATCAGAACTCCCTGAACACCTCGTAGATCGCGGAGAAGTCCAGGTCGTCAATGCCTTTTGATCGTGCAAGGGCGAAGACCTCCTTTACTGTACTTCCCACGAGAAGGGGTTTCCTGAGCGTACGGCAGAGGTCCTGGAGATAGTGGAGGTCCTTATAGATCAGGGCAGAGGAGAAATGTGCTGAAAACTCCCCGTTTTTGAGCTTGTCCTTCTTTGCCGCGAGTACCATCGAATTGCCGGCACCGGCGAGGAGAATATCGATCACCTCGCCCCGGGGGACGCCTGCGGCCTCACCAAGTGCAACCGCTTCGGCACAGGTTGCCATAAACGAGCCGAGCACGAGGTTATTTACAAGTTTCATCTTAGTCGCAAGCCCCGGTTCCCCAAGGTAGAACAGGGTCGATCCTATCCGGGAAAGCAGGGGTTTTACGGATTTGTAGGCTGCCTCATCCCCGCTGACAAGGACTGTGAGCTTGCCCTGCGATGCAGGTACGACACTCCCGAGCACCGGGCATTCGAGATACGTGCAGCCATGCTCGCGGGCATGGGCATAGAATGCGCCGACGCGGCCGAAGTGGTTGGTGGTCGTATCGATAATGATCTTCCCGGAGCAGGAGCCGGAGAAAAGACCCTCCGTACCGGAGAGGACGCCTTCGACCGCATCGCTGTCAAAGAGGTTGATAATGACAATATCGGCGTGTCCGATGAGATCCCGGGGAGATGTGGCTACCGGCACACCGAGATCACCGGCTTTTGAAGCGGTGCGGTTCCACACGGTCAGGGGTACACCCAGGTCAATAAGGTGGCGCGCGATCGTATGACCCAGGTGACCAAGACCGATACATCCGATTTTTTGTTCGGGGATCATGAAACATACACGGGAAATACTTGATCGAAACGTTTCATTAAGGTATCATCACGGGACGGGAACCGGCTTTGCCTGCCGCTGCGGTAAAGGCTGATACGACCTGCTGATTTGAAAAAAAATAATTCTTATTCGGCACGCAGGGCATCGATCGGGTCCATATTCGAGGCGGCCCATGCGGGATACAGCCCGGAGACCACGCAGACCACCACACCGATGATCATACCGTACGGGATGAAGATCAGGCTCTCAGGCCGGAAGAAGTACTGGGTGGTACCGATCATGGCGTTCACCACCGAATACCCGATAACAAAGCTCATGATTCCACCCACCACCGCACCGATGAGACCAAGGATAAGCGCCTCGTACAGGAACATCCTGCGCACCTCGCCCTTCTCTGTCCCGATCGAGAGCAGGATACCGATCTCCTGCACCCGTTCCTTGACCGACATCATCATCACGTTGAAGATGCTCACCGCTGCAACCACCAGTGAAATCCCGCCGATTGCCATGATGAACGTGGTGATTGTGCCAAGCGTACTCGATATGGTCGACAAACGGGAGCTGGCATCGGAGACTCTCACCACGTCGCTGTTCCTGTTCACTTTTGCGTTGATGGCTGCTTCGGTCTGGTTGATCGTGGAGACATCGGCAACGATCACATTCACCTGGTCGTACTGGTCAAGGCCACCGAAATGATCCGTATACCACGTATCATCGACTACGATCCCGTTGTCCACATTGACCCCGTCCGCAGCAATCCCCCGTGCCTGGAGGATACCGGCGACCCTGACGACCGGACGTGAGATCGTTGCACAGTTTTGCCCGATCTTAATTGTGCTTCCGACAACGAGGTTGAAGTTGCTTGCAATGGTCGCACCTACGAGCACATCACTGCCACGGATATTCGACCCTTGCGCTATGGTAAGGAATTTGGGAACATCACTCGGGTCAAGCCCGTAAATAGACCCCCGGCCATTCTGGTCACCGACACTAAACTGCGTACTGGTATGGTGGATGGGAACCACATCGTTCTGTCCCGCTGATCCCTTGATGTCATTGAGCGTACTCGTATCGATCGTACTTGAAACCGGGGCGGCACCGAGACCCGTGCTTACTTTCACCGCATCGGAAGTGAGCATGATCGTATTAACATCGGCAGAAAGCTGGTCTTTAACCGAGAGCTGCATGTTTGTGCCCAGCATTCCCATGGAAGAGATAGCCACCACGCCAATGACGATCCCGATCGAAGCGAGAAGTGAGCGCAGGAAATTCAGCCTGACGCTTCTTACCGAGAGATCAAAGAAGATATCTCTCATGATTCCACGACCCGTCCGTCTGCAAGGCGGATCGTCCGGTGGGCGTATTCTGCGATCTTCGGGTCATGCGTCACAATAATAACCGTCTTTCCCTTCCGGTGCAGGTCGCAAAGGATCTCCATGATCTGAAGACCGGTCTTGCTGTCAAGATTTCCGGTCGGTTCGTCGCAGAGGAGGATCTTGGGATCGTTGACCAGTGCCCGTGCGATGGCCACACGCTGCTGCTGGCCACCGGAGAGCTGGTTGGGGCGGTGGGCACTCATATTTTCATCAATGCCCACCGCACGGAGATACCCGGCAGCCCGGCCGGTGGTGTCCCGTTTTTTGTACTTGAGGATGAGGGGATACTCCACATTCTCGTATGCTGAAAGAAGGGGAATAAGATAGAATTTCTGGAAGATGTAGCCAATGATATCCCGGCGCATGTGAGTCCGTTCGAGACTGGACATTTTTGCCACATTTTCCCCTGCGATATAGAGTTCCCCGGTTGAGGGGACATCGAGGATGCCCAGCTGGTTCATCATCGTTGATTTGCCCGAACCGGACGGCCCCATGATCGCCACAAATTCGTTCTCTTCAATATCGAGAGTTACGTGATCAAGCGCGGTAAAGTCACCACTCTCCAGATGGTATATTTTTGAGACATCATTGAGCCGGATAAGTGGCATATCGCTCATGTGCGACACCTGGTCACTGTTTCCTGAATTTTCCCAGGATCCATTTCCTCTTGACGTATAACACAACTGCTGCGATGACCACGATCGCACCGATGATAATCGGGTAGAACGCTGCAAGTCCGCTGCCACCGCCCATGCCGAGGAACCCGCCACCGCCACGATAGGAACCGCCGGGTCCACCGGATGTTGAGGATCCGGATGATGATCCTGATCCGCTCCGGCTGGTCGAACCGGCCGTGACAAGGCGCCGCAGGTCGAAGGTCTGAACGGAAGAGAGTGTGTTCCCGTTTGAGTCCTTCCACGAGGTAGTGATCGGAATTGCTGAGAGGTCGGAAGCGGTAAAGGTAAGTGTGAAACTGGAGAAGTCATTCGAGGTGAGTGAACCGACCGCGTAGCTCGAATAGGGCTCAATGGGCTGGGCAGGCGATCCAACCGAGACCACAAGACCGTTTGCATCCGTGATACCCGTATTCGTGACATCACCGGTCAGCTGGTATGCACCGTTGGAAACGGTGAGCGCGAGATCGTTGATGACCGTGGATGCGGCAGTCTTGCTCGAACCAATGTTGAGGGGCATGACCACAGTGTCTGTATGCGGGTTCTGGATTGTCTGCCCGTTACTGTACTGGACAATAAAGGTCACATTGGATCCGGCCTGGTATGGCGTAATGGCAAAGGGTACATCAACGGACGAATCCCCGGGAATAGAGACAATAAAAGACTGGAGGGGGGAAACTCCAAATCCGGTACCCGAGGGAGTTATTTCAACATTATTGATGGCACCGTTACGCGGGTTGGTGATGGTCAGGTTGACCGTATCGGTATTATCAAGGGCAAAGTTATCCGGCCGCACGGAAATTGCCTCATGAACAGGTGTTGAATCCACCTGGACCTTGATGGGATAGATGATGCTTCCGGCATCCCGTGAAGCAACACTGAAGTCGGGATAATATAATCCATCAGGTGACTTTGCCACAACATTGAACGTATAGGTCATGGTATTTCCGGGTCCCAGAAACGTCATTACCTGATAGGGGTTGTGGGTCTCGTCAGGAATGTAGACATTCTGGGAGTTGAGAATGTCCCCGTGTTCAAATGCCACGTCCTGACTGCCGGTATTTGTCAGCTGAACGGTAATCGTTCCCTGATCACCCGGATAAAACACCTGGGGATCAACCGTAACCGAGCTGACGTACACCTGTGACAGGGCTTCTTCAGCCGAAACGGTAGTTGATGCACTTACAGAGCTTGTACTGGAAGAACTGCCGGTACTTGTCGTAGATGTGCTGCCTGCTGCACTTGCGGCAGCAATCAGAAGAAATATCGCTAATATCCCGATGAGAGCGGTCTGAATCTTCATAATACCTCCATTTTTTCCTGGTAAAGCACCTGCAGAGCCGGATACCTGATAGTCAAAGATAGACCATACGGTCACTTAAGACTGTCCAATGCCGGAACAAGGCGCCTTTCATGTAATGTATATTTTACTTATTGTAATTTAATTAATACTGAAGGATATAAAAACGTTTCTCACCGGGCAATAATGGCCTGCTCCTGCCACGACGAAGAAAAATTACCGGATTGCCCCACCGGGAAAAGAACGTGAGGTCGCGCATCCGTTTCATTACAGATGGTTAAGGGCACCTGCAGAGAACACGAAGATACAAAAGAGAGCCAGTGCAGCGTAATAGACAACCGGAGCTTTCATGATCGGTACCTGCCAGATTTGAAAAGGGATCTCATCCTTACAGTAATGTAATCTTAATTAGACATTTTGTAATTTATACATTAGTATTTCAGCATTTGCTCCAGATCTGCACTGGAGTCTGCAAACCAATAATGCCGGACACACTTTGTACGGTTTTTTCAGGAGTGGAAAAAGAGGAAAATCAAAAATTCAAATCTGGCAGAGAAAACAACGAACAGGTTTACAGTAAAATTACCCTTCGCCCGGCCGTTCAGTCGATATCAACAGTCCGCACGCCATCATCGTACGAGAACACTTCTTCGATATTCACCCTGAAGTAACGTGAGATCCTGAAGGCAAGATCAAGGGAAGGAACGTACTTTCCTTTCTCTATGGCAAGGATGGTCTGGCGGGTCACGCCAATTGCCTGGGCAAGATCTTCCTGCGTGAGATCGTGCATCGCGCGGTAGACCTTGATCTTATTCTTCATCGGTCTCCCACTCCCCGTACTTTCGTGCATAGTAAAGCCTGAACCCGACATAGAGGAAGATCATCAGGCAGAGAAGTGCCAGCTGGAAATATCCGATCATCCGCAATGGCACGATCTCCGGCGCTACTACGCCTGACGTGTGATTCAGCCAGAATGCCCGGGAGAACCGTGAAACGTCCAGCAGGTTCGTCACGGCAAGAATGGAAAATGCACAGAAGCATACCCAGAAGACCTGAAGGGTCCGCATCGCTGCCTTTTCAGTAATCCGGGCAAGCCGTTCATCCTCGACAAAATCATCCACCCTGCGGTAGGCGAGGTACAAAAGGACTACACTGATCACAAATGCGATCGTGATATAGAGGGGAGTGAAATTTTCTACTGAATACCAGAAGATCGCAAGAAGGACAACTGCTATAACTCCGGTACACAGGTAGAAGAGATTTTTTTTCATGGTTTCCCTATTCTATGCATTTTACACGTACAGGAATATAAATATCGGCATTCTCCGCTCCAAATTATGCAATTACTGCGATTTCTTGGCAATCCGGAGGAGTAAAAAGGTTCTTATGAGCGGATTTGCTATCCAATGTATGGAAAACAGGACCGCAACACCTGGCGTCCTGCGGCTTGCAGCTGCAGTTATACTCGGTATCATTATCGGGTTCATCCTTTTTCTGATCGTCACGCTGTTTATCGGCATGTTCAACAACTGGATGGGCATGAATATCCCGGTCGGGATCGATATTGCAGAGAACATCATCAGCGCTGTGCTCCTTATCATCTTTGTCCTTGGATCTGTTGCCGGCCTCTGCTGGAAGGTCTGGACTACCCCGGCTACCGTGGAAGAAGAGGTCCCTCAGGACACGTAATATTCCGACAACACGCCTTTTCTTTAATAAAAAAGGTAAAAATCCCGGACAGATTCACCAATCCCCGGTAACCGGGGGAATATTCCTTTTCCTTTCGGCAAGCGAAATCGCGAAAACTCCGGCGAGGGTTATGGCGCCGGAGGATCTCCCCCGGTCTGGTTCGCGCCAAGTACCCGGATTACAATCAGGGTAATATCATCCGACTGGGGAGCGCTCCCGGCAAATGACCGAATCTCCGAAATAATCCGGTCCCGTACTGTGCTCGCCGGAAGGGCGCAGCATTCCTGTACGGTACGAACCAGACGGCCTTCCCCGAATGCGTTAAACCCGGTATCGAATGCCTCAGTCACCCCGTCAGTATACAGGATCACCAGATCCCCGTCCTGCAGCTGAACGTGCTCCGGAACGCTTACCATCTCCGGAAGGACTCCCATCGCTACCCCGCCTTCCCGCAGGAAGAGGCATTCCCCGCTCTTCCCCCGAACGATAACAGGCGGGTTATGGCCGGCATTGATACAGGTCAGGGTACGATCTCCCGGATCGAGAATGGCCGAAAAAACCGTAACAAACATGCTGGACGGGGCATTCTGTGCGATCATGCGATTAGCGGTGCCCAGCGCTTTTGCGGGATCGCCGGCGCCCTCAAGCCCGGCCCGGAGCAGGGTACGCGACATTGCCATGAAGAGTGCTGCGCTGACACCCTTACCGGAGACATCAGCGATCACAAACACGCACTTCCCGTCAGCTGCCGGAATAATATCGTAAAAGTCCCCGCCCACTTCCATGGCCGGGAGCATCACCGCAGAGATCTCATAGCCGGGAATCTCCGGCATTTTCTCCGGCAGGAAGCTGGTCTGGATGGATCGCGCAATCTCCATCTCTTTTGAATAGCGCTCCTTTTCTGCCGTCGTCCTCTGGAGATTTTCGATGTTCTCTTTTAACGCCTCTGCCATGGAGTTGAACGAACGGGCGAGATCCTCGAACTCATCCCCCGATTGGATCTCCACGCGGAAATCCAGGTCCCCCTCCCCCAGGGCCTCGGCACCTGCCTTGAGCTGTTCGACCGGACGCGTGATTACCCGGCTGAGCACGATCGAGACCAGGAGCACCACAAGCAGGATCGCCACAAAGAGGATGGCAAAGACCGTCCTGAGCCATTCGGTCTGGGCTGTGATGTGCATGCCGGTATCCTCGGTGGCACCCTGAATCCTGCCGGTAAATGCATCGATCGGCTGTGTGATCTGGCTGACCGGCAGGGAGATGGCGAGGCTCCAGTTCATCGAAGTTACCGGAGCATAGGCCACGTACATCTCCGTACCGTTGAACACTACCCTGCCAATGCCGGTTTTACCCCCGGTCATCCTGGTAACGATGGCCAGGAGATCGGGATCACTGCTCGAGAATGCATTCACCTTATCGAACGGCTCGTCCCAGGTTACGTTCCCGGCAGACAGCCCGGGACTGCTGATGATATCCCCATCCTGGTTGATGAGCACCGCGTACCCTTTCCCACCCAGAGTCCCGCCGATGAAATCCTGGTTGATGGTATCGGTTGAGACATCGGATGCGATCACCCAGCTGCCGTAGGCCGGGCTGGGTATGGCCTCAGAGCAGGTCATAATGAGGCCGTTACCCCCGGCATCAACATACGGTCCATCCGACCAGACCAGGGTTTTCTGCCTCTCGGCATCCACGAACCACTGGCGGGTCCGTGGATCATATTTCGGGGGAAAGTTTCCCTGACCCGGGTAGTAAAGCATCATGCCGGAATCGGTCGCGATATAGACACTTGTCATATCCTCATCCGAGGAATAAACTGCCTTGAGACTGTCAGCAAGGCCGGAAAGCCTCCGTGCCTCTTCAGAGCCCGGGGTGGCCGTTGCATTGGCTGCAAAGACCAGAACCGCCCCGTCCGTGGAATTGGCAGGCGGGCTGGTCGCCAGGTATATCGGGGTTAAAGGATTGACCGGGGGGTTGTACTGGAGCTCGGCGGTCTGGGCAGCGAGGATCTTCATCTCGGTGTCGGTATCGGAGAAGAGCACATCCGTAACGTTTGCCTGGTCGGCTGCCACCCGGAGAAGATACTGCTCACCGAGCGAGAGGAGGGCAGTTGAGCTGTTGTTGATCACACCCTCACCCAGAGCCTGGCTGCTCCCCTGGGCGTAGGTACCCACGTTGGTGATCGCAGAGAACGCAAAATAGCCGGTAATGGCAAGGGCCGCAAGGGAGAGTGCCAGAAAGAGGATAAGGATCTTTACTCTGATGGTGAACGCGAAACGGGGGAGCAGGGACTGTTTCATACGGATACCGCGGGCGCCATTGGGGCCGGTATGATTTCAAGAATGTCGTAATCGGTAAAAAGCCCATCTCTTTTTCTCTCCTGCTGGCAGGAGAGGTTTCTGCTGCCGGAGTGTATCCAGGGATTCAGGATAGCGGGGAACAGGAAAAAAGATGTACCGTGGAACTGCTGACCCTCATACGTTCACGTTCAGCAGTACCCGTATCAGGAGACCAATCACAAAGGAGATCGCCGCTATCCCGAGGCTGATCGCAGCCATCTCGGCAAAACGCCGCCAGAACGGGAGATCCTTTGCAACAGCGATGTAGAAGGTAAATACAAAGATAACAAGGACCGCCCCGGCGAGAGTGAATGCCAGTGCCACGTACGGGCTTGCGAGGAGGAGGTAAGGCAGGATCAGCAGGGCGACAGTCACGATATAGGTCAGCCCGGTATAGAGTGCGGCCTTTTTCGGGCTTGTACCGGTAGTCGTATCAGATCGCTGCGAGAGGTACTCGGAAGCTGCCATGGAAAGCGATGCGGCAACTCCGGTGATCAGCCCGGCCACAGCAATAATCCGGGAGTCCTGGATGGCAAAGGTCAGGCCGGCTAATGTGCCGGTGAATTCCACGAGAGCATCATTAAGGCCGAGCACCACCGACCCGACGTATTTCAGCCGCTCTTCATCAATCAGGGCGATAAGATCCCGCTCATGTTTTGCTTCATTCGCGATCATGGACGGGAACTCGGGGATTGCTGCAAGGAGTGCTGCGTTACCGGCCTGTGCTCCCTGTTCCACACCCTCCATCAGCTTGATGGCAAAGGTCATCCCCAGCAGGCGGGCGATGAGATAGTAGTACCAGATCCTGAAACGATCGGGAGCAATATCCCGGCCCGTGTACTGCTTCCAGATGGCATAGTGCTGGAGCTCTTCTCCGGCGATATGGGTCAGGACATCGCGGTTGTGGGTGTCCGGGGTTACCTGCGCAATTCTCTGGTAGATACTGTGCTCGGTGATCTCGTTTTTCTGGAGCACGGCAATCTTTATGAGGGATTCGTCAGTCAGCGGCGTGATATACCATCCCTGTAAGGCAGTTGTCTTCCGGAACTGTATGAAGAAGCCGGAGTATAAGCGAATCGGCCGGTGATCGATAATGACAGGGCAGGATAAGGGGGAGGTGCCGGAATCCCGTCGCAGCATTCCCGGCTCCGTACATCACGGATAAAAGAACAATACCGGAACTGATCTCACCGGAACCCCTTCAGGATTCTTTGTCCATTTTTTTTCTGATTTCCCGGATACTGTTGAGCATCTCTTCGGAATAAGGGGTGTACCGGTAGCTCATGTTGTTCTCGATCTGCCAGAAGCCAATCTTCTCGTCATAGTGGCCGATAATATAACAGACCAGGATGTAGAAGGGTACGGCAATGGCAATAACCATGGGGAGGGTAAGCCCAAGGTGGATGTAAAAGAAATCCTCGAAGAGCTTGGCGTTTGCCGTGATGATCCCGAAGCTGATCAGGATCTGGGTCCACGAAGATCCCCTCGTGTATCTCTGCTTGAAGAGCGCGAGCCGGAAGAGCAGGCCCTTGTGTTCAGTCATAAAAAGATCTTTTTTCGTAAAGGGGAAATGTTTTCTCCCCGCCCCGGGGATCCGGCACCGGTTTGCCCGATTTTTACAGGAAAAAATTGAGGATGACCCCGCTTTATTCCAGCACTGCGAGCAGGTTTTCGCACGGGTTCTGGACCATACCGCCCATTACTCCGGGATGCGGGATAAAGATCTCTTCCCGGGCTCGCCGGCGCATCTCTTTTTTGGTAAGCCGGACCAGTTCCTCCCGCTCTTCCCCGCAGAGGGTCTGCACGGCCGGACGGTGCGCCGTAAGTGCGATGTTAAATGCAGCATTTACATCCGCATGGGCGACAAAACCACAATGCGGGCATTCGAACCGTTTCCGGCTCCTCCTGCCGATACTCCCGCACCGGCTGCACCTTTTTGAAGTGTAGGCCGGGTTAACGTAGAGGACCGGAATGCCCCGTCTCTCGGCAAGCTTTTCCACGAGACGCTGGAGCGAGAGAAACGATCCGTTCCCAAACGAGAACTCGATAAAACCCCCGGCATCGTGGGAGTGCGCGTAACGGCTGGAGAAGAGTTTTTCAAACTTGATACCCGAGCCAAGCGACTCCGCAAAGGAGACGATCTGCCGGGAGATTTTACTGACGGCTGCCTTGAACGCCTTGCGTTCACGGCTCTTTATTTTCTTAAGTTTCCAGAGTTTTCCTTCCTTGTAGAGTTTCGTGCAGTTTTTAATGGAGTTGCTGCGGACATAGTGTACATTTTTTCCCAGTTTGAGAATTTTCCCGCTGTCAGGTTCTGCGGCAACGGCCGCATGACCGGTCGTGTTGAGGTCAACACCTATCCAGCGGGCAGGTGTGTGTGTGCTCAGATGAACTTCAATCACCTTTCCCTACCCAAGTTCGCCTGCGGTACAAACTGCCTATACACGGTACATGCTGCTCTGGTTTCTTGTCCTCCTTCCTTAACCGAAATTAGGCAGGCTTTTCCTTTAAATCTTGTGGTCAAACGCCCGGATTTGAAAAAGAGATGACAAATCGTGCTGAATTATGTATACAGGAAATATTCTGGGGATTCCCGGACATTCTCACGTCGGAGAGACAGCCCGGAAAGAATATGGCGATCTCCTGATTGCCCCATAGCCTGCCCGAACGCAACGCCGGCCTGCATCCAGGGGGAGATGACCCGGTACGGTGAGAGTAAGTGATCTCTCCGTAACGCTGACACAGGGGCAGGGAACTGGACCAAACCCCTGGGCTTCTGTTACACCATCAGTACATATGCAGCAAGAGAGAGAACGAACGCCAGGAGGAGCATCGCCAGCGAGAGGGGGGCGACAAAGATCAGCATTGCATTCACGGTGCTGGCAAGCTGGGAGATCCGGTTGGACCCAAAAACCACGACATGCTCGCACTGGGCCGTGGTGGCCGCGCATTCGGCGGGACCGAGATCGTCGATCGCGGCCTGCACGGTGCGGAGGACAAAGGGAAGAAACGACTCGACCGGCACTTCCATACCCACCGGGTTCTTCCCGGTGATGGTGTTAACTACATGGGAATCGGTGGTCATCACCTCCGCGGAATCGACCAGCGAGAGGATCTTATCCAGCAGGATCTCACGGACCCCTGCGGCCATGTTGTTACCATCGAAGAGAACATACGCGGTCTTCTGGCAGCAGGTCTCCACAACCATCACCTGTACACCGAGATCGCCAAAGCCCTGCTCGCGGGAAAATGGCAGGGACTCGCGGGCATACCCGACCGAGTACGCGTGGAGATCGGCTGCATGGCTCTCCTCCATCGCCTGGATCGCGGCATGCTGGTACTCCATCGCCGTCAGGGTGGCAGGGAGCACCGCGGAGGACAGGTCGGTCATGCAGTTGTGTGCGTCCACAAACGCCACGTGCGGGAACCAGCGGTGGCCCTCTGCCATGATCGCCATGCCAATCGAGTAATCGAGGTCCTCGGTCATCTGCGGTGACCGTGTCGAGACCATCAGGATGGAGTCCCCAAAGCGCTGGTACAGGATCTGCACGGTGCCGCACGAGAGCCGGGCTGACGGGGTTGCTCCCTGCGTATAGCGGCGGTCCCCCTTCGTGCGTTCGATTGCATCGGTCACCTTTTCGATCTCGGTCCCGGATACCAGGTTAAAATCGTGGGAGGCACAGCCGTGAGGCACGAGGGTCTCCTCTTCCATCCGGTCGTGGATAACCCGGGGCAGGTTTCCGCCCCCGATCTCGCCCATCGGGCCGGGGTGGAGATTGGGGACAGTAAAGAGGAGAGGGGTCTTCTTCTGCCGGCGGAAGAAGAGACAGACCTGCGGGACGAAGATCTCCTCGCCGATCTCCCTGAAAAAATTCTCCATGCTCTTGGAGCCATCGGTCATATTTGCGATAAACGCATTTACGAATGCCAGTCCGCGGATATGGAATGCCCGGTAGAGCGGCCGTTCAATCAGCCAGATCAGGATCGCAAAGCCCAGGCCGAAGACAAGGTGGAGAACGACCGCAAAGAGCGCCCATCCGGGAGAGAAGAGGAAGAAACCGGCAATAACCCCCACGCCGCTCTGGGTGATCGCAGGCAGGATCATCCGGGGCAGACGGTAATCCGAGATAGCAACAAGCACAAAGAGGCGCAGGCCGAAGACAAAACCCAGGGAGATACCGTAGAAGAGCGGGAGGTATTTAATTCCGCCGGCGAGCGAGGCAAACGTGATGATGACCGCAAAAACCGTGCAGGCAAGGGCGAGGAGTGCAGATCGGTTCCAGGTCATCGTCTTGCCGGAATACTCGATGATAGGTTTGGTGAAGAGGAACCCGGCGATAGCGGGAAGGGTGAAGGCAAGGGTGCCCGAGAACGGGAGGTATACCCAGGCCCGGGCACTCGCGCCATCAATCACAATGCCGAGGATGATAAGGATAAGGAGGGAGACCGGCCACGAGGGTGCGGTGAAGAGGTACCTGGTGAGCTGTCCAAGCTTAACGTCACCTGCGATTGCCATCAGGCACAACCTCCCGCGAGCTGGTCCGGGCGTCCCTTCTTCATCCACTTACCCCCGCGAAGGCACGGGTTCGGGAGTGCCGAAGTGTTCCCGGTACCGTTCGTGCATCTGCGTCCACGTGGGCAGGTGGGTCTGGCAACCGGCATGCTCAACTACGTAGGAAGCGGTGACCGTCCCGATCCTGCAGCAGGTCAGGGGATCATAACCCCGCACGTACGCAGAGAGGAACCCGGCCCGGTACGAATCGCCGGCACCTGTCGGGTCACAGAGGGTGACCGGCACTGCCGGGACGAAGTGCTCCTTTCCTCCTGCATAGAGCATACTGCCTTCGCCACTCATGGTAAAGATTGCCATTGAAACCTCGCGGATGAGCGCCTCCCGGGTCACGTTCAGCGTTGTGCACATCTGCTGCACCTCATGCTGGTTGGCGAAGAGAATGTCAGCATTCCCGATGATGGATTCGAGCTGTTCTTTTGTGTACCAGAAAACATCCTGGCCCGGGTCAAACGAGACAAACTCACTCTTCTCCGCCACCCGGCAGTTGAATTCAGGGTCAGCGGTAGCCATGTGGACAAGGGGGAGCGCCGGCGCCTCGGAGGTTGCAAAGGCTTTGGATGCCCCCCATTCAAAGAAGGTCATCTGGCTGCCCGTCTCATCGGTGAACATAAACGCTGTCGGGGTATGGGTGCCGGGCACCTCAAAGAACTGCCTGCTGACGCCGAGCCGGTCCATCCATTTCTCGTATTCACTCCCGCGAAAATCGTCGCCCACGCAGGAATGGAGCGTGACACTCTCCCCCAGAGTAGCGATCCCCGCCGCAATATTGGCGGCACCTCCACCGAAAAAAACCTGGCGGTCGGTGATATGAGTGGACTGGTTGGGCAGGGGGAGGTGGTGGACCTTTGAGATATGGTCGACAGCAGTATGCCCAACAACGTGGATCATAGTTCCTGCACATCCAGCAGCTTTAAGGGTATCTCGTGGAGCGCCTTTCCGATCACGGATTTTGCGATCCGGCTGGCGTGCTCCTTTGATTCAGCCCGGAACACCTTCATCTCCAGGACCAGGCCTACGAGCGCGGTGTCAGCGACCACGATGGCACTGGAGAGGGTCTGATCGCAGAACGGGCAGGCCAGCATGCCCGCTTCGACTTCGACAAATTTTGCCGAGGGGTTGAGCCGTTTTCCCGCCTCGCTGATCGCGATCCCGATCGCGTCGTCAAGCGTCTTTGCTTCTTTAATATACCACGCTGATTCAAGTGTCACCAGATAGTCCGGCATAGATATCTCCTGATCCCAATCGATCCTGCCATCTCTCACCATACCTCATGGTGGAGGTGCTCCGCAATCTCCATACGTCCGGTATGCTGTGCCGGCTCATGACCATATCCCGCAGCAAGGATCGCGATCGGCCGCACATGCGGGGGAAGATCGAGAATTTCCCGTACTGCATCCTCATCAAATGCACCGGTCCAGCAGGTGGACAGGCCATGGGAATGGGCAGCAAGCATCATGTACGTGCAGGCAATCGTAGCATCCTGAACCGCGTAGAGGATGCCCCGCTCCCCATATTTCGACATAGAACGCACATAATTTGCGCAGACCACAAAGAGGGCAGGTGCAGCTCCCACGTGCTCCTGTCCGAGAGCTGCGTCGGCGAGCGCAAAACGGGCCTCACTATCGGTCACGACAACAGTGTCCCATGCCTCAAGGTTGCCGGCACTCGGCGCCGTGCCGGCACAGGACACGATATACGCGATCTCATCCTCGGAAAGCGGGGCCTCAGCGTATTCGCGCACCGAGCAGCGGGCCGATACGAACTTTTTGAAATCAGAGGAGTCCATGTTCCGAGAGTACCTGCCACGCATTTTGCGCCGGGGTGGTTGATGCACTGATAGCCGCAGCAAGTTTTTCTGCGGCCTGTTCCGGGCGGTCGCTCTCAACGAGCGAGATCGCCTCATTCAGGGCATTGATCGCCTTTCCAAAATCAGTTATGCCCGTGCTCTTCTCCGCGAATGCCACTTCACTTCTCACCTGTTCCATGAGAAGGAGGAGCATCTTTTTGCCGCCGCTTTTCTGGGTATCGGCAAAACCACTCAGCGCCATGCATAGCTGCGAGACGACTATGAGTTCGGACTTCGCCCGTTCACCGAACTGGTAACTTTTCACTGCGGTCGGAAGATCCATACTCACCATGGTCTCTGGAGATAAATGATAATTATGATTCAGGGGAACCGGCTCCAAGGACAGATCCGGCATTATTCCTTAAGAAAAACGATTGAAAAAACAGCCCTCCCGGGGCAGGACTCTGCCCCGGTTATCCCGTGCTGATCACGCAGGAATGTTCTATGGTATTACCGCGCGGACTTTGCCTTTGCCCCAAGAGCAGAGACTTTTGCCCGGCGCATGCGCCTGCGGATGAGCGGGCTTGCCGTGGACTCGTTCATGCCCGAGCCACCGGACCGGTCGCCACCGCCACGCCTTCCGCCACGGCCACCACGCCTTCCGCCACGGCCACCGCGCTGTTCCTCGGCTGCAGCCTGGTCCATCTTCTTTAAGTTGATACTGGATTTGAACCGCTGGTTGGGTCCCGGGCTCTTGCGCTCCCCTTCCTTTTTCGGGACGAGCCGGATCTGGCCCTTGACGCCCTTGACCTGTGACCAGAGGGTTGTACCTGTCTTGCCCATGTATTAAACTCCTTATTCAATTCTGCCGTGCGGCAGATAAATGTTGGGGAGAGACGGGCCCCTGTCTTCCCTGCGCGGGCCTCACGTCCGGGGTTTTTTGGCATCCACGCAGATATTGTAGGTGAGCTGGGGGACCCGTCGCTCGATGAACGGTTCCACCCGCTGCGCGATAGTAAAAAGCGGATCTCCCATGTCTATGTGGGCAAACGAACACCAGCCGATCTTTACATCACAGAATCCGGCGCCGGAGAAGAGTTCGTACATTTCATTCTCATCGTAATAGTGCTCCCCGAAATCCTTCATAACCACATGCCGGACCCGGATCTTCTCGCTCACCTTGTAAATGACCGGAATACCGCTGGTCAGCAGTTTTTTCCCCAGTGTGCAGATCGAGATCGCCCCTCCCGGGCGCAGGACGCGGTACGCCTCCTCGAGCATTGCCTGCGGGTCGCGCACATAGCTGAAGACAAGGAGGCTTGCAATTGCATCGAACGAGTTGTCGCCAAAGGGAATCGATTCCCCGGTGGCAAGCACAAAATCGCAGCACCCGCACCTTCTGCGCGCCCGTTCGATCATGTTCCTGCTCAGGTCGATACCTGTAGCAGTCCCCCCATGGTGGAGATACTTTTCGACAAAGAGACCCGTGCCACAGCCGATATCGAGAAGGGCGCCACCCCGGGGGAGGGCTTCCATCACATGGCGGCTGATCCGGGTATGGTAGGTCCTGCCGCGGGGATGGTCATAATGGAGATCATAGACATCCGCAATCTCATCGTAATGCTGCTGGATCTTCTCTCTTTTCGCGGTGCTCATGAAAAGATCTCCTTTATTCCGGTAGCAAAGGCGTCGATCTGGACGTATTCGTTGTTCGCATGCCCGAGCCGGGCATCCGCATCGGCAAGAGCGGCAGCAATGAGGGGGTGGTTGTACTCCCGCCGGGCCACGGACCGGATTTCCGCAAGGACCTCCCGGCCCGAGAGCCCGTAATCGATCATGAGGGATTCGAGCTGACGGAGCCCGCTCCTCACGTCCCCGGCCTTGATCAGCCCTATTGCGGTTCCCGCAACCGTTTCTGTCTCTGACTGCGAGAGGGAGGCAAGGTTACTGCAGGTGCCCGACTGGGAGACGGCCTGAAGCAGCAGGATTCCCCTGCGAAGATCCCCCTGCGCGGCCTCCGCGATCAGCTCGATATCGTCACTGCTGCATGACGCATGCATACCTGCAGCTTCCCGCTCCCGGATGGTGGCCAGCTGTGTCGCAATGACCCGTGCCGGCAACGGGGCGAAGAACAGCGGGAGACAGCGGGAGCTGATCGCGGGAATGATAGCACTGGGGTTTGTGGTGGAGAAGACAAAGCGGCAGGTACCGCTGTACTGCTCCATGATCCGGCGCAGCCCCTGCTGGGCGTCGCGGGTGAGGGCATGCGCGTCCTCGAAGACCATCAGCTTGAAATCGGCGTCGAGCGGGCGCAGCGAGGCGTACCATTTCAGAATATATTTGAAATTCACGATCAGGCTCTGGCCTTTCTGGTACAGGTGTGCGTACCGTTCGTCATCCTCAAAGATCTTTTTTCCCAGCGAGAAGATGTCCGCGGTCTGGAAGATCGAAGTGTTCGCCTCCCATTCCGGCCCGTAGAGCTGTCCGGCAAAGCACCGGATTGCTGTACTCTTGCCCGTACCGTGCGGGCCGGCAAGCATCAGGTGAGGTGTCGTTTTTGAAACAACGCAGGATGACAGGAGACCAATAACCCGGTCCTGTCCCACGATATCTGCCAGCTGGAGGGGGCGGTAGCGTTCAGTCCAGAGCATGGGTAAACCCCCGGGTCATCTCATCCTGTGCTTCCCTGAGGAAAGCACGGTTGTCCAGTGCGGCGATCAGGTCCCGGCACTCTCCTGAAGTCAGGGAAGTACAGGATTCAGCGATAAGTGGCAGGGCCCGTGTCACCTCGTCAACGATAGTTAGGGTCGCAGTCCGTGCTGTTCGGGAGAGGGGATTGAGATCGATGGCGATCACCTTCTTTCCCATACCTGTAAGCACCCCGCACCGGTCGCCGTCCTCTAAGGGAACCAGCACGACATCCGCGGTATACATCCCCTCGCGCCGGCACCATGCACGGTCGTGTGAGAGAGGGAGGAGGCGTTCAGCCTCGCCTGAAAAGACCTCCGCCCCCGCATTTCGGAGCAGTGACTCGATCTGTGCCACCCGTTCCGGGGTCCGGTGGAAGAGGTTGACCTCAACCAGTGCCCCGCTTGCCTTCTGGAGGAGCGCGATCTCTTTAGCGGCAAGGGCGGCGGTATTGCCGTTTACCGAGATTACCGGGTGGCGGGCCGTGCGGAGCAGGGCTGCAGCCATCCGTGCAGCCCGGCGGGCACTCCCGCTGGTCTTCTCCCCGAGAAGATAATCGAACGCTTCGCCGCGACCATGGGAGATGAGCCCCTCCCAGGAGACTACCCCGGATCGTGCACACTCTGCGAGATGCTCCCGGGTGACCAGAGACCGGTACCGCGGGTGGTCCCGGGGTATCATGCGACTTCCTCCATGATACGTACTCCACCTTTGGCCATACCCATAGTATAGAGTTCGCCAAATGAGCGGAGCACAACGCCGGCGCAATCGCCATAGGCAAAAACACCATCGCCAAGCATTGTCATTGCGGCCGGGACACCTTCGCGGTCACATGCCAAAAGTACCCGCTGGACCGAGGGTGTCTCAAGCCCGCTCGCCAGAGAGAACTCCCGGCAGCAGGTAAAAAATTCCGTAACGGTCGTTGGCTGGCGTTCCGGGAAGGCCGCAGCCACCTGAGCCATCCGGGCGGGGGAGCCGAGCACCTCCGGCGTGTGGATGGGGCCGAAGCTGACCGCACAAACAGGGGCATCGAGATCGAAGCTGCGATGTATCCGTCCATGGATCCCCGGGCCGGTCCTTACAACCCGCCCGCCTCCCTGGCATGCAGCCACATCCCCGAGGCCGGTCCGGAACAGGACTTCGGTCTCATGGGCGCGTTCCGCAATCCCGTCCGCACCAAGGCCAATCTCCAGCAGATGATCTGTTGCCGTTAATGTCGAAAGCAGCGCGGCGGCCGAGAGCCCGAAGCCGGCACTGATCGGGAGCCGGCAGAGGGTCTCCACAGCAACCGTGACACCCAGCCGGTCCAGTGCGTACATGAGAGGCGGGGACTCGAATGAGAGATCCCTGACAATCCCCTCAGGAGATAGGATCCGCACGACAACGGAGGTCTGGGCCGCCCGTTTCACCGTGGAAGTTACCCCCTCGCTGATCACGATGCCGGCGCCGACGCTCCCGGTGGTTGCCGCATCGCTCCCGTCCACCCTCCGGAAATACCCGGAGATATGGCCGGGACAGAATGCTGTCACGGATGCCGCGGTCATGGCAGTCTGGTACCTGTCATATCTGTTGGTCGCCCGGCGCTATTAGGAATTGTGCTTGCGGGAAGAGGGGATACGGGCGGCCTGATTTTCCCCCATACGGGCCAGGATCTCCTGCCAGATTCGCGATGCGATCTCTTCCTTGGTGCCGGAGGCCGGGGTACCGGTCTTTGCCGTACCGGCCAGGATCCGGTACGAACCGGTGGCAGTGCCCATGCTCTCCGGGGTATTGGTCACTACCATCCACGCGCCGCGGGAAAGGAGCGCACGGGCTTCTGGCAACGGGTCTCTCCCGATCTTGAAGGCAACGACCCGGGTCCCCTTCTTTTCAAGAACACGGTCGATTAGTTTCGGGAGCGGGTCAAGGTCAAGTGTAACCGGTTTCCCGCTTTTGATCTTTCCGTCAATTTTTTTGGGGGCAAAGTCCGATACAGCCGCCGCGCTGATGTAGATGTCGGGGGTCTTCTTTTTGAGATATTTTCCCACCGCTTCCCGCATATCCCCGGCGGTTTCCACGGGCACATTCTCTATGCAGGGAAGAGAATTATGGTGAACAAGGGTGACCTCTGCTCCGAGACGGTACGCTGCAAGCGCGAGCTCCTCGCCCATCCGCCCGCTCGACCGGGTGGTGAGCACCCGGACATCGTCCACGGGTTCCCGGCAGGCTCCGCCCGTGATGAGCACTTTTTTTCCGGCAAGCGGTTTTCCCATGAGAGCCCGCTCGCACCGGAGCACGATCTCGTCTATCTCCGCGATCTTTGCTTTTTCTTCTTCTATTCTGGGACCGACAAAACCAATACCCCATGATGCCAGGGTTTCGATATTCTTTACCACCGCCGGGTGCCGGTACATGCTGTGATGCATGGCCGGGACCACGAGTACTGGTATTCCGCTTCCCAGAGCAGTCGTGGCGAAGGTCGTGACCGGTGTATCGTCAATCCCGCACGCGATCTTACCGATTGTGTTGGCCGTGCAGGGTGCCACAAGGAGGAGCCCGGCGCTTCCGCCATCGCCGCAGTACGTCACGTGCTCGACCAGACCCGAGAGCCGGGTGATCACCGGCCTGCCGCTAGCATACATAAGTGCATCGGGATGGAGAATGCCCTGCGCCGCTGCGCTCATCACGGTTTGCACCGTGGCCCCTTTCCGGCGCAATGCATGGACGAGCTTTACTGTTTCCACCGCCGCAATGCTCCCGGTTACGGCGAGCACGATCTCTTTTCCGGCAAGGGTCTCCTGGGTCATGAAAGGGTCACATCCTGCACGATATGCCACGTGTGCGGGCGGTATTTCTTAACCTTATGTACGTGGATGGAGGGAGAAAAACCTGCGCCCCGGGCGGATTTGCGGATCGTTTCCGAGACATCGCCAATGCTGTGGACGTGAATCACGCTTCCTGCCCGGACATGGGAATATACCATGGACAGCATCGTTACTGCATCGAAATGCCCCATCACGATCCTGTCATAAATGCCGGCAAGGTGCGCCCGGCAGTCCCCGCAGGAAACCTGTACCTGTTTTGCAAGGCCGTTTGCTCTGATATTACATTCCAGGTACTCACAGGCCACCGGATTTATCTCCATGGCGTGGACGTTCGCCCCGCTCCCGGCCATCGGTATGGTAAAGTAGCCGATGCCAGCGAACATGTCTGCTACGCGTGCACCGGCAGGACCTTCCCGGATAATTCCCGCCATACGCATTTTCTCCTCGCGGTTGCCCTGTGCAAACATCACCCGGCGGGGATCAAGGTAATAGGTATACCCTTCTTCCCGGTGGCAGACCTCGTCCACATTTCCCCACAAAACTTCTGACTGAGGAGTCCGGGTCACCCCGGCAAGCGATGCAATCCAGAGCACCCCGCGCGGTTGTCGGAACCGGACAATCTCCTCAACCCCTTCCGCAGAAGGCCGGTCGCCGTGGACAACCGCCACGTCGCCAAGCATGAAATAACCCCGGCCGGTATATACGTGGCGCTCCGGGAGCTCGCGGTCGAAGGAAAAGCCGTCCCTGACCGGCACCCATGCGGTCTCTCCTTCCACATAGGGATGCCGGGCCTCATCGACCCATGCCTCACCTCGCACAGACCCCAGCTGGTCTGTCCGGACTTCCCGTACCCGCATAGGAAAACCCGGGGACTATCTCACCACGACCAGCGTGCCGCCATCACGGAGTACCTGCACGTTCTCCCCGGCGCGCACCGCCATCCACGGGCGTTCCTGGATCTCGATCGTTGCCCCGGTTGCCGGCTCAAGAAGCCCAAGCATCCCGTGCGCCACGTATGCCACAAGTGCAGGTTCGGCATTTCGTGCATTGCCAACCAGCCGGACGATCTCCTCTTCTTTTATCGCCCGGTTCCTGCCTTCCGAGAGGTCGAATACCCGCACAGAGCGGGAGTCTGCCTGCTCGACCTCCGCATAGGTTCGGGATAGTTTCACCACATCATGGCGCTGGTACCGGGGCAGGCGGACAAGGTAAGTGATCCGGAAGAGTTGCCTGCCGTTCTTCTCCCCCACCAGTTTCGGGTGGGTCGTGTACCTCCCGCCCAGCTGCGCCGTGATTCCCTGGACAATCAGGAGGCCGATATGCTGGGAGCCGACAGTGATATCAAGGCCATCCCGGTTCTCGGTCATGTCGGAGATAAAAGAGAGACGTTCCCCGCCCTGCTGGAGCGAATCCTCGATCTGGGTAGCAATCGCCGCGGCCTTCTGCATCTCAAACGGGCTTATATCACGTTCCTCTGCCCGCACCTGCACGATGCCCTCGTAATAGCTCCCGGTGATCCGGTTGCACCGGTCGCACTGCTCCCGGTGCCAGGCGAGTTCCACCATGCATTCCTTCTCCACGGGCTGCCCATACAGGATGCCGGTAATCGTGAGATATGCCCTGGACCGGTTGGCACTCAGGTCACGGACACTGACCGCAATTGAACGCCGCTTCACATCCGGGTGGAAGTGCACCGCGCTCCGTGCAAGATCAGGAGCAAGATCGGCACGCTCCCGGTTCGTATCGGTCCATGTATTCACCTGCTTTGTGGCCCCACAGCCGGGGCAGTGGGTGCTTGTCACCCGTGTGTCGCAGACAGCCCATGGCGTATCCGCCACCCGGCAGGCAGCGCAGAGCCCGTCAGCATCCGAAGGTTTGCCGCACTTGGGGCAGAACCGATCCTTAATCGTTGTCATAACTGGTAGATCTGTGCATGCGGGACTGTGCCGATCATGATGCAGTCGGCCCGGGTAATCAGTCCCATCTTTACCGCAACACCGACTGCACGTTCCCCCATAAGGTTGATATTGTCGCCTTTGCTTAACGCCTCGCAGACTGCAGCCTCATCCACATGCGTCGTACCGTAGAAACTTTCGGTCACCGTGACGTTAAGATCGCCGTGGGTGATGGTGGTATTGAGTAGTTCGCAGTCACAGACCGCGACCACGTCGCCGGCTTCCGGCGAATGGTGGATTTTGAGAAACATTACCCAGATCGTTTGCAATGGCACCAGATAAAAGGTGGGAAGGCGGCCCGGACCTACAGCACGATGCGGACGCCGTACACCTTCTCGACGGTCTCGCCATGGATACGCCAGCAGTCTTCCTCGGTGATCGCACCCGATTCGAGGAGTTTTTTGGTGATCCTCGGGACGGACTTGGGGCCGGTAACGGCCCCGGGCCGCGAGTTCTCGTCCATGAAATCGCTCTCCATGGTAAAGGGACGGCGTTCGCGGGCAAGAACCGGCACCGCTTCGTGCCGGGCTACAAGCGACGGGTGCAGGGGGGTCTCCGGGGAGCCATAGTGCTTGACCACGCGCCCGACCGGCATGCCGGCTGCCTGCGCCATATCGACGATATCGGCACAGGGCCCGCTCTCCGCGTGGACCTGCAGGGCGCAGCGGTACCCCGCGGAAAGGGAGAGCGCGTAGGAAAGCACCTCGTTTGAGGCAGCCATCACCTCGGGGCTGACCTCGTAATGCGGTCGTCCGCTCTTGAGTGCCACGGCTTTTCCTTCCCGGACATAGCCTGCAGCACAGTCGAGGCCCCCCTTCATCACCCCCACAGCATCGGCAAGGGACATACGTTCGGAAAGCCGGCTGATCTCCGCCGGGTGAATACCAAGGATGGGAAAGACCACAAGACCGGTCTCCCGGATCAGCCCGGCGATCCGGAGGGTCTCATCAAAAACCCCGGCGTAGTCAATCCCCGTTCCCGGCTCAACCCCGAGCGACCACGAAGGTTTCGAGACAAGAAAGATATGCGTTCCTCCCGCATGCAGGAAGTCCTTTGCCGCCTCCACCCCGCGCCCGTTATTCGGGTCGAAATGGATATGATCGTCAGTGATCGGAAAAAGCCGCGATCTCATGACACTCCAGGATCTTCATGAGGGGGTAGCCATTCTGCGGTGCAAGAGCGGCCCGGCAGTACGAAAAGCCCACACGGGTTACGATCTCCACATCAAACATCAGGCCGGACAATTCGCTGTACCCGAATACATTCCTTTGCATCAGGGAGCGGTCCAGCCTCACCGTGATCTCCTCGACAAAGGGCTGGAGGATGACCGCCTTTTCAATCGCCGATTCCACACTTGCGGCAGACTCCTGCGCGATCGGGGTCCCCACCCACTGGTGGTAGAGCGCCCCGAGTTTTATCCCGGCCTCGAAGATGGCCCGTTCCCGGTCCGCTGGCCCGCCGTGTACTTGTGCACCTTCCATGTCCTTTCCCTCAGATCAGCTGGATGATCCCCGACTTTGGCTCCATGGCCTCGCCGTGCCGCAGCAGCATCTCGATGCCTTCCCTTACTTTGTCGTGGGCAAAGCCCTTGGCCGCGGCCGCTTCGATCACCTGATCGATGGCAGCGCGCCGGCCTTCGCCACCGATGTCCCGGATCGCATCCTTGATCACCCGGACAATATCGCGCTTCTCCTTGGAGATGCCGGTGGCCACCTTGTCGATATCGAAGTTCCCGGTCTTTGCATCGTACGCGATCTGGCGCAGGCAGGCGTCCACGATGTGGATCACCCTTTCTGCGTCGCCGGCCTCGATCTTGTCCGAGAGCCGGATCCGGGCGCTTGCCTCTGCAAGCCGGACAAGTGCCTCGAGCTGACGGGCGGTAACCGGCACCGGCTTGTTGGGCTCGGCGATCCCACGGAGCCGGAGATAATAGCCGACCAGTGCCTCTTTTGCCTCCGCAGAAAGGATCGGGAAACAGGTCCGCTTGGAGTAGGCTACGTATTTCCGGAAGAGCGCGGGCTCGATATCGGGCATGACCGGTTTGAGCTGCTGATCGATGAACTCCTGGGTGACCCCGGGGATCGGGGTCTTCTTGTGCTGGGCAATCAGCTCCCCGATGCCGTGCGCCTTGAGGATGTGCTCGGCAATGGCAAGATCCCGTTTCTGTTCCGGCTGGTCGGTCATGATGAAGATGAGGTCGAAACGAGAAAGAAGCGAGGGGGGCATGTTGATCTGGTCGGCGATGTCGCCGTACATATCGAAACGCCCGTACTTCGGGTTGGCCGCACCCAGAAGGGCACATCGTGACTTGAGCGTGGCGGTGATGCCGGCCTTTGCCACGCTGATGGACTGCTGTTCCATGGCCTCGTGGAGGGCGGAACGATCCTCCTTCTGCATCTTGTCCATCTCGTCGACCGCTGCAATACCCATGTCAGCGAGCACCAGCGCACCGGCCTCGAGCGTCCACCGTCCTTCCCCGAACTCGTCCTTGACCGCGGTTGCAGTCAGACCCGCCGATGTGGACGACTGGCCGCTCGTGTAGATCGCACGCGGAGAGCATTTTACGATGTATCGCAGGAGCTGGCTTTTTGCAATCCCCGGATCCCCGATAAGGAGCACGTGGATATCGCCCCGTAGGTGGCTCCCGTCCGGCATCTCCTTTGCGATCCCACCGAAGAGCTGGAGCGTAATCGCCTCCTTGACATCCTCGTTCCCGTAGATGGTCGGGGCGATCGAATGAGTGACCATCCGGTAGACCATCGGATCCTGAGAGAGTTTTTTGATCGCCTCTTCGGCCTCCTCATCGATCTCGACCTCTTCAAACTCTTTTTCGGCGATCTCGATCGAGTTGCACTCCAGGAAGATATCGAAGACTGTGCTCTTCTCCCCCTTCACGATCCTCTGCATGGAACGGAGGATCCCGTTAATCACAACACGATCCCCGGGTGCGACCCTGCCGGTGAGGTCATCGGTCACATCAATATCAAGGGTCTGCGGCTGTTCCCCGCCGCGCAGGCCCTCCGGGGATTCCTGGACCCGGAGCTTCTGGGAGTCGACAAAAGTAGAGCGCTTGGGGACGAGCTCCACTTTCTTGAAGGTGCAGCCGTCCGTGGCACAGCCGTCGGGTTCGATGAACTTGCCGTACTTCTGGGTCTTCTTGGTGAAGTGGCCGGCCGGGCACTTGAAGACTGCTTCTACGATCCGGGGGCGGACCTCGGTAGTCTTCCGAAGGATGCCCTCGACCGAGACAAACCGGTTGATGTCGTCAGACCGGATCTCCCGGATGGCGGTCTTTTTCGGGAGGTTGGTGAACCGGATGTTGAGCGCTTTGGGCTCCTTGCCGTCCCGTGTCCGGACCAGCTGGTTGTTTTTGATCGCGTCCCATACGTCCTCGAGCACCTTGCCCGGGTTCTCCAGCAATTCGTCGGCAAGGGTGATACCGGCCTTCCCGAACCGCTCCACCTGGCGGTAATCGATAAACAGGGAACGCTTGTGGGGGTACAGGCGTGAGAGCTCGCCGAGTTCCTTTTTGTACCGGCTTTTTAAGAACTTCCCCCAATCCTCGGCCCGGTCGCCCTGGTGCAGTTCGGATGCCTTCTCCATGGCTGCACCTCACCGCTTCCTGGTGCTCGCAAGGACGAACCGGGCGATCAGCGCCTCCATCTGGATGTCGCTGCTTGCCCCCTCAGAGAGCCGGAAATCAGTCTCCCCGAGCGCATCGATCAGTTCCACCTTGAGCGCCCGGTCCATGTCCCGTTTCGTGAGTGCCCGGTAACACTGGTTGATCAGTTCGTTGGGGGCGATCCCCCGATCGCGCAGCAGCCGGGAGAGCAGGGTCTCAGCCCCGTCGAAATCCCCGGAGAGAGCCAGGGTCAGGAGCTCCTCGATCTCCTCCGGGCGGGCATTGGAGGTGATCGCATACACCATCGGGGCCTCGATCGTTGTACTGATGATTGCTGCCCCTTGCAGGGCATTGATTGCCTTGCGCATGTCTCCCTGCGCGATATAGACCATCGCGTCCATTGCCTCGCTTGTTACGGCAAGGTGTTCCTTTGCGGCGATCCGGGAGATCTCCTCTTTTATGGCCTGCGGGCCAAGCGGCCGGAACCGGTAGATCGCGCACCGGCTCTGGA
>NZ_DATKKA010000026.1:0-16098 GCF_035543475.1 Methanoregula sp.
ACCCACCGGTACTGCACTGTTCAACGTCCTCCAGGCACAGGCCCCGACTGCAACCCCCACTATGGTTGCAACCGTGACCACTGCAGCTCCGACAACGATCGCAACCCCGATCCCGACCACCGTAGTACCCACGACGACAAAATCGCCCGGGTTTGGTGCACTTGTTGCACTGATTGGTCTTGGGGCAATTGCGTTCATTATCGTGCGCAGGGACTGAACTAACATCTAAATTTTTTCTTTTTTCGTCAAATCGATGAGAACGCTTTTTAGACCTGTTATCTTCACGATTCTGCCCTTCTGACACACAGGAACTGATGAGAAGTCACCCGTTTCAGAAAAATCCTATTATTAGTGAAATTTCTCCTGTGTCAGGGACAGCACTGAAAGAATGTGCAAATATACCGGTACTATACCGGTACTGAACACCCGGACGATTTTTTATGATGGTACATCCTATGCTCCTGTAACAGGGGTACCTTCCCCGGATGGGGGTTTTACCCGATGGTCAGCGGAGCAACTCTATGCGATTTACCATTAAAATTCTCGATATTGCAACGAGACGGGGGATCCTACTCAACCGCCTCGATGCCCGGAATATCGGCGTACTGGATGGGGACCGTGTCCAGGTCATCAATCCCAAAAACGGTGTAGCTGTTACTGCGGTTGTTGCCACAACTTCCACCCTGGAAGGGCAGGGTGCTGCCGGTGTTTACCGGACCACCAACCTGCGGCTGAACCTTTCCGATGGCGAGGAGGTTGAAATACGGGAAGCCGACCGCCCCGCCTCGCTTGATTTCATCAAGAAAAAGATGGACGGGGGACGCCTCTCAAAAGACGAGACCCTGACGATCATAAAAGATGTTGTCAACGATGACATCTCTCCTGCGGAACTCACCGCCTTTATCACGGCGTCATATATCAACCCCCTTGACATGGACGAGGTCGAGCATCTCACCAGAGCCATGGTCGAGACCGGGGAACAGATAAAATTCGCGTCGCGTCCCATTGTCGATAAGCACTCCATCGGGGGAGTACCGGGCAATAAGATCTCGTTGCTGGTGGTCCCGATCATTGCAGCCAGTGGTCTCAAGATCCCCAAGACCAGTTCCCGTGCTATCACCGGGGCCGGGGGGACTGCCGACCTAATGGAAGTTCTTGCAAACGTCGAATTCTCCTCTCATGAAGTTCAGGAAATGACTGAAAATGTGGGAGGCTGTATTGTATGGGGGGGTGCCACCAATATCGCTCCCGCGGACGACCGCATTATTCTGCAGGAATATCCCTTCAAGATCGATGCCCGTGGCCAGATGCTTGCCAGTGTGATGGCAAAGAAATTTGCTGTCGGGGCAAACCTTGTAGTCATTGATATTCCGGTAGGTAACCACACCAAGGTGCCGACAGTTCAGGACGGCAGGAAGCTCGCCCGCGAATTCATCGAACTCGGTGACCGTCTTGGCATGAAGGTCGAATGCGCCCTGACCTACGGCGATATCCCGGTCGGTCACAGTATCGGCCCCAACCTTGAGGTCAAAGAAGCCCTCCATGTCCTGGAGGGGGCAACCGAACCCAACTCGTTTATCCAGAAGAGCATCTCGCTTGCGGGCATCGCGCTTGAGATGTCCGGGAAGGCTGCCCGGGGAACCGGCACCCAGATGGCACAGGAGATCCTGTCCAAGGGAAAAGCGCTGGAAAAATTCCGGCAGATTATCGAGATCCAGGGTGGTGATCCGAAGATTAAATCGGACGACATCCAGGCCGGTGAACACCGGTTTGTGGTCAACGCCCCGGCATCAGGGTATATTGTCGAAATGAACAACCAGTCCCTGATTACGCTTGCACGTATTGCCGGGGCACCTCACGACCGGGGCGCTGGTATCCTGCTCCATGCAAAGAAGGGAACGCTCATTAAGGCCGGCGAACCGCTCTTTACCATCTACGCTGAACGGGAATGGCGCCTCCAAAAGGCCGTGGAAGAAGGACGCCACCTTGTACCAGTAATGGTGGAAGGCATGCTGCTTGACCGGGTGCCGTCCCTGTCTGAATTATAACGGACGCTGCCAAAGGAACCGATGGGCTAAAATACGAGCACAGAGGGATTATTTATTATGAATGCCTCTCGTATTCGTTTCCTTTTTGCGTTGCTCTGTATTATCGCATTCTGCAGCGCTGTACAGGCGACGAACCTGCTGATCACAGTGCAGGATAACCTCGATAATACAACCATTCCCCATGCCACCGTGTTCCTCAATGGTGACAATGTCGGTCTCACCAACAATGCAGGCCAGTTCCTGCTCCAGTCCGGACAAGGGAATCTTAACCTTCTTATCACCACAAATGGCTACGATGACTGGGCGGGAACGATAGACGCAAATACCACCACGCTTTCCGTTACCATGAACCGGAAGACCCTGTACCTGAATGTCTCTCTCTTTGACTCCAATACGCTCCAACCGGTCTCCGGGGCAACACTGGTTCTGACATCCACCAACTCTTCCCAGAATACCGCTACTGATACAAACGGCGCTGCAACGTTCGGTGTCACTGCATTCACGTATTATTCCCTCAATATCACCGCACCAAATTACCAGCCCCGCAGCGACACCATAGAGGTCGATGCAGCGAACCAGAATGTCCAGTACTGGCTGCTTTCCGCCAACCAGTATTCCTTTATTGTCCGGGACCAGAACACCCTTGCACCCATTTCCGGTGCAACCATCAGCGTTAATTCAGTACTGCTGGGAACAACAGACTCACGTGGTGTCCTGATTGCACCGGTGAGCCGGAACGTTCCGCTGACCGTTCAGATTCAAAAAACGGGTTACCAGACCGTCAACCAGTATATTACTATTGGAACAAATCAGGCAGTTGACGCAGTCATTCTTACGCCGGTGCCGGTCAGTGGCTTTGTCTTTGTACACGATCAGCAAAACCAGCCGATCAGCGGTGCTGACGTCTCCATCAATGGCACGGTCGTTGCAACCACCACAACCTATGGCAGTGCCACCCTCCAGAATCTTGTACCCGGTACCTATGCGATCGTCGTGAGCAAGGCAGGATATACACCGGTAAATCAGCAGATCGATATTACCTCCACTTCAAGTCAGTTTCCGGTGGTCCTCACCCCGGCTACGGTAAGCCAGACTCTCTATGTCCAGGATACCGACCAGAAAAACATAGCCGGCGCAACAGTCCTTCTGAACAGTGCAACCGTTGGGACGACGGATCAGCGCGGCGAGCTGGATACCCAGCTTACCTATAACACGACCTACAACATCACCGTGACCCATGAAGGATACCTTCCCCAGATGGTAAAGCAGGAGATATCTCTGGGCAATACCACGACCCCCCTGACCATTATCCTTCAGAAGAACATGGACTGGGGCTTTGTCACTCTTATCGGGCTGGGCATTCTTATCGTACTCTTCATCTATGCGATTATCCGGATCGCCGGGCGCAGGACACACCATCATTCAACGAAGAGGAACGAAATTTAATTTTTTAGTTGGCCATCAGACCTATTTTTCAGGGAAAATTATCGTAAATTTCTCCTTGAGCTGGCCACGAAGCATTGATACAAGAAAGTTCACTTGTTCGAATTCTCTAAAAATCACGGTTGTAAAAAAGCGGACCCAGCGGGAATCGAACCCGCGTCCTTGGGTTCGAAGCCCAAGAGGATATCCTCTACCCCATGGATCCTTCCCAACGTATTTCCATCAAAAGATATTAAGCATTCTCTACCGATAAATTAGTGGATGATACTATCCGCACAGGAGATTACCCGCCGGCTCCGAAGTGATCTGACACAGGAAAAACTCCACATTGCTCCTTATGCTGCGGAATGCCAGCAACCGGCCTCCTATGATCTCCGTGCTGCCGAGGATCTTCTCCTGCCCCAGGGGGTATGTACGCTGGTCCCGAGCCTTGAATGGGTGGAACTCCCTCCCGATGTTGCGGGGACACTCCGCTGCCGCTCATCGTTTGGGCGGCAGGGGGTGCTGATGGGTGGAGGTTTTGTTGACCCGGGCTTCCGGGGACAACTGACCCTCTGCCTGACCAACATGGGGCCAGCTGACATCGAACTGCGCCGGTCAGAACGCGTTGTCCAGATGATCCTTCATGAGGTAAAGAATGGAAGCGAACGATATGCCGGCCGATACCAGGACAGTTCCGGTGCCGTGGGGGCAAAAGAGTCATGATACGCACTGAACGCAAGTATATCGAGATCCTGCGTATCTTAAAAGAGCACCGCGAGCCGGTCGGGGCAAAAAGACTCTCGGAATTGATGGCAGAGCGGGGTTTTGTCCTGAGCGACCGGGCGGTCCAGTATTACCTCAGTTACCTGGACTCGATGGGATTTACCGAGAAGATCGGAAACCAGGGCCGGATCCTCACGCCAGCCGGCCTTCTGGAGACCGATAATGCTCTCGTTGATGACCGGATCGGGTTTATCATCTCCAAACTGGAACGCCTTGCCTACCGGAGCACCTTTGATCCCGCAACAGGCACCGGCGATGTAGCCTACAATCTCTCTATAGTCCATAAAGACGATCTCGATCGGGCTCTTCATGCATTCGATGAAGTCATCCAGGCCGGGTGTGGATTCTTTAACTCGTACCGGATCCTCGATCAGGATCCGAGAGTACCTCAGGATTGTGTCGGAGTGATCACGTTGTGCAGTATCACCATGGACGGTCTTTTCCAGAGAAATGGCATCCCGGTAAAGATGGCATACGGAGGAAGGCTGGAGATCGAGAATAACGTTCCTCAGCGGTTCCGCGACCTGATCGGGTACCGTGGTACCACCATTGATCCCCTCGAACTCTTCATCTCTTCAGGTCTGACCTCCATTCATGACTTTGCCTGTACAAAGACCGGAATCGCCCTTGCCAATGTCCGCGAAGTGCCCACCTCAGCCCGGGGTGATGTGGAAGAGACCATCCGGCTGATGAACAGTTGTGGTTTTGTTTATCCGGTTTCAATGGGGAATAAGGTATTCAACCTGCCGGACAATCCCTACCGGCTTTCGATTGTCGCGTACAGCGGCCTCAACCATATCGGTAATTGCGTTGAGCAGGGTATTTCCATCCGGACAGAGATCGGAGCGGGAAACATTCCCTTCTCAAAGGTGGCGGAGATCAACCACTGATATCAGGTCCGGTCATCATCGGGGGTTGACGACCGGAATTTTTTCTTTCCTGATGCCATTGACGAACTTTCCGGTGTACCAGCCGCCTCTCCAGCATCCGGAGCAAACCTGATTTTTTTTGTTTTGATCTCGGTATGGATCAGTGCCTCATCCTTTACCCGTAATGGCTCTTTTAAGGGGATGGTTTTTCCCAAAAAGATGTCATCACGTGTTGGCTGGACCCGCCCCTTCATCCCGATCTTTGATTCTTCAAGAGATACGGTTGCAGACCCGGCTTCCCATTCTACCGCAGATTCAAGTTCTTCCTGTCGTAGAGGGCTGTTCTTCTCGCCGGTTTCGGGATATTCCGGTCTCTCCAGATCGCCTTCAGGCGCTTTCTTTTTCTGGCGGATGATCGTCTTGTGAGGTGATGCCGGTACCGGGGTCTCCCGGGCTGGTACGGGGCTCTGAACCGGCGACTTTGCCGTAACTCTCCTTATAATGGTCCTTGTTTCCGGCGTTTGGGTTGTCCGACCCTGTGCCGAAGAGATCTCATTTCCGGTGTGCACAGGATGTACATTCTTATGTCTGTCCGGATCAGGTACCTGCTTCGTCATTGGCGTCCTTTGGGCCGGAGCCGGTTTTAACGGGATGTTTCCTTCATATCCAGATTCGATTGCTCTTCGTACAGGCGCCCGTGTCTGCTGCCCGGAGGAGATATGGTCATACCCCCGTTTTTCCGGGAGATGGTGCTCGCTCTCTTCACCCTCCCCGGGAGAAACGGGTGGGGGGACATTTGACTGTACTTTCGGTTTTGCGGAAACGTCATCCCTTTTTTCCGCGGTATAGCGTCCCACTGCCGGGATATTCCTTTCTTCAGGAATGCGGGGGCGTACTTCCTGCTGTCGTGAACCCTGGGAATGTGCTACAGGAATCTGAATTTGGGATGTCGGATTATCCGGGAGAACATCTCCTCCTCCCTCAGAATGCCGGGGGATCCCGGCCTTCTTCGGCTTTTCTCCCGGGAGACGAATCATATCATCCCGGAGATCAGACCCGCTCCATAACGTAGTGACGGCAGAACCTCCGCCCTCCGACTGCCGGCCTGCGGCAGGGGGAAGATTGAGGGAAGATGTTACCTGACGGGAGACGCCGGTCCGGTACTGCTCCCGGATCTCCCGAAGCTCGGTCACCCTCGGTATATTTTCAAGGCCACTTAAAACGACAATGATTGCCACATTCTCTGCGCTGGTGACCGGGTAATCCCCGGATCTCATCTCCATGCCGGCAATGCTCCGGTCAATCCATTTGCGGACGGTCATGAACCCCTTCATGGATATCTCATGGGATGGACCGGCAACAAGTATCAACGCCTTTGCAGCACTGGTCATATCGCAGGGAATGGAAACTTCCTGATAGATTGCCTGCTTGGCAAGCTCGATAATCCGTTCAGCGCTTTTCCGTTGTTCCAGGGAAGTATTCGAGGTTCGCAATCGGGAGAGGAATGCAAGCGGGCTCTTGGAGAGGTGTTCCACTGCGTACCCGATGGAGATAAATCCCATTCCCATAATGGTGTTGAGCACTTCGCTCGAATCCATCACAACTTCTGCGAGTTCAATACCCCCATCGGCGCGGAATTCGCCAGCCCGTAACAGAAGGCTGATCCTACGGATTATGCTCTGGTTCAGCAGTTTATTCGTGATCTCCTCGGGAGTCAGCTGGGGCTGGTTCCTGCCCAGCCCAAGAAAGCCGGGCCCTTTGGATATCTCTTCAACCAGAGCATCCCTCCGGGCAGCGATCTTCTTGAGCCAGGTCTCGTTGTCAAAAAGGATGGTCCCGTCAAGGAGTGGGGCTATGGCATCTATATCCTCGGCCGCTTTTGCCGATCGTTTCTCTCCCTCAGTCAGGGCCGGGAGGGTGACCAGTCCGAAGATCGGTTCGGTAACGGATTCCCTGAGTGCCGCGATAAGTCCGGGAACCCCATCCGTCATCCTGCCGCCAAGGCCGCAGCAGAGCAGGATTGCGTCTGTCTCGCTCCTCTCCATATTCTGGACACGGGCGATAATCTCTCCGATATCGATCATCCCGGACTGGGGCGATTGCAGAGTCTGGTCCGGGATCTCTGGATCGATGGACGAAAAATCGATCTTTGCCGAATCGGGAAGCGTTTTCAGCTGAGCGAGGGCTTCACTGTCAACATCGATGACGAGCGCCTGAACGCAGGTTACTTTGCTGCTTTTCCTGTCATTGGCATAGAGTGCCCCGGTAATGCGACCGCCTGCTCCCCCCACGCCAATTGCAAGTACTCTCATGGATCTTCCCGTTGTGTAAATCTGACAGGGTAACTGTAGCAGGGTACTTATTTTCTCCTGCAGTTCAATATCTTATAGGATATACTCACCTAAAAATGTGTAACGGGAAAAAGCCGGTTCGGTCAGAAAAAAATCATGCCGGTTGCACTTTTCCTGCAAGGCTGCTAAACCTGAAATGGGGCCTGAATATTGATTTCATCCTTGCGTCTTTCCCGGATTGGGCCCCGTATTCCACCCCGCAATCCCGAAATACCGTTTATCGGGCGTTAATCTGAGCTGTATGGCATTTGCGCCCAGATTTAAATGATAATTTATTTAAATGCGTGTACGGTAATACTCCATGAGGTGAACAAGCCTTGACATACGGAATTGAATTTGTACCTGGGAATGTCAATGTAAAGCAGGTTGTCAACTATTGTAAACTTGCTGAATCCAAGGATATTGACTTCGCATGGATCACCAACCACTACAACAACCGCCACTGCTACCCCACCCTCGCAGCCATTGCACAGGCAACAACGACCCTGAAGATGGGTCCGGGTATCATGAACGCCTTTACCGACACGCCGGCTGCGATGGCCTCTTTCATCTGCACGCTCAACGAAATTTCCGATGGCCGTGCAGTGCTGGGTATCGGGCCCGGTGACCTCTCAACTCTCCCGAAGCTGGCAATCAACCCGGAAAAGCCGGTTGCCCGCCTCGAAGAGGCAGTTGTGCAGATCCGCAAGCTCTGTGCCGGTGAGGAGGTCAAGAAGTCCGGCATGAAGTTCTTCGACTATGACGGTGCAAAGCTGACTGGTGTCAACCTCCCCGGAAAGAAGGGTGTCCAGATCTACATCGGTGCACAGGGCCCCAAGGTCCTCGAGCTCGCTGGAAAGGTTGGCGACGGTGCCTTAATCAACGCATCCAACCCCAAAGACTTCCAGATTGCTATCCCGATCATCAAGAAAGCATCCGATGCAGCAGGCAAGAAGGCCTTTGATGTCGGTGCATACACTGCAATGTCGATCGACCGCAGCGAAAAGAAGGCACGCAATGCGGCAAAGATCGTTGCAGCATTCATCGCAGCCGGCTCCCCGCCCGAACTCCTGACCCGCCACGGTCTTGACCTCAACAATGTCGCCAAGATCAAGGCAGCACTCGGGAAATTTGACTTCAAAACCGTTGGAGAGCTCGTGGGAGACAAGGAGATCGATGCATTCACCATTGCAGGAACCCCGGAAATGGTCAAGCAGAAATGCGAAGACCTCACGAAAGCCGGTGTCACCCAGATCATCTTTGGTTCACCACTCGGTCCCGACATGACCACCTCTATCCGCCTCCTCGGCAAGTATATCGTATAAGCAGATCTCACTCTGCCGCACATACCCGCCGAAGACAGCCCCGGGAGGGGCTGCTGGCAGATAGATAACTTTTTTTCTTTATTTTCTCTGAATCCATTCCGATGAGAAAAATCGGATTCTCCGAGGACCGGGACAGGTCCAATGCGACGTGCAAACGTCTATCACCTCTCTGACAGCACATTATTCATGAGAGGACATGTTTGCCGTAACAGATGTTGCCACCGGCCGGGGAATTCTGCAGTACCGTGAGGAACGCCTGACCGGACTCCGGTGCCGGATCAGCCCGGAGCGGCTCAAACGGCATATCGATCAGCCACTCTCTCTCCCTCATGAATCTTCAGACTGCCCGTTCTGTCGGGAAAATATCTTTTCCGTTACGCCAACGTTCCCGGACGGCTCCCGGATTATCATTGGAGAAAGTGTCACCTTTCCCAACATGTTTCCGTTCGCTGCATGGCATACGGTGACCGTGATCACGGGTGATCATATCGTGCCATTGTTTACCCGGCAGCAGATAGCCGATGCCCTCCATGCCCAGACCGAATCACTGCTGCGGTTTGGGGGATATCCCAGCATCAACTGGAACTACCTGCCTTCTGCCGGGGCGAGTATTGTCCATCCCCATATGCAGGGAATTGCAGACATGCATCCCTCGTGGCTTGTTGAGCGGTACATTGCCGCAGGTAAAGAGTACACAGCAAGGAACGGGAAACCGTACTGGGATGCCGTACGGGAACAGGAACGGTCTTCGGACCGGTACCTTTTTGGTGATGAGATCCTCTGGTCAGCCCACGCGGTCCCCCTTGGTGAACGTGAAGTGCGGGGGATCCTGCCGGTGCAGTGCCTGGATGAGCTGGAAAGTTATATTGATCCTCTTACGGCAGGCATTCTTGAGATTCTCTCCCTGTATCGCAAACTGGGTACCTATGCATTCAACATGGCAATCTTTTTTAGCCATGGAAAAACCGGGAAGTTCCGGGCTTTCTGCTCCCTGATCTCCCGGATCAATCCCAATCCCCTGTCAACCAGCGACTCGGCGTTCATGGAACGCCTTCACCATGAGCCCGTGATCCTGACTCTACCCGAGGATCTTGGTAAGTACTACCGGAATGAAGGCCGGTGAGCCATCACCGGGAATTATGAAAGGTAGTACAAAAAGAAAAAAAATTGAATAAAATCACTCAAATTTTGCAACGAGTTTGGTCTTGCGGACGAGCGTACCATCCTTCTTGTGGGCCTGGCGCAGGATGCAGTCTCCTGCCTTCTCGAGCTCGCGGGCTTCGTCGCACAGAACTGCTGCCACTCTCATCATTTCGTGAGCGCTTGCAACGATCGGGATGTACTTCTCCCATTCCTTGGTCATGAAGCAGCCCTTGACATTCTGTCCAGCAACGGCCATTGCGATCTCGTGGGCAGCGCGTGCCTTTGCCAGTGCGAAGGGGTTGGTGAACTCACCATCGACCGCCTTGTCGGTGGTCATAATGATCTTGGGGAGCTCGATTTCTGTGCCCTTCTTACCTGCCTTGACCTGGTCGATGACCTTGTCAAGGGCAACCTGCAGCTTGCGGAATGCACCGGTCATTGCCAGTACTTTTACGAGGTTGCCGTTATAATCTGCCATCTCGACGGGGTCGAGGAATTCGCGGCGTGCACCAATCATGGAGTCAGCCTTCATGATGATGTACCCGAACTTGGTGTCAGCCTTGACGCCTTCCCACTCCTTCTTGGTGGTGACATCATCGGTGATGATAATAGTCGGGATACCTGCTGCAGCGAGCTGTTCGCGGGCACCGGTCGGGCCGGGGAGAACGCCGTTGGGGGAAACCACGATACAGAAGTCCGGTTTGTATGCCTTCAGGTTGGAAACGACACGGTCAACATCTGCCGGCTCGAGCTTTGTACCGCTGGTCGCCATGAACGTCTGCATGTCTTCACGGTCTGCTCTCTCATCGAGGAGCAGTTCTGCCATTACACCACTTGCAATATTGCCTAACTTGGCTACGCCTACTTTAACAACCATTGAAATTTCACCTCTATTTTGTTGTATAGCACGTTATTATGACCCGGTATTCTTATAAACATTTTGAAATCACTTTTACGCCGGATACACGGATTTTTGTGGAATAAAAAAGAACCCCGTAGGGTCTCTGCATCATACTCCTGCCCGATGCCTTTGTTCGGCACGTGATATGTTAACGAAAAGTGTTTAAGTTCCCGGAATGGAATGGATAGTATGAAAGATGGTCTTCTCACCGACAGGCAGATGGAAGTTCTCCGGTACCGGAAACAGGGGATGACCCAGCAGCAGATCGCAGACATCATCCATACCTCAAAGGCAAATGTCTGTACGATTGAGAAGTCTGCAATGGAAAATATCCGGCGGGCTAAAGAGACGCTTGAATTTTTGTATACCCTTGATGCCACACACCTCTGCACCATCCCGTCAGGTACCGACCTGTTTGAGGTCCCCGGTATGATCTTTGCCGAGGCCGAGAAGGCCAAGATCAAGGTAAAATACGATACGATCTCGCTCATCAACCGGCTTCGGGAGGCACGTCCCCAGGCCTACAAGGCCCGGTGCATCTGCGAGGATGTGCAGATCTATATCACGGATGAGGGAGAGATCTATTTCGGATAAGCAAAGGGTGCCCAATCCCTGCCTGTGCACCTTGAGCTGCCGGCGGTTCCGGAACAAATGTATCTCCGGAATGCTGGCATAGATATATATGCCCTTTTAGTCAATATTTAAGGAAGCCGATATGGGGTGATCCCTGCTGCGCCACTCTGTAATGAGTGGCCGGTACCGGCGGAACCGGACCCGCAAAGACACCGGGAACGGTACTGCCGTGGGGTTTTCCCGATTGGTGACCTCCCCCCTGTGGGGAGGATCCCGAGAAGGAGTTGTGATCCGTCACAACGGGCTGACAGAGTTGGATCTGACCGTGACGTACAGGTGGACGTTTCCACAAAACGAGCCTGTTCTCCTGCAAGATCAGGGGATACGTCAATGTCAGGGTCTTCTTTCGCGAGAAAAAATATTGGAGCTTCCCGGAGAAAGCGGAATCAAGGGATTCGCGCATTTTCGGGCTCCAGGCAAGCCGGTTCATCGGAAGGGCAATCGCATCCGCGACCATGCGGGTGAACTGTCCTAAAAAAAGAACCGGATCGCGTGTTGGCTTACCGGACAGGCAAGTGAGAACACTTCAGTCTCGGATTCATCTCTCTAGTTCGTGTCAAAAAGATCAAAACACGAATGCAAAGGAATGATTGACACATGCCAAAGATAAACAGACCACGTCGAGGCTCACTGGCGTTCAGCCCACGGAAACGTGCACAGAGCCCCATCCCTAAATACAAGTCATGGCCCGAGCGCAACGGCGCACCCGCGCTGCTTGGCTTTGCCGGCTATAAAGTAGGCATGACCCATGTCCTCATGGTCGATGACCACAAGGACAGCCCGACCGAGGGCAAGGAGATCATGGTGCCGGTGACGATCATCGAGATCCCGACCATGAAAGTTGCCGCCATCCGGGCATACTCGCAGGATACCTACGGCAAACATGCGTTTACGGAGATCTGGGCAGAATCGCTGGACAGCCAGCTCTACCGCAGGGTGACCGAGCCCAAGAACTACGACAGTGCAGAAGCAAAAAAGAAATTTGCTGATGCCCTTGCCGCAAATCTGGTGGCAGAGATCTACGCAGTCGCGTACACCCAGCCTGCTGCCATAACCGGTGTGCCAAAGAAGGTGCCCGACCTTATGGAGATTAAGATCGCCGGCGGAGACTGCGCGAAACAGTACGAATTTGCCCTTGGAGTGCTCGGAAAAGAGATCCAGCTCACCAATGTGCTTGAGTCCGGTGCGTACGCCGATATCACGGCAATCACCATCGGTAAAGGCACGCAGGGCCCGGCCAAGCGCTGGGGGGTATCTCTCCGAAAGAGGAAACACTCTGTCGGTGGGAAAGAGCGTCATGTTGGTACACTCGGACCCTGGAACCCCCACCACGTGCGGTGGCAGGTTCCGCAGAGCGGCCAGATGGGGTACCAGCAGCGCACCGAGTTCAACAAGCGCATTTTAAAGATCGGTGAGAACGGTGCCGAGATCACACCCGCAGGGGGATTCCTCAATTACGGTGTGCTCCGGAATGCATACGTTGTTATCAAGGGTTCTATTCCGGGCCCGGCAAAGCGACTTATCCGTATCCGCCCGGCAATCCGCCAGGGTGAACACGTTGTACGGGCGCCCGCGATCCAGTTTGTGAGCGTCCAGAGCAAGCAGGGGTGATCAGAGATGAAAGCGCAGGTTAAAACAATTGAAGGCGGCGTGGCAAAGGATATCGAACTCCCGGCCATGTTCTCCGAAGAGTACCGCCCTGATCTGATCAAGAAGGCCGTGATGGCACTCCAGAGCACCCGGCGTCAGCCGCACGGTGCATACCCGTATGCCGGTATCTGTTCATCCGCAGTCGGCTGGGGAAGCGGCCGGGGCGCATCGCATGTACCCCGTCTCAAGAACGGTTCCCGTGCCGCCAAGGTCCCGCAGGCAAAAGGCGGGCGTGAGGCACACCCGCCGGTCACTGCAAAGGTACTGATAAAGGAGATCAATGCAAAGGAGAAGCAAAAGGCATTCCGGTCCGCGGTTGCTGCAAGCATCCGTGCCGATCTCATCAGCGGCAGGGGACACACCTTTGATGGAAAAGTTCCGCTGATCTTCGAAGATAAGTTCGAGACCCTCGGAAAGACACAGGAAGTCATCTCCGCACTGACCAACATCGGTGTATACAGCGATGTTGAGCGTGCAAAGGACAGCCGCAAGGTCCGCGCAGGCAGGGGCAAGCTTCGCGGCCGCAGGTACAAGCAGAGAAAGAGCCTGCTCATTGTTACCTCGGGCCCCGAGCTTCGCGCCGCCCGCAACCTTGCCGGTGTGGATGTCGTGACTGTTGACCAGCTCAACGTCGAGCACCTCGCTCCGGGCATGCAGGCAGGCCGCCTGACCGTCTGGACCGAAAGTGCCGTCATACGACTGGAGGGAAGGTAAATGTCTACCTTAAAACACCCGTTTGTCACAGAAAAGGCCATGGTGCTTCTGGAAAACGAGAGCAAACTCCAGTTCATTGTCGACCAGAAAGCGACCAAGCATGACATCAAGCGGGAGATCGAGAAGGCGTTTGACCAGAAGGTAAAGAGCGTCCGCACGATCATGACCATGCACGGTGAGAAGAAAGCCGTGGTAAGCTTCGAGAACGACAAAGCCGCTGAGGAGATCCTGAGCCGGCTGGGCATTATGTAAGGTGGGGAACATGGGACATCGAATTACTACACAGAACCGTGGCAGAGGAGGCCCGACCTATCGCGCCCCATCCCACCGGTACAAGGCTGCGTTGAAGCATGTCGGTGACGGCACGAAGAAGATCACCGGTGCGATCATCGATATCGAACACGACCCGGCGAGAAACGCCCCGATTGCCCTTGTGCAGCTTGAGGACGGATCCAAGGTCTACATGCTCGTGACTGAAGGTATCGGCATCGGCGAGACCGTTGCCTGGGGAACGGATGTCGAGGTCAAGAACGGGAACACGCTCCCGCTCCAGAGTATCCCGACCGGTTCCTACATCTGCAACATCGAATCACGCCCCAATGATGGCGGCAAGTTTGTCCGCTCAACCGGGGTCCAGGCCGTCGTCGTTGACAAGATTGGCGAACGCGTCGGCGTCAGGATGCCCAGCGGCAAGACCAAGTGGTTCAATGCACGCTGCCGTGCCACCATTGGCATTGTCGCCGGTGGCGGGCGCGTGGAGAAGCCGTTTGTCAAGGCCGGCAACAAATCCCACAAGATGAGAAACACTGCATCCAACTGGCCGCGTGTCCGTGGTGTCGCGATGAACGTCATCGACCACCCGTTCGGTGGCGGTGGACACCAGCACCCAGGACGCCCCAAGACCATTGCCCGGGGTACTTCTCCGGGTCGTACAGTCGGACATGTGGCAGCACGCCAGACAGGTAGAAGCAGGAAGTGAATGGTATGGCAGCACCAAAAAAGACCCAGAAGAGAATGCCCAGACGGCGTGAGGAGTTCACCTATCGCGGGTACAAGATCGACGAGCTCAAGGCGATGGGCATAAGCGAACTCATTCCGCTGATGCCAGCCCGTGCACGCCGCAAATTCAACCGCGGGCTCAACCGCGGCGAAGAGACACTGCTTGCAAAGATCCGGGGAGGGGACGAGAAGATCCGGACCCACCTGCGTGAAATGATCGTTATGCCCGAGATGATTGGAAAGAGCATCGAGATCTACAATGGTAAGGAGTTCATGAAAGTTGAATTCCAGCCCGAGTCGGTCTTCCACTATCTCGGCGAATTTGCACTCACGAGAAAGAGGGTCACCCACGGTTCCGCCGGTATCGGTGCAACGAGGGGCAGCAAATACGTACCACTGAAGTGATGGAAATGGCACGCATTGCATATTCTACAAAAATTGAAGGCGACAACCTCGCCAGAGGCAAGGCAAACGAGCTTTCCGTCTCTCCCAAGCACTCGATCGAGATCGCGGATTTCATCCGGCACCAGCGCGTCGATGATGCGCTTGCTTACCTTGCTGATGTCGTTGCGCTCAAGAAGGCGATCCCGTTCCGGCACTTCAACCGGAACGTTGCCCACAAGCGTGGCCTCCCCGGCAACTGGGATGCCGGGCGCTACCCGGTCAAGGCCTCAAAGGCCTACATCAGGATCCTCGAATCGGTCAAGAAGAACGCGGAATACTCCGGCCTTGACACTGAAAACCTGGAGATCATCCATGTCACTGCCAACCGCGGACGTGCCCAGAAGGCATATTTCCCGCGGGCTATGGGCCGTGCATCTCCCAAGGTCCGCGAGACCGTGAACATTGAGATTGTGGTCAGGGAAGTGGCATAACATGGCCGTTGAAAGGAAATTTATCTCTGAAGGGGTCCGCAAGGCCCGGGTCGAAAAATACCTGACCAAGGAGCTCAAGCGGGCAGGGTTCGGCGGCATGGATATTGCCCGCACCCCCCTGGGGACACAGGTCACCATCTTTGCGGAGAAACCGGGGATCGTGATCGGCAAGGGCGGCAAGCTGGTCCACCAGCTGACCCAGGATCTCGCCCAGAAATACAGCGTCGAGTCGCCGCAGATCGAGGTCCAGCAGGTCCAGAACCCCAGCTTCAACGCCCAGATCATGGCCGAGAGACTGGCAAATGCACTCGAGCGCGGCTGGTACTTCCGGAAGGCAGGCTCCAGCATCCTGCGCCGGGTCATGGACTCCGGTGCACTGGGCTGCGAGGTCGTCATCGCCGGC
>NZ_DATKKA010000027.1:0-21753 GCF_035543475.1 Methanoregula sp.
CACGAACTTTGTGGCCCCGATCCCCTTCTTCTGGAAGTACCGGTCGCTGGACTGCCCTGAGCTCATGACCCCGAGAGAACCCATGCCCCGGTACTGCTTGTAGCGCCGGCCCTTGATGGTGATCACCTTGCCCGGCGCCTCATCGGTACCGGCAAACATGCTCCCCATCATGACGGTATCGGCGCCGGCCGCGATGGCCTTTGCCACATCACCCGAGTACCGCACACCCCCATCGGCGATAACCGGGACACCGGCAGGTGTCGCGAGCTCGGCTACATGTGCAATAGCCGTGATCTGCGGAACACCGGTGCCTGCCACGATCCGTGTAGTACAGATAGAGCCCGGGCCGATACCGACCTTGATGCCGTCCACACCGGCATCCAGCAGGGCTTCTGCTGCCTTGCTGGTGGCTATATTTCCGGCGACAACCTCCGCGTTCACGCTGCCCTTGATGTTTTTGACCGCCTCGACCACCTTCATGTTATGGCCGTGGGCACAGTCAACGACGAGAGCGTCCACACCATGGGCATCGAGGAGGGTCGCCCGGGTGAAGTCGAACGGCCCGACTGCCGCGGCAACCTGCAGGTTTCCTTTCTTATCCCGGGTTGCCCGCGGGTACTGGCGCTTTTCGAGAATGTCCTGCATCGTGATGATACCGATCAGCCGTCCCTTGTTGTCTGCCACCGGCAGGCGCTCGACCTTGTTTGTGTACATCACTTCGAGCGCTTTTTCCGGGGTAATATCCTCGGGTGCCGTGATCGGCTTTTTGGTCATGATGGTCCTGATACTCTCCTCGCCGCAGCGGGAAACGATTGCCCGGACATCACGCCGGGAGACGATCCCGATGATCTTCCCTTTACCCACTACCGGGACCCCGCCGATACTGTACTGGTGCATCAGTTTCTCGGCATCGGCTACCGTTGCGGTGTCCTCTACGTAAAGCACGTCGCGCTCGATGAGCTCCTCGGCCTGCTTGACCACATTGACCTCCTGGAGCTCGTGCTCGGCTGTCATGTTCCGGTGGATCACCCCGATCCCACCCTCGCGGGCAAGGGCAATTGCCATTGTCGACTCGGTCACCGTGTCCATGGCGGACGAGACCAGGGGGATATTGAGGTGAATGTTTTTGGAAAACCGGGTCTTGGTAGTGGCCTCGGCCGGTTCTATCCAGGATTCAAGTGGCTCCAGCAGCACGTCATCGAACGTGAGGGAGAGGGGAACATCCAGTTTGTTGAGGTACATGGCACACCTGATTGTTATGAGCGTATCCTCGCCAGTGCAGTCTTTACGAGATCCTCGCGAATGGTTGCGTTCCGATCGCCGCCGCAGACCATACCCCGGACCCCGATGATCTCAGGGTCTATCCGTTTGAGGGCATCGATATCGGCGAAAACGATCGAGCCGGCAAGGGCCGTTCCCAGACCAAGCGCCCGGTTTTCCTTCGTGAACCGGGTAAGGGTCGCCTCGTCCATGAAGGAGAAGGTACTCCGCCCGTCCTTGATCCCGGTATCCACCATCGCATAATCGGCCCCGCATTCCGCGGCCAGGGGCGAGAGGTCGAAGGGGGAGATCGATCCCATCCGCTCGTAATCGGAATAGCCTGCGATGACCACGAATTTTTCGGGAAACTCGTCCTTGACGGCACGGGTAACCGCTGCGATCACCTCGCGGGCCTTGTCTTTGCCGGAAAAGGCAAGCCCAATCTTGACATAGTCAGCCCCTGCACACGCAGCCCCGTATGCAGCGAGGGCGGCCCCTCCCGGCTTGTAGGGAAAATCGCCAATGGCCGCACTCACCGGTTTTTTCGCAAACGATTTGATCTCCCGGATGACCCAGGGAAAATTTGCGCCGAGGGAGCCCTCGGATGGTTTTTTGACATCGATGATATCGGCAGCGACAGAACAGTGAGCCTCGGAGATGGAGCTGGGGCTGACCAACAATTGCATAAGCTTTAATGATCTTTTGTACTAATAGTGGTTGCGTTACCGATGGAACTGGTGCTTGCGTTGGATTTGCGGCGCAATACGGTCGTACACGGAAAATCCGGGATGCGTGCGACCTACAAACCGCTGGACTGGGGACTTTCTCCGACGGCAGAACCGGTCGGTTTTGTAACAGCGATCGGACCCAGATTCCTCTATATTGCCGATCTCGACCGGATCGAAGGAACCGGCAACCATGATTCGCTGGTCCGGGAATGTGCCGGCCTTGTTGAGTGCTGCTACGTTGACCGGGGCGTAAAGACACCTTCTGATCTGATTGCCGGACCCGGCATCAAAAACGTCATCGGCACCGAGACCAGTATTGCCGATCTCTCGCGGTACCATGGAGGATACCTGAGCGTGGACGTAGTAAACGGAAAGGTGATCCCAGGCGGGGATCCTCCTGAGACCGTACTCCGGGCTGCCCGGGCCTGGGATTTTGAGGGCTGCATTATCCTCAACCTCGGCTTTGTGGGAACCGAAAAAGGGATAGGAACCGGGCCGCTCGCCGCGTGGCGGGCCGCGTACCCGGGCCGGTTACTGTATGGAGGGGGTGTTGCCAATACCTCCGATCTCGATATGATACATGCTGCCGGTTTTGACGGTGCCATCATCGCAACCGCCCTCCATAAAGGCACCATTCCGGCCGAGGCAATAAGGAGAGGCATATGGTCCTAGTCACGATCGAAGGGATTGACGGCACCGGTAAGAGCACGCTGCTTGCAGCGCTCAGGGAACGCCTCAAAGATCTTGACCCGGTCTACACCCGCGAGCCAGGAGCTACGTGGGTGGGGGAAGCGGTGCGGAGGGCTGTGGCCGAGCAGATCGATCCCGTGACCGAGGCAACACTCTTTGTCGCCGACCATGCCGCTCACCTTGCAACGGTTGTGCGCCCGTCGCTTGCAGCCGGCAAGCTCGTGATCTCGGACCGCTACTCGGACAGCAGGTTTGCGTACCAGTCGGTCACGCTCGATGGCATTATCCCGGGACCGGAGCGCTGGCTCCGGGCCATGCATGACGGGTGGTCCGTAGTCCCGGACAAGACATTCCTGCTTGTAATCCCGGTCGATGATGCGCTCGCCCGCCTCTCGACAAAGAGCGGGAGGGAGCACTTCGAGCGGCGCGAGGTGCTGGAGAAGGTCCAGAGCCGGTACCTGGAATTTGCCCGGGCGGAGCCGGGTCGGTTTGTGATCGTGGATGCCCTGCTGGACAAAGATGAGGTTGCCGGTTTTGTTGCCGATGCGATCCGGCAGGTAGTTGCCGATGGAAAAAAACACAAGAGGAAATAACCGGGGAACACTATTCGATCAGGCTCTCGCGGAATTCTGTTTTCAGATATTTAACGAGAGCATCCCCCGGAAAATACGCCCGTAATACCGTCCGATTTACTTGGAAACAAATCAGGCTTATTATATCGTTTCTTTTGCTAAAATATGCCCAAATTGAGCCCCATATAATGCCCATTACAGGGCCATGGCGGCCTTTTTTCGGCCCCTTTTTCCGGGATCGGACAATTGCCCGTTTGGTATAAGATCGGCCCGCAAAACGCGTATATGAGAACCTTTAAATTCGTCCGATTGCAAAAATAACGCATATTTGGGCTTGTTTTAAAACGGAGCCCAATTTGGGCTCCGATGGGGTCCCGGAAAGGACCATCCGGGCTCAATTCGGGCCCGGATTAGGGTATCTCAGATCGTGGGATCCGGGGTTTTTGACCCCATATACCCCATGGAGGGTAGTTACCACATCCGATAGGAGTTCCCGCGGCGGGCGAAGGAAAAATGATCTGACGCATGCAACCGGAAAACGAAAGAACCAATTTTGAAATGAGAGAGAAATCATTTCGCAGAAGTTTTCCAGGCCGCTGAAACGATGCGATGCCAGACGCGAGAAAATGCCTCGTCGGGTTTTACGCTACGCACTTACCGGGATCCGTACACGCAACCGGATTCGGTTACGGGGATTGCTAAGCGAAAAGAGCAGGCGCCCGGACACTCACTTGCCCCGCCGTGCCCCGCGAGGGGCCCTGAGGCGGGGAGCCATCGCTTCGTGAGTACTCAACAAAACATCAATAACAAATGTTAAAAAAAATTATTCCTTCGTCGCAATCGTCACGATCACATCTCCGACCGTGATTACATCGACTTTTGCGCCCTCTTCCACGTAGGAATATTTCGGCATAAACGCATTCTCCGGGACCGCAAGATCCTTCCCGTTCACGGTGATCGTCTCTGGCGGGTGTGCCAGCTCTTCAGGCGAGAGTGCTTTGACTGCCTCCATGAATGCCCCGGCATCCTTCCGGAAGGTCGGGCCGACCACGGACCGGTTGAAGTCGATGCCGGAGATCACTTTCTCGAGGTGGGCCTTGTCGGTCCGCCAGTGGACATCCGCGTTTAAGGCCCGGGCAGTGTCGTTCTCATCGCTTGTCGTGTGCGGGGCATAGATCGTGACTTTCCCGAGCGGGGCGTTCAATGCCAGGCCCTTGTCGTGCTTGTACTTGCGCACTTCCGCGACCACCTTTACGAGCAGGTCGCCTTCTGCCCGTGCCGCGGGGTCATCAAAGGTGAACGATACCCAGGGTTGTGTGTGAACGCTTCCCTTACGGAGGTACGTGTAGCATTCCTCGGCGAAGTACGGGATGAAGGGTGCGAGCATCCGGCAAAGCGCATCGTACGCGGTATAGAGCACCCGGCAGGCGCTCTTTCGTGAAGCATCGTCGGCATAGAGCCGGCCCTTGGCAAGCTCGATATAGTTGTCGGCGAGCACATCCCACGCAAACTCCCGGATTCCCTTGAGCGCCTCGTCGAACTCGTAGTTCTCCATCGCGGTGCTGACTTTCTCCACCGTATCGGAGAGCCGGGCAAGCAGCCACCGGTCGGCAAGCGCGGTAACCGGTGCGTTCTCGTCAATGCCTTCCTTGCCAAACTGGATCAGCGCAAAGCGGGCGATGTTCCACATCTTGGTCTGGAACCGTGAAGCGGCAATCACATCGTTCCAGGAGAACATGATATCGGATCCCATCGCAGCGCCGGTTGCCGCCCACTGCCGGAGTGCGTCCGCGCCGTATCGTCCCACAAGATCCTCGGGCACGATCACGTTACCCCGGCTCTTGCTCATCTTGAATCCGTCCTCGCCCAGCACCATGCCGTTAACGAGAATCTGGTCCCAGGGTTTGCTGCCGGTAAGCGCTACCGAACGCAGGATCGAGTAGAATGCCCAGGTCCGTATAATATCATGGCCCTGCGGCCGGATCTGCGCCGGGAAGATCTTCGGCTTCCCTGAGCCGTCCCAGCCGGTGACGTTTAAGACCGAGATCGACGAGTCCATCCAGGTATCCAGCACATCCTCCTCGCCCCTGAATTCGTGGCCCCCGCACTTCGGGCAGGGGTGTTTTGGTTTGGTGAGCGTCGGGTCGCAGGGAAGATCCTTTTCGTCCGGCACTACGATCTCGCCACACTTTGTACAGGTCCAGACCGGGATAGGGGTTGCAAAGATCCGCTGCCGGGAGATGCACCAGTCCCATTCCATCTGGTCGATCCAGTTCTCCATCCGCCGCAGCATATGCTCGGGATACCATGTGATCTGGTGGGCTGCATCCCGGATCTCCTTTTGTTTGATCCGGATAAACCACTGCCGGTTCGAGAGGATCTCGATCGGGGTCTTGCAGCGCCAGCACGTTCCCACGCGCTGCTGGAGGTTCTCCTGCTTTCTGAGAATACCGGCTTCCTTCATATCGGCAAGGACTGCTTTCCGGCATTCGGAAGTGGAGAGGCCGGCATACTTCTGGCATATCCCGGTCATCTTTCCCGTGCGGTCGATGGCCTTCCGGAGCGGCAGGTTGTGCTGCTTCCACCAGTGGACATCCTGCTTGTCCCCGAATGTACAGATCATTACTGCGCCGGAACCGAATGCCGGGTCAACCGCCTCATCCTGCACCACGGGGACCGCGTGGCCAAAGAGCGGGACGTTGAGGGATTTACCTTTCAGCTTGTGGTACCGGTCATCGCCCGGGTGAACTGCAACCGCGACGCAGGCGGCAAGCAACTCCGGCCGCGTGGTTGCAATCTCCACACCATCGAAATCAAAAAAGTTGAGCTGCGTCTCGCGGTCCTCGTAGGAGACCTCGGCAAACGCGATAGCCGTCTCGCACCGGGTACAGAAGTTCACCGGGTGTTCGTCCTGGTAGATGTAGCCGGATTTAAGCATCCTCAAAAACGAGAGCTGCGTTTTCGAGTAATACTGCGGCATCATCGTGATGTACTCGTTACTCCAGTCGGTGGAGAACGCCATGCGCCGGAGGGTAAGGCGCATCTGTTCAATATTTTTGAGGGTGAGCTCCCGGCACATCCGGCGGAACTCCTCGCGGGAGACGTCGTTCTTGGTAATATGGTTGAGTTCCTCGACTTTTACCTCTGTGGGGAGGCCATGACAGTCCCACCCCTGGGGGAACATCACGTTGTAGCCCTTCATCCGCTTGTACCGGGCGAAGAAATCGATGTAACACCAGTTCAGCGCATTGCCGATATGGAAATTGCCCGTGGGATAAGGCGGGGGCGTATCGATCACAAACTGCGGCTTTTTCGAGTGGTGGTCAAAATAGTGGTCCTCGTCGCGCCAGCTCTTCCGCCAGCGCTCCTCCACCTCGGCAAAATCGTAATTTTTGGGAAGTTCGTCAGAGGAAGCCATTCCGTACCGGATTGGTTGTTGCACAAAATATAGTGATCGTCCCCTGCCCGTGGGAAAGGAAATGCACCGCAGGGAAAAAACGATAAGGCTCTTCTTATCCGGGATCACATATCTTGACAATGGCAAAGCAGCGGGGACTGGGATACGCAGCAGCGCTCACCGGTGGTGCCATCCTTGCCGGCCCGTACGTGCAGTCGCTGTGGTCCTCGTGGCTCATGGCCCTTATTATTATTCTCTCCTCCCTCATCCTCTGGCGGTTCTTTGACCTGAAATATTTAGCGTACGTCTTTTGCATTCTCTCCGGCCTGTACGCGGTCAACCTCCTGCCATTTCTGGTCCTTGCCACAACAATGGCCATGATAGCACTTGGCGAACTGGTCTTCCAGTCGGGGACCGATGATCTCAACACGTACTTCTACTACATTGTCTCCACGGCATGGGCCGGGATCCTGGTCATGGTCTACCTCCACGAGAATGCCTTTCTCATGGTCATCTTCGGGATCATTGCCGCAGTGCTCCTCAAGGTGATCCTGCTGCGCTTCGAGGACTCGCTCGTGCTCGAAGGGATAGGCATAGCGATGACAATGTACCTGATAAAAGAGCTCAATTACACGGCCGACATCGAGATCGTGATCGTTGCTGTTGTTATTGCTTTTGTCTTCGGGTATTTCGCGTTCCGGGCGAAGACTGCTGATCTCTCAGGCCTCTTCTCGATTGCCCTTGTGGGCCTCATCCTGCTCGTCTTTGCAGACGCCACGTGGCTTCTGGTGATGCTCACCTTCTTTATCCTCGGCTCGGTCTGCACCCGGTACAAATTTGAGTACAAGAAACGGATCGGGGTTGAGCAGGGCAGGAGCGGGGCCCGGGGGTACCGGAATGTCTTTGCCAACGGGATCGTGGCCTGTGCAGCCGCCGTGCTCTACGGCGTTTTTGTCCACCCGGTCTTTATCGTGATGTATGTCGGGTGCGTGGCAACAGCAGCAGCGGACACGATGGCAAGCGAGATTGGAGTGACCGGCGGGATTCCCTATATGATCACCACGCTCCGCAAAGTACCGATCGGGACGAACGGAGGGGTCACGATGACCGGGGAAATGGTAGCTCTGGGCGGGAGTCTCGTGGTCTCGCTTGTTGCACTCGGTCTCCATGTCATTACCCCATGGATGATGGTTATCTGTACAATCACGGGCTTTGTGGGCACCAACCTGGACAGCCTTGTCGGGGCACTGCTCGAAAACAAGGGATTCCTGGGAAATGCAGGGACAAACTTCCTTGCTACCCTTGGCGGCGGTCTCTTTGCGGTCGTATTGTACTGGATCTTTGTGACGCATGGTATTGCGTGGTAAAGATCCCTGTTCCGGACAGGTCAGGAGAAGCCCTTGTGCGGGGTATCCCACCATGTACATCCAGATCCTCTAAACCAGGTTGGAATCAATACTGCAATCCCAATCCCGGGAGATGGAAAGAGATAGTTGCGACAAGTGCACTCTTCAGCAGCAGCCATTATTGTTTTTAAAGAGAAGAAAAAATTTGCTCCATAGATATTCCAACGAGATTATAAACGCTCCCGGGGGCTGCCGCCCCCGCCGCTTTGGCATCCCCCGCTTAGCGATGATGCCGTATTACCTGCACACAAAGATGGAACAATTGAAGATTCACTTATTCGGGTAATACCAAATGCACCGCAAGAGGGGGGCATAGTTAAAAAGGGATTTTCTCCAGAGCCAAAAAATTTAGAGGCTGTCAAGGCTGACCGCGTTGAAGTCCTGGGCCACGTCCTTGATATCCTTGACACCAAACGCAGTCTGGACGCTCGCGAGCTCGAGCTCGTTTGCCGCATCGCAGACGTAATCGAGGATGTCAATCGAGAGCTCCTTTTTGACCTTGCTCTTCTTGAGCTGGTCAAGCAGGGACGCCATCTTTTCCGGGGATTCCATGCGGAGCTTCGCGAGGCTCATGACACACATGTAGATGCGTGTCAGGTTCCTGTCCGTGCCGGTGATGGTGTCAAAGAAGTTCCGGATCACCTGTGCCTGGTAGATTTCTCCTCCCATGGATTCACCTCCTGTTCCTTATTCAGGTAATTCCCCTATACACTGGGTCATGTTATAAGGTTTGTGGTAAAAGGGGGCCAAATCGGGCCAAAATCGCGAAAAAAAGGGCAATTTTCGCGCAGGAGCGGCGGCGTTGTCTGACAACGGTATGACACCCGTCACACCCGGCCGTCCGCCGGCGCTCACTTCGCGGCACTCACGATCTTGATAATGTCTCCATCCTTGAGGAGATGGTTCTCCTTGATACGCATCTTGGTGCGGGCATCGATCGCATACAGGAATCCTTTCCCGATATCGGTGTGGACCTGGAACGCGAGGTCGTGCGGTGTCGAACCTTTCTTCATCAGGAACGCATCCGGCAGTACATCTCCCTGCTTGTTGCAGAACTTGTGCTCATCCTCCACCGGGTAGATGACAATCCGGTCGAGCAGCTCGAAGACTGCCCGGTTGATCGCATCCTGAACACCGGTCCCGTGGTTCTTCTTCATCACATCGGCGATCTTTACCAGGCCTGCCTTCTGGGGAGGGGAGAGCGTGACTCCGTTGCTTACCTTGAACTCCTTATCGCCCGGAAGGTACGTGATCACCTTTGCTGCCACAGCATTCCGCAGGGCCAGTTCTGATGCAGCACTGACAAACGCGACTTTCTGTGCAGCCAGTTTCTCCCGCAGGGCATCGGGTGTCTCATCGATCTTGTTGCCCACAACAAGCATCGGCTTTGAGATCTTTACGATCTCGGCACAGAACGGTACCAGGCTCTCCATCTGCGCATGGACAAGATCGATCTTTAACCGGAGTTCGGCATCATGCACGTCCTCGGGCGTGATCCCCAGGCCCGTGAAGACCTCGGCAATACCCTGGTGGATGGAGAAGGTCTTGGCCGAGGCCTGGCGCGAGAGGTGAGACCAGTGCTTATCGAGGATCCCGTACACCCACATGGTCATCTCATACTCGAGGAACTTTACATCCTCAGCCGGGTCGTGGTTCCCGGCACCTACCGGGTTTCCTTCGCTGTCAGTCCCGCCGCTCGCATCGATCATGTGCAGGATCGCATCGGCCTGCCGGAGGTTGTCGAGGAACTGGTTGCCAAGGCCCTTGCCCTTGTGCGCATCGGGAACCAGCCCGGCGACATCGATAAGATTCACCGCTACAAAGCGGACACCGTCAACGCAATGGCCGCAGGTGAGATCGAGGCCCCGGCAGGGACAGGTGGTGCGCACGTATGCGACACCGAAGTTGGGATTGATGGTCGTAAATGGGTAGTTGGCGATCTCTGCGTTCGCCATGGTGGCCGCCTTGAAAAAGGTCGACTTTCCACAGTTTGGTTTGCCTGCAAGCGCGAGGGTGATCATTGTATCTCCTCAAAGATGGGAAATTTTTGGCACCCGCAGGCGGCAGTGCCGGCCCCACGGGAATAATACCGTATTGTTCTTTTTAAGAAACTGACAAAGTTTTTCATGGCAGCTTATTAAAAGATACTTATGGCGTTTACTGCAAAAACCTGCTATTATTTTGAGAAGCCGGGCCCGGCAAACACCGGAGATGCAGCCCGGTTTGCCGTTGAGCGGGCAAAGGAACTGGGGCTTTCAACCGTGGTGGTGGCGAGCAGCTCCGGGGAGACCGCGCAGGTCTTCTTTCAAGCGATGAAGGGTACGGGCCTCTCCCTTGTAGTCGTCACCCACGTGAGGGGTTTTGTGAAGGCCGGGGAATGGGAGTTTTCGGACGCGACCGCAGAGGAGCTCCGCAAACAGGGGGTAAAGATCGTAACCGGTACCCATGCCCTCTCCGGTCTCGAACGGGCACTCTCCCGGTCGCCGCGGGTTGGCGGGGGATCCCGTACCGAGGCGATCGCAGAGGCGCTCAGACGCGTGGTTGCGGTCGGGCTGAAGGTAGCCGTAGAGTGTGTGCTGATCGCTGCCGATCAGGGTGCCATCGGGATCGAAAAGGAGGTAGTGGCAGTTGGCGGGACTGCAAGCGGTGCGGACACGGTCTGCGTGATCCGCCCGGCATACACGGCGAGCTTCTTCGATCTCCAGGTGCGGGAGATTGTTGCCATGCCCCGGGTCCGGTGACCCATGGTTCTCGCCGAGTTACAGGAGGCTGTCCGGACAACCGGACGGGCGCCGGTGCTGTGGGTTCCCGGCTTTGTCGCGGGACTGCTCGCTGCACTTCTCTGGATCCTGTACAATACCTATGGCACCTTTTTTACGAGCCGGCTCCTCATCCTCGCTGCACTGGTGCTGGTCCTGTGTGTTGCCGGTACTTTTGCCCTGATCAGGACGGGAGGAACCGGGGCCGGGGAGTTGGTACGCGGGGGAGTGCAGTATTATTTCCGGGTGCTGCTGCCGTGGATCGTGATCACCGGTGCGCTCCTGCTTGCCTTTGTGCTAATCATGACAGTGACTATCATGACAGGAGGAGATTCAATGGATTACAGCGTTACAGGTTTTCTTGCTTTCCTGGTCATGATCCCCACGCTGTTTGTCACGTTCTTCTGCGACACGGCTGCCGTTTTCGAAGATCTCGGGGTCTTTAAATCCCTGCGCCGCAGCATCGGGCTTGTCGCCGGCAATGCAGGAGCGGTGTTAGGCTTTTTTGTCGTCTGCGCTCTCCTCGTGTTTGCGGACGTCTTTGTCTTTGCCATAGTCTGGGAGGGGTTGCTCTACGATAAGCTTGCGCCGCTGGCCCAGTACAACGAGACCCAGTTTGCAGCCGTCACCCCCCAGCAGCTGATCAGCATGATCGGCCCGGACGGCATGTGGGTCACGGCTGCCGTTATCTTCATTGCTCTCCTCTTCATTGTCCCGCTCCTCCTGGCATACAAGGCCTGCTTCTACCGCAGTATGGCCGGAGGCCAGGCAACCCCCCCTCCGGCCCGGCAGATGAGCGGGGAGTATGACAGCAAAGGGCGCTGGTACAAATACTGATTTTTTTTACCGGTTCAGGCGGTAAACAGAAAAACACACCGCCCGGCACGATCGCTCTACGATGAAAAAGGGATAAATTCGTGCCTGTTGCCGGACCGCATGAGGCAGGCCGGGTTACGCTTTTTTAATGCAGGCCCAGCGCACTCTTGTAATTTTCGAGCATCCTGATGACAAACTTCCGGTGCTCTTCGAGCGCCTGTTCATCGTCAGGAGAGCTGATCACCGCTGTCGCGTAGATGAGCAGGAGAGCGTTGTCAAGATCGAGCGTAAGCGGATCCTCGTTAACTTCCGGTGCGAGGCTGATCGCAACATACGACCGATCGGTTTCATCGAACCGGGGGACGGACTCGGGCCGGACCTGGGCGTTCGCGTAGGCAATTGCGTACGTGTTTATAATTGAAAGCGCTTTTTTCAGGGTTGTGCCCGGCCCGTTACCGGGTACCTGCGCAATGGCTGCCGCGCACTCCCGGAGTGTTTTTTGGTACAGTTCAAACTTGAACGAGAAGAACGCCGACGCAATGGTGTGCCCGGTCTCTTCCGGCAGGTAACTGAAGGCTGGGCGGATCCGTTCGATATAATCCTTGAGAAATGTCTCCATGGTATCTCCTCATGCTTCCTGTATGCGCGGAGGCGCTGCAGCAGGCCTCGTGCTGGTGCATAGTACTTGTGCGGAAATCAGACATAACCGTTCCTTTCCGATCGCTAAAACGGTATTGATTGAACCCGGGGCATCACGGGTATATAAGAGAATGAACGACCAATATCCATCCACTGATCTATGGGCACGGTTGTCTTTTCTGATGTACATGCCGATGCTGATGCCCTCGGCCTCGTTGCAGCCTTTATCCAGGACCCCTCATTTCAGGAGCGCTTCGGGCCTGTAGATACCATCATCAACCTCGGCGATCTCCTGCACCGGGGCAACTGCCCGGAACCTACGCTCAGCCTCATGTCAGATCTCTCCGGGAAGTTCCGGCTCATCTCCGTGATTGGCAACCATGACCATGCCTATCTCAACGGCGTCCCGGTCTCGGGGAGCGACGAGATCAGCACCTTCAGGCACGAACAATTGCGCGGTTCGCCGCTCCTTGGGATATTTACCGACATGCCCATGGAATGGGTGGACCAGGGCGTGCTCTTTGTCCATGGCGGGCCGCTCGATCTCGGCACCCAGACACTCCGGCTCAAGTGCTGGCAACGGCTTTCGCACACGGCAGGCGACTCCTTTACCGGCTACCATTATACGGCTTCGATGGCCTTCGAAGCGCTGGAGCGGCGGGGGCTCTCGTTTATGGTCTGCGGTCATCAGCACACCCGGGTCTGCTGCCGCAAGACGCCGGAAGGGATCAACGATCACCTGATCCGGTACATCCCGGAGAAGGACCCTGCAGGGAGCAGCAGCCGGATCGATGTGGCCCGGGTACCCATGGACATGCCGACCCTTTTCAGGATTGGCGGGTGCCACGGGGACCGGCCGGAATTTGCGTTCCTTGACGGGACTGCGTTCACTTTTATCAGGCTCGCCCGCCCGAGCCGCTGCGGTGCCCCGTTTGCCTGAGCCGGGCATCCAGGCTGTACGGCCCGTACCGGAAACGCCTGATTTACCGAGATTTTAGCGGTTGTTTAAAAAGCCGGTTGCGATTTTTGAGATACTTTTATATATGGTTACCACAGAGTGGTAATTATGCCTCGTGCAGGCGAGGGACGATCGATCCGGATTGATCCCGAGGTGTATGAGGCTTTGCTTGCGCTCAAACGCGGCAACATGACCTTCAGCGATGTGATTGCACAGATGCTCCACGAATGCTATGGCTGGTCGGACGCCTTCCCGGGCGGCCAGAGCGAGCTCGCGGATTTCATGGGAAAAGAGGCCCGGAGATGAGGGAAGCCGGCGGGGGCTCCCCTGAAGAACGGGAATTTCCGGGCCGGCACGTCCCGGGTGCAGGCACATCGGGCTGGAGTATTGAAAAAGACCTTACCCAGGACAGCCTTGAACTGATCATCGAAGATACAGAAGACTTGTTCGCATAAAAAAAGAGAAAATACCATCCCAGGAGCGGACCAGGGTCTTACCCTCACGCTGGTTCGTCTTCCTGAAGTTGCACCGTCTCCCCCCTCATCTCTCCCAACTTTTTTGCAAGATCTTCACGGAGCCGGGGGATTGAATCATCACGTTCCTTTCGTGAGGCAAGCAGGGCACGGTGTTCCTGTTCCTCGTGGGCACGCATGCTTTCCAGCTGCCCCTTCTCGCGCTCGAGCGAGAGGAGCCGGGCAGGTACCGGGTGGGAGAGCAGGACCTCCTCTTCTTTCCTGTACTGTTCCGCAATTTCGCTGTATTTCATGCACAGTCCGCTCACTTCCGCGGAGAACGCGGCCGTGTCGGTAAAGACTGCACGTTCCTCACGATTTTTCAGGAGGATATCACCATCACGGATCATCTTCTGCACGATTGGGCAGGCCGTATCAAGGACTCCGGTGACCTCTTCGGCCGTGGCGATTTCATGGTTCGAAAGGATCTCCATGGCCTCTTTGAGGATGCGCACCTCTTTTGACAGTTTCTTTCGTATCGCGATCTTCTCCGCCTTCCGTAAAACATGGGAGGCCGTCATGGTGAGCGCAGCATAGCGCCTGCCGAGATCATCGCGTTCCTTTCCGAGTCCGGCACAGCGGGCCCGGCCGTCATCGAGCGCATGGAGGGACTCATCCGCAGAGAGCCGGGCGGTCTCAGCAGCAATCGCGTCAAGGCGCTGCACGATCCCGGCAAGGCGTTCCCGGATCCGCTCCTCCTTTGCAAACGAGTGCTGGTATTCTGCCCGTGCCCCGGAGAGTGTGCTGCAGATATCCCGGGCCACCGCAATCCGGGCCATCTCCTCATTGAACCTCCCCAGGACCTTGGTCATTGCATTGATCTCGTGACCAATCGTATCGATTCCGGTCCGGATCTCCTTCATTTCCTCGGGTAGCGCCACGGTGAGGTACCGGCCCTGGCCGCGCACGGCATTGAGACAGCCCCTGACGCATTCGACCGCAGCAGTATAAAACTCCCGGGGATCATCCGGCAGCTCCCGCGCAAGCGACGTATTCATTGCCTTAAGAAAGAGCGGGAGCGAGTTTTTTGCAATGCTTTTTATCCGGGGGTGGGCCTCATGATCCTGGTCAGCGTCCTGGAGGTTATTGACCGTCAGCTGGAGGCGGGCTGCGGTGGCGCGGATTGCCTGCACCGGTTCGGCAACCTCTGCCTCCAGCACCGCCCGCGCTTCTTTCTCCCGGTCTGAGAGCCACGAGGGCACATCGCGCTCTGCAAGGGTGATCGCGCTGCCCGGGGACGAGCGAAGGAGAGACTTGAGAAATTTCAGCATAGGGATCCTCAATAACGGACCGGCACAAGGATACCGGGTACTGGAGAAGAGATTAGCTCGCACTCAAAGAAATGGTTCGCGGTCACCTCAATCGTCCCGCGAGATCTGGCGAAGTCGTTCCACCCCATCGATCTCGCGGATCACGGTCACCACCGTTGGAGGTACTAAGTGCTCCCACTCCTCCCCCGCAAGCATCCGGCGACGGATCTCCGTGCCGCTGTGCCGGTCGCGCTCGTACATGGCCGGTGACTGTACCGCGATCCCGGCCTCCGAGAAGAGGCGAACAACGAGCGGGTTGGAAGAATAACAGGTATCAAACGGCGGTGTCATGGACATGACATGGGAGGCCCAGAGCGCATTTCGCTGCACGTCCTCAATGGGGATGACGTAGTACGGGCATTTGAGCGCTGTCAGGGCTCTCGTGATCATGAGTACGCGCTCTCCCGCGGTAAACGGATTTTCAAGCGTGTGGGAGAGCTGGGCACTCCCTACACCGATAATGATCTCGTCGCATGTCCCGGCAAGCTCGGTGAGCACGGCCTGGTGGCCGTTGTGGTATGGCTGGAACCGGCCCACATAAAATCCCCGCTTCATGGTTTTCCACCCCCGTTTGCAACCCGGGCCGCAAAGGCGCCTGCGGTAAATCCCGCATCAATATTGACGACAGCAATGACCGAACATGACTGGAGCATGCTTGCAAGAGCGGCCCGCCCCTTGCCCATGTACCCGTAACCGGTGCTTACGGGGACACCAATAACCGGCTTGTCCACAAGACCGGCAACCACCGCGGGGAGCGTACCTTCGCGGCCGGCGCAGACAATAAACACATCAGCATCCATCATGGGCTTTAATGCCGGGAAGAGCCGGTGAATGCCGGCCGCTCCGACATCGTAGGCCGTCCTGACCGTGCAGCCCATCTCCTCCGCGATCACCTTTGCCTCCTCTGCGACCCGGATGTCCGAAGTGCCTGCGGTAATGATCGCAACCACGCCACCGGTTGGTTCCGGCGCGATCCCGTTCGAGAGCACGAGTACCCGCGCAGCATCCCGGTGCTCCACGGAAATCCCCGTGCCCGCACACCGCTCCTCAACAGCGGCGGCCTGCGCCGCATCCACGCGTGTGAGTATGCAGCGGCCGGCGGCTTTCGCATGCCGGGCCGCGATCTCCGCAAGGGGTGCCGCATCTTTTCCTTCCGCAAGCACCACTTCGGGCATCCCGCACCGGACCGCCCGGCCGAGATCAAGGCACGCAAAATCCCCAACCAGCTCCATCCGGAGCCCTTCAATCTCCTCTGCTGCGGCTTCGAGAGGGATCTCGCCGTTCTTGTACCGCTCAAGGACCGATGAGAGAACTGGATTTGCGCGCATGGTGTGATAATACAGATATGGAGAGGCGTGTTATAAGTTAGTTCATTGCCATGTCGTACCTGCTCTATGTAGCGTATTTTGGCGGCGCTGTAGTGATCCTGCTCTGGCTGCGCGATGCGCGGATCTTCTTCCGGACCGGCCTGCCCGGATACCGGAAAGCAGCGTACCACGGGGTGCTCTACGGGGCTCTTGGGACGTTTGGCGTCCTGTGCGCGATTGCAGGGGATGCCTTCGAGCTCCTCGGCCTCGCCATTATCCTTGCGGCACTGTACCTGCAGGGCAGGATCGAGAAAGAGAAGGTCTGGAAGGGAGATGAGAGCACGCTCGTGCGCCTCCTGGGCAGCGCACCGCGCCGGTTCCCGGACAAAAAATAAGGGTGCGGCAAAAAATAAACTATCAGGGATTTTACAGGCATGATCCAGAAACCACGAGGCACACGGGATTTCCTTCCCGAGGAGATGGAAGCGCGACGCAGTGTCGAGGCAAAGATGCGCGAGGCGGCGCGACTATTCGGGTACCGGGAGGTCTGCACGCCCGAGTTCGAGGAACTCGATCTCTTCACGCTCCGGTCGGGCGAAGGGATCATGCAGGAGATGTACGTCTTTGAGGACAAGGGGGGGAGAAAACTTGCCCTGCGTCCCGAGATCACGGCAGCCGTGATCCGGATGTATATCAACGAGGCAAAAGTCGCGCCGAAACCGCTGCGCTGGTGCTACTTTGCCGACTGTTTCCGGTACGAGCGCCCGCAGAAGGGGCGGTACCGCCAGTTCTGGCAGTTCGGGGCCGAACTGATCGGGGCTGACACCGCGATGGCCGACGCGGAAGCTATCATGCTCGCTTCAGAGGCCCTCAACGCCACCGGCGTTACCTGGGACCTGAAAGTCGGCCACCTTGCCTTCATGAAAAGCCTCCTTGCCGGTCTTGAACCGGCAGCCCAGCGCCGGGTGATGGCACACCTGGACAAGAAGGATTTCGAGGGTCTTTCTGCGATTCTTGCCGGCATGGGAAAGCCGGACCTGAACGATTCACTTACCTCTCTCGTGGAATGCCGCACGCTCGCGGAGGCCTTTGAGATCGCTGACGCTATTCCTGAAAAGGAGCGCGTTGAGCAGACCATGGGAATCCTTGATGCTGCCGGTGTCCGGTATTCCCTCAACTTCGGGATCGCACGGGGTCTGGACTACTATACCGGCATGGTTTTCGAGGGCTTTGCCCAGAACCTTGGTGCCGAGAACCAGATCCTGGGGGGAGGGGCGTACCGGCTCGCGCACATCTTTGGCGGGGACGATGTCGCATCGGTCGGCTTTGCGATCGGCTTTGACCGGGTGATGGTCTCGCTGGGAGAAGTCCCTGTGGGAAAAGATACCATTGCCGGCATTGTCTGCACAGATGAGGGCCGCAGCTTCGCGCTCTCTGTTGCCCGCCAGTTCCGTAATGCAGGGATCCGGGCAGAGATGGATCTCATGGGCCGCGGCCTGGGGGCTCAGCTTGCCCATGCGTCAAAGACCGCGGATTTTGCGGTCGTGATCGGCAAACGGGAAGCAGACGCCGGGCAGGTGACCTTAAAAGATCTCCACTCGGGAGAGCAGAAGACACTCGACCCGGCCGCGGCAATTGCCGAGGTGAAGGCTTATCGTACTTGCTGAGGAGCTTGCAAAGCAGCAGCGCAGCATCAGCGTAGCAGAATTTTTCGAAAAGAACAAGCACCTGCTGGGCTTTGATTCGCCCACCCGGGGCGTAATCACCACGATCAAGGAAGCGGTGGACAATGCCCTTGATGCCTGCGAGGAAGCGCAGGTACTGCCCGATATCTACATCAGCATCAAAAAGACCGGGCCGGAGATCTTCCGGATTATCGTTGAGGACAACGGCCCGGGAATTGTCCCTGCCCAGGTCCCGTTCGTGTTCGGGAAACTCCTGTACGGCTCACGGTTCCACCAGATCCGGCAGACCCGGGGCCAGCAGGGGATCGGGATCTCGGCTGCGGTGCTCTACGCACAGCTGACGAGCGGCCTTCCCACGGTTGTTATCTCGCGAACCGGTGCAAAGGAGCCTGCGCATAAGTTCGAGATACAGATCAGGATCGAGACGAACGAACCAGATGTGATCTCACAGCAGCCTTTCGAATGGGACCGGATCCATGGTACCCGTGTCCAGATCGAGTTCAAGAGCACGATGTCAGCGAAGAAGAAGCTGCTCGAGTACCTCAAGTACACATCCGTTGTGAACCCCCATGCCCGTTTCCGGGTGGAACTGGATGACGAGGCATTCACGTTCGAACGCGTGAGCCAGGAAGTGATCGCATGCCCGGTGGCGATCCAGCCCCACCCGCACGGGATCGAGTTCGGGCAGCTCAAGCGCATGGCCGCGGTAGGCGAAGGAAAACTGATTGACTTTCTCGTGAACGGTTTTTCACGCGTAGGTAAGAAGACCGCGCAGGAGATGTGCGACCGTGCCGGCCTCAAACCTGCCGCAAAAGTGGCCGGCCTCTCCGCTGACGAACTCAAGAACCTCCTTGCCGCTATGCAGGCAGTGGCGGTCCCTGCCCCGCCCACCACCCAGTGCCTTTCGCCCATCGGTGAAGACTTGATCCGGCGCGGTCTTGACAAGGAGTTCCAGATGGACTTTGTTGCGGCCCGTACACGCCCGAGCTCGGTTTACTCGGGGCACCCGTTTGCCGTGGAGGCTGCGATCGGGTACGGCGGCCGGCTTGAACCCGAAGGGAACGCGACCATCCTCCGGTTTGCAAACCGCGTCCCGCTCATGTACCAGCAGGGCGCCTGTGCGATCACCGAATGTATCGCAAATGTCAACTGGAAAGCATACACCATCTCCCAGCAGGGCCTGCCCATGGGCCCGGTCCTGATCCTCGTCCACGTAGCCTCGACCAATGTGCCGTTCACCAGTGAGAGCAAGGATGCAATTGCGAGCATCCCGGAGATTGAAAAGGAGATCGTGCTCGCGCTCCAGGACCTGGGCCGGGAACTCAAGACCTTTCTCTCGCGGAGAGACCGCAACAAGCTGGCCGAAGACCGGGCCCGGGCTGTCTGCGCGGTGATCCCCGAGATCGCGGTAAAGGTGAGCGAGATCGTGGAAAAGCCGCTCGTGGACACTTCCCCCATCGAAGGAAAACTCATGCGGAAACTGATCGCCAAGAAGTGGACGCGGGACGGGAACGTGACCATCGAGGTGAACAATTACACCGGTTCCGATGTCGAGATCTCGGTCTACGATATCTCCGCAGACACTGCAGAAGGCGCGGATATGCCGCCGGCGTTCTCGACCGAGATGGACGGGCAGTTCACGAAGGTCTGGAAGATGGCAATCCCCAAACAGACGGTCTGGCGCGTCGCCTACCCCGGGAAGGGCGGAGGGATGCTCGACATCCGGGGCATAGAGGACAACAAGAAGATGGTGGTGGATCTCGATGTCTAAAGAGGAACTGGACGCACGCTCGATGAAGGCGCTTCTCGCGATAGCATCTGCCTGGTACGACCAAATGAAAGGCGGGGAGATCCCCTCGATCTCGCTCCCCACCCGTACCAAGTATAACATTGAGTACGATGACGCAAGCGAGGTCTGGAAGTACGGGGACAAGGAGAGCCTGCGGACCGCGGCCACGGCAAAGAGCGCCACGCATCTCCTGAAGATGGCATACGTGATCGGTTTTGTCAAACAGCAGCTCATCGAAAACCGGTCTTCAACACTCAGAGAAATGTATTACATCTCCGAGGGTTGGAAACGGGCGAAGTTTGGTGCGCAGGACGAGAGTAACTTCCTTGTCGAAGACCTCGAGATCATCTCCGATGTGCCCCGCGAGGGCTTCCACCTCCGCCCCGAGGAGAACGGCGCCTCCGTCTACGGGCCCATGCGGATCCGGGAGCCGACACGGCGCGGCCTCAAGACCATCCACTGCCAGGACGATGTGGGGGAGGCCGGATATTCCATCCCGAACAACGTGGAGAATCTTGAATTTGTGGATCACGATGCAAAGTTTGTCATCGCTATGGAGACCGGCGGTATGTACGACCGGTTGATCGAGAACGGGTTCGACGAGGAGTACAACGCGATCCTCCTCCACCTCAAGGGCCAGCCGGCCCGATCCACGCGGAGACTGCTCAACCGGATCAGCCAGATCTGGGATCTCCCCATACTCGTCTTTACTGATGGCGACCCGTGGTCATACCGGATCTACGCATCGGTTGCATATGGTGCGATCAAGAGTGCACATATGTCCGAGCTGCTTGCAACTCCTAAGGCACAGTTTTTGGGACTTCAGCCCAGCGATATCCGGGACTACAACCTGCCGTCGGACAAGTTGTCGGAGAAGGATATCGAGGCGCTGAATGCGGAGCTGACCGATCCCCGGTTTGCGACAGATTATTGGAAGAAGCAGATCAATTTGCAGCTCGAACTTGGTTTAAAGTCAGAACAACAGGCATTTGCGGCCCGCGGGCTGGACTTTGTCACGAAAAAGTATTTGCCGGCAAGGCTGAGCGAGATGGGTGTGATCTGACCGGAGTGGGAGCCTGGCATGAAAATAGATGAGATGTACACAAACGGTCAGTACCTCAAACATAACCCGGGCTGGGGTGCCGAGGATGCAGCATGGAAAGCGGATCAGATATTTTCGATGATTCGGAGACAGGGAATAAAACCGTCGACAATATGCGAAGCCGGATGTGGATCCGGGGAAATTCTCCGTCAGCTCCAGCTGAAGATGGATGAAAACTGCGTGTTTACCGGCTATGACATATCCCCGCAGGCAATTGATTTCGCGAACAGGCACACCAACCCGAACCTTACCTTCCAGCTCGCTGACATCTCGGAAGAAAAAGAAAAGACCTTTGATCTGATCCTGTTGATCGATCTTATTGAGCACCTTGAAGATTATTTTGCGTTCCTGCGAATCCTCAAGAATAAAAGCCCGTATAAGATTTTACATATCCCCCTTGAGATGTTTGCGATCTCCACCCTCTACCCGTCATTCCACCTTGGCCAGAAAAGAAAAGTAGGCCATCTCCACTTCTTCTCCCGGGAAACAGCTCTCCAGATGCTGAGGGATCTTGGGTACGAGATTGTGAATTTTCAGTATACTGCAGGATACCGGCTCCCCTGTCACGACTATGGTATGAAGGATAAAATGCTTGGCGTACCACGCCGGCTTCTCTATCCGCTCGCTCCCGATCTTACCGTCAGGATATTTGGCGGATACTCGCTCCTTGTGCTGGTGAAATGAGATGATTAGGGATCTGTCCCATCCTGTCAGCCGGGGGAAAAACCCATTGTACACACTCGGCCTTTTTGCAAACATGTACCCTGCTTATGAAGGTGATTACCGGGGGATTTTTATCCGGCAGATGGTAAACGATCTGGAG
>NZ_DATKKA010000028.1:0-40458 GCF_035543475.1 Methanoregula sp.
CCCTCATTTCCCCGGTCAACCAGCTGATGTTTTATCTCCTTGCCGTCGTGGTGATCGCATTCAAGCGGGGCCTTAAGCCCGCAATTTTCACTTCAGTGGTCGGTGTCATCGCGTTTGACTTCTTTTTCGTGCCCCCGTACCTGACATTCCGGATCTCCGACACCCAGTACCTGGTCACGTTCCTCGGGATGATCATTGTAGGAACGGTCATCAGTATGCTCGTGACCCGTGCCCGCCGGCATGCCGATGCTGCACAGAGCCGGGAGAAGGAGACCAGCACGCTCTATGGACTCTCGCAGGACCTCGCGGTAGCCATGGACGCAGAAGCGATCATGAAGGCCGTGGGCCAGCACATCAGGGAGATCTTCCAGTGGGAGAGCGTCTTTTTCCTCCCGGAAAACGGCCACCTTGCGGCCCATGCCGGGAGCCCGGGCCTTGCAATAGACGGGGACGATATCGCAGTCGCGACCTGGGCGTTCCAGCACGGAACCATTGCCGGTTATGACACCGACACCCTGCACGGTTCAAAACTCCGGTACATCCCCCTCCAGAGCTCGCGGGGGGCCCTTGGGATCCTGGCAGTCCGGCCGACCGAGCCAAACGGCGTGATCGCCTATGAGCAGGCCCGTATCCTGGCTGCATTTGCCAACCAGACCGCACTCGCGCTCGAGCGGGTAAACCTGCAAAAAGCCGGATAAGGGCAGACAGGGAGTCCTTCCCTGAAATACGCTTTTTTCGTAGCGCTCCCGCAAATGCCAGGTACTTCAATCAGATGATCTCGATCCGGCGCAGCCACAGGCCCACTATGATGTAGGCAATGACCGCACATACGATGCCGGCCAGAATTACGGAAAAGAGCAGGTAGTTGCCGCTCAGGAACGCCGACGCGATCCAGAGCAGGACCCGGATGATCCCGTACGCGACGACCACGATGCCGGCGTAGAAGACGATCAGGGCAATGGTCCCGGGGACCAGCAGTTCATCCATGGATATACCTCATTCAAGATACCCCGCCAGCAGATCTTCGTACAGCCTTTTTGTGTTTTCCGCGGTCCGGGGCATGGCAGGGAACCCCGCATAGTGTTTTGTCTCTGCCACGTCCTCCACGAGGTCCAGCTTGTCCTGCTCTTCCGAGTAGAACCAGTCCTTTTCACGGTAATACCACGATAGATACTCCTGTTCGGTCTGGCCCGGTGTCGGTATGAGGAGGGCCCGGGTCTTTCCCAGTTCAGCAAGTTCCATCAGGGTGGTGTACCCCGAGCGGCAGATCACGCACTTTGCCCGGTTCATCAGCTCGGTTTTTACCTCGGTCGGAACATAGGGGACGCAGGTCCAGTTCCCGTGCCGGACCGGGGCAGGTTTTGCCTGCGGGCTGCCAAGCAGCACGACACCGGGACCTTCGAGTTCGCCGATCCTTGAAAGGACGATCTTCTCGAGGATGGTCCGCTGGGGTTCGGGCCCGGAGATGATGATGAGGTACTCGAGGTCCTGCCGGCAGGCGAGTTGTCGGGTACCGGAAAGGATCCCCGAGAAATAGGCGCGCTCGCGGGCCACGTCTGTCTGCGGCCGGGAGAGCTTGCCGGCAAGAGAGAGCGGCCCCGGGGGATTGTCAGGAACGATGATCCGGGCATACTGGTCGTGGAGGAACATGTTTGCCGGGATGGCGAGCAGTTCTGCCGGCCAGTACAGGAGCGGGAGGTGGTAGTGCAGCTGGTGGGAGATGAAGATCGAGGGTACGTGGGAGGAGAAGACACCCAGCCGGTTGTCGCTGATGACCAGGTCAAAGTGCTCTTTTGCGAGAATCGATTCAAGGGTTGCGTGCTCGCGGGCCACTGCCGCCAGCATAAACGGCATGGATGCGCAGAACTTCGGGACAAACAGGTGCCCGGCGCTGAAGGGGACCGGGTAATCCGGGTACTCGATAAAGGGTGCATCCGGGAACTCCTGCCGGAGCACCGCAAGGGCATTGCCACAGGCGGCAACGGTAACTTCATGGCCATGATCACGCAGGGTCCGGATCACGGGGATGTCGCGCGTGGCGTGACCCAGGCCCCAGTTCAGCGGAGATACCAGCACGTGCGCCATCAGAACCTTCCCTGAATTATCATTGCCCCCATAAAGTATATTGAGGTGACGTGCCAGGATGCAGGGAAAAACCCGGATCCACCATGCCTGCGGTCAGAGCGTGAGCATCCTCTCGTTTGTGCGGAGCCACTCCCGGTGCTCCCGGTAATCCGGCATCGCTTTTTCCACTTTTGCCCAGAACCGGTCCGAGTGGTCCGGCTGGCGCAGGTGGACCAGTTCGTGGACGACCACGTAGTCGATCACCTCGGGCGGGGCAAGAACCAGGCGCCACGAGAACGAGAGAGTACCGGTGCTGCTGCACGAGGCCCAGCGCCGCCGGGCATCCGTGATCCGGATCTTTTTTGGTACATAATCGAGGATAGCAGCGACCCCGGCAACCCGGACCGGGAGGATCTCCGCCGCTTTCCGGGTGTACCATGCCTGGAGCAGTTTTTTGCATTCCGGTAACTGCAACTCCCCGATATAGAGCCGGTCCGCGAGCGTGATCCCGGCATCGCTTCCCGCGAGCACGGCAAGAGCGAACGGTTTTCCCAGAAAGAGAAACTGTTCGCCGGCAGCAAAGGACCGAGTCCCGGGATCGGGCCGGCTTTTCATCTCGGCCACCTTTTTTTCAATCCAGGTCCGTTTCTCTTCAATGATCTCCTGGATCCAGGTCTCCGGTGCCCGGAGCGGGGCACGCACCACGAGCCCTGCATCGGGCGTGATCTCAAGGGAGACCGTCCGGCGATGGGAGCGGATAATCCGATCGGGGCGGAGAGGAGTCATGACAGTTTCATTCCTCATGTTTGCTCTCCCGCATGATGATATTTCGGGCGGGAGGGGAGAAAGTAAACACCCCCTGAAGACCACCTCCCAACCGGGCTCGATCTGGGCCCGGATAGGCCTGTTTTGGACCCCATCGGAGCCCGTAACGGGCTCCGATTTAAAACAAAGCCCAAATAAGCCTTATTTTGGCAAACGGACAAAAAATAACGCTCTCATAAAGGCATTTTGCAGGCCGATTTTGGGGCCGGACAGGTTTTCGCATTATCCGGGAAAAAGATGCCGCTAAAAACACGTCCATGAGCCGTTAAAGGGCATTATATGAGGCTCAATTCTGGCGTATTTTGGCAAATAATAAGATATATGAGCCCGGATTTTCGGGCAGGGTAATCGGACGGTTTTACGGGCGTATTTTATGGGGAGTCCTGGCATCAGAAAAGCGAAAACCCCTGACACGTTATGGAACGTTTACCTTTCCATACCTATATCGCCTGAACCTGCAAAGAATAGTGCAGATGGTACCGGAGCCCGAATTCAGGTACAAGCAGTGCCTTATTGTGCGAAACGACATCAAGATGAGCTGCGGCAAGAAATGCGCACAGGCAGCGCATGCCTCTATCGGGGCATTCGAGAGTGCCGATAAAACCATGCGCAAGGCCTGGCAGGCAGAAGGGCAGAAGAAGGTGGTGCTTCGGGCAGACTCCGAACGGGCGCTCTATGAGATCAAGGTGATCGCCGAACGCGCCGGTATCTCCACCTCGCTTATCCAGGACGCCGGCATGACCGAGATCCCGCCCGGCACGATCACCGCGCTCGGGCTTGGGCCGGCAAAGACCGAAGACCTCGACAAGATCACCGGGTCACTGTCATTGTTATGAGAGAGAGTCCGTATCCGCTCGAACGCGAGCTCGGGATGCAGTTCTATGCCACCGATACGGCCGGGATCGGCGGGACGCTGCGTACGGTGCCGGATGATTTTATTGTCGAAGAGATCCCGCTGGACAAAAAAGGCGGCTCCTCCGGCCCGTACCTGATCTGCCGGCTCACCAAGACCAACTGGGAGCTCCAGCACGCGGTAAAGGAGATCGCAAAACGGCTCAATATCAGCCACCGGCGGATCGGATGGGGCGGGACCAAGGACCGGAACGCCCGGACAACGCAACTGCTCTCTCTCTACAAGATCACCCCCGAGCAGGTCGCCGCGCTCCATATAAAAGATATCACCCTTGAGGTGATCGGCGAGGCAAACGAGCAGCTCTCTCTGGGCGATCTTGCCGGCAACCGGTTCGATATCCTCATCCGTGACGTGGACACGACCGATCCCGCGAGCCAGGTGTCAGCGGTCACCGATGCTGCGGCCGTTGCCCTTCCCAACTACTTCGGGCTCCAGCGCTTCGGGGTGATCCGCCCGCTGACACACCGGATCGGCGAACTGATCCTCCGCGGCGAGTACGAGCAGGCAGTGGCCTCCTACGTGGGCCAGGCCTTCCCGCTCGAAAGAGAGGAGGCACGGAGGGCGAGGACACTCTACTGGGAGACCCGGGACCCGGCACTTGCCCTCCGCGAACTCCCGGTTCCGATGTCCTTTGAGCGCTCCATGCTGTCGCACCTCCAGGCGCACCCCGGAGATTATTCCGGGGCACTCCGGCAGCTGCCCCCCAAGCTCCTCTCCATGTTTGTCTCCGCGTTCCAGTCGTACCTCTTCAACTGCGCTCTCTCGCACCGGCTTGCTACGGGCCACGCTCTCGCCGAGGCAGTACCGGGCGACCGGCTCATCTTTGCAAACGGGCGCACTGATACGGCAACCGCTGCCAGCCGTGCGGCGGTCTCGATCCACCTTTCCCGGGGCCGGTGCTCGATCGGGCTCTTTATGCCCGGCCGGGACGACACGGGCGCCCAGGCCGGTGACGAGTCCACGCGGGCGATGCTGGCCGATCTTGGGATCACGGCGGACCATTTCCGCCGGGCATCGGAGTTCGTGCAGACAAAGTTCGACGGGGCATGGCGCCCGATCGCGCTGCACACGGCGATCGAAGCCGCAGTACAGGACACCGGCGTGCGCCTGAAATTTACATTGCCCCCGGGCCATTATGCTACCACAGTCTGCCGGGAATACATGAAGGCCGACCCGGTCCGGATGGTCTGAATATCCCGGGAGGGATACCGTTCCCCCTATTACGCCGTCAGTCTCGGGGATTTTTTTTCACGGACCATTAAAAATACGGTTTGCCCCGGGCCGTTTATTCCGGAAGTAACAAAAAAGGAGACCGGGAGAGCCGGTTGTTTATTTTCGTGCATCCGCCAAGGCCTGCGCCCCGTCAATTGCATCGTTGAGGTTGCCGAGCCGGTCGACAAGGTTGATCTTCAATGCGTCGGCCCCCCGGATCACCCGGCCATCCGCAATATCCGAGCGGGAGATCATCCGCTGGGTGGTCACGTCGTCAATGAACCGCTCGAAGCTCTCGTTGACGATCTGCTGGGCATAGGCCTCTTCGGCAGGAGAGAGCGCCCGCGAGGTCGACCCCATATCCTTGAATGCCCCGGACTTGACAACTGTGACATTGTAGCCTTCCTGGTTCATCCAGCCGCTGATATCGGAGAAGGTCCAGATGACACCGACCGCACCGGTCAGCGTGTCGGGATCCGCATAGATCAGGTTGGCGTGAGCGCTCACGTAATAAGCGGCGGAGGTGGCCATATCACCCATGGAAACGACCACCGGTTTCTTGCTTTTTGCGTAATTGAGATCGCTGATGATCTCCTCGGCTGCTGCCGGCGATCCTCCCGGGCTGTCCACCCGGAGCACAATGGCATCGACCGTGGGATCGTCGGCCGCAGCGCGGAGCTGGTTACCCACGTACTCGCTGCCGACACTGTCATCGCTGGTAAAATCCCCTGTCGCAAGCGTGCCCTCCATCCGGATGACCTTTACTCCGGGGTGCTGGGTCTCCGAGATAACGAACACGACCGAAAAGATGCAGATCACCAGGAAGAGGACGCCGATGATGATCAACAGCCATTTCAGGGTGGACCGGGGACCTTGGCCCGGTGTAATCATTGCAGGGTAGATGGAAGGAATATCCATAGGGTAAACTCGTCCTTACGGGTACAGCACGTCAAACTCGGAGACAAGGTTGCTGCCGCACAGGTAGTATTTCTTGAGGTTTAACCGGATCATCTCGTCCTCGGTGTTGATATGCATGCCGCCCACGAGGGAGGGGGTGTCCGATCCCCCGACAATGAACGGGAGGTGGATGAGCCGGATCTCGTCCACGAGCTTCTCGTGGAGCATGTGCCAGTTGAGGGTAGGGCCGCCCTCGATCATCAGCTTCTTTACCCCGTACTTGTCATGCAGGATCTGCATGAGGAGGGGGAGCTCGACATGGTCTTTTCCGGCAACGGCCACGTTCACGCCCTTTGCCCGGATCGCCTCGACCCGGTCCTTCGGGGCCCGCTCCGAGACCGCGATAAGGCTGGGGGCATCGGGGCCGAGCACGTTTGCATCCAGGGGAATGTCGGCCATGCTGCAGGGGATTACCCGCAGCGGGCTCTTGCCGGGGACGAGCCGGACGGTCAAAAAGGAGTTATCGATCCGGATCGTGTTTGCACCGACCATGATCGCATCGTAGGCAGCCCGGGTCTCGTGGAGCAAAATTTCTGTCTCGTGAGCCATGTACTTCATGAGGATCTTGCTGGAGGCACCCTTTTTCAGGGTGAGCTTGCCGTCAGCGGTGATCTCGGACATCATCAACACATGAGGGCGGGCCGGTGCTGCTGCCATTCCAATCAACTCTCTTGTTCTGTTATACGCGTTATGTAAATAATATGGTGACGCCTGAGGCCAGTCATTACCGATAGGATGCTGAGGCACTTTGTTTATCCTGATCATCCCGTAACTTTTAATGGTTCGCAGACGTATGATGAAGATATGAATATTACCGCCCTCCGGCCCAGGTTCAAGCAGTACCTGGAGCCGGTTGCCGGTCTCTTTGTCCGGTGCGGCGTTACGCCCAACCAGTGTTCGTTTCTGGCCCTTGTTGCCGGGATCGCTGCGGCCGTGCTCTTCATGGAGCGCTGGTTTCTCGTAGGGAGCCTGCTCCTGCTCCTCTCTGCGCTCTTCGATCTCATTGACGGCAGCATTGCCCGGCAGACCAACTCCCACACGAACTTTGGTGCGGTCTTTGACTGGATCGTTGACAAGTACGTGGACGCACTGGTGATCCTCGGCGTCGGGCTCTCCGGCATTGCGATCGTGAGCGGGATCCTGCCGGTCTCGCAGACCGCAGACCTTGCCCTTGTCGGCCTTGCGATCACCGGTTCGCTGATGAACACATTCATCAAGCCGGTGGTATACGCGGAGATCGGGTACCGGGAGAAAGTGGAGGGCAAGATCGACGATCCCCTCGAAGGTGTAGGGTTCTTTGGCCGGCCCGAGACTTTCCTTGTGCTGATCCTCGGGGGCGTTACCGGCTTTATCTGGATCTCGATTATCCTGATCGCGGTCTGCACCAACCTCTCGGCCATCCAGCGGATCCTCTACCTGTACCGGACCCTGTCCTGATACAGGAAGTTCGGAATCTTCTTTTTTCGTGAGTGAACATTCCACAATTCCCGGGCAACCGGAGGTATCTTTTCACGGGACTGCGTGGGCAAGAAGAGAGGTTACGCGTGTCCCCATAACAGCCGGCGATTGGGCCATGTGCCGGAAAAAAAGAGATGAAATTCCGCCCGCTAGGTCTGCGGGGGTTCAGTATCCCCTGATGATTCTGCCACGGGTACCGGTTCCGGGGCAGGTGAAGCGGCCGGTTTCTGCGGGCCCTTCCCCCGGATCCGTTCCAGGTCATGGACAATCTCCCCGTAATAGAGCTGGTACAGTTCATCAGCAAAGTTTCCGAGCTGGGGGATGAGGACGAAGAGGCCGTACGCGATCAGGATCAGGGCCACGAGGGCAAGCATCTCCGCGATCACGTTATGGGCCCAGAAGAAACTCTCGTACCCGTACTCGCCGTTTCCCGCGATGTCGGACCAGTACGGGAACCACTGGCCGGTGTAGGCCATGATCACAAAGACGTTCCGGAAGAGGTTGAGGATATAGATAGTTGGGCCAACCAGGAGAAACGCCAGGATCTTCTGCCGGAGCGTGGTCGGGACTGCGGCGGCAACACCCAGCATGATCGCGATGCTCTGGATACCGGTGCAGGCGAGGATGATCTCCACCCGGAAGCTGTTCCGGGCAATGATGTTCCAGGCATCGAGGTTAACCGGGTAGTTGAAGACCTGGAGCAGCCAGACAACCTCGCCTACCACCGCCGAGATCAGCCAGTTGCCGGCCTCGGGAATGTAGGTGAACGGTGCATAGATCAGGAATGCTACCGCTGCCGCACGGGAGAGGTGGAGGACTGCGGTATTCTCCTCGAGCAGGTACCGTATGGTGATGAGCAGGAACGGGACCGAGAGGATTGCCATGACAGGGTAGAGAAAGTTATTCTCGGAGAAGTACTCGGGCAGGTCGGCAAAGAGGAAAGCAACGATAAAGACCCAGCCGATGATCGCGGCATATTTCCGGTGGCGACCGGGTATCAGGGATGCCAGAAATCCCAGGCAGGAGATCAGGACAAGATACTCGATCATCGTATTTCTCTTAGCCTTCTCATCAAAAAAAGGATTCTCCCTTGACATCCCGGTTTTCAGGAGGGCGGGGTCACATCATCCCCCTAAATCGCGGCGGGTTTTAAGTCACCGCCGTGCTGAACCGGCCGGGATACTCACCTTAATCTTGTAGCATGACCTATACTGTTATCCGATGTTTTGCCCGGAATGTAAAACGATGTTAATCTCATCTGCCGGCCAGCTTAAATGCCGCAAGTGTGGGTATATCAGGAAGATCGAGTCCACCGAACATATGACCCGCAAGAAGGAGCGCACGGAAAACGAGATCACCATCGTTGACGACGAGGACGACAAAGTAAAAACAATGCCTACGATCCAGATCAAGTGCCCCAAGTGCGAGAACAACCTCGCTTTCTGGTGGCTCCGTCAGCTCCGGGCCGCTGATGAGAGCGAGGTCAGGTTCTTCCGGTGCACCGAATGCGGCCATACCTGGCGCCAATACGATTAAATAAAAAATAATTACCAGATTTTTTTTGGATTTTTCACTCCGGGAATTTTTGGAGAATTGCATTTTTCCCTTTATTCTTCACCGGTTCAAGCTCCTGATAGAGAACTGTTCATCAGAATACATCGATCAACAGCTCATGAGAAAACAAGGGAACGGCAGGGCACATGCAGTTCTCATACCACTTGCTCCGTCCACATCGCGGTCTCATCTGCCAAACCTCAGCAGGATCAGGGACCCCTTTACTCAGTATAAAGCGGGAGTCCCTTATCGTACACAAACGGGGGACCCTGTTGTCTAACGGTCGCGGGCAAAAAAGTAAAGCAAATCAGCCCCGTCGCATGGCCATCTCGACCGCGACCCGGAGCTGACGGTCATCAAACGGCTTGAGGAGGTACCCGTCCGGCACGGTCCTGCGTGCCATCTCGAGGATCTTGGCCTCATCATGACCGGTCATGTACACGAACGGGATATCGGTATTGTTGAGCAGGTAGTCTCCGATGGCAAGCCCGTCGTTCTGTCCCTGGAGCTCTATATCGATCAGGGCGATGTCGGGCTTGCATTCCTGAATGGAGCTCACCGCGGCTTCAACATTGTTCGCTTTGCCGCAGACATGGTATCCCATCTGTTTCAGCCGTAAGTCCAGGAGCTCGGCCATCTGCTGGTCATCTTCGAGAAAAAATACCTTCAGCGGTGCAATCATACTCGTTTATACATAATGATATCAAGTATAAAATTCTTTTTTATGATGAAATCAGAGGACTCTGGAGAATCCGGTCATGCAAAGAACCCGGACACGTGTCATGAGACACAGGATGAAAGCGGCCGGTAAAAAGATGGTGATCAGAGGAGGCCCGGCGCCTTGACACGGAACATCTGCCAGAGCACGCGGCCCATGACACGGTAGGTGAAGTCCAGCTCGTCGAAACTGGGGATGCCGTGTTCCTTGAGCATCTCGCGGCCCACGTTCATCGAATCGCCGCCAAGGAGGGTGGCGATCAGCCGGTTCTCGGTCCGTTCCGAGAATTTGAGGATCTGTTTTGCCATCTGTTCCGAGGTGAGCACGAGGTTGGGGAAGCCGATCACAAAGGCCATGTCCCAGAGATCGCCGTGCTTTGCGAGCACCTCGAAGGTCTTCTCGAAACGCTTCTCGGTCGCATCGCCCAGCAGGTCAATCGGGTTGCCCTTGTTCCAGAACTCGGGAAGGAAATCGTTGAGCTCTTCAAGGACATCCGCCGGGAGGTCGATGAGCTCGATACCGTACCGCTCCGCGTAGTCCGAGGAGAGCACGGCAAAGCCGCCGGCGTTGGTGATGACCACCGCACGCTTCCCCTTGGGGTAGCGCTTGGGGTGGGCGAGCACTTGTGCGGCAAGGAATGCACCAGTCAGGGTGTGGACGGCGATGACGCCGGATTTCCTGAACGCTTCCATGTACACCTCGTACGAACCGGAGAGCGACCCGGTGTGGGAGGCAGAAGCGGCCTGGCCCTTCTTTGAGGAGCCTGACTTGATGGCAATGACCGGCTTGGACTTGGCCACCTCGGAGACGACCTCCATGAAGGCCTTACCGTCCGTGATCTGCTCGATGTACATGATGATGGCTTTTGTCTTGGGATCTTTTTCCACGTACCTGAGATAGTCGAGGAAATCGAGGTCGCACTGGTTACCGACCGAGATGACGTTGGAGAAACCAATGTTCTTTGCCAGGCTCCAGTCAACGACCGTGTTGATGATGGCACCGCTCTGGGAGATGAACGCGATGTTACCGGGCTTGGGCGACTGGTGGACATACGTGGTGTCGATGCCCCGCGGCGGTACGATAAGACCCAGGCAGTTTGGACCGATGATCCGCATGCCATGGCCTTTTGCTATGGCCACAACACGTTCTTCGAGTGCCTTGCCATCGGGCCCCATCTCCTTGAACCCGGCCGTAATGATGACCGCAAGGGATACACCCTTTGCCCCGCATTCCTCGATTACTGCGGGGACGTGGATGGCCGGGACGGTGATGACTGCCATATCGACCGGCGCCTGGATGGCCGTGATGGTGGGGTAGGCCTTGAGTCCCTGGATCTCTGCACGCTTGTTGTTGACCGGGTAGAGCTGACCGGGGAAGTGCAGGAGGTTATGCATGACCGCGTATCCCATCTTGGAGGAGTCCTGGGATGCGCCAATCACCGCGATCGACCGCGGGGTGAAGTACTCGATCGGGACCGGGACGCGTTCCGGTGCCTCCACCTTGTGGACGGAATCGCTCACGATCACGCGGGCATCTACCGCACAGGCACCCGACTCGTACAACCGGAGGGGGTTGACATCGAACTCCACGATATTCTCGTTCTCCAGGAAGAACCGGCAGACATTGCCGATGATCTTTACCAGGCCCTCCTCGTCACGGGGCTTTGCACCGCGGTAACCGGCAATGAGCGGGTACGCGTTGATCTCCCGGACCATCTGCCGGATCTCGTCATCGGTGACCGGCAGGATACGCAGGGTCACGTCCTTCATGAGCTCGACCATCGTCCCGCCCATACCAAACGTGATCACCTTGCCGAATGCAGGGTCCGTCCGCCCGCCGATGATCAGCTCGAGGCCGGGCTCTGCCTGCTGTTCGACCATGACCCCTTCGATCTGCGCCTCGGTATTGTAGGACTTGGCGTTGTCGATAATTTTTGTAAAGGCGCCAAGAGCGGCCTTCCTGCTCCCGATACCGACCATCACACCGCCTGCATCGCTCTTGTGGACGATCTGCGGCGAGATGATCTTCATCACCACCGGGCATCCCATCTTCTCGGCAGCAATAGCCGCGTCCTCGCCGTTCTTGACGATCTGGTACTCCGGAACGGGAATGTCGTATTTCCGCAAAATGTCGTATCCTTCTGCTTCAGAGAGCATCTTCTGGGTCACAATCTTCACCTCGAATCATGGTCTGGGAACCCTCGCGTCAGGAGGTCCGGGTCCCCGGTTTGTCGTCGGGCATGCAGGCAAAAGGTCCTGATAACGGACGCGGCGCATACCCTGCTGTATGATCTGATTAGAAATTTGGCGATGCCTCATTTAAATGTGCTGAATTGTAAGCAATGCGCGAGATAAGGTAAACGGACGGCTTTACGGGCGATTTTTTCCATTCGGACCAAAAGAATAACATTAATTCATCATTATTGATAATGTAATTTAGAGGAATACAATGGACAAGAGCGCAGAGACCACCGGCACCGCCATCAAATACTATACACCGGACCCCTCCTACCGCGTGCACAGCTGGATGGGTGATTATACCTGGGCATACAACGAGTTTGTTAAGGACCCGGACAAGTTCTGGGATCACATTGCCCAGAAACTCCACTGGTTTTCCCCCTATGATAAGGTCTGCGAGTGGAACTACCCGTACGCGAAGTGGTTTGTCAACGGCAAGACCAACATCACCTACAACTGCCTTGACCGGCACGTGCTGGGCGACCGGCGCAACAAGGTGGCACTGATCTGGAAAGGCGAACACACCGAGGAGGAACGGGTCTTTACCTACCGGCAGCTGTACCGCGAGGTCCAGAGATTTGCCAACGGCTTAAAGAAACTGGGCGTCACCAAAGGCGACCGGGTCTGTATCTACATGCCGGTCATCCCCGAGCAGGTGATCGCCATGCTCGCCTGCACCCGGATCGGGGCGATCCATTCCGTGGTCTTCGGGGGCTATGGGGCAGCGGCGCTCAACCAGCGGATCGTGGGTGCCGGCGCCAAGATCGTGATCACGGCCGATATGGCGATCCGACGGGGCAAGGCAATCCCGCTTAAGCACGTGATCGAGGAGGCAGTCATCAACGCCCCCGCCGTTGAGAAGATCATTATCCTGCGCCGGGAGCAGCGCACCCCGGTCGAACTCCACAGCGAGATGGAGGTTGACTTCTACGAACTCATGGCGGATGTCGGCTCCGATTGCCCGGCCGAGGTCATGGATGCGGAAGACCCGCTCTTTATCCTGTACACCAGCGGCACTACCGGCGCGCCCAAGGGCATTGTCCATACCTGCGGGGGCTACATGGTGGGCGCCTATTATACGACCAAGTACATCTTCGACATCAAGGAGCACGACGTGTACTGGTGTACCGCCGACCCCGGCTGGATCACCGGCCACTCCTACGTGGTGTACGGGCCGCTCTCAGTGGGCGCGACCGTCCTTATTGCCGAGAACACCCCGGACTACCCGGACCCGGGGACCTGGTGGAAGATCATCGAGGAGTACGGGGTCAACATTCTCTATACTGCACCGACCGCGATCAGGATGTTCATGAAACTTGGCGAGGAATGGCCGAACAAGTACAACCTCGGCTCGCTGCGTGTGCTCGGGTCGGTCGGGGAACCGCTCAACCCCGAGGCTTTCGAATGGTTCTATCATGTAATCGGGAAGGACCGGTGCCCCATCGTGGATACCTGGTGGCAGACCGAGACCGGCATGCACATGGTGACAACGGTGCTGGGCGAACCCATGCGGCCGGGCTACGTGGGCAAATCCGTTCCCGGCGTAGTGGCAGACGTGGTGGACAAGGACGGGAAACCGGTCGAGCCGGGCAAGAGCGGATTTTTGGTGATGCGCCAACCCTGGCCCTCCATGATGCGCACGATCTGGAACAATGATGAGCGGTACCGCAAGTACTGGGAGACGATCCCCGGCTGCTACCAGGTGGGCGACCTTGCGATCAAGGATCCCGACGGGTACATCATGGTGATCGGGAGGTCTGACGACCTCATCATCGTCTCGGGCCACAACATCGGCACGGCCGAAGTAGAGAGTGCACTCGTCTCCCACAAGGCAGTGGCGGAAGCGGCCGTGATCGGGAAACCCGATCCCTTAAAGGGGAACACCATCAAGGCCTTTGTCACCCTCCGCGTGGGCCATACCCCGAGCGATAAGCTGAAAAACGAGCTGATCTACCACGTGCGGATCACGCTTGGTCCCATTGCCATGCCCTCCGAGATCGAGTTTACTGATTCCCTGCCCAAGACCCGGAGCGGAAAGATCGTCCGCCGGGTGCTCAAGGCAAAGGAGATGGGCATGGACCCGGGCGACATCTCCACGCTCGACGAATAAGACCGGACCATCACCCCTTTTTTTTGTTTTTATCCTTCCCCGTTAACCCGATGCCTTTTTATACCGCGCTCCCCTTTCTTTATATGCTTTATATATACGGGGATGACCGTCACGCGATCTCCTCGTCCTCCAACCTATTCGGATCCCAAGACTCAGGTGATGATACCATGAAGGCAAATCCAGAGGACTCACTGAAGATAGAAAATATCGTTGCATCTGCAAAAGTGACCGACTACCTCGATTTACCGGCGCTCGCCTCCAAGATCAAGGATGCAGAATACAACAAGAAACGGTTCCCCGGCGTTGTCCTGCGGATGCAGAACCCCAAGATCGCTGCCCTTGTCTTTGGCTCGGGCAAGGTGGTCCTGACCGGGGCAAAGAGCGTGGACAGCCTCTCCAAGGGGCTGACGATCCTAGGCAACCAGCTCCGCAGCCTGGACATCGATATCCCGAAGAAGCTTACCTACAAGATCCAGAACATCGTGACCTCGGCCGATCTTGCGACCGCGATCAACCTCAACAAGATCGCGGTAGGCTTCAACCTGGACAGGATCGAGTACGAACCCGAGCAGTTCCCGGGCCTGGTGTACCGGCTCGAAAACCCCAAGGTCGTGGTCCTGCTCTTTGGCTCGGGTAAGCTAATCATCACCGGGGGCAAGGAACCCGAGGACGCAAAGAAGGCCGTCGTCAAGATCCTCTCCGACCTGCGCAGCCTCGGCCTGATGTAAGAGCCCGGTTCTGCCTTGCGCGGGACATAAATACTACGGGTTTGAATGAAAATCTTTTTTTAGACTATGTGTCAATATTTGACGCCGAAAAAAGTGTCCAATATATAATATTTATGTTAATTGTTCGCCAATCCGAGCTAATATATATCTTTGGCAAGATAAATTGGGGTACAGAATAAAGAAAACCATGGAGTTGTGTGCATGAGAACCGAAAATGTGATGTATTTTACCGAGAAGGAAGAAGAATTTGCCAACCTTCTCATAGAGATCGGTACCAAGAAGAATGTCGCGAAGGTGCTGGTGTTTCTCGCAAACATCCCCGAGGCTACCTCCCGTGCCATTGAGCGTGGCACCGATCTCCGCCAGCCCGAAGTGAGCATTGCCATGCGGTACCTGATGGACCAGGGCTGGATCAACAGCCGCGAGAGCAAGGCCGAGAGCAAGGGCCGCCCGGTCAAGATCTACGAGCTTGCAAAGCCCATCACCGATATCATGGACAGTATCGAGAAAGAGAAGAAGAAGGAAGCGACCAACCAGCTCGCAATGATACAGAAATTACGGGACTACATCCGGTGATGTAAGGACCGAACACTTTTTTTCATTCCCCACAATTATCGTTGTATTTCCCGTAAACCGGGTAAAGAGGCCGCTTTCGATCACACCGGGAATGACCGCCATCTCCGCTTCGAGGCCGGCCGCGTCGGCAATCTCCTCAAAGTGGCAGTCCACGATGAAGTTGCCATTGTCCGTGATGACCGGGCCGTCTTTTTTAACCCCTTCGCGGATAAACGGCCGGCACCCCAGGCCCCGCAGCTGAGCAATTGCGGTTTTCGTGGCAAACGGGAGAGTCTCGACCGGGACGATACCGCCAAGCTTTTTAACCATCTTTGCTTCGTCTACAACGACCACGAACCGGAATGCCGCGGATGCAACACACTTCTCCCGGGTGAGCGCCGCACCGCGTCCCTTGATCATCCGGAACCGGGGGTCCACCTGGTCTGCGCCATCAATGGCGAGATCAAGCACCGGGTTGTCGTCCAGCGTGGTTAAAGGGATGCCGTACTCCCGCGCCCTCATCGCGGTCTGGTAGGAGGTGGGGACGCCCGCAATCGAGAGGCCTTCCCGGATCCGGCCCGAGAGGCTCTCGATGGCGTAGAAGACCGTGGAGCCGGTGCCAAGGCCGATCACCATGCCGTCCTCCACAATCTCCGCTGCCTGGTATCCTGCCGCCCTTTTTGCGGCGGCGACTGCATCTGCTGTGCCAGCCATAGTGATGATAGGATTCGGTGCCGGTATAATTAAAACTGGTGAAGGGAGAGGCGTACTGTCTTCCTGATGATGTCCCTTGGTGCGAATTTTCGGAAAGGGTCGTTGCCTCAAAATATATTGCGATGTCTCCCCGCCTCAGGGCCCCTCACGGGGCACAGTTGGGCAGGGGCCGTTTTCCCCCTTAATCCGATTCTTCTGGTGTTCGTAATTTTTTTTTTTTGGAATGCAAATTTTTAGTCACTGGCCCGCCGCGGGGGCGCCCCTTCGGGGGCGGCGGGAGGTATCGCTATTCCACGGCAATAAAAAACAGGGATGAGAGAAGAGATGTCAGCACAGCCGCATACCGGATGTATTTGTAAAAAGATATGCGATTTTCCGTTGGGACCGTTCTACAGTTTATTTCAAAAAAATCTTCTTTGTCTCTTCTCTTGCCGCGTGCGCCGTGCAGTCAAGCGTGATGGGCGTGATCGAGACATTGCCTTTCCGGACCGCGTGCACGTCCGTGCCCTCCTCCGCGTCCTCGATGAGCGGGCCGTTGATCCAGAAGTACGGCCGCCCCCGGGGGTCAAGCCGTTTTTCCACGCCCGTGTGGAAGAGCTTGCGGGCAAGGTGCGTGACCTCGTAACCACCGCGGATCTCCGACGGGATATTGACGTTGATCACGTCGGCTGCCGGGGGAAATCCCGATGCCAGCACGCGTTCCACCACATCGCGCACGACTTTCTTTGCCGTCTCAAAACTCTGCGCTGACTGGCCGGGATCGTCAAACTTGTCCCCCTGGTCCTCTACCTGGAGCGAGAAGGCGATCCCTTTTGTGCCCTGGTTGGAGGCCTCAAGCGCCGCACCGACCGTGCCCGAGGTCATGATCGACTCGTACGAAAGATTCTCGCCGATGTTGATCCCGCTCACCACGAGCGCTGGTGCCAGCCTGAGGGAGTACAGCCCGATGATCGCTGCGTCGGTGGGCTTGCCGCCGACCGCCCATGCGGGAATGCCGTTGATCTTTATCCGGTTGGCCCGGATGGGCTCGAAGATCGAGATCGATCGGCCCACCGCGCTCTGCTGGGTTGCCGGCGCCACCACCGTCACGTCCGCGATCGGGGCGAGCGCATCGTAGGCCGCCCAGATACCCAGGGAGTTCACGCCGTCATCGTTGGTAAGCAGGATCGCGGGTTTCATAGGATGTACTACTCCTTAGCACCCACCGGTCAATTAACTTCACCGATCCGCATGCAGCCATGCCTGCCGGCACGGGACGGATAGGGTAATTGCCTGCAGGTGCAATAGTACCTGCGATGAAGGTCCTGCTTGCTGAGTATGCCACTGCCTGCGACCCCGCCCTTGCTCCTGAGGGAGCCGCAATGCTCGATGTCCTTGCCGGAAGTTTTGCCCGGTGCGGGTACGACGTTGTCCAGCCGGGTCCGGGGGATTTCTCTGCCGAGATCGTGCGCCTTGCCCCTGAATGCGACATAGGACTTGTGATCGCCCCCGACCACATGCTTGCAAAGCTCACCCTCCCGATCGAACAGTACTCGCACAACCTTGGCTGCGGGAGCATGAATGCCGCACTCTGCGCAAGCAAGGTGGCAACCGGCAGGGTCCTCCGGGGCCATGGGATCCCGGTCCCTGCCCCTGCCCCTTCCGGCCGGCGCGTGGTTAAACCGATCAATGGCTGTGATTCCCATGGCGTCAGGCTCACCACGGATGCACCTGGCCCGGGCGAGTTTGCCGAGGCATATATCGAAGGCGAACACTACTCGGTGAGCCTTCTCTTAAGCCGGGTGGTGGGCGAAGCCTGCCTGTATTTCTCCGGCAATGCACCGCTCGTCCTCTCGGTCAACAAACAGGACGTGACCCTCGACCCCGATGGCAGATTCACGTATGGCGGCGGCGAGACGCCGGTACACCCGCCACGCGAACAGGAGATCCGCGATACCGCGATCAAGGCTGCGACCGTGCTCGGCTGCCAGGGGTATTGCGGGGTGGATGTCGTGGTCGGCGACCAGGTCTGCGTAGTGGACGTAAACCCGCGGATCACGACAAGCATTGTCGGGATTGCTGCCTGCATGGAAGAGGAGATCGCCAACCTGCTGGTTGCCGCATCGCGGGGTTCGGTGCCAAAAGAAGTCCACCTGTCCGGCCATGTGCGGTTCGACCGGGCGGGAAAGGTAACAAGACTATGATCGGTATCGATGTGGGCGGGGCAAACCTGAAAGTCGCTGACGGGCGCGGTGTCCACATCCACTACTGCCCCCTCTGGACCGGCGCCCCGATTGCCGACCTCCTGCGACCGTACGCGGGCACAGGAAACGAGCCTGCCGCGGTGGTGATGAGCGGCGAGCTCGCTGACTGTTTTGACAATAAACTGCAAGGGATTACGTTCATTGTCCATGCGGTCCGGGAGGTTTTTCCCTGCGCACGGTTCTATGGGACCGATGCTGCCTTCCATGACGGTGCGCTCCCGGTCCTTGCTGCGGCAAACTGGCTTGCGGCCGCGGACTACCTGCGGGAGAAGTACCCGGACGCGGTGCTCCTCGACATCGGGAGCACCACCGCCGACATCATCCCGCTCGCGTGTTTCCCCGCGCTGCGGGGTCTCACGGACCTTGCACGGCTCCGGAAGGGATACCTCGTATACACCGGCATGCTCCGGACCCCGGTTGCAACCCTTCTTTCCTCCGTAATACTTGACGGGATCAGGACCCCGGTCAGCACGGAATACTTTGCTGCGAGCGCCGATGCCCACCTGGTGCTCGGCCATATCACCCCGGCAGAGTATACCTGCGACACGCCGGACAAAAAAGAGAAGACACGGGCCGCGTCCTTACGCCGGCTCGCCCGGGTGGTCTGCGCCGACCTCGCGGAGATCGGGGAGGACGGCGCCCTGCAGATTGCGCAGGCATTCTGGGACCGGCAAAAGGAGATTGTCTGCAACACCGTGCGCCGGGTTAAGGAGGAGAGCGGCGCATCCCCGGTGATCGTGGCAGGCCTGGGTGCTGCTCTCTTTGCCCGGGAACTGGTCGGGACCGACCTCAATGGCGTGCTTGGGCCGGTGGCGGATGCGCTCCCGGCGTACGCGGTCCGCGAGGTGGCGTCACGGAACCCTGGAAGCTAAGCCTTGTCCTGCTCGCGGGCTCGCTTGGCCTGACCGGGCTCTTATGGATCCTGCACCTGCCGTTCTTCTTTTTCTTCCTCTGGGTCCCGCTCGTCCCGTTCTTTTCGCAGGGGCCTAAAAAGCGCTGCCCGGTGTGCGGATGGGAAACCGCAGGCAGCGAGAATTTCTGCCCCGCTGACGGCACCCCGCTCGCCCCCTGCCCCGGCGGCGAGAGTGGAGAGCGAGATCACTGAGAGCGGAATGCGTGTCCCGAAAAGCGGGGTTGCAGGGACGGGACCGGGAAATACTTTCGTGAACTTCCGGCAGCTGGTCCGGTCCACGATGATATCCAGTGCGTCCAGCCATGCGGCCGTCCGGTTGACCGTCATCATGGTCGCGAGGGTGAGGCAGAGGTCAACAACCGGCGACCCGATCCGGGTGCCCGGGTAGAACGGCTCGTCCGCGTTTACGATACTTCCGCAGTGTTTGCAGGAGAACCGCTTCACGTTCACGTGCAGCGTGCGTTCCCGTTCGTTCTCCCGGATGATACAAAAGATCTTTTTCCTGGTATCATATCCCGAGACCGGCCCCCCGCAGTCCGGGCAGGCGGCACAATCGCCAAAGGAGACGCCGTCCACGGCCAAAAGGCCGGCCTGGACAATCGTGGAGAGCATGGGTGGGACCCGGGGGGCCATCATGGAGCTGCACCCCCCGGGCCGGTCCCGGCATTCCGGGCACTGCAGTTCCGGGCCGGATTTCCTGCCGACAACCCACTAATAATCATCACTTTTTCCTCAGATTTGATCACGCTTAAATATATTGGACACAGACCCTGTGTGTTCGAGGTTAGAACATGGATTTCAAGTACGTACCAAGCACCTGCCCCTACTGTGGCAACGGGTGCGGTGTCAACCTTGTCGTTGCTGACGGCAAGTTCGTGGGGATCTCCCCGTGGCACCGGAACCCGGTCAACGAGGGTAAGGTCTGTATCCGCGGGAACAAGTCCTACGAGTTCGTCAACAGCCCCGCACGGCTTGTCACTCCTCTCATTAAGAAGGGAGACAAGTTCGAAGAGGCCAGCTGGGAAGACGCGTACAAGGAGATCGCTAACGCGTTCAAGTCCGCCAAAGGCGACGCGATTGGCGTGGTTGCATCCGCACGGAACAGCAACGAGGACTCCTTTGTCTTAAAGAACTTCGCAGCAAACGTGCTCAAGACCGCAAACATCGACTACTGCGGCCGCCGCTGCAATGCCGATGCGGTCAAGGGCCTCGCCGATGCCTTCGGTAACGGCGCGACCACAAACTCGCTTGCCGACCTTTCTGATGCAAAGGCGATCCTTGTCGTGGGCAGCAACCCGCTCGAGGAGAACCCGCTCGCCGGCCGCCGGATCATCATGGCCCAGCAGAACGGTGCCAAGATCATTGTCGCCGATGCCCGTAAAACGGCAACCGCGAAGATCGCCGACCTCCACATTGCCTGCAACCCGGGCAGCGGCGTTGCGCTCGTCAACGGTATCATCACCGCGATCGTCAAGGCCGGAAAGGAGAACAAGGACTACATTGCAAAGCACACGAAAGACTTCGAGAAGGCCAAGGCAGCCGCCGCCTCCTGCACCCCCGATGTGGTCGCAAAGGCAGCCGGCATTGATGCCGCAACAGTCGCGAAGGCTGCCGAGATCTTTGCCGCAGCCCAGCCCGCAGCGGTCGTTACCTCTGCAGGTGCAGGCGCCGGCGACCTGATCCGGGCCCTTGCAAACCTCCAGCTGGTTACCGGCAATGTCGGCAAGGCCGGCGCAGGTGTCAACCTCCTCCGCGGCAAGTCCAATGCACAGGGCGCAGCCGATGTCGGCGCAGTCCCCGGCGAGGGCGGCCTTACCGTCCCGGCCATGATCGATGCGGCAGCAGCCGGCAAGATCAAGGCCCTCTACGTGGTCGGCGAGAACATTGCTTCCGCAGGCCCGCATGTTGCCGATGCACTCGGCAAGCTCGACTTCCTCGTGGTCCAGGACCTCTTCCTGACCGAGACCGCCGCCAAGGCAAACGTTGTCCTGCCCTCTGCCTCCTTTGCAGAGCGCGACGGCACCGTCACCAACGCCGAGCGCCGCGTCCAGCGGATCCGCAAGGCCATCGAGCCGGTCGGTAGCGCAAAGGCAGACTGGCAGATCGTCTGCGAGCTCGCCAAGGCCATGGGACACGAGAAGGAGTTTGCGTTCAAGGACGCAGAAGCGATCTTTAACGAGGTCGCAAAGGCAGTCCCCGCCTATGCAGGCATCACCTACGCGGCACTCGAAAAGCCCGAGGCAGTCCAGTGGCCGGCAGCCGGCGGAAAGTTCGGCACCGCAGTCCTCTACGCGGACAAGTTCGCCACCAAGGACGGCAAGGCAGCCTTTGCTGCAGTCGAGTACAAGGCCGTCGAGGCCGCCGGCGGGGAATATCCGCTCGCGGTTGCCGCAGTCTGGCCCATGGGAACTCTCTCCACCAACTCCGCATCCATTGTGCGCGAGTGGCCCTTCCCCAAAGTCCAGATCAATGCCGACGATGCAAAGGAACTGGGCATCCCGAACGGCTCTGCCGTCAAGGTCACCTGCAAGGTTGGCACGATTGAACTCGTTGCCGATGTCACCAAAGACATCAAGAAAGGTGTGGTCGCCATGGCCGTCCCGGCGGGCATCACGGCTGTGAAGATCGAGATCGCAGGAGGGAACTAACCATGACAAAGAAAGGCGATATGCTCTACGCGTGGACCAACGACGCAGAGATCCAGAAGAAGGCCGAGCTCGGTGGCGCGGTCACCTCCTTGTGGAAACACGCGCTCGAGACCAAGACCATTGATGCAGTGCTGGTCATCTCCAAGGGTAAGGACCTCTACGATGCAAAGCCGACACTCGTGACCGACCCGGCACAGCTCGCAAACACGGCTGGTTCGCTCCACTGCGGTACGCTCCTCCTGCCCAAGCTCATCAAGAAGTACTTAGGCGGCGCTGAGACCATGAAGATCGGTGTCACCGTCAAGGGCTGCGACGCAATGGCGTTCTATGAACTGGCCAAGCGCAAGCAGATCAACCTGGACAACATCTTCATGATCGGTGTCAACTGCGGTGGGTCGGTCAGCCCGGTCCTTGCCCGCAGGATGATTGCCGACAAGTACCAGGTCGACCCGGACACCGTCCACAAGGAAGAGATCGACAAGGGTCAGTTCATCATCGAGTACGAAGGTGGCCACAAGGGTATCACCGTCGATGAACTCGAAGAGCACGGCTACGGACGCCGGTCCAACTGCCGCCGCTGCAAGATGAAGGTCCCCCGCCAGGCAGACCTCGCCTGCGGTAACTGGGGTGTCATCGGACCCCGCGCCGGAAAGGCAACCTTTGTCGAGGTGTGCAGCGATAAAGGCGCACACCTTGTTGACAGCGCCGTAAAGAAGGGCATCCTCGCAACCGAGGGCGCCAACCCCAAGGGTCTTGAGATCCGCGGCAAAGTCGAGGGCGCAATGCTCAAGCTCGGCGAGAAGTGGCGCAAGCACGACTTCGAAGGCCTGGGCAGCGGCAAGGACCGCTTAAAGAAGATCATGGCCGAGACCTCGCGCTGCATCAAGTGCTACTCGTGCATCTCCGCCTGCCCGATCTGCTACTGCGTTGACTGCACCACCAAGAACCCGGTCTATATCAAGCCCGGCGAGGTACCGCCAAGCTTCATGTTCCACCTCATCCGGTTCGCCCACATTGCAGACTCCTGCGTGAACTGCGGCCAGTGCCAGGAACTCTGTCCTGCCGAGATCCCCAACGCTCTCTTCATGCACGCCCAGCAGGTCGAGCTCGAGAAGATGTTCGGCCACGTGCCCGGCGTCTCCATGGAACTCCCGCTCATGGCGTTTGTCGAGGAGCGCGAAGAGCGTGCCCGTCTGTCCAACACCGGCAGCGACATGATCTACGAGAACGTGTTCAACCCTGTCGCGAAGAAATAATCTCCCCTTTTTGGGGAACGTCTTTTTTTAGCATCCATTCCTGGAAAATTCTTCAGATCAAAGGAAGATCCGCTCTTATTTTATCGGTGCAATTCCTCCCGTCGCCCCCGATGGGACGCCCCCGCGGCGGGTATCTGGAGAGGAAGAGGGGAATTACGTCTCGCAAATATTTTCCGGGCCACTAAAACGAAATAATACCCGACACGGGAAAACGCCTCGTTGGATTTTGCACTACGCACGTACCGGGATCCTCACACTACATCGAAATCAGTGAGCGGTTCTGAACAGTGAGAAGACGCCCGGACACGCATTCGCGAGCGAGGGCCCGATGAGGCGCCCGAGCGATCCCCGAAAGGGGTGGGAAAATCATATTGGAAGCCTCTCTCACGCATCCGGTAATTTGTCCTGTTATGTTCCCGAATAGTTACTCAAGGCATGGGCTATCGCTCTTCAACGGTGCAGAAAAACCTCCGACAATCTAAAGAAACTCTCACCCGATCCCGTGGATCTTCCGGAACAGCCGTACCCGGGCCCGGGTTGCATCCCGTGGCGGCGGAACCGTATGGGTCATTCGTTCCCCTTCTGCGGCCCGGAGGATCGCGTTCACGGCAGCCGGGTGCGACCGGCCGTAACCGCCTTCAAGGACAAATGCCGGCGGAAGGCCGGTTGCATCGATCAACAGGCCGGTAAGGAGTCCGTAATCGTCGGGGTGGAGGTCCATCACGCTCAGCGGGTCATCCGCGAGCGAGTCCTGCCCGGCAGAGACAATGAGGAGGTCCGGGTTAAAACATTCAATCGCCGGGATGAAGAGATCCGTAAAGACATGGGCATAATCGCCGATCGTACACCCGTGGAGGAGCGGCGCGTTCACCGTGCAGCCCGCACCGGGACCGGACCCGGTCTCGGTGGCCGCACCGGAACGGGGGAAGAGGCCCTCCGCGTGGACCGAGCAGTACAGCACCCGCTCGCTTTTCTTGAAGGTTTCCTGTGTCCCGTTGCCGTGGTGGATATCCCAGTCAACAATCGCGATCCGGTCCGTAGTGCCAAGCATGTGCGCCGCAGCGACCGCCGCGTTGTTGATGAGGCAAAAGCCCATCGCCCAGGCCGGCAGGGCGTGGTGGCCGGGCGGGCGGACAAGCGCAAAGGCACTCTTTCCCTCATGGGCCATCCCGGCAGCCTGGCATGCAGCACCGGCCGCGTACAGGGCAGCACCGTACGACCACGGGGTAAAATAGGTATCAGTATCGATAAATCCCGCCATGTTCCGGGCAACCGTCACGCTGGGCAGCAGCCCTTCCACCGGCATGGGGGAGAGCCGGTGCAGCCACGCGAGATAGCCGGGCTCGTGGACCCGGGCGAGGTCAGCCTCTGCTGCCGGAACCGGTTTTACCAGGGGCGTCCCGGCCGGCAGGGCTGCTAGGAGAGCATGGAGGCGCCCAGCGGATTCGGGATGACCCGGGCAGTCGTGGAGATCGAAGACCGGCCCGGTGATGACAGCACACGGCATACGGTCCGACCGGATCGGATGATGAGGGAATCTGCGGTCCGGGTGATGAAGCTTGCGGCGGGCACTGGGACAGGAAAACAACATTCGTTAAAACGGAGGGAAAAATAAAATCACACGAAATATAAACGAGAAAAACCAGCTGATCCTTTCAGTGAAGATACCGGAATCATTTAAAAGAACCGTTGACGCATTCTGGGACTGGTTCCTTGAACCACGGCCCTGCATATTTGTGGCGATCTTTTGTATCGGGTGCCTGCTTGAGATCGTCTTTCACCTGGTACTGAATACTTCTGTTGCCTACACGCACTTTTTCTACCTGATCATTGTTCTTGCCGGGCTCTGGTACCCGGACCGGGCTGTCCTGTTAGCGGTTTTCTTCGGAGGCATTTACGGCATCGTGGAATTTATCCATACCGGGACCATCTCCGGGGAATCACTGTTCCGCATCCTGATCTTATGCCTGGTGGCCATCGTTGTCAGCAGTATTGCTCGTCGCATGATGGTACAGAAAAACCAGCTGCAGGACTCCCAAGATGCACTGGCCCTTGCAAACAAAAAACTTAACCTTCTCTCCGGTATCACGCGTCACGACATCAACAACCAGCTTACGGGTCTTTTAGGCTACCTCGAACTTTCAAAAGATACAGGGACAGATCCAAAAATGCTGGAATATATTACACGGGAGGAAGTCCTCGCCCGCACCATCCAGCGCGAGATAGCATTCACCAAGGATTACGAGGAGATCGGGCTCCACGTCCCGCAATGGCAGAACGTGGCAAAGATTCTCCGGGCGGACTGGTCCTCACGGCAGCCGGGGATCGTTATCCTGAATACTGAACTTGACGGTCTTGAAGTCTATGCCGATCCCCTCCTGGAAAAGATCTTCGGGAACCTGATCGACAATTCGCTCCGGCATGGAAAGAAGGTCAGCCAGATCCGCATATCGTATGCAATCCATGACCCGGATCTCGTCCTGATCTACGAAGACAATGGCGTGGGTATCCCGGAATCGGACAAGGATCATATCTTTGAAAAGGGATTCGGCCGGCATACCGGTATGGGGCTTTTCCTGTCACGGGAAATTCTGAATATTACCGGGCTGTCCATACGGGAGACCGGCACGCGAGGGGAGGGCGCCCGGTTCGAGATAGCGCTTCCCTCAGGACGGTTCCGATTCAGGTAACCCGGCCCGGTTTTCCGAGGACCGCGATCCTTTTACACCGGGTTTTTTGAAAAATTCTCCGGGCAAAAGGGAGACTGGTCACCGGCCTGTCTCCAATGGATTACAACCCGCGTTTTATCCACAGGACAAGCGACACGCTGATGAAAACAACAAAAAACGTAAACCGGTAAGCTACCGCCAGGTTCACCGCAATCCCCGAGGGCGAGAAGAGAAAACCACAGATCAGAAAAAGCAGGGTGACAATACAGACTGCGGGAATGGCATAGTACCTGGTTGACCAGTAAGCGAGGATGAGGGGAATGAAATAGAGGAGCCAGACCGGATTGCCCAGCGGGGTTACTATATCTACCAGATAAACTGCCAGGAAGACCAGTAAAACGATAATTACCAGGCCAAAATCCGATGAAAGATGTCTGAGAATCAGCGACAGCCGGGATTTATTATGGTGTTGGATCATGATCAGATATTCCCCCTAAACGAGAACTGGCATTTTCTCCTGCACCTTAACCTATTCGGGCCGGTTTTTAAAAATCATTGCTGTTTTCTCCTCGTTCCCGGTGAAATCCCGGACCTGTACCTGAAAACGAACAGCTGTTACAGGACCGATAAATGCACGTTAACACCGGCGTCAAAGTGTTTTTAATCGATGAAAAGTTACGGTATGAACCGGTACCATTCCTTGGGGACTTATCATTTGAAGCCTTTCCGGCATTTCCTTTATACTCGCTGGAAAACAAAATAGGGGGCTGTATATTACAGGGATAATGGTACTACCAACAGGAATTAATGCATTAAAAAAAAGGGATCAATAGCGAGTCCATAATAACAAGGCTCCTCATCATGACGGATCGACCTACCTCTGATTCAGGGACAGAACCGCCCGCTTCTCTTCCCGCCACCGGCCTTTCTACTGCCGAAGTCGCCGGCCTGAGGGAACGCTATGGGTTCAACGATATTCCCGAAGAAAAGAAAAATCCGCTCCTTAAATTCCTCTCTTATTTCTGGGGTCCGATCCCGTGGATGATCGAGACAGCCGCCCTCCTGTCGGCAGCAATATCGCACTGGGATGATTTTGCCATCATCATCCTTCTGCTGGTAACCAATGCAGTTGTCGGATTTTTCCAGGAGAGAAAAGCGGAAAATGCTATCGAACTCCTAAAAAAACAGCTCGCACCCAATGCCCGCGTACTCCGGGACGGGACATGGCAGGAGATCCCGGCCCGCGAACTCGTGCCCGGCGACCTTGTCCATGTCCGGCTCGGGGATATTGTCCCGGCAGACGCGGTCCTTGGAAAGGGAAACTTTCTCCTTCTCGATGAATCCGCTTTGACCGGCGAATCCCTCCCGGTCGAAAAGAAAACTGGCGATACCGTCTATTCCGGTTCCATTGCCCGTCAGGGCGAAATGGATGCAGGGGTCACAACAACAGGGGGAAACACTTTTTTTGGCAAGACTGCCCGGCTTGTCCAGGCAAAACCCCCGCGAAGCCATTTCCAGGCTGCCGTCGAACGGATCGGGAACTATCTTATCATCCTCGCTATCGTGCTCGTCAGCATAATTATCATTGTTTCAGTCATTCGTTCTGAATCATTCCTTGAAACACTTCAGTTTGCCCTTATTCTCGTAGTAGCCGCAATTCCCGTGGCACTTCCCGCAGTTTTGACGGTAACTCTTGCGGTCGGGGCCGTGGCCCTTGCAAAAAAAGAGGCGATTGTCAGCCGCCTGAGTGCCATAGAAGAGATGGCAGGGATGGATATCCTCTGTTCCGATAAGACCGGGACAATTACACAGAATTCCATCAGTATCGGTGAAATCTGGACATTTTCCGGGATTTCCGGGCAGGACGTTATTATTGCGGCGGCGCTCGCCTCAAAAAAAGAGAGTAATGATCCGATCGACATGGCAATTTTTTCACGGTACGATCATCTTGCGCCACAATCCGGGACTCCCGCCACCGAAGTTCTGGATTTTGTTCCTTTTGACCCGGTCTCCAAATTCTCAAAGGCGACAGTCCATGACCGATCGGGCAAATCGTTCGAAGTGGCTAAAGGAGCACCGCAGGCAATAGCTTCCCTTGTCGGAACAGACGATAATGTAACCCCCATACTGGATACCTGGGTTCTGGATTTTGCGCGGAAAGGGTTCCGTGCACTCGGGGTAGCCCGGACGGACAGCGCCGGGACATGGCGGTACCTCGGTCTGATTGGCCTGTTTGATCCCCCCCGGGAAGATTCCGGGGCAACTATTGTCGAAGCCAAAAAGCTCGGCGTAAATGTGAAAATGGTGACGGGCGACCACGTTGCCATTGCACAGGAGATTTCCGCACAGGTGGGCCTGGACCAGAACATCCTTCCCCGGACCGCACTCGTAGAGGGTGATGGGGATGAATCCCGCAAACAACTCGAGTCGGCCGGCGGATTTGCCCAGGTCCTTCCCGAAGACAAGTTCCGAATCGTTAAGATCCTGCAAGAGGGCGACCATATTGTAGGTATGACCGGAGACGGTGTGAACGATGCACCGGCTCTCCGTGAAGCAGATGCCGGTATTGCGGTTGCCGGTGCGACCGATGCGGCAAAATCTGCTGCAGACATCGTACTGACAAAACCCGGACTCTCGGTTATCATCGATGCGATCGAGCGAAGCCGGGAGATTTTCCGAAGGATGGAAAATTACGCAGTCTACCGGATTGCTGAAACGGTACGGGTCCTGATATTCCTGACTTTGTGTATTGTGGTGCTGAATTTTTATCCGGTTACCGCGATCATGCTGGTCGTTCTCGCTATCTTAAACGACCTTCCGATTATGATGATCGCCTTTGACAACGCCCCTGTTGCAGGAAAACCCGTGCGCTGGCAGATGAACCGCATTCTGACACTCGCCACTATTCTCGGAGTCCTGGGGGTTGTCTCAAGTTTCATCCTTCTCTGGGTGGCAAAAGAATATTATCATCTTGATGCGGGTGTTATCCAGACGCTCATTTTCCTCAAGCTTGCCGTTGCCGGTCATATGACTATTTACCTTGCCCGAACCGGCCAGCAGCACTTCTGGGAACGGCCTTTGCCGGCACTTGCCCTGTTTGGTACAGCAGAAATTACCCAGATTGTCGCGACCCTCATCGCGATCTATGGTGTTTTCATGACACCGCTCGGGTGGTTCCTCGCCCTTATTGTCTGGGGGTATGCTCTGGCCTGGTTCCTGATCAACGACCAGATCAAGGTACTGTTATTCAGGAAGATCCACCCGTACTCGTGATCCTTTTTCAGACGATGCGGCACATCAATCGGAAATTCACCGGTTGGCCCGCCCCCCAATAAATAAATACCACGACCTGCTCAGTACCCTCTTTGAGGTGCAGGAAAAATGCCACCGGTTGTCTGGGATTTGGGGATCTTTGTGTATGAATATCTCAAAATCATTGTAGCCTGTGCTGCGGTTCTCCTCGCAATAAAGTGGAGGAAGAATGAATTCCTCGCAGGCCTGTTCTTTCTCCTGTTGTACACCATCTTTGATGCGATAGATATTTTCTTTGCCGACATTCTCCAGAAGCCGTTTATCGAAACCTCACAATTCGGATTCATCATGCTTGCGCTCATCTTCTTTATCATCGGGATGTGGAAGACCCGGCAGTGCACCGGGGGCTTAACTTCGCCTGAGCCAACCGGGGTTGAAGAACACCCACGATAAGAGCACCATCAGGACAGCAACGATAGTGACCACCTGGATAGGAGACACCTGGTGAGCACTAAAAAAGGAGCAGGCTCACCTAAAATTCAGGAGCGGCAGGAGAAATTTTTGTGATGCAGAAACGGTCGGCTGAAAAATAATAACCTTTTTCCGGTTTTTATGGATAGATCATAACACATATCTTGACCCGGCAACGATATTTTCCTCAACTGTTCGTCCGGAATACCTGTCCTGCACGGGCAGATCCCGGACAACGGAAACCTGGAACACACCGGGACTTGACGATAACAGGATATCCATGACATTTTCGTTCCCCTCCGGTTTTACCCCGACAAAACGGATCGCGGTTATCTCCATTATCGTTGGTGTCATCGCCGGGTTCGGGGCCCTGCTCTTTTACGAGGGCCTCAAGTGGGCAACGGCATTTTTCATGGGATACCTCCTGCAGTATGCATACCCGCAGGAAGGCCAGAGCATGGCGGTGATCAGCCAGTGGTCACAGCCCCATTCGCTCGTCCTCCTTCTCCCGGTCATGATAGTCGGCAGCCTCATCTCCGGGATTCTTGTGACCCGGTTAGCTCCCGAGGCTGAAGGTGACGGTACCGATGCCGCGTTCCGGGCCTTCCACACCACCGGGAGGATCCGGAAACGGATCCCGATCCTGAAAGCCGTAACCTCTATTCTCACCATCTCCACCGGGGGAAGTGCGGGGAGGGAAGGGCCCGCAGCGCAGATCGCGGGAGGGTTTGGGTCCATGGTGGCGGATATGATGGGGCTCTCCCCCAAGGAGAGAAGGATCGCGCTCACCACCGGGATCGGGGCCGGGATCGGTACCATCTTCAAGGCACCGCTGGGCGGGGCCGTGCTTGCCGCAGAGGTCCTCTATACCCGGGACTTCGAGTCAGAGGCGATCGTCCCGGCATTCATTGCATCCGTGATCGGGTATGCCATCTTCGGGTTCTTTGAAGGATATGCTCCCGTCTTTGCACTGATACCCCTTACATGGACCGTGGAGCAGATCCCCCTCTTCCTCCTGCTCGGTGTCCTGTGCGCCGCGTTCGGGATCCTTTTTATCACGGTTTACCACTGGAGCTCCGACCGGTTCTCCAGTCTCTTTAAGGCTTACAACATCCCCCGTTACCTGATGCCCGTTGCGGGTGCACTCCTCCTTGGGGCATTTGTCATCTGCCTTGCGCTGGTCTCCCCGGATGCGGAAACACTCGGGCTTGCCGGCATGGGTACCGGGTACGGCTTTGACCAGCTCATGCTGTACTCCCTCCTCCCCCTTGCAGTCGTCCTGCTGCTGCCTTTTGTGAAGATCATCGCGACTTCTCTTACGCTCGGGTCCGGCGGTAGTGGCGGTGTTTTTGCCCCGGGGCTGACCATCGGGGCTGCTGTCGGGGCGGCACTCGGTATTTTCCTGCATGTGGCATTCCCCGCCTATGTCCCCGTTGAAACGATCCCGGTCTTTGTGGTTGTGGGCATGATCTCCCTTTTTGGTGCAGTGGCAAAGGCACCCATCTCCGTGCTGATCATGGTCGTGGAGATGGTAGGGAGTATCACGATCCTGATACCGGCAATGGCAGCGGTTGCCGTCTCCCACATCCTGACAGGAGAGAAAGGCATCTTCAGGGACCAGGTCCCGACAAGGGCGCAGTCCGGCGCACACCGCGGGGAATACGACCGGGAGACCCTCGAGGGGATCTTTGTCCGGGACGCGATGACCCCAAAAGACATGGTTATCTCTGTCTCCCCGACGGACGATCCGGAAAAAGTGGTCCACCTTATGACCACAACCGGCCATACCGGTTTTCCGGTCATTGAGAACGGCCGGCTGGTAGGGATGATCACCAACCGGGACGTGAGCGCCATGCGGGTGATGGACAAGACCTGCCCCGGCATCCACGAGGGAATGACATCCCCGCCATTTGTTATTCACCCGGACGATACCCTGGAGGCTGCACTTGAAATCATGGTCGGCCATGGTTTTGATCACCTGCCGGTCGTGCGAAAGGAACTCCCGGAAACCCTGGTCGGTTTCCTGACGCGGACCGATATCCTGAGAACCTATGTCCAGGCCAGCCACCTGCTGGCGTGCAAGAAGGAGCACCCGGAAGAATCCGGGGGATCTTTATGAGGGGTCATCAGGATACTTTCTCCCATCGTACCGGTGTTCCGGGTGTTTTGGCCTTTCCTGGATCTTTTACTCTCCCTGATATCCGCCGCAGGCCCCGGCAATAAAATTACATATGCCATGAGCGTCCAATGCACACGCTGAGGCGAGAGGGTGGACCCTGACGGTATGCTGTACTCCTGCATCGGGAGGTATGACGAAGCACTCGCGCTCCATGATGGAGTGCTCAAAGAGCGGCCGGGCGATACCGGTACGCTCCTTGCAAAGGCGGCGACCCTGGACCGCATGGGCCGGTTTGCGGATGCACTCGCGGTGATCGAAGAGGTCCATGCCGCCGATAAGCTCCAGCCGGATGCCTGGTTCTTAAAGGGATTTTTCCTGTACCACCGCGGGGACTTAACCGCGGCGGCCGCATGCCTCGACGAATCCGTGAAGATCTCCCCGCGCCACACCGAGGCCTGGTGCATCCGGGGGAACTGCCACTACCACACGGGGGAGCTTGACGAGGCGCTGGAATGCTACGGGAAGGCGATCGGTACCGACGCGGCGTACCCGAAAGCGTGGTACAACAAGGGCGTGGTCCTTTCCGATACCCGCCGGTATGAGGAGGCCCTGCGCTGCTACGACGAGGTGCTCCGCTTAAACCCCGGGGTGGCTACGGTCTGGACAAACAAGGGATTCTGCCTTGCCATGACCGGGAAATACGAAGAGGCAGTGGACGCGTTTACCACGGCTCTTGAGATCAACCCGGCCGACATCACCGCATGGAATGACAAGGCGGCAGCCCTGCGCAGGCTCGGGCGTGAGGCGGAAGCAGAAGCGTGTGCAGAAAAAGCAATTGAGCTGGGCCGGAACCGCGGGCCATCACTCGTGCTCTAAAAAAAAGGACGGGAGATCTCCCGGCCTCCCGCAATTCAGCCGGGAGTCTTCCGGATCATCCTGACATTCTGGACGATCACCTGGCCATGCTCCACCACGCTTTCTATCTCGGGGAGGACCTCCATGATCTTCTCTTCCGTGTCCACGACCTCGATGGTCACGGGCAGGTCAAGCGAGAGCCGGAGCACGTCCACGGTGTGTATCACGTTCTCGTGGCCAAAGCCGGCCATGCCCCGCAGGACCGTGCAGCCGTGAAAGCCCTTTTCCTTGAAATAGTCCACCAGGTACTTGTACGCCGGCCGTCCTTTGATCGTGGCCGATTCCGCAATATAGATCTTGAGTAACATTCCGTCCATACGCATACTCCCGTTCACCCCGGCTCTTACCAGGGCATGGCCCCCCCGGAGCAGAGCAGGTACCCTGCAGCAACGGCCAGAAGGCCGCCCCCGATACTGATCGCAGTATATGTCGCGAAGGTGCGATAATCATGATCCTCCAGCATCCTGAAGGTCTCGTACGAGAAGGTTGAAAACGTGGTAAAGCCCCCCAGTCCCCCGGTGCCGACCAGGTTGTAGAGGTCGCCCCCCACCCGGCCAAAGACCAGGAGCGAGAGGGCAAAGCTCCCGGTGATGTTGACGAGCAGCGTGCCGGCCGGGATGCCCCGGAGCGGCTGGATCCGGGAGAGGATAAAGCGGAGCACCGAGCCGACGGCGCCGCCGATCCCGACAAGGATGACCGGATCCATTTCAGTCAAACCTCCCGTGGAGGATTGCAAGACGCCCGCACAGGACCGCGGCACAGCCGAGGAGAAGGGTCACCGCAAGGTTGGCCGCCCCAACGAGCGGGCCTGCCGCAAAGGACTGGACCGTGAGGGCCGAGAACGTGGTAAACGACCCGATGATCCCCACGGCGCAGAACTGCCGCGTGGTCCGGGAGAACCGGCCCAGGTACATCGACTCGTACATGAAGATGCCCAGAAAGAAACAGCCGATCGTGTTCACGGCGAGCGTTCCGGCAAGCGGGAGGACAAGGGCATTATCCACGAGGTACCGGAGCGCGGCGCCGATAAACCCGCCTGCAGCTACCGCGGCAAACGGGATCCAGTCAGAGACCCCGCTCATGCCATCCCCTCCCGCAGGAAATCATCATGCTTTTTTCCCCGGCCGGGGCAGCGCCGGGCGTCCGTACGGAGTAAGTCCTTTGATAAGAGTGCCTTGTGCAGGCTGTACAGCGACAACGATTCCTTCCTCCATTGGTCTATGGTAGAAGTCATCAGTCACGGTCGTGACGGTTGGAGGCGGACTTCATCGCCGTTACAAGAGCTGGGATTTCATGGTAATTGAAGATAGCGAAAAGGATCAAGTACAGCCCTTTGGTGCCCGGTTCCGGATCACCGTGCCGAACGGCGAGTACCGGTTCCAGTAAAAGAGTGTTCAGGTAAAGCCAGTGGAGAGGCCGTCCCGGATATCCTTTTTCTGTTCAGTGTTGAGCCGGGCCACATAGTCCTCGAACCGGTGGATCCGGGTACTGACCGGGAACGGGATGCCGATGGTAGAGATGATCGCGTCGCCCTGGTCAAGGGTCTGGATCTCGATCTCCATTTTCGATAAATCCTGCTTGGCACTCCCGATGATCATCTCGCGGTCGCCCCGGTCCCCGAGGCCCATGACGACAAACGTGTTTACCTGGGCAAGCACTTTTGCGTCCACGTTCTTGGGCTGCTGGGTGATCACGCAGAGGCCCACGCCGAACTTGCGGCCCTCCATGGCGCACTCGCGGAAGATCTGGGTGGAGGAGCCGCCGGCCCCGAGCACCCTCTGTGCCTCTTCGATGGTGATGAGCACCTTCTTCTGCTCTGCCGGTTCGGTCCCGGTCCCGAAATCCTCGGCAGATTTCCGGTGCGCCTGCATGATCTTCCTTGTGATCATGGAGAGGACAAAGAGTTCGCTGCGTTCTCCCATCCGGGGGATGTCGATGAGGACTACCTTATTCTCGTGGAGGTACGTGAGGATCTCCGGGACACAGGAACCGGACTCGCGGAAGAACTTCCGGTTGCCCTGCACGATATTTTTGATCCGGCGCTGGATCACCTGCAGGGTGCCCGGGTGGAAGGCGCCCAGTTTCCCGGCAATCTCCGGATACGGCCCGGCATACGTGCCTGCTTTTACCGCGTCCGGGAGAGTGTCGACGTTGACGGCAAGGAAGAACCGGATGATCTCGCTTCCGGTATATTCCTCGAGCGCCTCGATGGCATCCCGCTGGGCCTGCGAAAGGTCGTAGAGCAGGGACAGGTCGGTCATCCTGAAATCATCGTAGTCAAGCCAGAGGCTGTTGAGGGAGTACCGGGCCCGGTCGCTCTCGCTGATCGTAAAGACCGCAAGGCCGTCCCTGCCGGCCGTGTAGTGGATGAGCCCGAGCGTGCGTTCTCCCGTGCTCGACTGGCCCCCCCGCACGTACTCGCCATGGGGATCGACCATCAAAAGGCCGAACTGCTGCTTTTGCATGCAGGAAGCGCAGAACGTCTTCATGAAATTGGACTTGCCCATGCCGGTGGTGGCAAAGACGCCCATGTGCTGGGGGAGCACTTTGCTGTGGATCCGGACCGGCACGTCTTTTAGCACGCCCTGGCCGGTCCTCATGACCCCGACCTCGATATCGCCCATGACGTTTGTCAGGAACGAAAAGTCCGCGGATTCGGGGATCGTGACCGGGGAGAATTTGGTCGGCACCGTGCGGGGTTTCCGGAAGATCCCTTTTTCGTCCACAAACCCGAGCGGTACCGCTTCGACCTCGATAAACACGTCCTCGCCCAAGCCGTAGAACTGTTCGGAAAACGGGCGCGTGTCCCAGTTTTCGTCAGCAAAGTTGCTCCCGTGGATAAGGTCGCTCACCTTTGCAAAGAACGAATATCCCTTTGTCCTGTCGGTGATCTTCAAGATATCCCCGACAAAGAGGGTCTCGATGTGGGGGATGATGAACCGGTACGAGAGAACGCTTGTACCGATCAGCCGGAATTTTGTCGTATCCTTATCTTCAGTATCGTTCAAAGTCACCATGGAGATCACCAAAGAGGTCTTCAAAGAGCCTGTTCTGTATTCCCTGCCGGGCAAGCCCGCCTTTTATGTCCTGCAGCACCTGGGTGATAATTGCCTCATCGATCACCACCGCGCGGTGGGCATCGAAAAGGGGGTAGGGGTACCCGGGGATCCGGCCGTCATCGGCACACGCGGCAAGGGCCTGCATGGTCTTTGCCGCAGTATCTTCACTGATCCCCCGGGGGAGTTCTATCTTCATCAGCCTTGTCATCCGCGGGTGGAGCGAGGCCACGTAGATCTCCCCGTGCCGTCCCTGCCGGTATTCGGTGTTGTCGAGGAGGTGGGGATCAATCTTCGTCCACCACGTGCCACGAACGCCGGACTTTTCTGCAAGTCCCATGAGCGCGGGGAGGAGCGGGTGCCCGTTCCCCCACGTGGCCTTTGTCCGTTTTGCCACGGCCGCAAGGAGAAGACCGCGTTCACCGGCTTTTTTTACGATATCGGAAAGGACCGGCTCGTGGTTCTGGCTGGAGACCCGGAGCGCCCCGTCCAGGAGCAGGAGCGATCCTGCGGGCATGGTCTCGGCGGCCTTTGTGGCCACCCAGTACTCCAGCGTGTCGCGGAGAATATCCGAGGCGCGGACAGGGTCGCTGTTGTCCAGTCCCTTGTGCGGCGGTACGCCGAAACACTCCAGGAACAGGTCCTCGAAGTCCTGGTTGTGGCGCCGGGGGCCGATCGTGACGAGCACGAGGGGCGTGGTGGCACGCCCGGCCCGGGCTGCGCCGTGAAAGGTGGTGCGGGCCGCCCGTATTGCGGCAATGGCAAGAGAGCCCCCTTCAAGGACCATCGCGTTACTCCCGTCCACGGCGCTGACCAAGCCCGGGGTGCCGGGTGAGATCGGGTGGAGATCGTCCTTGGTGATCCCGCTCTTTTCTGCAAACTGCGCCACGATGTCTTCCGGGACATGCGCCGCTATGCGTGCCAGTGCCGACCGCACGGATGCCTCGTACGAATCCCGGCTGCCCATCTACTCCACCGCCCTGACGCGGCTGGCCATGTCTGCGCCCATCTCCACCACGAGCGTGTTTTCGAACTCGGCCTGCATCTCCGCGATATGGGAGATTAACAGGATCTGCGGGAACCGTGATTCCTGGGTCCGCAGCGCCGTGAGCAGGTTGTTCCTCCGCTCCTCGTCCTGGCTCCCGAAGATCTCGTCGAAGATGAGGACCGTGCTCTCGTGGACATGGTGGAGCTCGGCAAGGTACCGGGAGAGCGCGATCCTGAGCGCGACCGCGATGTCGTCCTGCTCGCCGCCGCTGAAACGGTCGATGGCATAGTCATCGTCAACGTCCCGCACGAGCAGGTTAAAGTCCTCGTCGAGGAGTACCTGCTCGTACCGCCCGCCCGTGATCTCGCTGATAATCCGGCTGACCTCTCCTTCGAGCCGGCTCCGCACCACCTGCATGATGTATACCACGTACTCTGCGATCAGGGTCCGGGTCAGCTTCAGGAGCTCGATCTCGTCTTTGAGTTCCCCGGCCTGCTTTTCCAGGAGGGCGATCTGCTCTGCCGTTTTTTTGTACTCTGCGATCTTCTCTTCCGTGAAACGGAGGTCCTTTGTCGTACCGGCAATAAGAACCTCCTCGTTTCGCAGGGCGGCATCGGCCCCGGCAACTGCGGCTTCGAGGTGCGTTGCTTCGGCAGGGTCAAACGCTGCGCCTTTGATCTCTTCGGCCAGTTTTGAGAGTTCGCGCCCGCGTTCCGCGATCTTCGCTGTGATCCCGGCGAGCTGTTCTTTTGCCTGCAGCCCCTGCCCGATCTTCTTCCCGAGCTCGATGAAGCGGAGCTGCACTTTCTGGACCCCGGCACTCTCCCGCTCGCAGGCAAGAAACGCGTTCTCATCGTACCCGAGCTTTTTGAGGGATTCGCCAAGAGATTTCTGTCCTTCTTCCTTTGCCTTGCGCTTTTCCTCAAGGCCCAAGAGCTCCTCTTCATACACCGGCTTCTGCCGGAGTTTATCCGCGATGGTACGGAGCGCATCGAGCGCCGGTTTTAAGGCTTCAATGCGGGTCTTTTCGTGTGCAAGTTTCTCCTGGCGTTCGAGATCGGCGACGGCTTTTTCTTCGAGAGCCTGCAGCTGTGCAGCAAACTCTGCTTCTATACTTCCGAAATGGTCCCCGAGTTTCTGGTGGCACAGGGGACAGACCCCGTCAGCGCCGGCCCCGCGGATTGTCGTCAGGTCGGCCGCGATCTTCTCCCGCTCTTCCCGGTAGTGTTCCAGCCGCGTGGCAAGGGTGCCGGACTGCTTGTTGATCTCCGCGAGCCGGTAACTGACGGCTGATTCGAGCCGGTCCCCGGCAATCTCCCCGGCCCCGATGCCGGCCCGGACCTGTTTTACAAGCCCGTCCTTTTTCTGCAGGTCAGCATCGATGGCCGAGATAAGGGCACGCTGTTTTTCTGCCCGTGCGACAAGGTCGGCGATTTCTTTTGTGGCAAACCCGAGCTCCGCAGTGAGCCGGAGGTGTTCGCCTTTCTTCTCCCGCAGCGCATCCAGCCGCTGTTTTACTTCAGGAAACGAGGCTGCGGTCTTTTCTATGCGGTGGTACTCGGCATCCTCACCGGCTAGGAGAGCGATCTGCGCTTCGAGTTTCTGTGCAGCCCGGGTATCTTCGTCCTTTTCCCGGGCAAGGTTCTGCTGCTGCTGGAGGAGGCGGTTGTACGCGAGTTTCTTCTCGGCAAGGACTTTCTGTTTTGCATCAAGTTCCGCCCGCTGTTTTTTGATGAGGTCCCGTGCCTTCCCGTGCTCCGCGATCGTCTCATGGAACTTTTTTACAGAGGCCTTGAGGCGTGCGAGCTCTTCTTCGCTCTGCTGCCCGGTAAGTGCCTCAAGACGGCCGGCCAGGTTCTGGAGTTCGCCGGTCTTCTCCTCGGCCTGTTTCTTTAAGACCGCGTCGCTCTCGGTTTTCAGGTAATCGATCCCGAGGGCCTTCTGGAACCACTCTTTCCTTTTCGTCGGCGTGTTGTCGAGCAGGGTGAGGAGATCCTTCTGGGCCGCGTAGATCGTGTTCCTGAAATCCACCGGGCCCATCCCGAGCGTACGCTTCACCTCGGCTTCAACCGGGCTCACTTCTTTTGCCACCAGCTGTTTGTTCTTGTAGAACTCTGCATCGTGGGTGACGGTCTTTCCCTTTCTGAACGTCCGTATGACCTTGTAGCTGTCTCCCCCGATCCGGAAATCCAGAACAACCTCGCACTTGTCCTTCGGGGACGCAAAACTGGAGACGATATAATCCGCAGAAATCCCGGTTGCCTTCACGCCATAGAGTGCAAAGAAGATGGCCGTCACAAGGCTTGACTTCCCCGTGCCGTTGTTCCCGAGGATGCCGGTGATGCCGTCCTTGAAGCAGATCTCCGCGTGCCGGAACCGCTTGAAGTTCTTTACTATGAGCCGGTCGAGGATCATGGGAGAGCTCCGTAATATAGTCCCGGAAAGTTCCCGGTCCCTGGTGAAAAGATGCCCCCCTCTTGCGCCACCAGTCCCCCGTCGGGGGACGGGGCGCAGTATGATGCATCAGCATTACCGGTCCGGGAAAAATCCGCCACATCAGAATACAGGTAATACGGCACTATCCCAACCGGGGCGCCCCAGCGGCGGGGCGAAGCCCCTGGAGCGTCAGGGATCGAACAACCAGCCGGGTGGATCATTCCGCGGTCCCCCGGTGCTCGTCCATCACGGACTGGAGCACGTCCCGCCCCCGGGCGAGGACAAACGCCTTCTGCTTCGCGGAGAGCTGCTGCTTGCCGATGAACTCCCCGAACTCCTGCAGGTAGTCGATCATCCGGATGTCCTGCTGGAGCGGCACGGGCGAGCCCTCCTCCTCCGACTTCACCCGGATCTTCAGGTCGAGGAGCTGCTCGCGGATGCCGGCGAGGTCTCTCGTATCGATCCCCTTCCCGTGCTCCCGCGAGAGCCCGTCGAGCGTCACCTGCGCCATCGCGTACTGCGGGAGGCACTTCTGCGTGACCCGTGCGCAGATCTCCTCCGTGATATCCCCGGGGTGCACGCCCTGGCACTTGATCGTCCCGAGATCAACCATCGGCGTCTTCGGGAGCGCAAGGTGCCGGACCGCGTGCCGGCCCGGATCCACGAGGAGGCCGCCCTTCTCGTCCGCGATCTCGCCGTACGTGAGGAACTCCGTGGAGCCCGAGTACCACGCATTGTCCGCCACCTGGCACTGGCGGTGGTAGTGGCCGAGCGCGATGTAATCGAAGTTCTCCGAGAGGATCGTGGAGTCCAGCTCGTGCTCCGCGACCGTGGCGAGCCGCCGGTCCTTGATAGACGTCGCGAGCCCGTGGGTCACGAGCACGTTGTTGTGCTTTCCCGAGAGCTCGATCTCATCGTAGGCCGTCCGGTAGTCCTCCACGCGGAGCATGTTCGGGATCAGGTGGAAGACCGTGTCGCCGATTTCTGCCTTTTCGTACCGGAACTTGTAGGCCGCCGTGATCTGCGACTTGTAGAACGTCAGCACTTCGTACGGCGAGGTCGTGTACCGCGTCTTCACCATGCTGTGGTTGCCGGCGATTATTACCAGCGGTATGCCGGCTTCGTGGAGCCTCTCTAATGCTTCTAAAACTGTCGTGTAGGCTTTCGTCTTCGGTTTTACATTGTCGAATAAATCGCCGGCGTGGACGAGGACGTCGGGTTTCTGGTTGATGATATCGTTGATTCCGCGAAGGAAGTTGTCGTAGATTTGTTTTTCGCGGAGGTTCATGCCGGACTCCGGGTCTAAGCGGCTGAATTGGGTGAGGCCCAGGTGGGTGTCGGCGTTGTGGATGAGTTTCATTGGATATTTGATAATGGATTTTTATGAGATATAAGGAGAAGGGGGTGGGGGTGAAAGTTACTGCTTCCCGCACATTCTCACCACTGG
>NZ_DATKKA010000029.1:0-5541 GCF_035543475.1 Methanoregula sp.
GCCGTATTTTCTCTCAAACGGCTCGAAATTGCCCATCTCGCCGGCCCCCCGCATCAGCACGAGGTTCGCCGGGTTTTCGCCCCGTTCCAGGCGTTCGCGGTTTACCGGGTGCTCCGCGAGGATCTCCTGTGACTGGCGCACGAACTCGTTGCAGATGTCTGCGGTCTTTTTGTCCTCCGCCCGGGCCCGGACCGGGGTGATCGCGGGCGGGGCTGCATGGTCCTTTTTCGGATCGTTTGAGGAGACGCAGTGGCCCAGCCCCCTGCCCCTGAACGCGAGCGCTGCCCGGTGGCCTGCACCGGACCGGAAGACAAACTCCACGCAAAAGGAAGAGAGATCAACTCCTTCCTGCACCGCCTGCGAGAGGGCTCTTGTGTCCGCGATCCGCCCGGCCCTCCGGTCGGTCACGAGCCCCCCGGGCGAGAGCGTGGCATAGTTGCACCGGAACCCGATCATGCCCGGCTCCATCCGGATCCCCGAGCCTGCGCATTCAAGCGGTCCCCGCCCGGTGTAATGGGTGTGGGGGTCGTACCCGAGCAGGGCGAGGTGTGCGGTGTCCGAGCCCGGGCGGACGCCGGCGGCGATCGTGTCCATGATCCCGCAGATCCCCCCGGCGGCAAGCCGGTCGAGAACGGGATGGTGCGCCGCCTCAAGGGGTGTCTTTCCGCCCAGTTCCAGGCACGGCCGGTCGGACAACCCGTCAATGACGAGAAAGAGGATCCTGTGGGCGGTCATTCTTAGGGATGGTAGGACGCGCGGATTAATTATGTTTCCCGGTTTTTTGGCCTTCACGCGGACACCCCGGGGTCATCCGGAGAAATGGTGGGCAGGTAAACCGTAAAAGAAAAAAGGAGGTGACGGGTATTACTTGGCCGGGACGACCGCTGCTGCGGCCGGCTCGACCTTGGACTTGATGATCTCGACCCGACGGGTGGGGTAGAGGGTCTTTACGACCTTGAAGAGGTCGCGGGAGATCTCTCCGGAGACAACGCCGTTGACGAGTGCATTCAGGTCCCATGCCTGTGCCTGTGCGGCAAGGCTGGCCATGATCGCGTTCCGGAGTGCGTGCTCCTGGGCGATGTTGGCACGTGCGAAGGTGTAGCAGCTGATCGTGAGCCGGACCTTCTTGTTGTCCTTGGTGACGACCTGCACGTGGCAGTCAACGCGGGAGCTGCGGCGCTTGACCAGTGACCGCAGGTAGTCGCGGGTCACTTCGTGGCCGACAAACTCGGTGTAGGCTGCGTCTCCGGTAACTTCTGCAACCTTGAAGCTCATCTTGATATGCTGCTTGGCGTAGTCGTTGGTGATCTCGCCGAGCGTTGCCTGCATGATCCGGCCCTTGACGGTGTCCACATCGCTTGCAATGGTGTCACCGATATACGCCTTGCCGAGGTTGTCGGGGGTGTATACCTTGAACCAGCTCTTGGCTTTCCAGCCTTCAACTCTTCTTCCAACCTGTTTCTTCTTTGCCATGGTTTCAACTCTGTGCTTTTTTATTCCCTCTGTTCTGCGTTCTTCCCTTTGTTTCGCGGAAGGGTGGTTGTCTCGTCCGCGATTGCCAGATTCATGAGATAGTCGTCCACGGATGCGATGACCGACCGGATCGGGGAACCTTCGATCATGGTGGTGACCCGGTTCCCGTTAGCGGTGGTGGTCATACCCCTGAGATTGTCGGGTGCAAGGGATGCTGCCACGCCGGGTGCGTCGTCGTGGGTGGTGGCGATGAGGCCGCGTACCTGCATCATGCGGCAAGCCTCTCATGCCATCCCTTCACGAACGCTCCCAGCCGGTCGCAGGGGATTGTAGCCCCTGCCCGGGTGTGGTGTCCCCCGCCATTTCCGCCGCATGTCGCAGCGAGTGTGCGGACCAGCGGTCCGAGATCGGCAGTGACACCGCGGGGCAGGCGGGCCGAGATCCGGCAGTCTTCCCCGTACCGTGCGTACACGAGCACCGGTGCCTGCTGGACCCGGTCCCGGGCGAGCACATCGGCGATATCGCTTGCAAGCATTGCATCGCTGCACTCATAGACCGCTGTGCCCTCCTCTGCCGGTTGGACTTTGCCGAGCGCACCGATCACATTGAGGTGGTGCCGCCGGGTTACCTCCCAGGCCTGCTCGATCTCCACCGAGGAGCGCAGGCAGAGTGCCACCGCAAGATCCCCGTGGCCGGATTTGCCACAGGCATCGATGACCGCCGTGAGTGCGTGTGCGTCCTCGATCACCTCGCGCTGGAGGTGGATCGTATCGCCGTAAAGCAACCCCAGGCCATCAGCGGAGGTCTGCGGTGCTGCTGTGAGCACTGCAAGGCTGAGCAGAATATCCGTCTTCAGCCCGTTATCTCCCTGGGCCGGGGCGAGCAGGTCTGCGACCGCGGAATCACAGCCGCTGATCCCTTCGAGATAGGGGCGTGTGGCAAGCACCCACCTTTCCGCCATATCGCGGCCGGCGAGCGTCATGCCCTTGTCCGGCACGAGGATCCCGTTTGCCACTCCCTCGTTGAAGATCTCGAGGTTTTTCCCGGCAAAGGCCTGGCCGTCACCAATGATACCGGGGATCACCAGACCGGCGAGATCCCGGTTGTCCCCCATCTCCTGGGCAACGATATAGGCCATGCCGGCTGCGGAGAGCTCCCGGTCGCCATCGATCTTTTCCAGGCGCGGGTTTGCGTGGAACTGCCCGCCAAAGAGCGGGAGGTGGTGGTCCACGACGATCGTCTCAAGCGGCAGGTCTTCCTTTCCGGACCCCAGATCGCACAGGAGTGTTGCCGCATCGTGCGAGAGCCCCTCTGCGGGGATATCGGCGCAGACCCGGAGCCGGAACCGGATCCCGGCCCGGAGCATCGCGTTGCAGAGGATAGCCCCTGCTGCGATGCCGTCGGCGTCATGGTGGGCGTATACCTCCACGAACTGCTGACGCCGGATCTGGTCTGCAACGATTTTAGCGGCTTCTTCAAGCGACATGGGCATCCCCGGACGATATATCTCTTTATCTGGACAGCAGGATCTCGGCGTTCTCCGGTTTGTAGGTGAAGCCAGCGGCGAGCTTTTTGGTGCCGGTGTAGTACTTCACGAGACGGCGGATCTTTGCCTCGACAAGGTGGAGCTGCCTCTTGTTGTGCAGGTCCTTGGGGTTCTCGCCCAGGTGCTTGCGCAGGCCCAGTGCCTTGATCATCAGGTCGCGAAGATCCTCGGGGATCTCGGAGCTGATTTTGTTCTCTTTTAAGATATCGCCGATGCGCCTGCCGGTGACCATCTTGACATCGGGAACACCGTAGCGGTCCCGCAGGATGAGGCCGATCATACTTGCGGATGTACCCTCCTTGCGGAGATCGACAATGAGCTTCTCGATTGCTGCCTTGTCCGTGTTGGACCACGAGGGCGCTTCCTTACGCGCCGGCCGCACCGAGCTTGATTTTCCTCTTCTTCTGGCGTGCATTCGTGCCATGGTTATACCTCCGGTAACGAATTTTGTGTAAGTCCAGAAAAGTGCAGTATATGCCTACTGACTCTCTGTAATCCCAAAGCCTGACGTTTTGAGGCCGTGCCAGAAAAGGCACGTCGGACTTACATCTGTCAGCACCTGTTTTAAAAGTGCTATCTTACTATTTTGTCCTTCACGTATTAAGGATAGCGTAAAAAAGCCGGGCCCGCACCTTTTTACCGTACAAGACAATAATGGGGATGATACGATGGACGAGAACGACCGTGCCCTGCCCGAGGGAATTGTCATCCGGATCCGGGATTGTTTCTCCGTGCGGTACATCCAGTCTGCGGCCCTCTTCTGCCGCATGGGGTATGAGCTGGAGGAGACGTACCGGAATACCGGTACGCTCACGGCCGGACAGCAGCTCCGGCACGAGGCGTTTACTCTCAACGCCCTCTTCTCCACGGTGGCCTTCCTCGAATCCACCATAAACGAGCTCTGGTCCGATGCGGCGGACAACGCGTATTTCTATGTTGACGAATCCACCGAGGCCCTGCTCCGGGCGATTGGGGAGAAGTGGAGAAACGAGAACTATTTTGACCGGACCCCGCTCCCCGCAAAATACCAGAAGATCCTCGAAATAGGAGAAAAACCGCTCTTTTTGGAAGAGGACCCGGACTTTTCCGGGATAAAAGACCTGATCGGGATCCGCAACTACCTGATGCATTACCGGCGTGAGTGGGTGGAGATCCGTGCCGGGGAAACAGCCGGCGCCGGCCGCGAGACCCATGCGGAGAAGCTCGGGCGGCTTCTGGTGAACCGGTTTGCCGAGAACCCGCTTGCGGCAAAGAACCTCCCCTTTTTCCCGGACCGGTGCCTCGGCCACGGGTGTGCCGAATGGGCAGTTACGACCAGTCTCTCGTTCACCGACCGGTTCTTCCGGGCGCTCGACCTGCCTGCCCCCTACGAGGGGATACGGGACGATCTGGCGACCCGGTGACCGGGTGTATCCCTGCCTTTTATCAGAGTGTATCGTGTAATGTAAAGAGAGCATGACGCAAAAGACGCGGAACTTACCCCTGATGGTAGTCCTCCTCGCCCTTGTGGAGGGACTGGCTATCTACATCAATCTGGTGGTACATCCTGACAGTCAGCCCACCCTCACTATCGTTATCGCTATTCTTTTTGCCATCGCAAGCGGATTCGGTGTATGGTATGCCACAAAAGTTCGTGGTATAATTTGGTCCTGACAAATGCAGGGATCCCCCTAAAACGACGATATCCACAATTTTAAGCGGCCCTTTACCCCGGGGCCGGGAGACGCCGTACCTGAGATTTTTCTGGCACTTTTCTCCCGGAGGGAACGCCGGGTGTCTGCAGAGCCATAAAAACCAAAATTTTCATAAAAAAAGAAAAGGTTCCGGCCAAGGACCGGGAGATGTTATCGTTTCTTTGCCCTCTTTTTCTTCGGCTCGTCCTTTGCCATGGACATGAGGTCGATGATGTAACTGCCCTCTTCTCCCCCGACGCCCACGATCCGTTCATCGCTTTTTGCCATCTTCTCGATGTTGAGCTCGTAGGAGCCCGGGCCCACGATCCGGATCGTCTCGACCCGGTCGAACATCTCGACCTCTTTTTTGGCCCTGCCCTTGACCTGGGGCTCAACGACTTCGAGGATCTCCTCTTTGGACTCGTCCTTGATCTCCTCGATCGACTTCTCCTCAAAGACGTCCTTGTTGATATCTGCTTCCTTGACGTAGAGGAACTTCTTGCCGCCGCAGCTTGCGCATCCCTTGAGGATCTCCGTGGACCCGTCCTTGTACTCCCTGCCGCATTTGGTGCACTTGTGTGGCATGATTCCTCCGGGACCTTTACGCGAAGTTCTGGATCATCTTCTCGTATAACTCTTCGGTATTCCTGCCCTCAAGTCCTGAGATGGCGACCACGGGGTGCTGGGGGAAGGCGCTCCTGATCCGGGCCGGCGCCGCCTCGGGCAGGTCGATCTTGTTGGCCACGATGATCACCGGCAGTTTCCGGCTCTCGATGATCCCGATCATCATGATGTTGACCTGCATGAAGGGGTCAACGGTCGAGTCCAGCATGTAGATAACGCCGTCGA
>NZ_DATKKA010000030.1:0-17888 GCF_035543475.1 Methanoregula sp.
TCCAGCTTCCCTATCATCTCCAACTTCGGTGTCTGTACTCTCATCGCCGTTGGATTCTCCCTCGCCGGCGCTATCTTCATTATGCCCGCTGTTCTCTCCCTCATGGGTCAGTTCTCTGAATGGAGAGAGAGAAAAAAGGGGCATCCGGTGCAGGAGCCAAAGACCGGACCTTCGCCATAACCTTCCCGAACGGGGAGAACGGCGCCCCATTCCTTAAGCCTCCATTTAAGCCGGCGGAAAAACCGGACGAATGTGGATAACATGATATTTATAGAGAAATAACCCTCTAGAGCAGGGACTGTTGCACATGACCGAGACCACACGTACCATCGCACTCATCCAGATGGAAGTCGGGGCGGATCCGGACAGCAACCTCAAAAAGGCACTGGAACTCACCGAGTCTACAGCACGGAACGGAGCGCAGTTTATCTGCCTGCCGGAACTGTTCCGTACCCGGTATTTCCCGCAGCAGATCGGTGTACCGGTGGAAACGTTTGCCGAAACCATCCCCGGGGAGTCGACGCAGGCATTTGCCCGGCTTGCAAAAGAGTACGCGGCAGTAATCATTGTCCCGGTTTTTGAGCGGTCTCCTTTGGGGCATTTCTTGAATGCAGCGGTGGTGATCGATGCCGATGGAAGTCTCCACGCACCCTACTACAAGGTCCATATCCCCCAGGATCCGAAATTCTTTGAGAAAGGTTACTTCTATCCCGGGGATCAGTACGCCGTGCACGCGACCAGATACGGAAAGATCGCGGTTCTCATTTGTTACGACCAGTGGTTCCCCGAGGCCGCGAGATGTGTTGCTCTTGACGGGGCGGAGATCATCTTCTACCCTACGGCGATCGGGAACCCCTGCACGGAGCCACCGGAGGAAGGGGACTGGCAGGAGTCATGGGAACTGATCCAGCGCAGCCATGCCATCGCAAACAGCGTCCATGTTGCCGCAGTCAACCGCGCCGGCAGGGAAGGAAATATCCGGTTCTTCGGGGGATCCTTTGTCTGCGATGCGTTCGGGAAAGTACTTGCCCGGGCCGGAGAAAAGGACGAAACGATCACCGTAACCATAGACACGGGGATAAATGAATCGATCCGGGATTCGTGGGGGTTTTTCCGGAACCGGCGCCCGGATACGTACGGATCAGTCTGCGCCCGGGTACCGGAACATGACGCGACGGCACCGATCCCCCGGAAAGGGGATACCCCCCGGAAACTGGGCTATTTTATGCCTGCCGAATGGGAACCGCACGAGGCAGTCTGGCTGTCGTGGCCGCACAATAAAAACACCTTCCCGGACCTGACCGGGGTAGAGGATTCCTACGTCAGTTTTATCGCCGGGATCGTACCCTCGGAACGGGTGGAGCTCTTCGTTCCCACGCCCATGATAAACAGGATCGTAAAGGGGCTTCTCAGGAGCGCCGGGGTTGACCTTTCCCGCGTGACGATCCGGACCGTCTCTTATTCTGATGTCTGGATCCGCGACTACGGGCCGACCTTTGTGATAAACCCTGCCCTGAATAGATCTGCAATGGTACGCTGGGACTTCAACGCCTGGGGTGAGAAATACGAGGACCAGATCGCCGACGGGCATATTCCCGCGGACATGAACCGGTGGCTTGAGCTGCCGGTCTTTAGACCGGGAATTATTCTTGAAGGCGGATCGATCGACACCAACGGAAGGGGTACGATACTGACCACGCAGGCCTGCCTTCTCAACAAAAACCGGAACCCGGATCTCACCCGGGATGAGATCGAGGATTACCTCAAGGAGTATCTTGGTGCAGTGAAGATCATCTGGCTCAACAAGGGGGTGGCCGGTGATGATACGGATGGCCATGTCGATGATATCGCCCGGTTTGTCTCGCCATCCACGATTGTCTGTGCCTACGAAGAGAATCCCTCCGATGAAAATTACGCAGCCCTCCACGAGAACTACGAGATCCTCAAAGGGGCAACCGATCAGGAGGACCGGCCATTTACCGTCATAAAACTCCCCATGCCGGCCCCGGTGGTAAGCGGGGATGACCGCTGCCCGGCAAGCTACACCAACTTCTATATCGGGAACACCGTCGTCATTGTCCCGGTCTTTGACGACCCCCATGACGCGGAAGCACTCCGTATTATACAGGATCTCTTCCAGGAACGAACCGTTATGGGCATAAATGCCCGTGCCATGGTGGAGGGATACGGGACATTCCATTGCGCCACCCAGCAGCAGCCCCTGCCCTGAAGACCGGGCAGCTCATGAACTGTTTTGAATATCTGGAAAAAAGGACGGGAACAGGGACATCTGCTCCCGCTTGCAACGGGATTTAAAAAATTTTAGTGCCGCCTTGCCAGAACCGCACAGACACCGGCTATGACGATACCTGCAAGGATGGTCGGGACAAAGACCGGGGATTGGGTGGTGGTCGCGGCTGCCTCAGAAGAGAGGGTGGTAGCAGCGGGTGCTGCAGATTGTGCAGCGGCCGTGATCGCGGTAGTCGGAACAACGGTAGGGGTAGCCGTTGCGGCGGTCCCGTTCTGTGCGGCTGCAGCAGTGCCGGCCACTGCGGTTGTTGCCGGAGGTACCGTTGTGAGAGAAGCCGTTGTTACCGAGGGAGTCACCGAAGACGTATCCATGGTGGTAGGTGACACCGTTGCGGTTACTGTGGGGACTGGTGAGCTGGATGCAGATCCAACCATTGCCGATACAGGTATCGCGACTGTCAGGACCAGGAGCATGAGACAGAACAGGATCCGGTTTAAGGAGAACTGCGGAATCATACGGGAACATTGGATGCCGGGAGATATGAGAATTATGGAAAGGGGGGCAGGTCCCTGGCCCGGGCAGCAGGCCGTGCTCCCTTGCAGAAGGCTCATACGGTCGCTGGCTTCTGCAGGAACGCGATGATTTCCTTCATATCGGGAAGGTTGTGGAGCGGATAGATCTTCACGAAAGCGACCCGCCGGTTCTCATCGATGATGATATTTGCCCGCTCCGAGAACCCGTTTGCTTCCCGGAATATCCCGTACGTCATCGCAACATGGCCATGGGGCCAGAAATCGCAGAGCAGGGGAGTTTTCGCGATCCCAAGGTTATCTGCCCATGCCTTCTTGCACGGAACGGAATCAACACTGAGCCCGACCGCAACAGTGCCAAGCGAGGCAAGAGTTTCCCGGCTCTCCTCAAGGGATTTCATCTGGGCAGCACAGACGGGCGTCCATGCGAGGGGATGGAATGAGAGGAGAACCTTCTTTCCTGACTGTTCCAGGAGATCAAACGTGGCGTCATTCTGATCCTTGAGTGAAAACTTCCGTGCCTGATCGCCGGTCCGAATAACAGGTTGTTGTACCATCATGTCACCTGTATATGGTGGATTGCATCCATCAGATATGAGTGTTCGTATCGCTACAGTACATCCGTTCCGATCTCCTACGGGTGTGTTTATCCCTGCAAAATTTCAATAAAAGAGAGCACTGATGCATCCCGGAATTCCTCCGGGCAGAATCACAGGAGAGGACGTTATGCTTGCGCAGGGCACACCATTTGCTGAATCACAGGATACCCAGAAAGAAACATGCCCGCAGACCGCTGGTCCGGGCCCGCTCAACTTCTGCATCATCCTTTATAAGGATGGCAGGATCGACCGGCTCATCGACCGCCCGCTGGAAGAATACTTTGCCATCCTTCCCCAGGCAAGCGTTGGGTGGATCGATTACAGTACCAAAGATGACGCAGGAGAAATCGAGAGGATCGCCCAGCAGGCCGGGTTTTCCAAACTCCCGATTCCGAAGCTTTCGACAGGGTTCTATTCGGCGTACGAGGATTACGATACAGAGCTGGGGATCATGCTCCCTTCCGTCACCATGAAAAACGATAACATGGCGGTGCACCCGCTCTTTGTCCTGATCCGGGACAATGTTATCCTGACCGTCCACTCCGAGGATATCAACCGCCTGCTCCGGTTCTCCCGGTATGCCCAGCCGTTTTTTAAACGGATCTACGCTGAAACCACCTGCAACAAGATCACCCTGATCCTTGAACGGATTATCGATGAAAACAACGACCGGAACTTCGAGTATCTCCGGGAAATCGAGATGCACGGGGACGCGATCAGCAAATCGTTAATCGAGGAAAACATCGCAAAACGGCAGATCGCCCACCGGATCTACCGCATGAAGCACGTGCTGATCGATTACCTCAACGTACTCTGGGCCACAAAAGATGTGATAAACTCGCTCCAGTACGGCGATGCAGACCTGATCACCAACGATGAGAAGCTGCTGGGCCGGATCGGGATCCTCTCCGATAATATCGAACGTCACATCGAGCTCTCGGAGCAGATGTCCAATGTCCTCGCTTCAGGCCTTGAGGTGATGCAAAGCATCTATAACAACCAGCTCCAGAGCCTCAACAACCGGTTTGCGCTGGTCACCGCTTACCTGACGGTCCTCGGCACCGCATTTCTGGTTCCCAATACCATTGCCACCATTGCCGGGAGCGGCGTTATGGGCGGGCAGATGGCATCCCAGTGGTGGTACCTCCCGCTCCTTGCCATCTCAACGGTTGTGGCAACCTCCGTATCCTTTATCTGGGTCGTGCACGTCTGGAGGTCGAGGAAGGAGGAGATCTGACCTTCCTTTGCGGGATATCCTCCCTCCGCACCCGGACCAGCTCGGGCTCAAACCAGATCCCGATACACTGCCTCACCACACCCAGGCTCGCGTCACTGTCCAGGTAGATTGCGCCGATGATCGCCTCCATCGTGTCCGCAAGGATCGTTTCCTCGCCGGATTTCCAGAGATCCTTTTCACCGCGACCGAGCCGGATAAACCGCTTGATCTTCATGCGGTGACCGATCCTGGCAAGAGTTGCATTGTCTTCCAGTTGTTCCTTTGCCCGGGTGATTGCACCCTTCTCCTGGAGCCCTTTCTCCATTAAAAACAAAATCAGGCTGGTCTTGAGGACGGCATCGCCAAGCGTGCTATAGGCGTCCTGGGTCAGGCAGATCCGGTTTTTCTGGATCACCTCATTTGCGTACGCGGGATGGGTCAGCGCCCGGATCAGGTGCTGCTGCTCGAAAAAATGGTACCCGATGATACGCTCCAGTGCCGCAAGGTCGTCCTTTTTTTCCATATGTTTCACTCAGCCGTTGGCGGGTAACGACATAAAAGCCGCACCCGTTTTTAGAGCCGCGGGACGTGTGGGTCCGGCCCGGTTTTTCATTCGGGCGTCTGCCGGAGCACGAGGGCAGCAGAGTTCATACAATACCTTTTCCCCGTAGGTGGAGGCCCGTCATCAAATACGTGTCCGAGATGTGCCCCGCAACGTGCGCAGAGTACCTCGGTGCGGATCATGCCGTGGGCGGTGTCCTCCCGTGTGGTGACATTGAGCGGTGAGACCGGGGCAGAGAAACTTGGCCAGCCTGTACCGGAGTCAAACTTGGCCTCGGAAAAGAACAGAGCCGTACCGCAGCAGGCACACCGGTAGATCCCATGAGCCTTGCAGTCATGGTACGCTCCGGTAAACGGGTTTTCGGTCTCCTGTTTTCGCGCCACGGCAAACTGCCGGGGAGTCAGCTGGGCCTGCCACTCTGCATCGGACTTTACGACGGGGGTCATCTCCACCACCGCATTCCTGTCCGGATCGAAAAGAGGAATGGTACCGGCCCTGTTTTCAGCATCAGGACCCATCTTCTTTATTCCGCTCATATCGCATCCCTTACATTCTGATCTGCACCCGGCGCTATAGTCTTTCCGGCAGAGATCCGGTGCGTTACATCCCGAAGAAACTGAGGATACGGCGTTTGGGATCCTTGTAAAAGATCCTCGCCCCGTCCTTGATGTTCCGCACGTCCTCGATAGTATAAAGGAGATCCGGATATTCCCGGGAGATAATGGCAAGCAGCCGGGAGAGCTCTTTCCGGGGAACGATCATGAAGATGATACTGACGGTGCCGGAGAACGTCCCGGAGCCTTCCATGCGGGTCATACCATAGCCCAGCGTGGATAGGCGGGACATAAGCATCTGGGGATCCGCGGGAGTGATAAGCCGGACGATCACGTAACCGATCGAGATGAGATTCTCGATCGTCATGCCAAGCACGGTGCCCATTCCGTAACCTGCGAGGTAAGCAAAGAGGTTCCAGTACTGCGTTAAGTTGGTCAGTACAAGGCCGGTCGAGATCAGCCAGATGCCGGTCTTGACGATACCGACATAGGCAGCGAGATTTCCATGACCCTTGCTGATGTAGATTGTCCGGACGGATTCAAGACTTGCTTCAGCAATCCGGGCGATAAGGATCAGGAGAGGAACAGCCATGGCTGTCCAGATGGCACCGAGGTCCATGTGTCGTTGGGCTCCTTTCCACAATATTCGCACCGGCTCGGTTGTATACCTTGCGGAACTAACACGGCAGGAGGATCTCAGCGCAGGTGCGGCAGGTTAATCCCCTCTGATGTGATATACCGGTTCAGGGGGAATCATCCGTGGTATTCCGGTGCCAGCAATGCGGGGACTGTTGCAGTTCCATGGGGGATATCATCGGGATCGAAGAACGTATCGATGCCGCGAGATTCCGGATCCGATTCTTTGTCACCGGCGAAGAACGTCTCGTTACCCTTGACCCGGACAAGGCCAGTCTCTTCTGCTCGCAGGATATAGAAAAGATCCGCCCGATGGCATGCCCGTTTCTCAGGTTTCCGGAACCCCGCCAGGCCTGCTGCACGGTTCATCAGACCCGCCCGGACCTTTGCCGCCAGTATGCCTGTTTTCGTATTCTTTTTCTCGATGGAAAGGGTATTCCTGTGGGAAAGATCCCGGACGGCTCACGTATGCTTTCCACGCAGGATGCCAGCCTCCGTACACTCTGGCTGCAGAAAATCGACGGGATTGATATTCCCGGGGAAAGTGTATGGGAAGCCTATGTGGATGAGATATTTTCCCGTGCAGGATACCGGGTGGTACGGTAAGCACCAGTCCTGCTCATCCCCATAATTCCTTTGGACATGCATCTTTTCGGCACAGCCGCTACGAGCTGTTCCGGTTTCACTGTCACCCGATACATAAACCGTATCCATGTGTATGCAAAATCGACGATACCTGCCTCCGGAATGAGGGAGATTCCGGGAGCAAACCACCGGAAAGGAACCCCGGGAAATCCACGGGAAGCAGGGCTTGGCCCCAAGGACCGGCCAAAGCCCTACTTTCGCGGTGCGTGGCTGTCGTTTATCAGCCTCAGGTGTTCCAGTGGATCATCTGCAATGAGGAGAGGCATCCATCTCGCGATCGGGATACTGGCGTTCTGTCTTTATGCCGTGCTGGGAAGCCGGCTTTACGGGATCTCCCCGGGACTTACAGTCCTCGGGTTATGCGCCGTAATCGCCGGTTCCCTGATGCCCGATCTGCTGGAAAGACCGACCAGCTCAAGGCACCGTGGTATCTTCCACAGCAGACGGGCATTAAAAGTTTCAGGGATTGTTTTCTGTCTTGCAGCATTCCTTTACCTGTTGCCCGATATTACCTCCCGATCCGCCATCTACGGGATATCCTGTTTTGCCCTCGGCTACATGCTCCATCTCGGTGCTGATGCTACAACAAGAAGAGGCCTTCCGGATTGATCAATGCTGCCGGAAATTTATGGCATATCACAAAAAAGGATCAACTCCACCAGTACCACGCTATCGCTGATGGTCCCAGGGTCTTGCTGGATCCTAACCTAATAAACGGAGCACCGCCCCACCAAACTCCCGGGTCCCTGTGGATCCCCCGATATCCCGGGTCCGGATCCCTGATGAAAGGACACTGCTGATGGCGGATTCTATTCTCGCGGCTCCTTCTTTGTCCCCGAGATGGGCAAGGAGCATCGCTGCGCTCCGTAAGGTCGCAATGGGGTTTGCAATGTTCTTACCCGCGATATCCGGGGCACTGCCATGCACCGGTTCAAAAAGTGCATACCGGTCACCGATATTGGCACTCGGCACCAGGCCCAGCCCGCCGACAAGATACGAGGAGACATCCGAGAGGATATCGCCGAAGATATTCGTGGTCACAATCACATCGTATGCTCCCGGGTGCTGGAGAATATCAAGACCAAGGGCATCGATATACTTGTCGTTATAGGTCACTCCGGCCTTCTGCGCCTCCGCGATGCAGATGTCCCGGAAGAAGACATCGGATTTTAGTACATTTGCCTTGTGCCCGATGGTCAGTTTCCCGAGACGCTGCCTGGCACACCGGATCGCCGCCTGTGCGATCCGCTCGGTCCCCTTACGGCTCACCACCCGGAGCGTTGTCGACCGATCCGGGCCAATCTCCTCGATCCCCGAGTACATCCCCTCGGTGTTCTCCCGCACGATCATGATATCGAATCCCTCACCCTTCACCGGCCGCAGGTTTGCGTACAGATCAAGAGCCTTGCGGATCCGCAGGACAACACTCTGGTAATCTTTCATGGGGGGTGTTGTGATTGCCCCAAAGAGGATGGCGTCCGCTGTTTTGAGGGCTGATATATCGCCGTCTGCACAGGGGCACCCGGTCTGTTCCCAGCGCCCGTACCCGACATCAACAGGGAAATACTTGTACTCGGGATGGAGCAGTTCAAGCACCCGCTGCGCCACCGGGATCACTTCGTGACCAATCCCGTCCCCTTCAACAATGGCGATCCGCGTCATCGGGCCCTCCACTGCCTGACCAGTTCCTGTACCGATTGTGCGATCTTTACAGGGCTAGCTCCCCAGTGAACGATCGCCCCGAACTTCCCGTCCCAAGTTCCGACCCCTTCCCGTTCGGACCGGCAGCACCGCGCAATAAAGGGTTCTGCGGCAATCTGTTCAAGGGGACAGATATTCTCAAGCGTAAAATTCGTACCATAACACTCCGTGCAGAGCTGTCGTGCGGTAAGACACCCGGCCACCCGTTCGCCGCCCTGCAGGGGATCGGCATCCAGTGTCCTTGTGTACCCCGCAGCCCGGCAGGGATAGACATCCGCAGGTACCGTGGTAATGTCCCGGATATGGTGATCGAAGACCACCGAGAGCTCCCCGAAGAGGCCGATCGCTTCCATCTCTTTAAGGCTCGCCGAGAGAGTGGGACGGGGAGGATAGACATCATAGACATGTAGGGTAAGGAAATCCGAAAGATCCGGATCGAGGACAAACGTCATGTTTTCCTCGAAACCGGTAAAGACCGTGCACCGGTACCCGCTTTTCTGTGCAAGCCTCACGAGGCGGGTACGATCGTTGAGCTGCACCTTTTCCGGGTAATGAAAAGTCTCGGCGGGTGTCGCCAGAATCCGGGACGATACGATCTCCCGCATGACGCGGTTCTTTGACGGGTCAAGTGCCACCTCGAGAAGCTCGTATCCCCCGTCCGTCTTCCGCAGGAGATACCGGCTCAGGGCATAGACCCGGTCGCCACAGGGCCGTTCCGACGCAACGCCGACGACCTTGCAGTGTTCGGGAAAGATCACCGGTGAGCCCTCCAGTATTCAACCAGCCCCCCTGCCTGCAGGATCTCCTGCATACGCGAAGACAGGGGACGGATCGCATGCCTCTTCCCCCCGGCATCAACCCACCCGGATGAAAGATCGAATGCTACCAGGCTGCCCTCTTTACAGGTGAGATCCAGTTCGATAAGCGGAAGGCCGATGTTGATCGCATTCCGGAAGAAGATCCGGGCAAAGGAGGGGGCGATGACCGCAACAACCCCGGCTTCCCGGAGGGCATGAACTGCCTGCTCCCGGGAGGAGCCGCACCCGAAATTCTTACCGGCAACGATGACAGCCCCTTTAAGACGAGGGGCGAGCGCGGGATCGAGATCCTCGAACACGCGGGTTCCCCAGATACTCCGGTCCCTGGTCCGCAGGTACCTGCCGGCAATCACGAGATCGGTATCAATATCTGCCGGCAGGCACACAGCCGTTCCTTTACCCTGCATTATCCCACCTCCGGTGAGGCGATCTCCCCGGCAAGGGCGCTCGCAGCCGCGGTAGCAACAGAGCCAAGGTAGATCTCCCCCCCGACACCCATACGGTTTTTGAAATTCCGGTTGGCTGTCGAGAGGCAAACTTCCCCTTCCCCGAGCACGCCCATATGGTAGCCAAGACAGGGGCCGCACCCGGGTGTCCCGAGGGTGCAACCGGATCCGATGATATCGGCAAGCACCCCGGTCCGGATCGCCTTTTCCAGGACTGCGGCCGATGCCGGGACAACAATGGTTCGCACTGCCACTTTCCTTCCCCGGACCAGGCGGGCAAACCGGGCGAGATCGGAGTACCGCCCGTTCGTGCAGGTCCCGACAAAGACCTGGTCAAGCGGCACACCGGAAACCGCGTCCACGGGCTTTACAGTGTCCACCCGGTGGGGGACGGCAACCAGGGGCACAATGTCCGCAAGATCGAATTCGAGTTCCTGCCGGTACGAGCAGGGTTCGTATTCTTGGCCGGCAGTCTCCTGTCCATGCTCTTTGAGGTAACGGAGGGTCACATCATCGGCATAGAAGAGCCCGGTCTTTGCCCCGGCTTCGACAGAAAGATTCGAGAGGACAAAGCGCTCGTCCATAGAGAGATGGCGTACTCCCTCACCAACAAACTCCAGCGCCTGGTAGGTCGCGCCGTCCGTGCCGAGTTTTCCCACGTAAGCAAGCGCAACATCTTTTGCCTCTGCGGCACCCGTCAACTTCCCATTCAGATGAATGCCCACCGATTCCGGAACGCGGAACCAGGTCTCCCCGGTCAGCCAGATTGCCGCCATATCGGTTGCACCCACACCGGTTGCAAATGCCCCGAATGCCCCCAGCGTAACGCTGTGAGAGTCCGCCCCGACCACGATCTCTCCGGGCAGGACTGCCCCCTCTCCCATCAGCTGGTGGCAGATACCGCAGCCGATATCGGAGAACTGCATGGATGAACGCTTTGCAAAATCCCGCAGCTCATGCTGGAGTGTTGCCGTCGTACCGTTGTTGGCCGGCGCGATATGATCGAACTGGACAAAATAACCGGTCCCCTTTCCCAGCCGGTCACCCCCCATCTCTTTCCAGGCTTCCAGCGCGAGGACCCCGGTCCCGTCGTGGGCATATGCTTTGTCGACCTTCCGGTCCACATATTCCCCTTCCGTTGCGCCAAGAATGCGTTCGGAGAGCGTACTCATGATGGTGTCTCCTGCTGCGCCCGCCGGATCAGCTTCCGGAGGATCTCCGGCGTGATGCTGCATTTCTGTTCGGAGTATTCCTTGACTAGGTCGAGCACCCGGCAGACCTGGGCTCCGGTGAGAGGCTCACCAAGAGATAAGAGCACGTGTTCGAGCGCTTTTTTCCCGGTGTGCTTCCCCAGGATAAAGTGCCGCTCGCCGCCAACAAGATCCGGGGGGAAGTATTCGTACGTTGCGGGATCCTCGAGGATCGCAGCGATGTGGATACCGCTCTCGTGGGAGAAGGCAAGCTCCCCGGTAACGGGCTTGTTCCGTGGCAGCGCAATACCGGAGTACTTCTCCACCTTCCTGGAGAGTACGGAGAGATGCGAGAGGTCGTACCGGTCGATGCCACCCTTGGTCCGCAGGATGACCAGAACCTCCTCGAGCGAGGCATTACCCGAACGCTCACCGATCCCGTTCACCGTCGTATGGAGCTGGAATGCCCCGGCCTGTGCCGCGGTGATCGTGTTGGCAACGGCACAGCCCATATCGTTGTGGCAGTGGGCGCAGAACGGGCGGTCGATAGATGAGGTCAGATCAGTCATGATCGTGCGCATCTCGTCCGGGATCAGGCAGCCCACCGTATCGGCGAAACTAAGAAGCACGGCCCCGTGGTCGGCCGCTCCCCGGTACACTTCCCTGAGAAATGCCAGATCGGTCCGTGACGCATCTTCTGCTGCAAACCGTACAGCAACTCCTTGATCGCGGGCAAAATCGATCATCGCAAGAGCATCCTCAAGCACCTTTTCCCGGGGCTTTTTGAACTTTACCCGTACATGAAGATCCGAGGTAGGGATAAAAATGGAGACCATGTCAACGCCGCAATCAATCGCCGTTGCGATATCCTCCTTTTTTGCCCGGGCAAAGCCGCAGATCCGGGCATCCAGCCCAAGGCCGGCTATCGTCTTCACGCAGTGTTTCTCGTTTTCGGAGACTGCGGGGAACCCGGCCTCGATAACCTCGATGCCAATACGATCCAGGGTCCGGGCGATGTCCACTTTCTCTTCGCAGGAGAACGACACACCCGGTGTCTGTTCCCCGTCTCTCAGGGTTACGTCACAGATCTCAACATTCCACGGTTTCATGATATGCTCCCTTGGGGCATTCTGCTTCCACGATAACGGTACACGGGCCCTCCGGGTCACGGATTACCTCACGGAGGACTTGTTCATCCCGGGCAGGGCAGACGATCGGGTCGGCCCAGCGGAGATAGGGGAGGGGGTCACTCACCCTCTGGCCCCCGGTCATAGCTGCGCAGTGGTTCTTCATCACGATACAGAGAAGCGGAAGCCCTTTTTCGTACACGTCAATGAGTGCATTGATGCCGGAATGGAGCAGGGCGTAATCTCCGATCAGCGCCACGTGCGTGCTCCGGGCGGCTACCGCGATGCTTGCGCCCATGCCATAGCTGGCAATACCCAGCTCATAAGGGGGATTCAATGCGAAGACCGAGCACCCCGCATCGCAGATAAGCTGCATCTTCCGTTCTTTAAGGAGGTCCAGCAGAGGCCGGTAAGGACAGGCAGCGCAGAAGGTCCGGCTGAACCCCCGGTTTTTCCGGGACTCCGGTTGTCCCTGAAGACCTGGCGGAGTTACGGCCCGGTGGTCCCGGACAAAGGAGCGGCCGAACTCATGTATTTCGGTAAACGAACCGGCACGGGAAGGAACAGGATTTACGGTCGCAACCCGGGAATCCCCTGGGGCAGGACCAACACCCAGCGTGCCTCCCTTCCACCTGTTCAGGGAGGATGTATCCGACCAGGCAAACACTGTCCGGTAGACCCCGGTGGCAGCGGTAACCCGGCCGTGCATGGTCAGCGCCGGGTCGGCGAGTTTCCCCTGTCCGTTGTTCCGGGAAACCGGCTCCCCCACAACCTCTGCATCCAGCAGCTGCGGGATAAGGCGGAGCATGGCCACCCGGGAGAACGTTTCTGATGCTGTAAGTGCTGCCTCAACCCCGGTAAAACAACTGGTCTCATCCGGTTCGATCACGGGGATCTCCGCCATTTCCCCGTAATAACGGGAATCCTGTGCCGTCTGGGATCCTTTGGCGCCGGGATCATCGCCAACCACAAGGAGGACGCCTCCCCTGATGCCCTGCACGGTGGCCTGGAGAAGCGGATCGGCGCAGGCGTTCACCCCGACATTCTTCACGATCACTGCTGCACGCCGTCCGGCGAGGGAGTCCCCCAGCGCGTACTCAAGAGCGGTCTTCTCGTTTATGACCAGCCCGGCCCTTGTTAATGCGCCAAGGTCCGTGACGGGAAAGCCCGGGACAGTATACTGCCGGTCCGTCCCGGCAATTATAGCCGCTGCAAGCGCTTCAACACCCTTCATTCGTCCCTCCCGGGCACGAGATCACAGCCCGCACAGCTTGTGCACATGGTCAGGGCTCCGGTAGTATCCAGTCCTGCACGGGCAAGGGCCTGCCGATGCAGGGCAAATAGGTGCCGGAGCCGTTCTGCAGATGGCCGGGGCATTCCGGCGCATCCCGCGACCGGGTTGAGCGGCCGAAGTACCGGGATCACCCCGTGCGAGGTGAGGCGGTTGATACAGGTCTCCATCTCCGCATCAGTCTCGCCAAGCCCGATAATGACATTGGAAAAGACCCGTCCCTTGCCAAAGAGTTCAACGGACCGGTCGAGGATCTGCCAGAGCCGGTTGTAGTCAAGTCCCGGGCACATTTTCGCAAAGAGCTCCGGGGTGGCCGTCTCGATATTGAACTTGACCTCAGTTACCCCGAGAGCATGGAGCTTTTCTGGCGTCTGGTCGGTCGGGTAGATGGATACACCGATAGGCAGGCCAAAGAACCGCAGATGGACAATCACCTCGCAGACATAGGCCTCTTCCTCTCCAATGCTTCCCTGCACGCCGCTGGTCAGGGAGATAGCGCTGACACGGTGACGGACCGACTCTACCAGATCCATGATCTCCTCCACGGTCTTGCGTCGCGCCGGGAGCCGGGGAACGGTGCAGTAGCGACAGGAGAAGATACAGCCTTCCGTGACCGTGATAAACGCCTGGTCCGGGCAGTGGAGTCCCGGCTGGAGGAGTCGTCCGGAGATCTGCCGGTCCCCGAAATAGAGATCGGCGACGCCACCTCCCCGGTGGGCAATCTCAATGGGGGAGGCAGGATTGACCGCGAACTTGACCCGGTGGCTGCCCATAGCAAAGAAAACGGCCCCTTTTCCCCCTGCTCCCGGGCCCGCGGTGGACTTTGCAATATAATCTTCCGCGGGTTCACCACTCAGCCGTGCGGAGCCTGCTTCGAGCAGCCGGGCCTTCAGCTCTTCCCACTGCATAGTTCCAGTGCCTCCTCGTACCGGGTAAAGAACGGCAGCGCTGCTACCGCTCCCGTGATCCCCCGTCCGTTCATGATGATACGAAGAGAGGGATCGCGGAGATTCTGCACGCAGTCCGGTGCCACCTCACCCCGTTTGACGCTTCGTGCATATTCCACCAGCTCTGCAGAGGGAGAAAAGCCGGTATAAACCGCCATACCGGTCTTCTGTGAGAGAGTGTATTTTTGGAGCAGTTCCCTGAACCGCCCGATAAGACGGTCCGGTTCGGTAGTGGCAAATTCGGCCACCAGACTCACGCAGTTCTTGGTCCGGTACGCCACCGGGAAGAGCTGGACGATCGTATGCGAGAGATACACAGATTGTTCGTCCTCCACCGCCCGGGCGATGTTGTGGACAAGTGTCCACGTTGCTCCCTCTTCCGCGGTATCCGTATCGTCAACTCCGATCAGCACCCGTTTCCGGCGGGGCAGCCAGAGTGTGGCGGCGGCCACTTTTCCCCCGCCGGAGGGATCGCACTGTTCCCGCAGCACGCCCCGTGCCGCTGCACGGCAGGATGTCGCCCCCACCCCTCCGCCGCCCATGCCGATATAGGTGACTGCAATCTCATTGCCGGTTACTGCAACACCCGAAATCCCGGCAGGAAAGCGGGAACCCTCGAGTGCGAGATCCACGGTACCAGGCCGGAGCAGGAACCGGGTGGTCGACCCCACGCACCTGACGCTCCCGACCAGCGGGCTCTTCACATAATGGTGCTGGGTCCACATTGCACCCCCGATACAATCGAAGAACTCGACAAGCTCTACCGTGCTTCCGGCTTCATCCGCTACCGCAACGATCTGCGGGTAGCGGATCACATACGGATCAGAGATGTTCGCCATACAGCCCCGCCGCCTCGATACCCCGGTCGGCCCAGAGTACCGCACCGAGAGCCCCGATCCGCCCCTTCCTCCCCTTGTGATCGAGGAATTCAATGCCGAGCCGTCGTGCCTCTTCTTCGGCTTTCTGCACGCTCAGGATCTCGGTCTTAATGGCTTTATGGAAGGGGGAGTCCTGCCCTGTCCGTATACCCCGGGAGAACGCAATGCCGGTATCCTCCGAAAAGGTATGCTTTTCCACAAACCCACGGACAAATTCACAAAGTGCGCCGATACTCCCCGGCCGGGCAGCAAAGTTGAGGGCCGAACCAACACAGTTCGTTGTTTTATCAGGAACTGCCGGGTTGAGCTGGACAAGGCGCATGTTGAGGAATTCCACACCATCAATATGGCAGGCCTCTGCACACTGTAAGGCCATCACCCAGGTTGCTCCCTCCTGTCGGGTATCCGTGTCATCGATCCCAAAGGAGATCTTCTCGTACCGGGGCGTTATGATCCGGACATGGTTGGTCCGTGCCCCCCCGATTTTGAGATCCTCTTCAGTCGGGTATTCGGCCCGCAGTACCCCCGGCGCCTGCGGGAGACAGGCTGCAATGCCCACCCCTGCACCGGCGATACCAGCCCAGGTCGTGATCACTTCGTCGCCATCGATTTCCACGGCCTCAAGAGCCTGGCCGCCAATCGTACCGGCAGCAGCTCCGAAATTGACCGGATAGCGGCCGAGGCGGGCCTGAATAGTCATCGTGCTTCCCTCAACGGCACACGCGGCTACCGCCCCGCCGGCACGGGAACGGTTCATGGCATCCCACTCGATGGTTCCCCGGGCATGACACTGCTCAAGGATCTCTGCACGTCCCGCAGTCTCGTCAACCATCACCAGAAATTTCTTTGAGAAGAGCGAGCCGAACCGCGTCTTCACGTCATCGGGTGTAAGTGTGATCATATTATCGCCGAAATTTTCGTTAACAAATGATTCGGCAATAACACTATAAATAAAATTCCATAAGTGAGAAAATCTTTGCACAAAAAAAGATTAGAGAACCTTTTCAAGGTCAATCTTGAACGGCCCGAGGCTGCCGCCGAAGTTGCCGGCGGAGATAAACTTCACGCCCGGGACCTTGACGGCCGCCCTGATACCGGCACCCATCGCAGCGGCAACGCACTTCTCGTCAATACCGTCAATAACGATCTCGTAGACCGCTTTCACACCTGCCGGGATCTTGGTGTCTGCCACTTTCTCTCGGAGTGTCGGGCAGTACTTCTCGTTAGTCGATGCAGGCATGAACTTGTACTTCAGGCTGCCCACCTTGGAGCCGCTCGCCACGATACCACCGGGGAAGCTGGTAATGACTCCTTTAACCTCGGCAATCGCATCCACGGCTGTCTGGGCTGCTACAAGGGCGGCCATCTGGTTTTCACCCATGATAAAGAAGTTGCCGCCGGCAACACCCTTTATAATGCCGAACTCCTCTTCCCCGACATACTCGCCGTTCATGATCGGGATCACCCAGCACTTCCTGCCGCCGACCTCCTTCTGGTACTCGTACCCGTCACCGAAGAAATGCAGCTTGACCGGGATCTTCTCCTCGGCCTCGGTAATGCCGTTGAAGACCGCTGTAGTGGGTGCTGTCAGTACGCACTCGGCAAGGCGCTCCACAACCTGTTCCTTGAGTTTCTTTTTGCTGGCACAGATGAGAATCGCTACGCCCGGCCTTCCATCAGGGGTCTCACTGCCGGAGAGGACGCTCTCGATACCGGCTTCGCACGGGCAGCCGATCGCAGATGTTGCAAACCCGGTTGCTTCGGTGGCAGCCTTCAGTGCCCAGTCCTTTGTCACTGCAGTAATAATCACCCGGCAGACCCAGGTAGGAAATGCCTCTGCATAGGTGTTGTCGATTGTTACGCCATTAAGTTCCATTCTCACATAACCTCAGGTATAATCAGAGTACGAGGAGTCTTACTGAATAAATTTTCTCATTTGATCTAATCATTCTCAGAGCGCACAGGAATCCCCCTAAAAAGTACACTATATGCGCTTAACAGAGCTGCCGGGCTTATAAATAAAAATTAAAAAAAAATAATAAAATGCCTGTTTTCCAGCGATATATTTCAGAACATTTATCTAGATACTTTCACCACTCTTTTGATAATCGATTCTCTAATCGATCATAGCTGGTGCGTGAATCCATGGCATTTGCAGTGCAGAGCAATTCCGACTATCGCACCGGCTGTAGCAATTGTGTTGTTGCATGTCCTGTGGACGCGCTGGAACTTCATTGGGGAGTTCCGGAGTCAGCCAGCAATATCTGCACAGCCCGGGATAATGAACCGAAGGTTCCGGGTTTTATCAACAGGCTCACTGCCGGGTGCGGTGAATGCGTCCAGACGTGTCCGCATGATAGTATCAGGCTGACAGGGCCCTGGGAAACCAGAGCAGAGGCAAAGGTGCAATAGAGGAACAGCGTGAGGGTTATTTCATGGCATTGTTTCCAAAGTTTTCCAAAAAGAGGGATGGTGTCAACGTTGTGATGGAGCAGCG
>NZ_DATKKA010000031.1:0-42937 GCF_035543475.1 Methanoregula sp.
TCCCACAACACTTATTAGCCCTCCCCTACCATAGTATAAAGCACCATTCATGGAGCAGCGGATCATCCGTTGCGAGTGTCTGAGAAGATGCGAGATTCCTCTGTTGAGGTAGCCAAGCCTGGTATGGCGCAGGTTTGCTAAACCTGTGTCCCAAAAGGACTCGAGGGTTCAAATCCCTCCCTCAGCGCTTCAAAGAGACAATCTCAAAATCGAGGGGATTGGATGGCTCAGGAAGAAGAAATACGATACTTTGTACGGATTGGCACGACCGATCTGGACGGCACGAAGTCGGTGCGGGTTGCACTGACCGGCATCAAGGGTGTCGGCAGGCATACCTCCACGGTCATCTCCCGGATGGCCAAGGTTGACGAGTACGCAAAGCTCGGCCTCATGGACGAGGAATCAGTCAACCGGATCCGCGCCGCGGTGGAGAAGTACGCCGGCAGCATCCCGCAGTGGATGGCAAACCGGCCCAAGGACCTCTACACCGGTGAGGACAAGCACCTCATCGGTGGCGACGTTGCGCTTGCCCGCGATGAAGACATCAACATGATGCGGAAGATCCGCTGCTACAAGGGCATCCGGCATGAAACCGGCCAGAAGGTCCGCGGGCAGCGCACCAAGTCCACCGGCAGGACCGGCACGACGGTTGGCGTCAGCAAGAAGAAGGAAGGAGGCCAGTAAGCCATGGGATATCCAGGTAAGAACCATAAGTCATACCAGACGCCCAAGCGCCCGTTCGAGAAGACCCGGATCGAGGATGAAACCCGGCTCGTCATCGAGTACGGCCTGCGCAACAAGCGCGAGGTCTGGAAAGCCCAGAGCCACTTAAGGAAATACCGCAAGGCCGCCCGTGAACTGCTCGCCCTTATGTCGAGCACAACCAACCAGACGGTCTTTGAGGCAAAGAAATCCGAGCTCATCAGCCACATGCAGCGCGCCGGCCTCCTTGGTCCCGATGCGGACATCGACAATGTCCTCGCGCTCAAGACCCCGGCCCAGCTCGAGCGGCGGCTCCAGACCCTTGTCTACCGCAAGGGTCTCGCCCGCTCGCCCAAGCAGGCACGCCAGCTGGTCACCCACGGCCATATCGCGATCGGCGGCCGCCGGGTTACCATCCCGGGCTACCACGTTACCCGGGGGGAAGAGACCACCATCTCCTATGCCGGGAAATCCCCGTTTGTCGATGCAGCACATGCAGAGCGGACCCGGATCACCAAGCCCACGGGCGCAGGGGTGAACTAAGATGGCGGCAAACGATAAGGAAAAGTGGGGCATTGCACACATCTTTGCCTCATTTAACAACACGATCATCACCGTCACCGATCTCTCCGGCGCAGAGACGGTCACCAAATCGAGCGGTGGCATGGTCGTCAAGCAGGACCGGAACGAGAGCTCCCCGTACGCGGCTATGCAGATGGCAGCCAATGTTGCAGCCGTTGCACGCGAGAAGGGCATCGTTGGTGTCCACGTGAAGGTACGGGCCCCCGGTCAGGGCAAACAGCGCAGCCCCGGCCCCGGCGCCCAGGCAGCCATCCGTGCCCTTGCCCGTGCGGGCATGCGCATCGGACGGATCGAAGACGTCACGCCAGTCCCGCATGACTCCTGTCGCCCCAAGGGCGGCCGGCGCGGAAGGAGAGTGTGATGGAGATCGAATTCGCGAGTCTGGACGACACCGTTGCACGCTTCACGCTCTCAGGAGCGAAGCCCGGCCTGGCAAACGCGTTCCGGCGGGCAATGATCGGCGAAGTGCCGACCCTTGCCATCGAGGAAGTGCGCATCTACGACAACACGAGCGCACTTTTCGATGAGATGCTGGCGCACCGGCTCGGGCTCATTCCCATCAGGACCGATCTTACCAGTTATTCGACTCAGGACAACTGTTCGTGCGGGGGGGCGGGCTGCCCGTCCTGCACGGTTACCTACACGCTCAGCGTTGAGGGTCCCAGGCTGGTCACCTCCAGTGACCTCATCCCGCAGGACCCCAAGGCCGCACCCGTCAGCGACAATATCCCCATCGTGAAGCTCATCAAGGGGCAGAAGCTGGTTATCGAGGCGCGTGCCGTCCTCAACATGGGCAAGGTACACGCAAAATGGCAGCCGACCCTCGTGTGCGGGTACAAAAACCACCCGATCATCACGATCAGCCCCACCTGCGACGCGTGCGGGATGTGCGTGGACGAATGTCCGCGCAGCATCCTTGCGGTCAAGGGCAAGAAGGTCGAGGTCATCGAAGGCAAGCTTCCCGACTGCTCCATGTGCCGGCTCTGTGAGCGGGCCTGCATGGCAAGCGGCATCGGGGAGGAACCGGCGATCAGGATTTCAGCGGCTCCCGACCGGTATATTTTTGCGGTCGAGAGCGACGGGTCGTTATCCACCAAGGAGATCATGGTCCAGGCGCTCCGCTTCATAAAAGAGCAGGCAGAAGAGCTGGAGAAACAGACTAGCGAAATTTCAGGGGAGGAGAAGAAATGACACGAATCGTGGAGAAGACGAACCCCCGTCTGAGCAACCTCATTGTGCTCCTGAAAAACACGTCACGGGAGAATGAGGCAAAGATCTGGCGCGAAATTGCAGGCAGGCTGGAGACCCCCAACCGGAACTATGCGGAGGTCAACCTGTCCAAGATCAACCGCTACGCCCACAATGGCGAGACCATCCTTGTCCCCGGCAAGGTACTGGGCAGCGGCGTGCTGGAGCAGTCCGTGAAGATCGCGGCGCTGAATTTTTCCGAATCAGCGACAAGCAAGATCCAAGACGCAAAAGGGCAGTGCATGACCATCGAGCAGCTGTTAAAGGACAACCCCAAGGGAAGCGGTGTCCGGATCCTGAGGTGAACAAAGTATGGTTACCGTAATCAACGGGGACGGGCTCATCTTGGGACGGCTCGCAAGCACGGTCGCCCAGCGTGCCCTCGCCGGCGAAGAGATCGCGATCGTGAACGTCGAAAAGGTCATTATCTCCGGCAGCCGTGCACGCGTACTGGGCAACTACTACCACAAGCGCGAGCGCGGGTCAACCGACTGGGGTCCGTACTTCCCCCGCCGGCCAGACCACGTGGCCAAGCGCACGATCCGGGGGATGCTCCCCTACAAGCGCCCCCGCGGCGTGGAAGCGATGAAGCGCATCAGGTGCTACGTCGGCGTGCCGGTACAGTTTACCGGTGCAACGATGGAGGTCCCCGAGGGAATCCACATGGACCGGCTCAACACCCCGCAGTTTGTCACGCTTGCAACGGTCTGCACCGCGCTCGGGGCAAAATTCTAAGGTGGTCACCATGGCAAAGATCATAAACACCAGCGGAAAACGTAAGACAGCAATCGCCCGGGCCACCGTCAAGGCCGGCAAGGGCATCATCCGGGTCAACTCCGTGCCACTCGAGCAGTACGGCACCGAGACCACCCGCATGAAGATCGCCGAGCCGCTCCTCCTCGTTCCCGGCGCAAGCAGCGAGATCGATGTGACCATCGACGTATCCGGCGGCGGGGTCATGGGACAGGCCGAGGCCGTGCGCACCGCGCTCGCCCGGGGCATCCTTGAGTGGACCAACGATCCCGCGATCAAGGACGTGTACCTGGCATACGACCGGACGCTCCTCGTCAACGACTCGCGCCAGAAAGAGACCAAGAAGCCTCACGGCCGTGGCGCACGCAAGAAGTTCCAAAAGTCTTATCGTTAAACCAAAAGATATATGAGAGGTCGAAAATCTTGATACCCGTTCGATGTTTCACCTGTGGGAAAGTAATTTCCCCGGCGTGGGAAGAATTTAAGGCGCGGCGGGAGAAAGGCGAGGATCCCAAAAAGATCCTCGACGATCTCGGTATCACCCGATACTGCTGCCGGCGTATGCTTCTCACCCATAAAGAGATCATTGATGAGCTCAACCCGTACCAGTAAGATGACAAAAGGGGTCGTGGGGTAGCCTGGACTATCCTATTGCGTTCGGGACGCAGTGACCTGAGTTCGAATCTCAGCGACCCCATTTTCAAAAAGTACACAGATCATGGAATTATTTTGAGGACAAGGAATGCAGGCACAGGTTTACACCCGGTATGAACGGGCGAGGATCATTGGAGCAAGGGCTCTGCAGATATCAATGGGTGCTCCCTTACTTATCTCTACTTCCCGGATCGATCCCCTGGAGATCGCAATCGAGGAATTCAACGCAGACATTATCCCCATTACCGTAAAGCGAAGATGAGAGGAGAGGCGTATATGACGATCATTGAGGCAATCGAGCTGCGGACAATTCTCGACAGCCGGGGCAACCCGACCATCGAGGCCGAGATCGTGACCGCAGGCGGGTTTGGCCGGGCTGCAGCCCCGAGCGGGGCGAGCACCGGGGCGGCAGAGGCAAAGGTCCTGCCCCCCGGTACGGCGATCGAGAACGCCGTCCAGAACCTGATCCCGGCGCTCATCGGGATGGACGCAACCGATCAGGAGGCGTTTGATGACCAGCTCCGGGATATCGATGGAACGCCGAACTTTTCCGGGATCGGGGCGAACGTGGCGGTCTCCCTCTCCCTTGCAAACGCCAAGGCTGCGGCCTCGGCGCAGGGACTCCCGCTCTTCCGGTACCTGGGCGGGGCATTCGTGCGCGAGCTCCCGCTCCCGCTCGGGAACGTGATCGGCGGCGGTGCACACGCCACGAACGCGACCGAGATCCAGGAGTTCCTGGTGGTCCCGGGTGGCGCGACGGACGCGGAAGAGGCGGTCTTTGCCAACGCCGCAGTCCACCGGATTGTAAAGGATCTCCTGAAAAAGAAAGGGATTGCCGCCGGCAAGGGTGATGAGGGTGCATGGGCACCGCAGATTGACGATGCCCTCGCATTTGAGCTCATTGCCGAGGCAACCAGGCAGGTGGAGGACGAGATGAATGTCTCGGTCGATATGGGCATCGATGTTGCATCGAGCCAGATGTGGAACGGTTCCGGTTACCAGTACCGGGACCGCGTCCGCTCGACCGAGGACCAGATCGCCTACATTGCCGAACTTGTCGACAAATACGATCTTGTCTATGTCGAGGATCCGCTCCACGAGGACGACTTTGATGCATTTGCCGAGCTGAACAGCCAGGTCGGCGACCGGTGCCTGGTATGCGGGGACGACCTCTTTGTTACCCAGGTCGACCGCATCGAGAAGGGCATCGAGACCGGATCCGCAAACTGCGTCCTTATCAAGCCAAACCAGGTCGGGACACTCTCCGACACCTTCGAGGCAGTACGCCTCGCCCACGCCCATGGTCTGGACACGGTGATGAGTCACCGGTCCGGTGAGACCACGGATACCACTATTGCGCACCTTGCCACCGCATTCTCCTGCATTTTCCTGAAATGCGGCGTGGTCGGCGGTGAACGCATCGCAAAACTCAACGAACTCATCCGCATAGAGGAACAACTATGACCCAAGTCAACGAGATGGAAATAGAATTAAAAGAACCGCTCATCCCCGTCGAGGAGTACCTGGCCGCCGGCGTCCACATCGGCACCCAGCAGAAAAGCGAGGACATGAAGAAGTTCATCTACCGCGTCCGCGGTGATGGGCTCTATATCCTGGACATCCGCGAGACCGATGCCCGGATCAAGACTGTTGCCAAGTTCTTAAACCAGTACGAGGCACCCGACATCCTCGTCGTCACCTCCCGGCAGTACGGCCAGTACCCGGCCAAGAAGTTCGCCGACACCATCGGTGCGATGTCCGCCACCGGCCGGTTCATCCCGGGTCTCCTGACTAACCCAGTCCTTGACGGTTACATCGAGCCCAAGGTTGTCGTTGTCACCGATCCGATCGGTGACGCCCAGGTCATCAACGAGGCCGTCCAGTGTGGTATCCCGGTAGTAGCACTCTGCGATACCAACAACATGACCAAGTTTGTCGACCTTGTGATCCCCACCAACAACAAGGGCAGAAAGGCGCTCTCGATGATCTACTTCCTCCTCACCCGCGAGATGCTGCGCCTCCGGGGCATCGCCACTGGCCTGACCCAGGAAGATTTCGAAACCGAGATCTAAAAAGGATCCCTTCGATCCCCTTTTTGGATCGATCGTTACATATAACAGAACGACCAGAGGGTTGATCCGATGAAGACGCGTTCATGCGCCGTTAGTGGAATGTTCTATCCCCGGGATCCCTCCCACCTGACACAGCTCCTGGAAGGGTTTTTCTCCCGGACTGTACCGGGAGAACCGGCCCTGGGGATCGTCAGCCCGCATGCCGGCTACATCTATTCCGGGCAGGTGGCAGCCCACGCGTTTTCCCGTATTGAGCCTGGTTTTTCCGGTACCTTTGTGGTGATCGGCCCTTCCCACCACGGGTACCTGACCAGCGTTTCTGCCATCCCCTGGGAAACCCCCCTGGGGCTTGTCGATACCGACACGGAGTTTGCCGAGAAGCTCGACATCCCGGTCGATGAACCCTCCCACGCGGAAGAGCATTCGATCGAGGTACAGATGCCGTTTATCAAGTACCGGTTCCCCCGGGCGAGGGTGGCCCCGATCATGATGGGCGAGCAGGACCCTGCCCATGCTGCTGCCGTTGCCGAGAAGATCGTGGCTGCAGTCCGGCTGACGAAAAGGGAGATCCGGGTGGTGGCCTCCAGCGATTTCTCGCACTATGTACCCGATGCACAGGCAAAAAGCGGGGATCTCTATGCGATCGAACCGCTCGCACGGCTCGACACAAAAGAGTTCTACCGCAGGATCCGGGAGAAACGGGTGACAGCGTGCGGGTACGGACCAATCAGCGCTATGGTGGCCGTCAGCCAGTGCATGGGGGCTGGCCGGGCCGAGCTGATCCGGTACGCAACAAGCGGGGACGTGACCGGCGACCGGGACCAGGTTGTGGGGTACGCGGCCATTGCGGTGATGTAGGTTGGCAACGTGGAGTGCGCCGGGCAAGGTGTTTTTGTTCGGCGAGCATGCAGTGGTATACGGAAAGCCTGGCATCGCCATGGCTATCAAGCCCCGGGTCTTCGTGACCGTCCGTAAGTCAAAGCGCCCGGCGCGGGCGAAATCGCCCTATATTGACGGGTGTTTCGAAGCGATGGGCGTGACGGGGAGCGTGTACATCAACTCCCAGATCCCCAGTTCGTCGGGCCTGGGGTCGTCTGCGGCGGTTACGGTCGCGACGCTCTCCGCGATAAACGATGAATTTGCCCTCGGCAAGAGCAGGGAAGATATCGCAAACATGGCATTCGAGATCGAGAAGACCGTACAGAAAGGACGGGCGAGCCCCACGGACACCACGGTCTCCACGTACGGCGGGATCGTCCTGATCTGCAAGGGGTCGCGAAGGCGGCTCGCGCCCCAGAATATGTATCTGGTGATCGGCGATTCCCTGGTCTCGCACAGTACATCAAAGATGGTAGAACAGGTAGCAGACCTCAAGAAGGCAAACCCGGAGATTGTCGACCCGATCCTGGATGCGATCGAAGGGGTGAGCCTTGCGGCGATCCATCACCTGAGTAACCCCCGGGAGCTGGGACGGTACATGAACATGAACCACGCGCTCCTCGAAGCGCTGGGCGTCGGGCACCCGCAGCTCTCCCGGCTGGTGCTTGCATCGCGGTCTGCCGGGGCATTCGGTGCAAAGATCACCGGGGCAGGTGGCGGTGGCTGCATGGTGGCCCTCTGTGCAAAGCCGGTCCGGCACCGGGTGGCCCAGGCGATCCAGTCCTGCGATGCGCGGGCAATCGTAACCGGGCTCGATACCGAGGGCGCACGGAAGGAGAAGAATGTCTGATCGCATTATTCTCAAGCTGGGCGGCAGCGTAATCACGGATAAGGGCGCAGACTGTACTGTCAATAAGAGCGCCCTTGCCGGGATTGCATCGGCCATTGCCGGGGCCCCACCCGCGACCCAGATCGTGGTGGTCCACGGTGCCGGCTCCTGCGGGCACCCTGAAGCCCGGAAATACCAGCTGGATCGCGGTGCGACGGCTGGTCACACGGAAGGGATCGGCATTACCCACGATGCGGTCAGCTCCCTCAACACCGCGGTCGTTGCAGCGCTCCGGGATGCCGGCGTGCAGGCAGTGGGTATCCACCCGCTCCATGCCGGTGTTGCCGACCAGGGCAGGCTGGTCGCGTTCGAGACCGGGCACATGGAAAAGATGCTCGCGCTCGGGATGGTTCCTGTGATCCACGGCGACGTGGTGATGGACCTTTCACGCGGGGCCTGCATTGTTTCGGGCGACCAGCTCGTGCGGCATCTCGCGGTGGCACTGAAGTGCACCCGCGTGGGGCTCGCCACCGATGTACCGGGAGTGCTGGATGGAGGACGCGTGGTCCGGGAGATTACCCCGCGGACCGTGCACACCCTCCAGATCGGCAGCTCGTCACATACCGATGTTACCGGTGGAATGAAAGGGAAAATTGACGAACTGCTCGGGCTTGCTGCTGCAGGCACCGAGTCAGGCATATTTTCGGTCTCGCGCCTGGGCGATTTCCTCGCCGGAAAAGATCATGGCGGGACCACCGTGAGAGGAGGGTAAGGAAATGGCTGATAAGAAACGGTTCACATCATCGCGCAAACTCGACCACCTGCGCATCTGCGCAGAAGAGGCGGTCGAGTCCGGCGATGCAGGGTTTGGTGATGTCAGGCTCGTTCACAACGCGCTGCCGGAATGCGACATGCGCACCATCAACCTGTCCACCCGCTTTTTAGGCCACACCCTCTCTTCCCCCCTCTTTATCTCGGCCATGACCGGGGGTCACCCCGGTACAAAGGATGCCAATGCCCGCTTAGCCCGGATCGCCGAGCGCTTCGGCCTTGGCATGGGTGTGGGCTCCCAGAGGGCGGCCCTGGAGAACCCGGCGCTTGCGGAAACGTTCTCGGTGGTCCGCGATGAGGCACCCCATGCATTTCTCGTGGCAAACCTTGGCGCTGTGCAGCTCCGGGACCATGGGACAGCGTGGGCCGAGGAAGCAATCGGGATGATCGGCGCGAACGCGATCGCGATCCATCTCAACTTCCTCCAGGAGGCCATCCAGCCGGAAGGCGACCATAATGCCACCGGCTGCCTGGCAGCGGTAACCGATCTCTGCGCAGAGATCAAGACCCCGGTTATCATCAAGGAAACCGGGTGCGGGATCTCGCGGGAGGTTGCCCGCCAGTGCTGGAGCGCGGGTGCGGCGGCGATCGATATTGGCGGCTGGGGCGGGACGTCCTGGGCGGCAGTCGAGAGCTTCCGGGCCAACCGGAAGGATGCAGAGGGCCGGGCCCTCAAAACCCTGGGCGAGGACTTCGCCGGCTGGGGGATCCCCACGGTGGTAAGTCTTGCCGAGGTGGCAGGCACCGGAAGCCCGGTGATCGCATCGGGCGGTATCAGGAGCGGTATCGATATGGCAAAGTGTCTGGCCCTCGGTGCAGACCTCTGCGGCATGGCACTTCCGCTGTTGAAACCGGCACTGGAGAGCGACGAGGCACTTGCGTGCAGGGTCGAGACGATCCACCGCGAGCTGGCGGCCTCGATGTTTCTGTGCGGCGCCGCACGGATCCGGGATATGCGCCGGGCACGTCTCCTCATTACAGGGAGGACCCGGCAGATGATGGATGATGGCAATCCTGCGTAATGCAGGAGAACCCTGACTGATTACAACAAAGACACCACGCGGGTGGTAAAGAGTGCCCGCGGGTGAGATACACAGGAGAAAAACATGGATATAGAAATTATTGCAGTGGGCGGATACGACGAGGTCGGGCGGAATATGACCGCTGTCCGCTGCGGAAAAGAGATTGTCATTTTTGACATGGGGCTCCGTCTGGACCAGGTGATGATCCACGAGGACGCAGAGCTCGAGAATATGCATTCCCTGGATCTGATCAAGATTGGGGCAATACCTGACGACACCATGATGAACTCGGTCGAAGGGACCGTAAAGGCGATTGTCTGTTCCCACGGGCACCTCGACCATATCGGGGCGATCCCGAAGCTCGCGCACCGGTACAATGCGCCGATTATTGCCGCGCCCTATGCGACGGAACTGATCCGGCAGCAGATCTCCGGCGAACAGAAGTTCGGGGTCAACAACAAGCTCTTCGCGCTTCGCGCCGGCCAGCGGTACACCATCTCGCAGCACCTGGTGCTCGAGTTTGTCCGGGCCCAGCACTCGATCATCGATACCGTGACCCCGGTGCTCCACACCCCGCACGGCGCGATCGTGTACTCCTGCGACTTCAAGCTCGACCGGACACCGGTCATCGGGGAGCCCCCGGACTTTGCGCGACTCCGCCAGATTGGAAAGGAAGGCGTGCTCGCGCTTATCGTAGAGAGCACGTACATCGACCGGCCCGGGCGATGCCCGAGCGAGCGGATCGCCCGGGACCTTGTCCGGGACGCCATCACCAGTTACGAGGACGACAAGAGCTCCATCATGGTCTCGACCTTCTCCTCCCACATCGCCCGTGTCAAAACCGTGGCGGAGTGCGCCCATGAGATTGGGAGAAAACCGGTGCTCCTTGGCCGCTCCATGGAGAAGTACGCAGTTACTGCCGAGCAGATGAAGATGGTCTCACTCCCGCAGGACACGAGCGTCTTTGGGAACCGCCGGACGGTCGACCGGACCCTGCGACGGATGATGAAGGCGGGAAAGGACAAGTTCCTGCCCATCATCACCGGCCACCAGGGAGAACCGGGGTCTATCCTGACCAGGATTGCTCTCGGCGATACGCCGTACCAGATCTCCAAGGGCGACAAGATCCTCTTCTCGGCAAATGTCATCCCCAACCCGATGAACTTCGGACAGCGGTACATGGTCGAGGCGCACCTGAAGATGGCCGGCGCCCGGCTCTTCCCGGACCTTCACGTGAGCGGGCATGCGTACCGCGAGGACCACTACGAGTTTGTCAGCCTCTTAAACCCGCAGCACATCATCCCGGCCCACGGCAATATCCGGATGACGGCATCGTACGCGGAGTTCACCAAAGACCTCGGCTACGTGCTGGGCAATGATGTGCACGTGATGTCAAACGGCCAGCGGCTCAAACTGAACTGAAGGAGTGCATCCATGTCCGACCTATCCGCCTACTTAAAATCGGTTGCACAGCAGATCGACGGCATGATCGGGAAAAACTTCACCCATGCCGGTGGGGAGCTTGACAGGGCATCGGCCCACCTGCTCTCTGCGGGGGGAAAAAGGCTCCGCCCGGCAGTCGTCATGCTCTCGGCAGATGCGATTAGGCATGGCAGCTCACGGGATGTCATGCCGGCGGCACTGGCACTCGAAGTCACCCACACCTTCACCCTGATCCATGACGATATCATGGACGGGGACTCGCTCCGGCGGGGTGTGCCCACGGTCCATACCAAGTGGGATATGCCGACCGGGATCCTTGCCGGGGATGTCCTGTACGCCCGGGCATTCGAGTTCATCTGCCAGGCAAAGGCGGACGAAGGCCCCAAGGTACGGGCTGTTGCCCTGCTCGCCCGGGCCTGCGCCGATATCTGCGAGGGCCAGCACCAGGACATGTCGTTCGAACACCGGACCGATGTGACCGAGCAGGAATACATGGATATGGTCGCAAAGAAGACCGGAGTGCTCTACGCGGCCGCAGCGGCAATTGGAGGAACGCTCGCGGGAGGAAACGAGGAACAGGTCCATGCCCTGTACCAGTTCGGGCTCAACACCGGCATCGCGTTCCAGATACAGGACGATCTTATCGATCTCCTGACACCTCCTGAGAAGAGCGGCAAGGACCAGGGTTCTGACCTCCGTGAAGGAAAGCAGACCCTTGTCATGATCCTTGCCCGGCAAAAGGGCGTGGATCTCCTGAAGTACCGGCGCGAGCTCTCGCCGGCGGATATTAAGGCAGCCATTGGCGAGCTCACTGATGCCGGTGTCATCGATGCCGTGAAAGGAAAGGCATTTGCTCTCGTGGCGGACAGTAACCGGCTGCTCGGTGCGCTGCCGGCAACAAAGGAGCGGCAGCTCCTCATGGACATCGGCGAATTTTTCGTCACCCGGAGCTTCTAGGATGGCCGGGGACGAGATCCGGGCCGCCCTCTTTTTGTGTGCACTCCAGAACGCGGTCAAGCACGGCGGGGTCCCGCAGGCAGGGGCGGTCATCGGGATGGTGATGGGGGCACACCCCGAGCTGCGCAAACAGGCAAAGGAAGTGTCTGCGGCGGCAAAGGATGCGATTGCTGACGTGGCCGCGCTCTCCCCGGAGGAGAGAGTAGCAAAACTCCAGGCCCTCTCCCCGGAGATGTTTGCCGCCCTCCACGAGAAGCACGAGCACAAGAAGGTGCTCCCGGATCTGGAAGGAGCGGAGAGAGGCGTGGTCATGCGGTTTGCCCCCAATCCCTCGGGCCCGCTCCATATCGGCCATGCCCGCGCCGCGGCGCTCAACGATGCCTACGTGAAGCAGTACGGCGGGCGGTACATCCTCCGGATCGAGGATACGGACCCCAAGCGCGTTGACCCCGAAGCCTATGAGATGGTAAAAGAGGATATTAAGTGGCTGGGCCTTGGGATCACCGAGACGGTGACCCAGAGCGAGCGCTTCCCCATCTATTACGATCTCTGCAAACAGCTCATTGAACGGGGCGGGGCGTATGTCTGCACCTGCGAGAACGAGCATTTCAAGGCGTTAAAAGATGCGAAAAAGGCCTGCCCCTGCCGCGACCAGCCGGTTGAGACGGCGCTTTTGCTCTGGGAAAAGATGCTGAATGGTGGATTTAAAGAAGGCGAGGCCTCGGTCCGGGTCAAAACGGATCTTTTGAACCCCGACCCGGCAATGCGGGACTACCCGATTTTCCGGATTCTCGATTCCCCGCGGCACCCGAAAGTGGGGGATGCAAGGGTCTACCCGCTCATGAACTTCTCGGTAGTCGCCGATGACCACCTGCTGGGCGTGACACACGTGATCCGGGGCAAGGACCATATCGCCAATACCCGGCGCCAGCGCTACATCTACGATCACTTCGGCTGGACGGTGCCGGTGTACCGGCACTATGGCCGGATGGGTATCGAGGGCGTGGTCCTCTCCACCTCCCAGATGCGCCTGGGGATCACCGAGGGAAAATATACCGGCTGGGACGATATCCACCTCGGGACGCTCCGTGCACTCGATCGCAGGGGGATCCTCCCCGATGCGGTAAAAAACGCCATGCTTGCAATTGGGATCGGGGATACGGATATTTCGTTCTCGTGGGACAACCTCTATGCCGAGAACAAGAAGCTCGTTGACCCGGTCGCCAACCGGTACTTCTTTGTGCCGGAACCGGTGAAGGCCGTGGTCGAGGGTGCCCCGCACCGGACCGCCCAGGCCCCCCTTCACCCGGGCGATGCAGCCAAAGGCACCCGGGCGCTCCCGTTCGAAGGTACGGTCATGCTCCCGGGTTCGGAGATCGTGCCGGAAGCAGCGATGGTGCGCCTCAAGGATCTCTTCAATGTGAAGATCGCCTGGAACGGCATGGCAGCCTCGTTTGCCTATGGCGGCGATTCCCTTGCCGATGCTCGTGCAGCAAAGGCGCATATCATCCAGTGGCTGCCGGCGCAGCAGACCCTGCCCTGCACGCTGCTCACGATGGAAGGTGAGCTCTCTGGTGTGTGCGAGCCTGCCGTGGCAAAAGAGCAGGGAAACGTGATCCAGTTCGAACGGATCGGTTTTGTCCGGATTGATGCGGTGACACCCGGCGGAGTCCGGGCATACTTCACCCATACATGAGCCCCCGTTGCATCCCCGGGGAAAGGCAGGTATCCCGCACCCGGGCCTTTTTTTAGAATACGTGTATCCTCGTGAGAGTTTCCGGGTGACAATCAAGTCATAATATTTTAATAACTCAATACCGGATATTGATACGTGGAGAATCCACCCCGCTACTATAAATTTACCGATGAATTTCCTAGTGTAACCGAGATCGAGAAGTGGGTTGCCGGCTACCCGAATGCCGAACAGCTGGCGCAGATCATCTCCCGATCCTACGATTACATCCGCAAGCTCCCCCTCTCCGGGCTCCGCGAGCACTATTTTGACGAGGATCTCTCGATATCCTGACGGCTGGCTGTGCACAATCTGCCGGAACAAGAGGAGATATACGATTATCCCGCACACCGGTATGCAGCGGAAGTGATCGAAACGGGGGGCCGCCGGTCTGTGCCACAGTCATCTCTCCTCCACACGTACCTTGCGGGGTTCCACGGCCCCTCGGGCGAACCGGTGGAGACCGATGAAGGTACCGGCCTGAACCGGATCCGGCAGTATACCGGGGAGTTCTGGACAGCACGCCAGCGTCAGGCTTCCTCCCTGCACGAGGTCTCGTACCGTGCCTGTTTCAAGCCACAGCTGCCCCTGTTCTTCATCGACCTGCTCACGCAGGAAGGCGATATCGTGTACGATCCCTTCAGCGGGAGGGGGACCACCGCGATCGAGGCCGGGCTCCGGGGCCGGCGGGTGCGGGCAAACGATGCAAACCCGCTCTCGCAGGTTCTTACCGAGCCGCGGTTCTCTCCACCCTCCGCCGGGGAGGTGGCAGAACGGCTGGAAACCATCCCCCGGGGGGACGATCGGGCAGAGATCGATCTCTCCATGTTCTACCATCCCGATACTGAACGCGAGATCGTGGCCCTGCGCCGGTACCTTCTCGAAAGAAAGGAGGACGGGACCGCCGACGCCGTGGACCGCTGGATCGCGATGGTGGCAACGAACCGCCTGACCGGCCATTCGAGTGGCTTCTTCTCGGTCTACACCCTCCCCCCCAACCAGGCGGTTTCGCCCAAAAGCCAGGAACGGATCAACCGGAAACGGGGCCAGGTACCGGAATACCGGGATACGCACCGGCTCATCCTCCGCAAGACACGGAGCCTTCTTGCCGGCCTTACCCCTGAAGAGCTCGCGAACCTCCGCCGTGCCGGGGCCGATGCCCGGTTCTTTACCGGGGACGCCAGGAACACGCCGGGTATTGCCAGCGGCTCGGTACGGCTCACCGTCACCTCGCCGCCGTTTCTGGACATCGTCCAGTACCGCGAGGACAACTGGCTCCGGTGCTGGTTTGGCGGCCTCGACAGCGGGGCAATCGGCCGTCGCATCACGATGGCACGGACGGTTGCGGAATGGGAGGACGTGATGGGTGAGGTGTTCCGGGAGCTCTTCCGCATCACCGCCCCGGGGGGGTATGTGGCCTTCGAGGTGGGTGAAGTCCGGAAAAAGACCATACGGCTCGAGGAACATGTAATCCCCCTGGGCATCGCTGCCGGGTTCCTCTGCGAGGGAGTCCTCATCAACCGGCAGGTATTCTCCAAGACCTCCCATATCTGGGGGGTCGGGAACAACCGGTCCGGTACCAACACGAATCGGATCGTGGTCTTCTCCAAACCATGAGGGGTTTTCCCGGATTACCGGGCGTATCTTTCTTTTTTGGCGCTTTGTGCGGCCACACGCGGGCCGGCAGTCGGAGGGGATAAGCCAGTGTTAAGTATCCCCACTGCCAAACTGTATCCATGGTCACCCGTATCCGGCGGTATGCGCAGATCATCGATATCCTTTGGAAGTACGGTTTTGGTATTGCACTGGAGAAAGCGTTCCCGGGCAAGACCCGTTTCCGCCTGCCGGGTACGGAGGAGAAGCAGCCGGACCAGTCCACGGTCTATGAACGGGTGCGGCTGGCCCTGGAGGAGCTCGGGCCCACGTTTGTGAAGTTCGGGCAGATCATGAGCACGAGGACGGAGATCTTCCCTCCTGAGCTCATCGCCCAGCTCAAGAAACTCCAGGACCATGCCAAGCCCCTGCCTTTTTCTGAAGTCATCGGCGTGATCCAGCAGACCTGCCCCAACCTCGAGGACTGGTTCTGCGAGATCGACGAGGCCCCGGTAGCCTCCGCCTCGATCGGGCAGGTCCACCGTGCGGTCCTCCGGGACGGGACCGTGGTGGCGCTCAAGGTCCAGCGCCCCGGGATCCCGGATGTTATCGAGAACGACCTTGCCATCCTCCAGTCCATGGCAGAGCGGATCGAGGCGGTCTTCCCGGAGAGCCGGATGTACAACCCGGCGGGGCTCGTCCAGGACTTTGCCACCCAGATCCGGAAAGAACTGGACTTCACCCGCGACGGCCGGAACGCGGAACGGATGGCACGCAACTTCCGGGATGTGCCAGGCATCCATTTCCCAAAAATTTACTGGGAATATTCGTCCTCCCGGCTGCTTGTCATGGAGTTTGTCAAGGGTGTACGGATCGACAACGTTGAGGCGATCACTGCCCAGGGAAGCGATAAGCACGAGATTGCTGTCCGGGGATTTAACGCGTACCTGAAGATGATCTTCGAGGACGGCTTCTTCCATGGTGATCCCCATCCCGGCAACCTTCTCATTTCAGAGATGGGAGACCTGGTCTTCCTGGACTTCGGCATCGTCGGGGTACTGCGCCCCGAAAAGAAACAGCTCTTCATCAACCTGCTCTTTGCCCTGACCACCGACGATGTCGATATGATTCTCAAGACGCTCGAGGGCTTTGGGATCTTTATTGCCGAGGAGCACCGCGAGGAGCTCCGGGACGACCTGTACATCATGTTGCATGATTTCGGGGGCGGGGACGAGATCGCCCAGTTCAATTTCGGTCTCATGATCAACGAGCTTACCGAGGTAATGCGGCGGTACAGCCTCAAGGTGCCCATGAGCCTCATGCTCCTGTTAAAGACCCTGGTGATGGTCTTTGATGTGGCAGTACGGCTCGACCCGCAGTTCTCCTTTGGCGGGGAGGTCACCCCCTACCTGCGCAAGCTTGCAGACTCAAACGTGCTCTCGGCAGGCTACATGAAGCGGGCATCGAATTCTCTTCTCGAGGCGGTCGATGCGGCCTTCGACCTGCCCCGGAATGTTAACCTGATGCTCAAGCGCCTCTCGACAGGGACCGTCCGGCTCGAAGTGGTTGATACCGACCTAAAGAAACTCCAGATGGCACTGGACCGGGCCAGCGACAAGATCATGATCGGTCTCGTGGTGGCAGCGCTCGTGGTCGGTTCATCGCTGGTGCTTCAGGCCTCGCCCGTCACCCTGCCAAAAGAGATCATGTGGGTCGCGATCCTTGGGTATACCGCGGCGGTACTCTGCGGGTTCTATGCAATCTACCACGTCATCTTCCTGAAACTGCGGCTGGAGCGGTGAGGCGGGACAGCGTCTTTTTTTTAGACTGTTGACCGGGGGCAGATGCGTGCCCAGTGACGGATCTTTTCTGCGAGGGGCATGCCGGCATAGGCAGGGCTGGTCGAGGGGAGGACAAGGCCGGGCAGCCCCGGGTTCAATCGGTTAAAGTAGCGGCCGGCAGTGCCTCCGTTCAGTGCGATGCACCGGATGGTCGGGTGCGCTGCAATAAATCCCCGGATATCGTTCGGGACCGGGTCACGGATCGCAGTGTCCATACTCCCTTCGCGCCTGCAGCTGCAGAGTACGTCCCAGAGGGCGATCCGGTGTTCTGCGAGGAGGGCGGTACGGGCAGCATAGGGAAGGTCTGGATCGATCCCGAACAACTGCTCCATGATCTTCCAGAACTGATTCTTGGGGTTCCCGTAATACTCGCCTTTTTCAAGCGACATCCGGCTGGGGAAACTGCCAAGAATCAGGACTTCCGGGTCCCTGCCGGTGACCGGAGAAAGGCCGGGGGCGGGTTGTGTCATAGAGACAATACCAAAAAAGAAGGATGTTCTATGGTTTTTTGTAATAGAGGAGACAGTGGCAGTGCCCGTCCTTTGCAATCTCGTCCTTGTGGTAGACACACGGGCATTCGATGGCGCGGTCACGTTCCTCGTCGCCGCTCCGCAGCCGGCAGGGGCAGTAGGGCCTCCCGAACTTCTTCTTGTTCCGTACCAGCCCCCGGATCACGATATTGAGGTGGTCTTCGTCAGGATTGAGTATCCATCCGTTCTTGCGGGCGATCGCATGCGCCCATTTGAGCATATCTGCTTCCGTTTCCGCATCGTCAGTCATGACAGATCACCCCGTCTGGTTGGTACACGCGTATTTTCTTTGGACCACTTATGTGTTGTGGAATTCTTACCGGGTCCGTTTTTCGGGTTTTTTCGATGATTTGGCCTTCTTTCCCGCCGATGCGGTTTTTGGCGCCCTGGTGATCCGTGCCGCCACCCGGTTGTAGGTCGCCATCACGTCACCCTTGTTGAACCGGTACACGTCCTTGTCGAGAGACTCGCCGGTTTTTTTGTCCCACAGGCGCATCGAGTCCATGCTGATCTCGTCGCCGAGATAGATGGTCTTGTTCTGCCGCCCGAACTCCAGCTTGAAATCCACAAGGGTGATTCCCTCTTTTGCAAGCAGGCCAACGAGAAGAGTGTTGATCTTCAGCGCGATTGTCTTGATCTTTTTGAGTTCTGTCGGTGTTGCGAGTTTCAGGGCCACGATCAGCTCATCGTTGAGCATCGGGTCATGTCGGGAATCGTCCTTGTAATCGATCACGATGACCGGCGGTTTCAGGGGGCTCCCCTCCACAAACGGGTAGTTCCTGACAATAGAGCCCGCCGCAAAATTCCTGACAATCACTTCAAGAGGGATCATGGACAGTTCGCGGACTGCCATCCGGTTCTCGTCCAGCATCTCGAGAAAATGGGTTTTGACACCGTTCTTTTCCAGGTAGGAGAAGAAGAATGCCGAGACGCCGGCATTGTAACTGCCCTTGTTCTTGAGCGTGTCCTTCTTGCCACCGTCAAACGCGGTGATGTCATCGCGAAACTCGACGATCAGTGTTCCTTTCGCATCCGTACGGTAGACCGATTTGGCTTTCCCGGTATAGAGGAGTTTTTTCTGCTTCACGGTTGGCCGCTCCCTCTGCTAATACGTTGGTCGAGCCGGTTTATTAGGGGTTGCAGGCCGGGGTCGAACCAGCCCATCCGGATGAACCGTGGATAAATGCACAGACGCTCCTGCAGGAGGGTGGCCTCCCCTGCGATCTTTCTCAGGTCTGCGAGAGCCGGCCAGGGGTGCTCCGGGTTCACATAATCGATGGTGACCGGGGAGATCCCTCCTAGATCGCTGACCCCGCAGCCGATAAGCCGGGATGCGTCAATGAGGTTGGGGGCTATCTGGATGGAGATCTCATCGGGCAGGATCCGCCGCGCCATCGTTATTGTATCACAGATCTCCTGTGTCTCCGGCACCCGGAACGCTGCCATCGGCGTATTGTCCTTGGGGCAGAAGTTCTGGAGGATGATCTCCTGGATATGCCCGTATTTCTGATGGATGTCCCGGATGGCCACCAAAGACTCCTCGCGGTCGCGAGCGCTCTCACCAATCCCGAGGAGCAGGCCGGTGGTAAACGGGATCTTCAGCCGTCCTGCGTCCTCCATCATTGCGAGGCGCACCTCCGGATCCTTTCCTTTCGATCCCTGGTGCGCCGGGATCCGTGCGGTGGTCTCCAGCATCAGCCCCATGCTGGCATTGACGGGCCGGAGCCGTTTCATCTCCCCATACGTGAGGATACCGGCATTGGTGTGCGGCAAAATCCCGTACCGGATGGCGAGCCGGCACATGGCCTCACAGTAATCGAGAATGGAGTCATACCCTGTCTGTTCCAGGCAGGTACGAAAGCCGGGCTCCTCTTCCGGGTGCTCGCCGAAGGTGAACAGTGCCTCGGTGCACCCGGCCTCCTGCCCCCGCGCGAGGACTGCCTCCACCTGGTCCGGCAGCATGACGCACCCGTCGCGGACCGGGGTGCGGAACGAGCAGTACCCGCACCGGTTCCGGCAGACACTGGTGAGTGGCAGAAAGACATTTTTGGTGTAGGTGACCACCCGGGGCTGCATACAGTACGGTTCTTTTTGTACATGTTAAACACTGGCGGCGGGGCGTCTCCCTGTGGGGTCATGGCCTGCTGGATGGCATTTATATGTTCCCCGCGAAATAGAATGTTCATCGGATTCGACCAAGGTCCCGTGATACACCGTGATCCCCCTCATTCTCATCGATGCAAAGACCGACCGCTGCGCTGCTACCGGAAAGTTCCTCGCCGGGACCGGCGCCTACCGCGTGATCACGTCATCGTCCCCTGAGGTGACCCTCAGCCGGAACATCACCGCCGGGCCGTGTGTGGTAATTGCCGTCCGGGAAGAGGGACAGGACGGCCTGGTCTTTGTTCGCCACCTGCGGGAGAAGAAGATCGAGCTTCCGGCGATCATCCTTGCGGCGGCCTATGAGCCGGAAGCGTTCCGCATGGCCGTGGAGAACCGGGCAGAGTACCTTGTCATGGCAGGGGCCCCGGACACCTGGTACCCGGTCCTCTCCCTGCTGGTGGAAAAGGCCCTTGCAATACGCCGGCTGCAGGACGAGGCCGAGACGCTTTCCAAGAAACTCAATCTCGTCGGGAGCGTCACCCGCCACGACGTGTTAAACCAGCTTACGGCTGTCGGCGGATACACCGAACTGCTGGAGATGATGGTGACCGATCCTACGATGAAATCGTATATCGAGAAGGAGCGGTTTGCCCTTGACAAGATCCGGAGGCAGTTCCAGTTCGCCAAGGACTACCAGAACCTCGGGACCGAACCCGCCGTCTGGCAGCCCATCTCCTCCGTGATCCGGCGTGCCCGTGATATTGTTCCTGTCAAGGAAGTGACGATTACCGATACCAGCGGGAATGCCACGATCCTCGCCGACCCGATGGTGGAGAAGGCCGTTGCCCAGCTGCTGGACAATGCCGTACGCCACGGTGGCAAGGTAACGGAGATCCGCTTCTCTGTCCGGGACGAGGAGACCGGAGGGCTTCTTGTTGTCGAAGACAACGGTACCGGTATCCTGCCTGCAAACAAGGAGCGGATCTTCGAACGCGGGTTTGGGAAGCGTACCGGCTGGGGACTCTTCCTCGTTAAAGAGATGCTTGCGCTCACCGGGATAACAATCGCGGAGACCGGCGTGCCGGGCACCGGGGCACGGTTCGAAATCCATATCCCTGCCGAATCGTTCCGGAAGAACGGGAAAACGGCGGCAGCCTGAATAAGCCTTTTTTACGGATCCCGGATACCCACGTAGATATCTACTTGGGGTTTCTTTTTATCCGTGAACCTGCTGTCGTACACCTCGAAATCGCAGGTATAGGTCCGGGGCAGGTCGGTTCCCCAGATCCCGGCCCAGATGTTTACCACGGCATCCGGCATCCGGCCCCGCGCCGGAAAATAGGCATAGGTCTGGGCGGGGATCTGCCGGACGGCAAGGCCTTTAGGGGGAGTCCCTGCTTTTACCACACCGCAGCCGAGAAGATAGCTGTATTCTCCTGTCCAGTCCGAGGCATAACCGGAATAGACTGCATACATCACCGGCGGGATGATCCGGTGGGGGATCCGTGCAGCGGCGTTCGTGGTCAGAAATTCCTTCCAGCAGGCCGGGATATCGGTCACACTCCTGCCGTCCGCATTACAGGTCCTGCGCTCGATCCCGATGACTGTCCGTGCGGGGAGCCTGACCGTGGTGTAAGGGGGTGCCTCCATGCTGTACACTATTGCTGAGCGGTGTTGTTAAACCTGCACCCGGAACGAGCGTGGGGGAGATATCAGCACCTTTTTTTGATCGTCCTGCATATGGACGTATCACATGTGTCCCCATGCCCTGATCCCGTTTAAACCGGCAGGCCCCAAGAGCCGGCTCTCCGGCATCCTCTCCCAGGAGGAACGGGAAGCCTTCGCCCGCGCCATGCTCGAGGATGTGATCGCTGCCGCCAAGGATGCCAACTGCAGCCCGGTGATCGTTGCCACTGAGCTCTTCGACTCCGAGGATGTCCAGGTCACCATCGCCGACAAGGACCTGAGCGGTGCACTCAACGAAGTGCTCTCCCAGGCAGCAGGGCCGGTCCTGATCCTCATGGCCGACCTTCCCCTTGCAACCGGCCCTGCGATAAGGAGGGTGGTCACTACCACCAGCGACATCGGGATCGTGCCCGGTCGCGGCGGGGGGACCAACGCGATCTTTGTGCGGGAACCGGCAAAGTTCCATGTTGATTATTACGGCATGAGTTTTTTGAAGCACACAAAGATTGCACAGGAAGCCGGGCTCTCCTGCGAAGTGATCGATTCGTTCCTGCTCCACACGGACATCGACGAGGAAGAAGACCTTGTAGAGATCCTGACGCATGGGACCGGCGCCAGCCGTAAGTATCTCGAAGGGCTTGGCTTTGTCCTCGCTGCGGAGAACGGGCGGGTGGGCGTGAAGCGGCAGACATCCGCTGCCTCCCCGCGGACCTGATTCATTTTTCCGGTGCGGGCCAGCCCCTTTCCGCGGGGCACCTCGCAAATCTCCTCCCCTTCTGACGGCATCCGGGGATACTATAGGCTCAAGTGTATAGTGCACCCTATACATGGAGTGCCGGATCACTATCTCCGGGACACAGCAGGACGTGGAAAAACCCGTGGACTCGACTGCACAATCGGATGAAGGCACTTCTCTTCCCGCAGGCGCTCAGGCCGCCCCGGCCCGGGAGCCACATTACAAGTGGATCGCTCTCTCGAACACGACGATTGCCATGTTCATGGCAGCGGTGAACGGCAGCATTATCCTAATCTCGCTTCCCGCCATTTTCAAAGGGATCAATATCGATCCGCTCACCTCGTTCCAGTACCTGCTCTGGATCCTGATGGGCTACGGGATCGTCACTGCCACTCTCCTGCTCAGCTTCGGGCGGCTCTCGGACATGTACGGGAGAGTAAGGCTCTATAATATCGGGTTTGCCATCTTTACCCTCGGGTCCATCCTTCTCTTCCTGACCCCCGATACCGGTGATGCCGGGGCCATCGAGCTCATCGTCTTCCGGATTGTCCAGGCCGTGGGGGCCTCGTTTATCTTCTCCAACAGCGCCGCGATCCTCACCGATGCCTTTCCCCCTGATGAACGGGGAAAGGCGCTGGGCCTCAACATGGTGGCAGCGCTCTCGGGGCAGTTTGTGGGCCTTTTAATTGGCGGGATCCTTGCGGTCTTCCACTGGCGGTATGTCTTTTTGATCAGCGTGCCATTCGGCGTGATCGGGACCATCTGGGCCTTTCTCAAGCTCAAGGAACCGGCCTACGGGAAGCGCACCCAGAAGATCGATATCTGGGGGAACCTCTCCTTTATCGGGGGCCTGACCATCTTTCTTGTCGGTATCACCTATGCCCTGCTCCCGTATGGCACATCCTCCATGGGGTGGACAAACCCGTGGGTCGTCGCTGCGCTCACGAGCGGGATCCTGCTCCTTGTGGCATTCCCCATCATCGAGACCCGGGTCGAGGATCCGATGTTCCGCATGGATCTCTTCCGGATCCGCAACTTTGCCTTCGGCAATGCCGCCGGATTTATGTCTGCCCTTGCCCGCGGCGGGGTCATGATCGTCCTCATTATCCTGCTCCAGGGGATCTGGCTGCCGCTGCACGGGTACAGCTTTGAGTCCACGCCCTTCTGGGCCGGGGTCTACATGCTGCCGCTCACCATCGGATTTGTGGTGATGGGGCCGCTCTCCGGCATCATCTCCGATAAGTATGGTGCCCGGTGGATCAGCACACTGGGCATGGTGCTCGTCGGGATCTCGTTCTTGATCCTCGCCATCCTGCCGTTCAACTTCGATTACCTGCCATTCGCGCTGGCACTCCTGATCATGGGGATTGGAAACGGCATGTTCTCCTCGCCCAATGCAGCGGCGATCATGAACTCCGTGCCGCCCGAAGAGCGGGGTGTTACATCCGGGATGATGTCCACACTGATAAACTCGGGTTTTGTCCTCTCCATGGGGATGTTCTTTACCATCATCGTTGTGGGGCTCACGGCCGGGTTCCCCCCGGCACTTGCGGGGGCGCTCTCGGCCGCAAATGCCAGCCCGCTCATCCCCGCCATGGGTGCGATCCCCCCGACCGGTGCACTCTTTGCTGCATTCCTGGGGTATAACCCGGTCCAGATGATTCTCGGGGGCCTCTCCCCGGCGCTGCTTGCCCCCCTTGCCCCGGCAACCCTTGCCACCCTTACCGGTGTGGTCTGGTTTCCGACAACGCTTGCCACCGCTTTCATGCCCTCCCTTGCCCTTTCGTTCTATATCGGGGCGGGGATCTCGTTTGTGGCCGCAGTGCTCTGCGCGATGCGGGGGGAAAAGTACGTTGCTGAGAGCGAGGAGGAGGCCCCTGACGAAGCCGGGGCCGCAGATCCGCAAGAAGTATCTGGGGAGAACTCACAGTAGGACATAGTGCAGGAGTATTACCGATGACCGAACCCCTCTTTCACAGGATCCTGATCGCAACCGACGGTTCGGAGAAGAACCGGGCCGCCCTTGAAGAGGCCATCCGCGTGGGCAGCCAGAGCCCGGGAACCACGCTCTACGCCGTGTACGTGATCGATACGGGGACGTTCTCCACTATGTCGGCGGACATCCCCCTGGGGGACACCTACAGTGTCTTCCGCGCCGAGGCAGAGCAGGCATTTGCGCGGATCCGATCCCTGGCCGGGAATACCCGGGTCGAGACCACCCTCCTCGAAGGGCGGCCGGCCACCGAGATCGTAAAGTTTGCCACGAAAAAAAAGATTGACCTGATCGTGATCGGCACCCAGGGTAAACGCGGGCTGGAACGCCTCCTCCTGGGGAGCGTGGCCGAAGAGATCATACGCTCGGCACCCTGCAGGGTGCTTGTAGTGAAGTAACGGCTCCCTTTTTCTTTGTGCCGTGGGCCCGGTATTTCTTTAACACCCGGCACCCATCTGTACCTGATGACCCTTCCTGACTGGTTTACCCTCGTTCTCATCGGGATCGACGTGCTGGTATTCATGGTCGGAATCCGGGCGGCCGTGATCGGGAAGAAGATGTACGGCTGGTTCCTTGCACTGGCCTTCTTCCTGTTCTGCGTTAAGGAAGCCCTGCCTTTCAACGGGGTAGCCATCTCTCCCGCTGCTGCGCTCGTCCTGTCCGTTGCCGGCATCGCCTCGGCACTGTACGCATTTTACCTGATCGCAAAATCCCTTCCGTCCTAAAGAAGGGAACGTCCCGTCAGTAAAAGCGGCGGGCCGGCACGGTGCCCTGGTCAGTCTTCTTTTGCACAGCCGGGATGTGTATTCCGGAACCGGATGAGCTCATCACAAAACTCTCCCAGGTACTCGTCCATGGAGAGACTCCCTTCCTGGAACCGGCACTCCTCTTCCTCAATTACCCGGTTAATCCGGTCCTTTGTGGGGAGCAGGAGGTCGATCTTCACTCCGGCCTTCTCCGCACCCCGGACTAGGGCCTCGCGGAAGAGGCCGATACAATAGGCAATCCGGTACGTGTACGTGTGCCGGGTCTTTTCCAGGTACCCTGCTATCCGGTCGGTCTCTATCGAGAGGAAATCCTCTCTGATCTTCTCATCGTTTACCTTCCCGAGCATGTACTTGTAGTGCGCATAGGGGTACATGGTTTCGAGCTCGGAAGGAACGATGCCGCAGGTCCCGAAGATCACGATATGGTACTGCGATTCATCGAATACCTGCCCGATGATCATCCGGATGAGCTGGTGGCTCGGGCTCGCGCTGTAGGGTTTCCGCATTGCGCAGGGCATGAAGATCGCGATTTTTTTGGGCTGCACCTCGTACTCGTTGATGATATACCGGTAAGAGTCTTCGAATTCCCTAAGGTAAAACGGGGGATCGGTGAGAAACGGTCTGTCCTTATCGTTCTTTGCTCCTGGCGGGGGTGTTCCCATGTTCTTCGTAAAAGAATCGGTTACGCAGGAGATGAAACAACCGCCCGGTCCGCGGGGTTTTTGTGCTCACTGCAACGAGGAATAGGTTTTTAGCATTCTCTCTACTAATCTCCCCCTAAGATGGACAGCATCCCTGATCCGACGCTGAGGAGCCAGACGCTCTGTTTTCTGGGCGGTTTTATCACGGTAACCCTGGGTTTTTGCGTGCTGCTTGTCGGATATTTTTTCGGTCCCGAAATACTGGTTTACGCGGGGGGCGGGGTCATCTGCAGTGCGCCGGTAGTGCAGATTATTCTCCTTGTCTTCCAGTCCCGCACCCGACAGGATACGTCCCGGGTGTCAGCCCGAAAAACGCCGTCTCCTGATCCTGCTGTCCTGTATACCGATCGCCTTGTCACTATCACCGGAAGGGGCATAACGTTTGCCGCGTACTCGTTTCCCCTGGGGCATAACCGCGAGGTTGCCTTTGCGGATATCGATCATATCACGGTCAGCGAACCCTCGCTTTTGAATGGTAAATGGCGGATCTGGGGATCCGGGGACCTGCAGACCTGGTTCCCGCTTGATATTCACCGGCCCTCGCGAGACCGGATCTTTGTTGCCACCCTGAAATCCGGACGTCCCCGTATCGGATTTACCGTTGAGGACTCCTCAAGGGTCATTGCACTTCTCGAGGAACACCGTGTGCCGGACCACCCCTCCGGTGACCGTCCGGGTTTTTCCGGAGGATCGCGGTGACCGGGCCGCGCCCCGGCACCGGTTCCGCCCCGACAAAAAGAGGACTTTTTTGCGGGAAGGCCGGCTACTATGCGCGGTACCGGCGGCCGTACCCTCCCGGGGTGTTCGACACCCTCATTTCGCGGTCCGGCATCGTCCCGCCGGCGCGGATCCTGGATCTCGGATGCGGGACCGGGAACATGGCGATCCCGCTTGCGGAGCGGGGTTTTCTGGTCCATGCCGTAGACCCGGAGCCGGAAATGCTTGCCGAGGGCCACCGTCGTGCATCGGCCATGCACCTGGAGGAAATATCCTGGCATTCCGGGTCCGATGGTACCCTGACCAGCCTTGGTCTCCCCCGCTTCCGGCTCTGCACGATGGGCCTCTCTTTTCACTGGATGGACCGTCCGGCCGTGCTTGCAACGCTCGACAGCCTGATCGAACCCGGTGGAGGGATTGCCTGCATCAGCCGGAATGACAGTTTCTTCACCCACCTCGGGAACAGCTGGGGAGGTGCGGTCGGGGATGTGCTCCGCGAGATGCTTGGCGATGCCTGGGATTACTCAGGGCGGCTGGCACGCGGGAAGGAGGATCGCCACGAGGAGATCTTTATGGCCTCCCCGTTCCCGGTCATCGAGGAATACGTATTTCCGGTACAGGAAGAGCTGACCGTTGATGAGATCATCGGCCTCCAGCTGAGCACCTCGTATGCCGCTCCCGAACTCCTTGCAGGCCGGAACGCGGAATTCCGCGACCGGCTCACCCGGCGCCTCCTCGATCGGGAACCTTCCGGGAGATTTACTGACGAATCCGTGGTCCGGCTGCTCCTTGCTTCACGCGAGGGAGCGTGAGCAGTCACCGGGCCGTCTCTTTTTTCCCTGATCACAGGTACACTAGTGATCAACAGAGTCTCGGCGTGAAGGCAGGTGAAAAGCGGTATGCGGTGGTATATCTGGATTCTTGCGCTGGTGGTGATCTGTATCCTTGGAGCCGGCTGCACGTCAACACGGATCCAGAATACAGCCATCACGGTTATGAGCGATAACCTCGATTCATTTACCCCGGTCAATACCGGTTCGTTCGATTTTTATACCACAGATTTCCAGATCGAGAACCCCACCAATGTAACATTCGAGAACATCGAGGTCCAGGTCAGCCTGATGCCAATCACCGCGTACTGCCATTCGCAGTCAGCGAGTTTCGAGATCCCGTCGATGGCCCCTCACCAGAAACTCAAAGAGACGTTCTCGTTCTCCGAATTTGCCGATCTCGACTGTGCCTATAACTTCACGTCTTCGGTAACCTCGGACCAGCCCTAGGTCCCGCAAAAAGACATACGGGCGAAAAAGAGAAAAGTACTGGCAGTTACCGGCAGCAGTTCCGGAAAACGCCCATAAACAGGCACTCATCGGCATCGATCGTATCAACGCCGCACTCGTCCCCGATGGTCATCCCCAGGCCCCGGACCAGGGCGGCCGGCGTACACTCGTCTGCCTCCCCCATCACCAGCTCGGCAGCTGATGCGATATTGTCTGCAACCGCCCTTTTGGTGACTTCCAGTTTCCGTCCGAACAGGTCAGAGCGCCCCCGGTCATCGATAACGGAGGTGATCCCGGCGCATCCGATGGCCACCCCGGAACACCCGAGACGCATTGCATGCGTGCGGCTGTCAGCCACAATGACCCCGATCCGGGCATGGCACCGCCGGAAGATCTCACCTTTTATACGCACGGCACTCCCATCCGGGTCTTTTGGCAGAGGAACAATGCACCCGGGAGGGGCATTCGAGGCGTCCACACCGGCATTGGGGAGGAGCGTGCCCTGCTTCATGCAGAGCAGAAATCCCGGAATCCCCCCGACGATCGAATCGCTCTCGGAGAGAACCACTTCAACCGTCCGGGGGTCCATGTGGTACCGCTCCGCGAGCTCCATGGCCCGGGGTGAGGGGGTGACCGTATCAAGCCGGACCACGTTTCCTTCTGCGGTTGCCACCGCGGTCTCGGCGAGGACAAGGATGTCTCCGTCAGAAAATCCGCCGCAAGCAGATGCGGCCGCCGCAATGATCCGGTCGGTAAACGGGTCGCCGGGCCGGATGATGCCCGTGGAGAGGCCGGATACCGAGAACGAGGGGTTCATGTCCCTTTCACCAGCTGCTCGTATACCCTGATGGTGTCCCGGGTGGCTGCCACATCATGGGTCCGGATGACCGATGCGCCTTTTTCCAGCAGCTTTGTTGTGACCGCAAGGGTGCCCGGGAGCCGGTCTTCCGGTTCCTGGTTAAGGAGCATCCCGATAAAGGTCTTCCTCGACACAGCGGCGAGTACCGGGCGGTCAAAGCACAGGAACGTCTCGAAATGCCGGCAAAGCTCCCAGTCGTCCTCTACAGAACGGAACGGTGTCCAGATGCCGATGGCCGGGTCAAGGACGTACTCCTTCACGCCTGCCGTCTCGCATCGCCGTACAACCTCTTCGAGCGAGGCAAGGGTGGCATCTACCCCGATCGGGTCGCCCGGTATCTGGCTTGTCGCCATCAGAAAGGCCGGCAGACCGGCGTCCGCCACCTTCTTTGCATAGGCCGGGGAGACAAAACCGCTGATATCGTTTGCCGCATGAATATCGTGTTTCAGGCAGACATCAAGCACACCCGGGTGCATGGTATCCACGGAAAGGGTGATTCCGCTCCCGTCCAGTTCCTTAAGAGCGCCGTCGATCCGTTCTGCCTCCTCCCTCCCGCTGATCGGCTGGGTGTTCGGGGCTGTACTCCGGGCACCGATATCGATCATGTCGGCGCCCTGCTCGACCATCGCCACCGCCGTTTCGTGGACCAGATCGATGGGGATGAACGAGCCACGGTAGAACGACTCGCCGCTGCAGTTGATCACACCCATAATGCGGGGAGGCGCACCTCCGCCGATATCCAGTTTGTTGACCCGGCAGGATCTCATGGTGTCCTCATCACCGCGGCAGCAAAGGTGTTCTCCATGAGCGTGGCGATTGTCATCGGGCCCACACCGCCGGGCACCGGGGTGATGGCCGATGCGACCTCTTTTACCGCTTCAAAGTCCACGTCCCCGACCAGCTTGCCGTTGAGCTGGTTGATACCGACATCGATGACCACCGCTCCGGGTTTTACCATCTCCGGGGTGATGAAATGCGCCTTTCCCGTTGCCGATACCAGGATGTCCGCCTGCCGGAGCTCTGCGGCAAGGTTCCGGGTCTTGCTGTGGCAGATGGTTACGGTCGCATCGGCATTGGTGAGCAGTGCTGCCATCGGTCTCCCGACATCGATACTCCGCCCGGCTACCACCGCCCGGGCACCGGCCACGGGGATGTGATACTCGGCAAGGAGGGTCATGATACCCTTGGGCGTGCAGGGAGCAAAACGGGGCCTGCCGCTCATCAGAAGACCAAGACTCGTGGGGTGGAACCCGTCCACGTCCTTTCCCGTGTCGACCGCAGCGATCACCCGCTCGGTGTCCACCCGTCCGGGGAGCGGAAGCTGGACAAGGATGCCGTTGATGTCCGGATCCCGGTTGAGCCGGGAGACCGCTTCAAGCACTTTATCCGTGGTGGCGTCACCAGGGACCTCGATCCCGACAGAACCGATACCGACCCGCTCGCAGGCCCGGTGCTTCATGCGGACGTACATCTGCGATGCCGGGTCGCTGCCTGCGATCACGGTGGCAAGCCGGGGGTACAGCCCCGACTCACCAATCGCTTCCTTGAGGAGTTCGAGCCGCTTTTCCGATACCGATTTCCCGTCAAGGATGGTGACCATTGCCGTATCCTCCCTCTACCTAGTAAAAATGGGAAAAGAGGTTATTATACTGTCGGGTAGATCGGGAACTTCTGCGCCATCGCCGTAACGTCCCGGCTGATGTTCTTGATCAACGTCTCGTTCTTGATATCCTTGACGATCGAGGCGATCCAGGTACCGATCTGGCGCATCTCGGCCTCTTTCATGCCTCTCGAGGTAACGGCAGGGGTGCCGACCCGGAGGCCGCTCGTCACAAACGGGCTCTTGGTCTCGTTGGGGATCGTGTTCTTGTTCACGGTGATATTGGCTTTGCCGAGTGCCACTTCCGCCTCGAGACCGGTCAGGTGCTGGTTGGTCAGGTCGATGAGCATGAGGTGGTTGTCAGTGCCGCCCGAAACAAGCCGGATACCGTTGTTTGTCAGGGTCTCGGCAAGCACCTTCGCGTTCTTCACGATCTGCTTGTTGTATTCCGTAAACGAGGGCCTGAGGGCCTCCTCGAAACAGACCGCCTTTGCCGTGATCGTGTGCATCAGCGGGCCGCCCTGCATGCCGGGGAAGACCGCCTTGTCGATTGCCTGGGCGTACTCGTTGTTGCACATGATGGCGCCGCCGCGGGGCCCCCGTAGGGTTTTGTGGGTGGTGGTGGTGGTGAAGTTGACCACCCCGACCGAGGTCGGGTGCTGGCCGGTGGCGACGAGACCGGCGATGTGGGCGATATCGGCCATGCAGTAGGCGCCGACGTCATCGGCGATCTCCTGGAACGCCTTGAAGTCGATGGTCCGCGGGTAGGCAGATGCCCCGCAGACGATAATCTGGGGCTTCTCCTTCTTTGCCATCTCACCAACGGCGCCGTAATCGAGTGTTTCCGTTTCGGGGTCAACGCCGTACTGGGCGACCTGGTAGAACTTGCCGGTGAAGCTGACCGGGGAACCGTGAGAAAGGTGCCCGCCCTGGTTGAGCTTCATGCTCAGGATCTTCTCTCCCAGTTTCATGTACGCAAAATAAACCGCCATGTTTGCCTGGGTACCCGAGTGGGGCTGGACGTTCGCGTGCTCGGCGCCGAAGAGTTTTTTGAGCCGGTCCCGGGCCAGGTTCTCCGCCATGTCATGAAACTCGCAGCCGCCGTAGTACCGCTTCCCCGGGTAGCCCTCGGCATACTTGTTGGTCATGATCGACCCCATTGCCTCGAGCACGGCACGGCTTACAATATTTTCGGACGCGATCAGCTCCAGCCCGTTTGTCTGGCGGAGCCGTTCCTTTTCGATGATATCTGCTATTTCTGGATCGGTTTGGGAAAGAAACGACATATGGTTACACGTGCGTTTGGATCAGGTAATACCTTTTCTTAGGAGGAGCGCGAGGAAGAGCGGGATTGCAGTGTCATCGTCGTATCGTGTGGGGATATATAAGCATTTTTTCTGCCAGAAAAGGCGCGTAGGGCCCGGATCGGCCCATTATCAGGAAGGCTGCCCCTCTTTTGAGGGGAGAAGGAAGCACAAACCTTTTTTTCTCATCCGCAGATCACTACTATTATTAATAAGGAGTGCGCCGCACCAGTATATATCAGAACATATACGGGTATTGCATGGTGCAACCGGATGCAAAGATCAGGTATCTTGAGTTCGAACTTGACGAAAAGGAGAAAATGGTCAACATGATGGAAAGTTCAGGAAGCGGTGCCGGCGAGGACCGCGTTGCCGCGCTCGAAAAGAAGGTCAATGAGATGGAAGCACTGGTCAAGGGCCTTACCCAGGAACTTCTTGACCTCAAGTCCATCGCCATGAAGATGTCCAAGCAGACCGAGGAACGCAGCCGCCAGGAGCTCAAGCGCGTGCAGCCTGTCGCCCAAGGGGCACCCGCGGCCGCACCCGGTGGTGCATCAGGGTCCCAGGCCGCAGGCAGCACAGTCGTGTTCCGCAAAGGTGCCCGCGCGTCTGACGCCGAGCCGGAGGCCCCCCCCGAACCCGCGATGGACATGATCATGCAGCCGGACGGGACGATGAAACTCGAGCCCCGGCGCGGGGACAAGAACTACATCGTCGCATCGGCAGGATATGGCCGGAACAAGAAGGGTGTCTCCGCCAAGCCCAAGCAGAGCGATCTGATCTACGCCGTCGAAGAAGACAAGTCCGATGCAGCAAAGAAGTAAGGACGACGGGGAGCCGGATCTTTGCACATCACAGAGCTCGAGATAGACAATTTCAAGTCTTTTTCAAAAAAGACAAAAATTCCCTTTTTAGAGGGTTTCACCGTTATATCAGGTCCGAACGGCTCGGGCAAGAGTAATATCATCGATTCCATCCTTTTTGTGCTCGCACTCTCGAGCTCCCGCAATCTCCGGGCCGAGAAACTCACCGATCTCATCAACCTCAACTCCGGAAAGAACATCGCCGAGGTGGCCATTGCCTTCTCGGACGGGACAAAGATCCGGCGCCGGATAAAAAGGACCGGCAACGGCTACTACAGCTATAACTACCTCAACGACCGGCTCTGCAAGCAGGGCGATATCGTCGACCACCTCGCGAAGTTTGGGATTATCCCGCACGGGTACAATGTCGTCATGCAGGGCGACGTGACCCGGATCATGGAGATGAGCGACTTCGAGCGCCGGAAGATCATCGACGAGATCGCCGGGGTCTCCGAGTTTGACACGAAAAAGCAGCAGTCGCTCTCCGAGCTCGATGTGGTACGGGAGCGCATCGAGCGCGAAGAGCTCCTGCTCATCGAGCTCGCGAAACGGGCACACGAGCTCAAAAAAGAGCGGGAGCATGCCCTTGAATACCAGAAGTGGCAGAAGGAACTCGCCTTCTTCCAGGGATGCCGTTCCGCCGCCCAGCTCCACGCGAAGGAAAAAGAGCGCCTCACCCTCCTCTCTTCTGCCGAGGAGCAGAAGATCAGGATTTCCCGGATCGAGGCTGACCGGGGCATTGAGGAGAACGAGCTTGCGTACCTCAAAGCCGATCTCGCCGATGTCGACGATCTCATCAACAAGAAGAGCGGGCCCGACTACCTGAAGCTGATTGCTGATCTCGAAGAAGCCAAGAGCGGGATCAAGCTCGCAGAGCAGACGATTGGCCGGCTCAAAAAGGACAAAGAGGCAAATCTCGAAGGGATCAACCGGGTCTTTGCCGATACGAAACGGGCCGAGGCCCGGGTTGCCGAACTCTCCGACCAGATCCGGACTCTTTCCATTGACCGGACCAACATCGCGATGGAAGTGGCTACAGCCAAAGCCCAGGTCGAGAAGATCGAGACGGAGATCCGCCGGTACTCCTCTGATACGGAGGTAGCGCGCCAGCAGCTCTTTGCCCTGATGGAGGAAGCGGAGGCAAAGAAGGGAGAGCGTTCCGCGATCCTCCACCAGCAGGATATCCTCATCGAGAAAAGCCGGATGCGGACGAGCGAACTCGAACGTCTGACCACGCTCCAGAAACAGCTCGATGAGGAGTTCGCGGTCAAGCAGGCACAGCTTGAAGAGAACGAGCGTACGATCGGAGATCTTTCCGGCCGGAAAAAAGAGCTTGATCGGAACCTCTCCGAGCTGGAGAGCACCCTCTTCGCCCACCGTTCGTCCCTTGAACGGCTCCGCGGCGAGATGAAGGACGCCGAGCAGGACGCAATCCGGCTCGAGGCTGCCCAGCAGGCCCGGGGGGAGTCGGGCGGGAAAGCGATCGAGGCCGTGAAAGCCATCGAGGGTGTCCACGGTACCATCATGGAGCTGGGCCGGGCCCCCCCGGAATACACAACCGCTCTCAACGTGGCAGCGGGGAACAAGATCCAGTTCGTGGTCTGCGATACCGATCAGATCGCCACCGACGCGATCCGTTACCTGAAAGACGAGCGGCTTGGCCGGGTCACGTTTCTCCCGCTCAACAAGCTCAAACCCCCGCAGCTGCCTCCCCTCAAGGAGCCGGGCATCATCGATTACGCGGTCAACCTGCTTGACTACGATCCCGTGTACGACAAGGCCTTTGCCATTGCGCTCGGGGCAACCGTGGTGGTCGATACACTCGAGCGGGCAAGGAAGCTGATCGGGAAGTACCGGATAGTCACCCTTGAAGGGGAACTGCTGGAGAAGAGCGGGGCGATGACCGGAGGATCGTCAAGGAAACCGGCGAAGGGTTTCGGTGCTGCCGTGGACGATGAGATCGTCCGGATCCGCTCCCGCCTTGCTGAATTGTCCGGGGAGGCAGCAACGCTTGAGGCTGCGGTAAAAAGGATGACCGAGGAGGTGGACGGTAAACGGGCACAGAGGGGAGAGATCGACCAGGATCTGGCCCGGGCCGGTGCCATCACCGGGGAGTATACCCGGCGGTTCGAGGCGATCACGGTCGAAAAGCAGACGATCGAGGCAGCAGTTGCCCGGCAGAAAGAGGAGACCGGCACGAGCGCGGCGGAGCTTGCCACCCTTGAAGGGGAACTCTTTGCGGTCACCGAAGCGATCAACGCAGTCACCGCAAAACTTGACGGCATAAAGAAGAAACTGGACGACACCAACATCCCGGCCCTCACCGACCAGATGGAGAAGAAGAAAAAAGAGATCGAGGAGGCGGAACGGCGCCTGCGCAACAAGGAGGCGGACATGAACGATGCCTCCCGCGAACGCCAGCATTTCAATGCCCGGATCGGCGAGCTGGCCGAGGAGCGGGCGCGGTTCGATGAGCGGAACCGGCAGATCGATGCGGAAGTGGCTGCATCCAATGATCAGATTGCGTCGTACAGGTCCGTGATCTCGGGACTCGAGGAGAAACAGAAAGAGTTCTCGGGGGAGCTTGACGAGCTGCGTAAAAAGCGGGCCGGGATCTCCGAAAGTATCCATGCCTCGGAGACGAAACTGATCAAGTTCGATTCCGATAAGGAGCGCTTTACGATCCAGCTGGCCGCCCTTGAGGAGCGGGCGCAGGCGCTGACAAACGAGATCGCCTCCCTTGTGGCCATTGTCGGGGAGGTCACAACCGACCTGACGCTGACCGAGATCGAGGGGAAGATTGCCGATGCCGAACTGGCACTCCACAAGATCGGCGCCGTCAACATGCTCGCCATTGAGGAGTACGAGAAGATCCAGCGGCAGGTCGAGGAGCGCACGGAGCGCAAGGAGACCCTCTCCAAGGAGCGGGCGAACCTTATCGAGCGGATCGAGAAGTACGAGCAGATGAAGTTCGAGGCGTTCATGACCGCCTTTAAGGCCATTGACACGAACTTCCGCGAGATCTTTGCCCGGCTCACGAGCGGGAGCGGGAACCTGGTGCTGGAGAACGAAGAAGATCCCTTCACCGGCGGTCTCACCTTTGCGGTCAAACCCCGGGACAAGAAAGTCCACCTCCTCTCCTCCCTCTCGGGCGGGGAGAAATCGCTCACCACGCTCGCATTTATCTTCTCCATCCAGCACCATATCCCGGCACCGTTCTACGCCTTCGATGAAGTGGATATGTCGCTTGACGGTGCAAACGTAGAAAGGATAGCGAACATGATCCAGGAGCTCGCTCCCTCGTCGCAGTTTGTCATCGTCTCGCTGCGTAAGCCCATGATCGAGGCGGCGCAGAGGATCATGGGCGTGACGAGCCGGCCGGACAAGAGCACGCTTGTTACCGGAGTCAAGGTCCATGGCTGAGCCAAAGAAGAACCGGCGCCGGGCGAACCCGGCTCCAAAGGGCGACGCTGTGACAGGCTCATATGAGGATACGGTTCAGGAGAGTGTGCAGCCCGGAACGGTTCCCGGGGACATTGCACCCTCCGCCGTTCTCCCGGAACCACAGGTACCTTCAGATTCTCCTGCATCCGGGGATGCCCCGGCTGCACCCGAGCCTCCCGGTGTCGAGGACCCGGTTGAGATCCTCGTCGGGCTTGCGGAACGGGGCGAGATCGACCCGTGGAACATCAACATCATCGAGGTGACCGACCGGTTTCTCACCGAGCTGGAGAAGTGCCGGCAGCTCAATCTCCAGATCTCTGGGCGCACCCTCTTTTACGCAGCCACCCTCCTGCGCATGAAGTCCGAGCTGCTGGATATTGCCCCGGATGAAGACGAGGACACAGGAGAGGGTGGCGAGGATTTCGATCTTGGCGAGGGGCTTGATTTTGAGGACGAGGGCCGGTTCGGCCCCATCGAGCGGCTGGAACGGGAGATCCAGCGCCGGCTCGACAGAAAGAGCCTGCGGAAAAGCCCCGTCACCCTCTTCGAGCTGATCATCGAGCTCAAGAACCTGGAAAAGGAGGAGCGGAGGCGTCGCCGCCTGCCCCCGGTCGATGAGGACTACCTCATCGAGGCCGATGATGTGGTGGGCATCGCCCACGAGGAGGGGTACCAGGACTCAGCCCGCCAGGTGATCGAGGAGTGCCTGGCAAACGCCGACCCGGCAACCGAGATCACGCTTGTCGAGCTCTGCAGGGATCTGGGCTGGGGGCTTCCCGAGGTCTACATCCCGCTGCTCTTTTTGGCCCTGGACGGGCAGTGCGCCCTCCGGCAGGAAGAATTCTTCGGGGATATCTACGTCCACGTGGTCAGGGCGGACGAACAGCCCTGACGGGATCCAGCGACCAAAAAGCCGGGGCTGGCCGGGGTCTACTACCCGCCCGGTGAAGCATGAGCATATTTTTTCCTGATGTGAACCGGGTACCGGAGGGTAAAGACGATCCCTGTGGCAAGGAACACATAGGTAAGCAGGGCAGCGGCCTGTCCTGCCGGGCCCGGGAGGACCAGTGCGAGGTAATTCAGCAGGGCATTAACCGTAAACACACTGCCCCACACACCGGTCATCTGAATGTTGACCCGGAGAAAGACCGGGTTGTCATGGTGTGCCGGATCCACCATCTCCCGGGCATACTGCAGGGTAAACGGGACGCCGGCCAGGATCGAGCCAAACGCAACGGCCGCAAGCACTGCGTTGATCAGAACCCCGCTCCAGATGAGGATCCCGGCCTGAGCCAGCCCGACCGTTGCAACCAGCAGGCCCCCGAACAGGACGAGGCTTGCCCACGTCAGGATCCTGCCTTTTTTGAGATCGGGAAAGCCGGCAACAACGGTGACCAGCGTTGCTGCCCCCAGAGCCACTATCCTGCTCTGGACGGACGGCCCGGCGAGAAGCCCATAGACAATCAGGGGGACAAACCCGAGCAGGATCCCCGCCCTGCTGCCTGCGGCCGGAGATCCCATATCAGCTGTCCCCGAGCACGGCTTTAAACGGCGCTACCATGTGGTACTTCATGTCGGCAAACACTTTCTTCCGGAAGCCGGGGATCCGGGTCAGCGGGATGAGGATCGCATTTGCAAGCCTCGTTTTGAGATCTGCCTGCGGGAAATCGAGCATCCTGTGGCTTTTGTAGTACCGGTAATCGGCCTGGAAGACCAGTTTCATCGGTCCGCAGATACCATCCCGGAAGATCTTGTGGCCGCCGGTAGCGTAGAATGTCCGGGGCGGTATGTACCCTGCCTCTGCACCCTGCACGAGCCGGGTGGCCATGGTATCGAGCAGTCCGTCGAGTTCAGGGGAGCTCGCTACCTCATCGGTGACAAAGAATGCCTGGGATCCGGAACTGTCCGCCCACGCAGAGAGGATCTCCCGGAGATGGGGGACCTGTGCGAGGGGGCCGGCGATCACAAACCCAATCTGTTTTCCGGGAAGACCGGGGACGTGTCCCTTGAAGAAGCTCCGGTCAAAGAACTGTTTCCAAGCCGAGGAGAGGTACCGGTCATGGAGGGAACCGGCCATGACGATGATATCCGCAGGTGCCAGTTTTTTTGTGTAAAAATCCACGTATCCGTCGGTATATACGCAGGTGTTGTCGTACCCGCACTGGCAGCACCCCAGGCAACCGCCCCGGATGTCCAGTTCCCGGAGGTTGATGGTCTCGACCGGTCCGGTAAAAGCGGCCCGGATCCTTTCTCTCATTGCGGTCAGGTTGGGAGAACCGCCATCATCGTCGGTAAGGATGACTACCTTCTGTGTACCGGAATCTGTCCTTTTCTGCTCCTGGTTCGGGGCATAGACGAGGTCTGTCGGGACCAGGGGCGGGTTTACCCTCTGCACCGGGATCTTCTCCTTTATTGCGGCAAAGATGAGGGAGGTAAATTTTTCGAACCGGAGGCGTTCTGTTTCCTCCAGGAGATCCATCATCGCCGCAGAGTACCCACCCAGATACTGCATGCCGAGATCCTCGCTGACTGCCCGGATATATGCATGGGCGGTCTGGTCGAAGTAATGGATCGAGGTAGACAGGGCAGCGGCATATTTTCCGGAAAACGCATCCTGTGCATCCCGTTCAAAGACCAGCTCGACAAAGCGCTTGTACTGGGCACAGACCAGCATATAGTAGAGCGGGAATGCCCAGAGCACGAGGTCTGCAGACCGGACCTTCCCGAGGATGGCAGAAAACTGCGCCGGATCCCTCTCGATCTTTTTTATCTCGTGTGCCACGCTGACAGTTTCAAAGGAGTGCTCCGGGAATCTCTTTTTGAGGTACACCACGTACTGCATCGTGACGCTGACTTCTCCTTTGGGGCTCCCGTTGAGGACAAGGATCTTCATTGCGGTCACCGCTTCCCGGCTCATTCATCCGAAGGATGGCTGGAGGTTTCCAGAATTTTCCGTGCAAAATCCTGCAGGGTGTCGGCCTTCACCAGCGCAATACCCCGCTCTACATCGCCCAGCACAAGCAGGATATCCCCGGGTTTGATCTCAAAGATCTCACGGGCTTCCTTGGGGATCACGACCTGTCCCCGCTCCCCGACTTTTACGCTGCCGAAGAGATGCCTGGTCTTCTCTTTTCGTGGGGCCACCATCTCATCGATCAGGTTTTCCTCCTGCTTATGTTTCATATTTTTCATACTTTTCTTATTTGTTCGATTTATCATATAATTCTTCTGCCGCAGCAGTTCCCGGTGCAAAGGAGACTAAAAAGAGAGGTTATTGCGACAGGCAGTCCGACATCCAGCCGGTCACCTGGTAGGTCGGGGCACCGCTGTCGGGCCGCATGTCGTTATCGATGCGCCACTCGAAGAGGCCGGCAAGGTTATGCTCTTTTACATAGGCACACTTGGCTGCCACCGTTGCCTGCGTATCAGGCCCGACATTATCCGTATATCCCGATTCACTCTCAACTCCCCCGATCATCTTCCCGTACGGGAAGCCGGCAGCAGCATAGGAATCGGCGTAAGAAGCGAGATCGTACTTATCGCCGGTCCCGTAGGACATGATGTTTATCTGGTCCACACTGTCCTGTGTTGCGGCAACCGTCTGCGGCGACTCGACCCCGGGCCATACCGTGTAGGTCAGCAGGTAGGGACGGCCATGCGGATTGTTCCCGGCTGCCGCAAACGTGGCGTGGCAGGCCGAGAGAAGCGAGGTCAGCTGGGGTGCATAATCATCGATCTGGTGGCTCTCCCAGTCCATATCGTAGCCATCAAGATCGTATGCCTTCAGGTAGGCAAGGGCACTGTCGGCAAACTTCTGCGGGTCCTGTGCAGCCTGCAGGTACTGGGGGTCCAGTTCCTTCTCATCGAAATTGGAGGTGATAAAGATCTCCGCGTTCGGGTTGTTCTCGCGGCAGAGTGCCACTATCTCCCGGATCCGGCGCTGCATCTCTGCCCGCCGTGTGGCATCGTCAGCAGAACTTCCTGTGGGCAGATCGGTAAGCACCCCCTCATTTACCGTCGCAAACCCGATGTAGAGGCGGTTGATCTTTGTCCACGGGATCTGGTCTTTTGCTGCCATGACCAGGTTATAGGTATCGTCATTCGGGTCTGGGTAGAGGTACCAGTAGGCGGCGATCACCCTGCCCTCAGCCGGGGAGACGGGAGCTATGGCGGTAGTCTCGCTGACCACAGGGGTATTCTGCCCGGCAGCGGGAGCAGCACTCTGGGTGCATCCTGCAGCAACAAGGAGCACCGCTGCAAGGATCATGAGAAGGAGCGTTGGTTTCATTTCCGGCAGTCCGTGGTATCTACGGGAATCGTCCGTACCGTCCCCTATAATAGTTCCGGCAGGGAATCCGCCCACGCCTCGACCTTTTTCCTGGTCGCATCGCGGGTATACGAGGATACCGTGATGCGGTTCCGGGCAAGGCTGACAAAGTAGATCCCGTCGTCCGGGTCATGACATTTCAGGATCGCCGAGAAGAGGTCCGCCTCCTTCCGGTGCCGGATCTTTCCCCGGTGGGCTGAGATGTTAGCCACATTCGAGATCATGGCAGCGACCCCGGTCTCATAACCTTCGACAGAATCGTAGACCTCCGAGCTTGTCCCGATACGTTTTCCCGACAGGGTCGTGTAGGCAAACTTCGCGGTATACATCTCGCGGACAGCCTTGACCGGCGGATAGTTCTTTCTCATGGAGAAATACGGGGTACAACCGAGCGGGTTTGACCGGACAAGCTTCCTGACAAGGGTGTCAAAGGAGGCGATATCGGGGATCGGGCGTTCTAAGGCCCGGCTGGCACTCTGGGATCCGGGTCGGGGGATAAAGACCGGCATATACTTATGTAATCGTATCCGGACGAAGAAAGCCTTGACGGTCGTTTGTGAGGGGGTCACATCATGTAAAACTGTTTTTGGCCGGCCTGCTGCCGGTCTCATCACTCTCTCCAAAATTTCCTGTTTTTTTCGACGTGAAAAAGGGAGATGGGTTGTCCATTTTCCTGTATTTTGGCAGAGCCGGTCCTTGGCCCTCAAACAAAAATGGATCGTGTGACCCCCTGCACAGTGAGCGCATTTTTACGGGTCAGTAGCATTGAACATCCATTTTTCAGAAGATGATTTCGATCCACTGTCTTCAGGATCGGCAAGGTCTTAGTAAGGGGGTCACATATACCATAACTGTTGTCCGGGGAGAACCGGGGCCGGTGCCTTCCCGCCCCGATCCTTCCCACTAATATTATCATCTGTCCGCCGGGATGGTATACTATGGATTACGGAGCTATCGTTTCAGATGCGGCCGGCTATGCAAAAACCGCACTTGTAAAAAACCCGGTTACCTGGCTGGTATTCATCATATGCAGCCTGCCGTTTGCCCTCTTTAAGTTCGTATGCGACCCGAAGACCATCATTGCCGGGGCGAAGATCCACTGGGAACTCATCCCGTGGACCCAGATCATCCTGCTCTTCCTTGCCGGATTCCTCCTCTCGTTTGTCGTCTCTGGGTATATCGTCCGGGTCTACCGCGGGACAACGCCCCCGCCCTCGTTTAATGCCTGGGTTTCCCTGTTCATTGACGGGATCAAGCTGACCATTGTCGGTTTCATCTGGCTGGTCCCGGCCATGATTCTATTTATCGTCGGGTTTGTCATGATCGTATCCGCTACTGTGCTCGGTACCGCATCGATGCCCTCACTGATGTCGGCCGGTCTCATTTTCCTGCTCATCGGGCTTATCGTCCTTGTGATCGCCGCAATCTATGCGGCCCTTGGCACCGTGCGGTTTGCCCGGACCGGCAGCATGCGGGAAGGGCTCCGGTTCTCCGAAATCACCAATACGATCCAGGCGATCGGCTGGGGCTCATACATCCTCGCCCTCATCATTATGGGGGTGCTGGTGATCCTCGTCTCCCTTATCATCTCCCTTTTTGCGCTGATCCCGTTCGTGGGATGGGTGATCGAGCTCATCCTTATGCCGTTTGTCCAAGTCTTCTCCGCCCGGTACATCTCACGGGTTTACGATCACAGCGTCCCGCCGGCGCCGGCCCCGGCAGTATAATTTTTTTGGAACCGGTGAATGCACCCACCCTCTTGTTTTTCCGGGACGTACCTTTCTGGCGTACCTGTGCGCAGGGTGGGGTAAGATCCGGCGAATTTCCTGCGCGATCCCGTGTGACATCAGATCCGGGGCATGGCCGATCCGGCTCTGATACGCTGACCGGACGGGCCATTCTCCCGAAATCCCGTGAAATTGCCGTTTTCTCCGGAAAACCCATCAGTTCCCGTTTCTCCCAATGCGGATACTTTTCCGAAACCCGCCAAATCAACCCCGAAATCCCGTTCTGTGCCTGCAATGAATGCCATCAGCCTGTTTAATGCCGGCCCGGTCTCCCGGCCAGCGGAGAAAATTGCGGTGTTTCGGGGATAATCTTTAAATGGTTGTCTGAGGAATAATGTGATCCACAATTCTGATGAAGACCCGACGAAGACCGCACTTGTGCGGGTTCGGGTCCGAAGGGAGAGGGAGCAGGCAACAAGGTATAAATAATCCTGCAACCTACATTATGAGCCCGTGTTCAAATCAAAACACGACGAAAAACGTGTGGTGAAGAACCAACAACGACCGGCAAACCGGGGCTTGGTTCCGAACACAAAACAATGCAGGTAACAAGGTATAAATACCGAGAAAACCTACATTATGAGCCCGTGTTCAAGTGAAAATCACGACGAACACACGCAACTTTGATGGAGATCCAACAATACCCGGCATGACCGGCGTTGGTTCTGACGTTGATACTGGCAATGCGGAAATTTGTTTAGTAACCGCTAATTCCTCGAATTAAGGTTCAGATATTAGTGTGCGTACGTATGTACAATTTGAATTCTGGTTGATCCTGCCAGAGGCCACTGCTATCGGAGTTCGATTAAGCCATGCGAGTCGAGAGGTGTAAGACCTCGGCATACTGCTCAGTAACACGTGGACAACCTACCCTGAAGAGGGGGATAACCCCGGGAAACTGGGGATAATACCCCATAGACTATGGATGCTGGAATGCTTTGTAGTTGAAAGGTCCGCCGCTTCAGGATGGGTCTGCGGCCGATTAGGTTGTTGTTGGGGTAACGGCCCAACAAGCCTGTAATCGGTACGGGTTGTGGGAGCAAGAGCCCGGAGATGGATTCTGAGACACGAATCCAGGCCCTACGGGGCGCAGCAGGCGCGA
>NZ_DATKKA010000032.1:0-22427 GCF_035543475.1 Methanoregula sp.
GCAGACTTACCGCAGACATCCGGCGCCCATGGGGTAACGGGGCGGAGGATGGGTACTTTGGTGAAAGGAGCAACGTACAGTCGACCGATGACACGTCCCCGCTTCTCGTGATACCATGTCCAAAGTCACCATTATCGGTGCCACCGGCAATGTCGGCACGTTTGCCGCTTACGCAGTTTCTGTCGATCCCCATGTCCATGAGATCCTGCTGTACGGCCGCGAAGGGCGTGAGGCTTTTTTAAAGGGGCTTGCCCAGGATTTTGCCGATTCTTTTGCGGCACGGGGGACTAATATCAGGGTCACCTGGACCACCAACCTCAAGGACGTAGCCGGATCGGATATCGTCGTCATTACTGCCGGCACTCCCCGCGGACCGGGGCAGAACCGTCTTGATCTCGCGCTCGGGAATGCACGAATTATTGCCCCGATGGCAAAGACGATCGGTACCATTGCACCGGATACCAAGATCATCATGGTGACCAATCCTGTCGATGTGATGACCTGTGTTGCCCTGAAATATTCGGGCCTGAAACCCAACCAGGTCTTTGGCCTTGGCACACACCTTGATTCGATGCGACTCAAAGCCCTCATTGCAAGTTACTTCAAAGTGCACGTCAGCGAGGTCCATACCCGCATTATCGGAGAACATGGGGACAGCATGGTGCCGCTCTGGTCAGCGACCACGATCGGCGGAATCAAGATCTCCAACCTGCCGGCATTTGCACACCTGCCGGTGCAGGACTTTATCCAGTCCGTGAAGTCGAGCGGTGAGCAGATCATCAAGAACAAAGGCTCAACAGTCTATGGTCCCGGCGAAGCAATAGCAACGCTGGTCAAGACCGTCCTTGGCGATGAAAACCGGATCCTGACAGTATCCGCGTACGTGAAGAGCGAGGTCCACGGCATCGGTGGGGTCTGTATCGGTGTCCCGGCCCGGATCAACAGGAACGGTGCGTTCCCCGTAACGATCAGGATCGATGAATCCGAGGTAATTGCCTACCGGGAATCGGTCGAGAAAATCCGTGCAACCATCCACCAGATCGTCGGAGAACTGGAAAATGACAAGGAGATCGGGCCTGCGCCGAAACGGCAGAAAAAATCCCGCGTGTAATCGTTCTTTTTAAACAGTTTGAGGATGAGGAAAAACAGGAACAGGGATAAGAAAAATCCCGGTCTCAGGTAAGCGTTACTTCTATAATTTCTGCCCGCTCAACACCGGGGATTGCATTCAGCTTCCCCTCGAGGGCATCCGTTTCGCCACCGGCATCATTCACGATCGCGGCAAGCTTGATTGCCTTGAGACCAAAGCCGATCGGCTCTTCCTTGATATCCTGGATGCCGGGCAGGCTTTCTTTGAGTGCCTTTTTGAGTTTCTCGAGGTCAACATCCGGGGATTCCGGCATAACCCTGAGGATAACGGCAACGCTTCCCATGCCTTACGGTCCCCCGAATCCGCATTTCGGGCAGACGTAGGGAATACTCTGCTCCCTGCACCGGTAGCACCGGGTGATCTCGACGCCGCACGCAGGGCACGCAAACACGGTTGAGCCCTCTTCTGCAAGCGGAGCGCTGCAGGATGTACACTTTTTATCTGACATAATATCCGCTTCCTTGCTATGGATTCCTATAGTATCTCTTTTAGTACCTTTAAAAGGTTGTACAAATGCCGGTACTGCGGACCCGCTCCCCTCGCAGCCATTGTTCCACCCGTACCGTATCGGCACCGTTGAGGATAAAGGTCGGAATCCGGTGTTCGAGCACGTAGGGGATGAATAAGGGATCAACCACATCGGTAGCCACGGGCTTTTCTATCTGTGCCACCAGTCTTCCGGCATCGGTTATGCCATCCACGGATTTGAGGAGGAGAAGATTGCCGCCAAGCCTTCCAGCGATCCATGCCGCGATGGTATCCGAGGTTACCTCCCAGGAATGGGGCAGGGGGTCGAACCTGCGTAACGCGCAGTAAGGGAGAAGAATTTGCGGGTTTTTTGGTCGTGCAATTCTTGTCGTGGTTTTTACTCCCTGTGCTGCAAGCATCCAGCCGTACTGGTCCATGGCTGCACAGGCCATCCAGTGGGCTGCATCGCCATCGGCTCCCGATTGCCGGACGATGTCGGCAAAAATTCCGCCTCCCGGGACAATCAGCAGGGGCCTGTGGGCAGACAGGAGAACCGGCATGATATCTGCACAACGGGATGCAAGACTTCCTCCCACTTTTACAACAGTAAATGGGGGAGGGTTTTCACTCTGCAAAATGTACGCCTGCAATTACATCTCCCAACCATTATATGCCCTGACTATTAAAAAGGGAAAACATTGTGTCTTTTCCCCGCCTGCTTGCTGCACTCCTGCTCCTCTGCATCTGTATCCTGTCCTGCGGTGCCGTGCAGATCATCGAATTCTGCCCGGATCCCTATCTTGCCGATGACGCCGATGAGTACATCGTCCTGTCAGGCCACGGGTCGCTTGACGATGTCGCCATCTCCGATAACCACGGTGGTTTCCGGTTTCCTCACGGGACCCTTATTGAGGGGACCCTCACGATAGCACGAAACGGCCCCGCCTTTGAAAAGACGCACGGGAAGTATCCGGATTTTGAATGGCAGGATAATTCACCTGATGTCCCTGATGTTGTCTCCGGGACACACCTGCGGCTTGCCAACACAGGCGATGAACTGCGGGTCTACGAGAACACCCGGCTGGTGCAGAAGATAACCTGGCCCGGGGATGTGACTCCCCGGCAGGGGCAGGTGCATTTTCTCGAAAACGGTACCTGGGATCCGCGGCCGCTCATGCTCGGACAGTCGCGCCTGACCCGTGCGAGCTTTGAGAATGTTACGATTACCGCATTTGTCTCACCTGACAACTCTCTTGAGGTGTTTTCCGGAGTGGTTGCATCAGCAGAGCACCGGGTGCTGGTGAATGTCTACGAACTTACCGGTACATCCATCACTGGCACACTCATTGACGCCAAGAAGCGCGGGGTGGACGTGGAGATTCTTGTCGAAGGTGGACCGGTAGGGGGGATCCCACTTCCGGAAAAATCCGCGATCTTCACTCTGAACCAGAGCGGTGTTCCGGTATTTGCCATGACTGCGCCGGAAGGAGGGCACGCGCCATACCGGTATGATCATGCGAAGTATGTGGTCATCGACGACCGGGAGGTGCTGGTGACCAGCGAAAATTTCGGGCACAGCGGCTTTCCGGTTGCAGGGGAGACCGGAAACCGGGGCTGGGGAGTCGTGATGGAAGATCCCCGTCTTGCAGCCTATTTTAAGGACCTGTACCAGACCGATACATCAGGTTCAGCTATTACACCGGTGTATGGGACGGCCGGACCCGGAGAAAACTCCACCATCGTTTCGCGGCAGGTGGTTTTTGAACCTGCAAGGTTTACCGGGGCACGGGTGACGCCGGTCATCGCCCCGGATACCAGCGCCGGGATCACGGATCTCCTTGATTCTGCACAGGAAAGCATCGAAATTCAGCAGGCCTACATCACCAACGAATCAAAGACCCGCCTGAATCCCTACCTTGCGACGGCGATCAATGCATCACGGCGCGGGGTGAACGTGAGGGTCCTCCTCGACTCCTATTGGTATAACACGGCGGATGAAGCCGACAATGACGAGATGGTGGCTCTCATCAACCGGCTCGCGGCCGCCGAACACCTGCCGCTGGAGGCACGCTGTGCGGATCTTGAAGCGACCGGTCTTGAGAAGATCCATAACAAGGGGGTTATTGTCGATGACCGGGCAGTGCTCGTAAGCAGCATCAACTGGAACACAAACTCCCCCGGTTTCAACCGGGAAGCCGGTGTTATCATTGAACAGCCGGAAGTGGCCGGATATTTCCGCACCGTTTTCGATGCGGACTGGAGTCCTGCGGTGCGTTCACCCCACCCTCCGACGGATTACCTGAAAATTGCCGGTGTCGCTACGGTAATCGGCCTGCTCCTGCTCCTCTATTACCACCGGCATCTCCGGTAATGAGGGATTTAATCGGAAGAGGAATGCCCGGGCTCGCCGAAAAAACCTGCGAAAACAAGAACCACAGCCAGAACCGGCGATGTGGCGGGTTTCTGGTGACTGTCAGAATTTTTTTAGTGCGCACTGGCACACGTCACAGAGATTGATATCGCTCTCTCCGGTAATCACGGCGAGCGCCCAGCGATCGATCATCGCATCGAGTTCGGATGACAGTTCAACAGCCCCGTACCCTCTCTTTCTGCTCATGTACTGGGAAACCGCGGCACGGGTGACACCAAGTCTTTTTGCTGCATCGCTCTGGCTGAGGCCCTGGTTGTTAACGAGCCGGAACACCATCTCCGCTCTCATGGGAGGTAGGAGGTTCCGTACCATGCTGTCGCAGTGCATGAGCGTGCAGGTGTGCTTGGTCATACGAGTGCAGGCTGGGATTCCGGGGACATTACCTGTCTGTTCTGATAGATAATCTGCCGTGCATCACGGAAGTTAAACTTCTCGATGATGAGATGGCGCTCCTTGAGCTTCTTTAAGGCATACCTCACGGTACGCGGGGCAAGTCTGCTCTTCTCGACCAGATCTTTGTGGGTCATGGCACCCCCGCTGTCCAGTATCGCAAGGACCGTCCGCGAGGAGGGTGGTAAGGTTTGCTGATACATGGTTGTAATGTTAACAGTGTTAACATATCAATCTGTCGGTAATTTATAACCCCGGTTACAACCATCAGGTATGTTTGGGCGCCAGGAACGGGTGGCGATCATCTTGTTGATCGCGGTCGCTGTCGCGGTCATCGTTGCCCATGTCGTGCTTGTCCAGATTGGGAAAGGGCCGTTTGCATCGGTTTATAGCGACCAGTCCGCGGACGGAACGCTGGTCAGTCTCTCGGGAAACATCGACCAGGTAACGGCCCTTTCTAACGGCGGCCATCTCATGCTCTCCGTCAATAATGTCACTGTTTTTATCCCTGCTGCAGTTGCCGGCGACCGGGCCTTTGCCCGGGGGACTCCCGTTTCACTCTACGGGACGGTCCAGACTTACCGGGGAAAAAAAGAGATACTGGTCAGCTCAGCTGATGATATTGTTGAGAGATCGTGAGTGTGCATCAGGTCTCAGCCAATGAGACACTTGCTACTGGGCGGTCCCCGCAGGTACTGTTTGTGCCTTTGCAAGAGCATCAAGCGCCTGTTGTGCTGCGGTGCGGACCCCGTCATCAGGATCCTTGAGTGCGCTGGTAAGTGCCGGTGCCGCACGATCGTCACCGATCTCACCCAATGCCCCTGCTGCCGCTTTCCTGACCCCGCGCTTCGGATCGGACAGCAGAAGTATCAGCGGTTCAACGGCACGCCTGTCACGGAGCTTCCCCAGCCCCCAGGCAGCGCCGGTACGGAGCCACTTCTCCTCTGATTTCAGAAGCCCGAGAAGAGGATCGACTGCCCGGGGATCACCAATCATCCCGAGGGATTTGGCCGCGAGCCACGCGACATCCACGTACGGATCCTTCAATGCCTCGATCAACGGCCCGACCGCTGCGGGGTCCCTCTCTTCTCCAAGCGCTTCTGCCGCATGCCAGCGAAAATGGAGATACGGGCTTTTGAGCATGCGGATATATTCCTGCACCCGCAGACTTTTGGTCTCGATGAGGTCGTTTTTCCTTTCAGGTGCCGGTGCAGGATCCCCGGGCGTCTCCATCTCCGCTCTCCTCAGGCCCACCGTACGCTATAAAGGATGATTAACATTGTGACTGGGCCGGGGATAATAAAGAAGAGTAAACCCGGTAGTCTGCGGTGATTATTCGGAAAGGATCTCAAGCGTTACCGAGAAGTTCCTGACCGTGTGGGTGAGTGCCCCGAGACTGATCAGGTCAGCGCCTGTCCGTGCGTACTCCCGGATCGTCTCTGCGGTAATACCTCCCGAGAGCTCGATGGTAATACGGTCCCGGAGGCCGGCTGCTTTGATCTCGGCGATGGTTTTCCGGACTTCTTCGGGTGACATGTTATCGAGAAGCAGGATATCGGCGCCTGACCGGGCGGCGGCAAGGGCGCCCTGTGCGCTTTCCACCTCGATCTCGATCTTCCGGTAAGCGCTGCCTGCCTTCGCACGCTCAATCGCATCGCTGACAGAAACAAGAACCAGGTGATTATCCTTGATGAGCACGCCATCGCTCAGTCCCGTTCTGTGGGGATCCCCCCCGCCCAACGTGATTGCCTTTTTATCAAGTAAGCGCAGGCCCGGGCTGGTCTTCCGTGTCCCTGCAACACGGCAACGGGGATTTTCTGTCCTCACCAGCTCGGCCATGGCCCGTGTCTGCGTGGCAATCCCGCTCATCCTGCCGATGATGTTGAGTGCGGTGCGCTCCACGAGCAGGATCTTCTTCGCCGGGCCCGAGAGTGACAGCAGAACTTCTCCCTCCTTCACGATCGTACCATCACGGGTATCCTCCCGCACTTCAACGCCGAAATGGGAAAAGAGCGTTCCCGCTTCTTCAAGACCTGCCGCAATGCCATCCTGCTCTGCCCGGATTATTGCCCGGCAGACCACGTTGGGAATAATGGCATCCGAGGTCAAATCTCCCGATGGGGCATCTTCATCAATAAATTTGAGCAGATATTCCAGCGATACCATAGCGGATTCCTGATCTTTTCACGTCCCGATGATCAGCGGGCTGTCGAGGTTTTTCAGGAGCGAAAGGATGGAGAGGGCCGCAAGGTAACTGGTTGCCGGGTTCTCAGGGCTGGGCACATTGGTTACCCGTATGTAGGTCTCCCCAAAATCACCCTCGATAAAAAGCTCATGAACATTCTTTTCCGCCGCCGGATCTACCCAGAGCTCCACATCAGCATCCTTGCCGGCGGCAAGGCCCATGGCGACTGAAACATTCACATTCTTGGGGTACGACTTGATGCACTCATGTGCCTTACCCGAAAAGATCCGCTGGCGGGCCGGAGCGGTGAGGCCAAGCGACTGCGGGCTCTTGGTGGTCTTCAGGAGCAGTTTTGAGATCGGGGAGATCTGTCCGATCTTTAAGTTATCCAGACCGAAAATCGCCCCGCTCGGGACATAGATCTTTGTGCCGGTCTGCTGTGCAGTTGCCACAAGCTCATCCCTGAATTCCTGATCGGTGAGCGCACCTACGCTCATGATTACGAGGTTCTTACGGTGCAGGAGAACATTCTTTGCATGTGCCCGTGCTGCACTTACCGATGCTGCTTCAACAACGATCCCGATATCTGCCTCAAGAAATCCGGTAAAATCAGCGTAGGCCTTCCCTTTGCAGAGGCCTGCAATTTCCTGCGCCCTTTCGGGAATGGTGTCATAGACTGCCGGGATCAAAAATCCCTCTGCATGGCGGGCGATGATATGCCCGATATTACCGCAGCCCAGCAGCCCGATTCGTAACATGGTAAACAGATTATGGGTATCATGGATTAATGGTTATCCTCCCCGGAATCCCCTGAAAAACGACTTTTAACTGCCTCCAGCCCAATTATCCTGAGAATCATATGGATGGGGAACGATCCGGGGAAGCCGGCAATCCAGCCGATCTGTTCACCGGGCTTGCACACAAAAAGGTCTATATCGAAACGTACGGGTGCCGCTACAACTTTGGGGATACGGCCAATCTGGTTGCCGTGCTCGAACGGTATGGAAGCACCTGTGTCTCTACGCCCGAAGAAGCAGACGCGGTAGTCATCAACACCTGTACTGTCGTTGGCCCCACCGAGCGGCGCATGCTCCGGCGCCTCGCAGCCCTGCGGGAGAAACCACTTTTTGTCACCGGTTGCATGCCCATTGTCCAGCGTGAGGCGATCCTCGCCGTTTGTTCGCCGGTCATTATTCCCCCGGAAGCAATCCGCGAGGCCTCCCGATCCATAAGGACGATCGGTAAGGAGAGTGTAGGGATCGTCCAGATAGCGCAGGGGTGCCTTGGGCGGTGCACGTACTGCCTCACCCGTATGGCACGGGGACCGCTGAAGAGTTTTCCGGAGCAGGAGATCCGGGAAAAGATCAGGACATATGCTGAATCCGGCGTGTACGAGATCCAGCTGACCGCGCAGGACACCAGCGCGTGGGGCCGGGATACAGGGCACCGCCTGCCGGATCTCCTCTCTGACCTCTGTACCATCCCGGGCCACTACAGGCTCCGGGTTGGGATGATGAACCCTGCAACCGCCTACTGTATTCTTGACGACCTGATCGATGCCTTTGCCAGCGATCGGCTCTTCCGGTTCGTTCACCTGCCCGTCCAGTCGGGATCCGACCATATCCTCCAACAGATGGGGCGGGACTACACGATCAGGGAGTTTGAGGAGATCGTCTCCGCTTTCCGCCGGCGATATCCGGATATCTCCCTTGCAACCGATCTCATCGTAGGGTTTCCCGGGGAAACAGAAGAGGACTTCTCCCGTTCCCTTGCCCTGATTGGACGGATCCGGCCCGCAAAGGTCAATGTCACCCGTTATTCGTCGCGACCGTTCACCGGACCCTTTGAAGAGAAGGACTTTCCGGATGCAGTAAAAAAAGACCGGTCCCGGACCCTGAACGCATATGCAGAGGAACAGTACCGCGCGCTCAACAGTCCTTTTCTGGGGATGAGCCTGTCCTGCGTCGTCACCGAGAAACTCCGACCCGGCTCAGTCATGGCCCGGACCGCTACATACCAGGGAATCGTCATCGGTAAGGACCTGCCGGTCGGGACTGTTGCTGAGGTCTGTCTCAAAAAGGACCGGATATATTTCTTTATGGGGGATCTCATCTCTGCCGCTCCCCCATAAGTGCGGATATGAGAGTGAGACGAGTGATTTTATAGCCGAAACAGAAACTATTCTTGTTTTATGCCGGATGGCAGGTAAAGGTGTTACGCTATGGATGAGATCGAGGCCGGATTCAAGAAAATGACTGATATGATTGAGGAGATGAAGAAGACCGAGAGTAAGTTATCCGAAGAAATCCGGAGCCACGACGCGGAACTCCTCAAGCGCATGACCGTTCTGGCAAAGCCGGTGGTCAAGGAGGTGGGCCTCAACCTGCTCAAGATCGGAAAGCAGGATACCAAAGGCGAGCTCTATGATCCCAATTACTATAACGAGAAAATGATCATTCTGGGAAAGTCCGAACCGGCCGCGTTCCGCCCTGATGATCCCACCAAGCAGATCACTGACCAGTTCTGCGTCCTTTCCGAGCGGGGCAGGCTTTACGAGCTGATGTACAGCAACGACGGGTTCCTCACGGACTCATTCCTTAACCCGATCGAACCGAAAACTGCCATCGAGCGGTACGGGTACGATGTCCTGTTCATGCTGTACCAGGGTATGCACGATTACCTGAAATCAGAGCAGGAACTTGTTGCGGCGCTCGAGAAAGTGATCGGTCTGGTGTTTGCGTCCAAACCCCGGGCCTGACACCCTTCTTTTTTGGGAACTTTTTCTGAAATTCCGGGACGGTATCAGCTGCGGAGCAGGAAAGAAATCAATTAAAAACAGGGAATGGGCCCGATGCGATTCGAACGCATGACCTCCCGGTTATCAGCCGGGCGCACCACCGGGCTATGCTACGGGCCCAAAAGGATTGCCTGAAATTTACCTTATTAGTTATCCCACCAGAGTTTTTATAGGTTGTGAATCACCGGTTGACAGGATAATGCTATAGGGCACCATGCCAAAATTACGTACCTGAACGGATCTGGGATCATGGAACGACTCTATCTCCTCGGAAATGAAGCAATTGCCCATGCCTGCGTTGAATCGGGCATCGGTTTTGTGAGCGGATACCCCGGCACCCCGTCATCGGAAGTGATCGATGTCCTTCGTACACAGAAAGACCCGTCTTTTTATGTGGAATGGTCGGTGAACGAGAAAGTTGCCCTGGAAAACGCCCTCGCTGCCGCATGGTGCGGCCTGCGGGCGATCTGCACGATGAAACACGTGGGTCTCAACGTTGCTGCCGACCCGCTGATGACAAGCGCCTACACCGGGGTGACCGGCGGCCTTGTGATCCTGAGCGCCGATGACCCGTTCGCGCACAGCTCCCAGAACGAACAGGATACCCGGTGCTATGCGCATTTCGCCCGGCTTCCCTGTCTCGACCCGGCAGGTGTGCAGGAAGCGCACAATATGGTACCCACCGCGTTTGCCCTTTCCGAGGAGTTCGGCCTGCCGGTATTGTTCCGTCCCACCACCCGGATCTGCCATTCCAAAGGTGATGTCTCGCTGGGCGCTGTTGTGCCGAATGCGAGAAAAGGGGAATTCCACAAAGATCCCCGGCAGTATGTCGTGATCCCGGCCCATACTCGGGTCCTGCACAAGAAACTCAACGAGAAGCAGCCGGCGCTTAAAAAACGTCTTGTTGAACTGGGGCTCAATTACTCTGTCATCAGCGGAAAGACCGCCATTATTGCCAGTGGTATCGGGGCATCCTATGTGCAGGAACTCCTGCCCCCCGGTGTCTCGTTTATGAAGATCGGGGCGTACCCTATCGATGAAGCCTGGCTGGGGGAATTTATTCAACGGCACGAGAGGATCCTTGTCATTGAGGAGCTTGCACCGGTGGTCGAAGAGGCGGTCCGGCAGGTCGCCGGCTGCGTGCCGGTCTTTGGGAAGATCAACGGCTATGCGCCGTATGAGGGGGAACTCTCTCCTGCGGTAGTAGCCGGGATCATGGCAAATGCGGGTTTTCTGGAAAAAAGCCCGTTTGCCGCTCCCGAACCCATCCAGAATCTTCCCCTGCGCCCGCCCATCCTCTGCGCCGGTTGCCACCACCGTGCCGCATTTTATGCCGCAAAGAAGGTCTTTGGGCCGACCGCTGTCTATCCCAGCGACATAGGGTGCTACACGCTGGGGCTCCAGCTGGGCGCCGTAGATACCACGATCTGCATGGGCGCTTCGATCACGGTCGGGAGCGGGATCGCGCATTCTGATCTATCGCATGACGTGGTTTGCACGATCGGTGACTCGACCTTTTTGCACACGGGGATCCAGGGGCTGATGAATGCGGTGTACAACGGTGCAAACATGACCGTGATCATCCTCGACAACCGCATCACGGCGATGACCGGCCACCAGCCCAACCCGAACACCGGGGTCACCGCAACCGGCGAGGAGAGTCCTCCGGTCTCTCTTGATGCGATCTGCCGGGCCTGCGGAGTGACATTTGTCGAGACCATCGATCCTTACGATATGACCGGCATGCTCCGGGTGCTCGCGGCCGCAAAGGTGAAAAAGGGTGTCAAGGTGATTATCGCGAAGCAGATGTGCGTGATCGTGGCCCGCCGGGCCGGGGTTAAGCGCTGCCGCTATGCGGTAAACCCGGAGATCTGTACCGGCTGCGGCACCTGCGTGCGGTTCGGGTGCCCGGCGATCGAGTTCGTGGATGAGAAAGCCCGGATCAACGAGTTGTGCAGCGGGTGCGCAGTCTGCGCCAGGCTCTGTCCTGTCGGGGCAATAGCCCTCGAGGTGCGGAAATGAGCGCGAGTTTCGATATCCTGATCGTTGGTATCGGGGGGCAGGGCACGATCCTTGCCTCCAACATCCTTGGAGAGGCGTGCCTTATCGAGGGCCGGCCCGTGAAGGGGGCAGAGACGCATGGCATGGCGCAGCGCGGGGGCTCAGTCGAGACTCACATCCGTATTGATGGACAATACGGTCCGCTGATCGTACCTGGTACAGCCGACCTCCTGATCTCCTTTGACCTGCTCGAGGCGCTCCGGTACTCCCACTATCTCAAGACAGAGGGAAAGATGGTAGTCAACCGGCACATGGTCCTTCCCACATCCGTTTTTACCCAGAAAGGGCCGGTGCCGACAGAAGACGAGATCATTGCACAGCTTTCCCGCTTTAAGCCCTGCATGATCGATGCCGACAGAATTGCCACGGACGCAGGCAGTATCCTTGCCCAGAACGTGGTAATCCTTGGTGCGGCCTCATGGTCGATGCCCCTGAAATCCGAATCCCTGCTTGCTGCAGTAAAAAAACTGGTCCCGCCAAAGACTCTTGAGACAAATGTCCGGGCGTTCGAGATGGGGCGGGCAGCTGGCAGGGCAGATTGATGGGATCCCTTGGCGCCTTTAAGCCTGACACGATATACGAAGGAGATGCCCGTGCACTCATGGAGCAGCTCCCGAAGGGATCTGTCGATCTCATCGTAACCGATCCCCCTTTTGCTATTGATTTTACCGCACAGAGGCTCAACTACAACCGGACCGCGGGGAACGTCATTGAAGGTTACCAGGAGATCCCGGCGGCAGAGTATGGCAGATTTACCCGCCAGTGGATGGCACAGGCAGCCCGGGTGCTCTCTCCCTCCGGCAGTATGTATGTTTTCTCCGGCTGGAACCGGCTCCGCGATATTCTCGAGGGCATCGATGGGGCAGGTCTGGTTACGATCAACCATCTGATCTGGAAGTACCAGTTCGGGGTGTTTACCAAAAACAAGTTTGTCACCAGCCACTACCATATCCTCTTCGTGGTAAAGGACAGGAAGCATTACACCTTCAACAAGCTCGACCACTACCCCGAAGACGTCTGGGTGATCAACCGGGAGTACTGGAAGGGAAAGAAGAAGACCCCGACCAAACTCCCCAAGGAGCTAGTGCAGAAGATCATCCGGTATTCAAGCAATCCCGGTGATCTGGTTCTCGATCCATTCCTCGGTTCGGGCACGGTTGCGGTTGTGGCCCGCAACGAAGGCCGGCACTTCCTTGGCTTTGAGGTAGTCCCGGAATATGTTTCGTTTGCCCATGATGCCCTGCGGGCGGGCTGGACCTGATCTCCGGGGGTTCGCCTTTTTCGGAGCGCGGGGGGATGGGGATCCCCTCCACATATACAGGCCCCCCTTATCCCCCCCCCACATGTGCTCCCGGGATCTTGGGGGGAGTACCCCTCTGCAGTTTTCGGGATCCCCTGGTGATTTTGGGAGGATTTCTGACGACGCTGTAGTTTCCTGAAAAAGAAAATCGGTGGGGGGGAGGGGGGTGGTATCTGATCCGCATGGGGGGTGGGTACCCCCCACCCCCTCCTCCCGGTACTGAATAAAGGGCCCCCGTGCCGGGAAGGAAAGGGTGAGAGTGGTCCTCTTGGCTGGTGCCAGAATTCAATAACGGAATACCTGCAGGGAACAGAGAAAACAGCGGTACGCTGAGGGGGAGATTTGAACTCCCGAGGCACTTTCGCACCACAGGCTTTCCAGGCCTGCGCCCTACCGCTAGACTACCTCAGCAAAAAGTGTATCTCATGTATTTGCCGGGTATTTTTTTAATGCTATCCTTTGGCCTGGGCTGAACCGGCCGGTTCCGGCCTGCTGTGTTTCTTCCAGCCCCGGGGATACGTGCCCGGCGCCATGAAAACCGTGGTCATGGCAACAAGCAGGCCGGGTGTCCCGGGTTTCCATGAGGCAGAAGAGGCAAGCGCTTTACCAAGACCGATAAATTCCCGTTTTTGCGAGAGGACCGTGACGATCTGGTCTTTCCTGAATTCATCGCAATGGATCACCCCGACACCCGCGAGGGCTGCCCCGTGGCAGAGCGCATCAATGGCAGTGTCGCGCACAGTAACGGCAGGGAGATCAGGTACAGCGGCATTGACCGAGATCACCATGGTATCCAGTGCGGTTCGATCCCCGTCCGCTGCGTCACAGCAGGCATCCTGCAGCGCGTGGAGCGTGTGCATGCACTTCTCGTCAAAGGCCCCGGACCGGGTGCGGCGTAATTCCTGCATATGCGCCCCGGTACCAAGTGCGAGGCCCATGTGGTGGCAGAGCGAGCGGATATAGGTACCCGCATCACACTCCACCCTGAAAAGCACCAGCCGTCCCTGCACATCGAGGATCTCCAGTTTTTTAATGGTACGGATGCGTAACAGGCGCTTGACTGCACTCTTCCGGGGCGGGCGCTGGTAGATCCGGCCGGAAAATTCTGCTGTTACCGCATCGATGCGCTGGCGATCAACCTCTTTGTGCAGCCTCATGAGGCAGACATACTCCTTATCGTGCTTCAAGAGCAACGGCGCAAGGCGCACGGCGTTGCCGAGCATGACAAGGAGGATGCCCGAGACCTGGGGGTCGAGCGTGCCGGCGTGGCCAACCGGGCAGCCGAGCATCTTTCCCACCCACGCGGCCACCTGATGGCTTGACGGCCCTCTGGGTTTGTCGATTACGATAATACCTGCTCCATGCCGGAGCGGGACAGCAGGCACTCTCCCCGCACCCCCGCATTCCTGTGCTGCGGTCATCGTATGATCCGTGTCCTCCCGCAGTAATTGTTCAATGCCATAAGAGTGCCTTCCAGTGAACCGTCTCCTACAATCGTTGGTACTGTTCCTCCGCACATCATTGCTCCCGCAGTGACTTCCCCAATGGCCATCACCAGCAGGCCGGGACGGGGCGTCCAGACGGCCTTCGTGTATGACATGGCGCTCGTAAAGAGAACGGCCTCGGCCCGGCACAGGTCGAGCGGTTCATTGGTGGGCGCAAGCCGGTAACAGCGGAACTCCCGCGGGATCCCCCCGGCTTTTATGATCGCGTTGATAAGGGGGGCATTCGGGACATCGGCCCGGGGGAGGCCGATTGTTTTTCCCCGGATCCACTCCCCGAGATACGGGACAAAGTCACGGGAATAGTACCCGGGAAGGGTTTCGCAGGAGATGCCGCATTGCCCCAGCTCCCGTGCCGTTTCGGGTCCGATTGCGATGACCCGTGGAGTGTTTTTGAGCAGCGGGGCCAGGATCTTTGCCGGCAGCGCACTCGTAAAGAAGATGCAGTCAAACTCCCTGCGGTCAACAGCTCCGGCAAATGCCGAAACAACCTCCTCCTGGACCTCAGACTGGAGCGGGTGAACACTATAGCATGTGTGCCCGAATGCTGCGCAGCGGGCCTTATCCCGGCCCTCTTTTCCTGCAAGACGGGTGACTGCGATCTTCATTACGGATTCATCCTCCCGGAATGATAAGAGGGTATGCATTTCGGTTGATTTATGTCCATTCTCTTGTACCTTCTGGATAATGATCGAGATCGTGGTCGGGACTCTGCTTGGTGTCCTTCTTGGTGCAATCAGCGGGCTGATACCGGGTGTGCATGTAAATACACTCGCAGGTATCCTGCTTGGAGCACAAGTACTCCTTCTCGATCTGCTCGGGCCTCTTGCCCTTGCCGGGACGCTCTTTGCCGCCCTGATCACCCATACGTTTGTCGAATGTATCCCGGCTACGTTCCTTGGAATCCCAGATGCCGATACCTCGCTTGCGGTTCTCCCGGCGCATGCTCTCTGTATTGAAGGAAACGGGGAGGAGGCTGTCCGCATTGCTGCACTGGGGAGCGCATGCGCCATCATTCTTGCCGTCCCTCTCTCCCTTCTCTGTTTCCTGTTTCTCCCTGCACTCCAGCCATACTTTGACTGGGGTATTGGCATTATGATCGTGGCTGTTATCGGGTACATGATGGTGATGAGCGAATCGCCCGGATGGGCTTTTGCGATCTTTTCCCTCTCCGGCCTGCTGGGCGTTTTTACTCTCCGGTATGCGTTCCTGAGCTGGCATACCCTCGGGGGAGAGACTGCCATACTTATGCCGCTCCTGACCGGTCTCTTTGGGATCTCGGTCCTGCTCGTTGCGGCACAGGGATCTTTACCGGCACAGCATTTCCTTGGCCTCCGGGTGGAGACCGGAACCATTGTGAAGAGCTCTGTCCTGGGAACCCTGGCAGGGATCGCGGTTGGCTGGCTTCCCGGGCTCTCGACCGCAACTGCCAATGGTGCGCTGGCTTCGGTGATCGGGTACGAGAAAGACCGCAGGGCGTACATCCTTGCGACGAGTGCGGCAAACACAGCCAATGCATTCATCGGTCTTGCCGCGCTCTTTGCGCTCTCACGGATGAGAAATGGGGTCATGGTTGCCCTTGCAGAATTGCCCCTGCCGCCCATGAGCGAGCTGATGGTTGTGGGGGTTCTTGCGGCCTGCCTTGCCTATGTGATCACAATATGGCTCTCCCGTTCCGCAGGGTGGCTCAACAATATTAACGGCAGGTGGCTCAATCGCGCCGTGATCCTGTTTGTGGTGGCGCTCTGTATCATTCTCACCGGTCCTTTTGGGATCTGTATCCTTGCCCTTGCCACAATTCTCGGGTTTGTCCCGCATCTCGTGAATGTTTCGCGCGTCTACTGCATGGGGGCAATCATGGTCCCGGTGATCCTGTACTCTTTTGATGTTGCGGGGCTCTGATTGCGGAGGGAGCGAACCCTGTTTGCTGTTTTTAAGCGACTCTTTTTTTTAGCCGGCGCCCCTTAGTCTGTATCATGCAGTCCTGCTGGTTTGGCGATGTGGATAAGGGAACATGCAGCCCGTTCACCGGTGATGCCGCTGCGTATGCCCGCCGCGTTCGCGAGATCCGGGCCAGCACGGATGTCATTGTACCGGTTGACTGGCATCAGGCAGTGGCCTGCGGGGTCTGCCATGACCGGGCAGAGTATCTTGCCCTGCTCCAGAAGGTCTGTATCGCGGGATCGGAACAGACCGTAAAGGATCAGTATGCGTCAAAAGATGTGGAACTGCTCCAGATGGTACGGACGCTGGACGAGATGGACACGGTCATCAACCTCCTTTCTGAAAGAGTGGCGGACTGGTACCAGATCCGGCATCCTGCTTTCTCACGTAAGTACCGCAGGACACCGGCAAATGTCCTGGTCAGATCCGTCAGTGAACGAAGCAGGGAGAGTAGGGGAGGAGGAGCGCTCGGGAAGGTTGCCACCGGCATCACCAGCTTGGCTGACACCCGGACTGCCCTTGCAAAGGAGGTGTCTGCCCGTGCATGCGAGGTGATGCCCAACACCAGCGCGCTCATCGGGGGTCTGGTCGCGGCACGACTCCTCTCCCAGGCGGGGGGCTTAAAGGAACTTTCCCGCCTGCCCGCAAGCGCGATCCAGGTACTTGGGGCCAGGACTGCGCTTTTTGCGCATATCCGGACAAAGGCCCCCGCACCCAAGCATGGAATTATCTTCCAGCACCGTCGGGTGCATAACGCTCCCCGCGAGGTGAGAGGAAAAGTCTCCCGCGTGCTTGCGGGAAAACTGGCGATTGCTGCCCGGCTGGACTATTATCGGGGGTGTTTGGATCCCGCCTTTATCGAGGATGCCCAGGCACGCATTGATCGAACGGGAGCCGGCCCGGAGGATGATCAAGTATGATCCTTATCGGAGATGTCCTGGTCTCAAAAGGAGAGGGCGGTGTCTATGGTGAGCGTATGCTGGACGGGTACCGGGTCTGGGACCCGTTCCGGAGCAAATTTGCCGCACTGTACCGTGTAGGAACCACCATTGATCTGACCTCGGATATGAAGGTTCTCTACCTCGGCGCAGCAAACGGGACCACGGTCTCCCATGTTGCCGATTACGTGGAGGTTGTGTATGCCGTGGAGTTTGCACCGCGCCCGATGCAGGATCTGCTCGAAGTGGCGCGCCGGCGCAAAACTGTCATGCCGATCATGGCGGATGCCTCCCGCCCGGAGCAGTATGCACCGCTCGTTGAATCCGTGGATCTCCTCTATCAGGACGTTGCCCAGCCCGATCAGGCAGCGATCGCCCTTGCGAACTGTGCATTCCTCAAGCCCGGCGGACACCTTATCCTCATGCTCAAGACCCGGAGCGTGGATATCCGTAAGGAACCGGAAGAAGTCTTCCGGGATACACTCGATATCCTCATCTCCGCCGGGATCACAGTAAGTACGAGCACCTGGCTTGCCCCCTACCACCAGGACCATGCGGCCATTGTGTGCACCAGATAGCGCTTACCTGTGTCCGGAAAAAATACCATGCCAGACAACATCCGAGTTTATTCAGCCGGTCCCCTGACCCTTATCGCCCTGCTCGCAATCATCGGGCTCATTGTCATCATTGTACCGCTCCTCTTCCTCGGTCTTGCCGGGAAAGCAATTACCGGTCTGGTCGGGCTCTCGTGGCTTACCGCCACAGCGCTCGTCATCCTGATTCTGCTCTGCAGCTTTGTCGACATCCCCGTCTGGAAGATCCGGCGGGAGACCATCAGGATGCCTCATACCGGGCAGTTCCCCGAAGCCTTCACCCCCGGCGAAAATGGTGGGTTGTGGGAGACGACCATTGCGGTGAACGTGGGCGGGGCGGTCCTTCCCCTCATACTGTCAGCCTACCTTCTGGACCGGGCTGCGCCGGTGATTAGCGGAGAGATGATGTACCTCCGGATCACTGCCGGGATTCTGTTGGTCGCTGCTATGGCCTACGCGACGACCCGTCCCGTAGTCGGGGTAGGAATTCGGGCCCCGCTCTTTATTCCCGGCCTTGCGGCGCTCCTCTGTGGTATTCTTCTTGCCGGGGGACCCGGGCTTTCTGCGGGAGTTATCGCGTTTGTCAGTGTGACGATTGGAACTCTGCTCGGCGCCAATATTGCACATCTTCCCCACGTTGGTGAGCTTGAAGTGCCACGGATCAGTATTGGTGGTGCCGGGACCTTTGGTGCGATCTTTATCGGATGCCTTCTGTCTGCACTGATTGCATAAAACAGTCTCATCCTGCAATGAATCGGATCATGAAAACTCACAACGAAATACGTTTCTACATTTTTGTTTGACTCCGAATTGCCTGATTATCCCGTGGGATAAACCTGCAGCATGCATTACAAAATTGCATAACGGCGAAAGAATCAGGAACAAAAAGAGTAGCCCGGAGCAGATTCGAACTGCTGTCGCGAGATCCAGAGTCTCGCATGATTGACCGCTACACTACCGGGCTATGTTGCCTCATTCTTTTTGAGGCTGGAGCCTAATTAAGGTGACGGCTTTCGCTTCCGGGGACCGGTATTTTACCCGCTCTTTGATCGACTGCAGCGCCCGCATGCCCGGCAGACTTCCTGCACCGGTTGGATATATTTTCCTTTTCCGCAGAATGGTTCGATATCGTGCATATCCCGGAGATAATAGATGTGAGGAACGAGGGATATGTGGGTATATGTGCCGCACTGCACGCCAAGGCGGTCCGCGATGGATTTCTGGAGCTGGACAAGCGCATACATGTTCGCCCCGGCTGCGGTGAGCATATCGTTGCTCCGGAAGATCACCCGCATGGCCAGCTTCCCGTAGCGGAGTACGCACTGAACGAGCTGTAGGCAGGGACAGTCATCAAGATTCTCATCGATGACTGGGTTCCATGTGATAGCAATGGCCCGCCGGCTCACCGGGGACTGCCGGAGTTTGCTTGCAATGTATTCGATCTGGTCAACATGCACAGGAACACTGTCAACGGAAAGCCGTTCTCCCCAGTCAAAGAGCCTGCCGTGGTAATCGTATTCAAATGAAGCGTGGGATCCATGGAGAAGGTCGGTTGCGTACTGTTCAACAAATTTATGCTGGAACCGGGAGTGGGGACTCACAAGCGGCCCGGTAAGCGGAGTATCGATCTGCAGGGCCACCTCCTCGAATTCTACCGTGGCCTCATCATCTTCAGTCTGGAGAACCCGGCCTTTTTCCAGGATCATTTTAACGACCTGTTCGTGTGCGTACCCGATCGACGGGGCCCGGATAACTCTCATGAAACAGAGGTTGGCGCCAGGATCATATATGTGTTGCAATACGCTCCGTGGTGGCAGTCGTTTCGTGTTCGGATTGGATGGAGGGCGAATAAGGGATTGAGTTGTACCTATATTGTAGTGTACATATAATGTAATTATTTACGCCTTGCAGCCATTGGTACTATAATAGTACTGCATAAGTAAATGACCTCAAGATATTAGTGGTATAGACATGCGCGAAATACCCTGTGGCTATAAAATGGCCGGAACAAGGGGCGGGGAATGCATGTTGCATCCGGGACGCTAGAAAAACTATAGATTAGCGGTAAAATGAAGAAAGCGCTTATTTTCTGCCCCGGAATGGGGGATACTTCCAACCACAAAGGATATATTGGCTCTTTTACAAATATTCCTCCATATTCCGTTTAAACGGAGTATGGGGCTCGTAGAATCGTTATTCGGCAAATGTCGAAACGGTTCTCCGGCTTGAAATGTATGATGTAACCTTTGGAGGAAATTGAATGACTAAGCGATTAACGATTGCACTTATTGCACTCGTGGCACTGGTGCTTGTTGCAGTACTGCCGGTATCGGCAACGTACTACGATGTCAACAACACTGTCATTGCCCCTGGCGCAGTAGTGTATATTGGAGAACAGCAGTTGAACCTGTCGACAACCGCGATGACCACGGCTCTCGGCACTGACGACGCCATCGGCTGGTGGGCATCCGCAGCGGATCTCAGTACAACCAACCCGACGGTTTCTTATCCCCTGAACACCCTTAACCTGAACTCACTCTATGTCTCACCCGCTGCCTTCGGGAACTACCCGGGCAACTGGTATGGTGTCACAGGTGGTGCATGGGATACCAAGCCGGCAATCTTCAATGCCTACGACCCGACCCTCTCTATCGATGTCTGGGACCTCAACACTGGCACGACCGTAACCAGCGGTACCGTGATCCAGGGTGACTACCTCGCGTTCCGTATCAACACGAACCTGCAGGCAGCACTCGACCCGACCAAGCGTGAATCGGATCAGTTCACGGCCAACGTCAACACCACGGGTAACGTTGATATCAAGGTGAAGAGTGCATCCGGAAACACGTACACCGCACTGTACTCCAACACCACTGACCTGACTACCAAGTCCATTACCCAGCAGAATGTAACCCTCCCGCTATGGTTCTGGGGTACCTCTAACGGCGGAGTTCCCGCTGCAGGTAACTATGCACCCAACTGGTCGACCGGTGCAGTCGATGCAACCGGACAGAATGCCTACCCGGCCGGTGTCTACACGGTTATCGCGGAGTCCCGGCTTAACGGCATGAAGGACAACTACCTGAACGGTGGCGCAACCTACACCGGCAAGACGGTCAGCCAGCCCGCAACCGTTACCATCGCGTCCAACACGGTCTCGATCTCAGCGAACGTCGACTCTGTTGTCCGCAGCAAGCCGTTCTCGGTCACCATCACCGGCAAGCCGAACGCGGTTTACCACCTGTGGGTAAAGGGCACCAGCTCAATGGATGGCACCTATGACAACCAGCCGCCCATCATTACCCCGAACCAGGCAGGTATCATGCAGGACCCGGCAATTACCACTAGTACCAAGTTTGTGCCTGTAGATACTGGGAATCCGTTCTCGAACAACGGTGCATACGTGTACCAGAATGGTGTCGCGATCTACACCGATGTAGCTAGCGGCAGCTCTGTTTCAGGTACTTCAGCTGCTCTCGGCAATGGTACCTATGAGTATGCCAACGTAACTCTCGACCAGACCGGTACAAGAACTGTCCAGTGGACTACAACCAACTGGACCAAGGCCCAGCAGTACACCATCCGTGTCGAGCAGAACTTCGGCAGTGCAACCGGCTACAAGTACGATGAGGTAAAGGTACAGGTTCAGAAGGGCGCAGTCACCATCGTGGCCGCCGGCTCCCAGAGCTACTACCTCGGCGAAGAGGTCCAGTTCTCCGGTACCAACACCGAGTCGCAGACCACCTACCTGTTCATCACCGGTCCCAACCTGCCTACGCAGGGTACTCCCATTGGGTTAACCAACGACCCGAGGAACTACCAATACACCACTGCATCTGCACTGGGTGTAATCAATGGTATCCCCGCCACATTCCAGAACGTTGCTGTCAATGGCGACAACACCTGGTCCTGGAACTGGGGAACCGCAGACGTTGCGCTTGACGCAGGAACCTACACGGTCTATGCAGTCAGCCAGGCTAACGATGCAAACAACCTGAACAACGCAGCTTACGGCACGGTTTCCATCATCATCAAGAAGCCGTTCGTCAGTGCAACTGCCTCTCAGTCCACCGTTGCCCAGGGTGACCCGGTCTACGTCACCGGTACCGCAGAGGGCCAGCCCTCGCTCGGTGTTGCAATCTGGATCCTCGGCAAGAACAAGTACATCTACGCGACCGAAGCAGTGAACTCTGACTCCTCGTTCTCGTACGAAGTCAAGGGCGCAACCACATCTGACCTGTATGCAGGCCAGTACTTCATCGTCGTCCAGCACCCGATGCAGAACGGTGTATTCGATGTTCACCCGGTTCAGTATACAGTTGGTACCACCACCTACACCATCGTCAACACTACCGTCCCGCAGGGTGCAGTTGGATCCGAGACGGAAGACTTCGCGCTCAGCGGCCCTGGCAGCTTACAGGGATCCGATGCAGCAGAAGCACTGGTAACGGCCATCAACAGCCCGAATGTTGATGATACCTACACCAAGCTCCAGCTCCTTGTTGAGACCCCGGTTATCACCGTTACCCCGGTTGGCGACAGGCACGTCGGTGACAAGTTCACCATCACGGCAACCACCAACCTCGCAGTCGGTGACAACATCCTCTTCACGGTCTACTCATCATCATTCCAGCCGACTGACAAGACCCAGAGCGGCCAGTTCAGCGG
>NZ_DATKKA010000033.1:0-70014 GCF_035543475.1 Methanoregula sp.
GTTCGCGTGTGGATTTTCACGGGTGTCCCGATAGTACACACGGTGCTTTCCTACATAAAGTTCCCGCTTTGATCCGTCGGAGACCGGGCCTGGGAATGCCATTCCTCTCATGTTTTATTACGTCAGCGAACGTAACCTAAAAACGGGTTATGCGTGTAGCCCAGGAGGTCTGGATTGGATTTCAAAAACAAAGTACTGATCATCGGGTACGGCGCCGTGTCCAAGTGTACGCTCCCGATTCTGCTTCGTCATGTCAATATTCCGCTCGAAAATATCACGATCGTCGATTTCAAGGATAAATCCCAGGACCTCAAGGCATACACTACCCGGGGGCTCCGGTTCCTGAAGCGGAAGATCACCCCGGAGAACCTGACTACCGTCCTTACCGAGACACTCGGTGAGGGCGGACTCTTGATCGACCTTGCCTGGAACATCGATGCCGGCGAGATTGTCCAGTGGTGCCACGAGCACAACGTGCTGTACGTGAACACTTCGGTCGAGGCATGGGACCCGCTGGGCGAACGCTATACAGCAAGCCCCGTGGAGAAATCCCTCTATTACCGGCAGATGAAACTGCGCGAACTGACCCGGGAGTGGGCAGACTCCACCACGTGCGTGGTCGACCACGGGGCAAACCCGGGGCTCATCTCGCACATGACCAAGCAGGGTCTCGTGGATATCGCTACCAAGATGATCGCGGACGGTCTTGCCGCGGACCCGGCCCGCTTCAGGCGCCTGATTGCCGAGCAGAAGTTTGGCGAGCTCGCCATGGAGGTGGGGGTCAGGGTGATCCACTGCTCCGAACGCGACACCCAGATCTCCCGGTCGCCAAAGAAAGTGGACGAGTTTGTCGGCACCTGGTGTATCGAAGGGCTGCTCGAAGAGGGCACGGCCCCGGCCGAGATCGGGTGGGGAACGCACGAAAAGGAACTTCCTCCCGGGGCGCATGTCCCGTCCGCCGGCCCCAAGAACGCGATCATGCTCCACCACATGGGGATAAACACCTGGATCCGCTCCTGGGTACCCGAGCAGGAGATCGTCGGGATGGTGATCCGGCATGGCGAGGCGTTCGGGATCTCGGACCGCTGGACGGTATGGAAAGATGGCAAGGCGATCTATCGCCCGACCGTGAACTACGCGTACATGCCCTGCGATGCAACGATTGCCTCGCTCCACGAGCTCCGGGGCCGGAACTATGAGCTCCAGTCCCGGCTCCGGATCATGAACGACCGGGAGATCTCCATTGGCTCGGATATCCTGGGCGCGCTTCTCATGGGCCACCCGTACAATTCGTGGTGGACGGGAAGCATCCTCTCCATTGATGAGGCAAAGAAGCTCGCGCCGGGCCAGAATGCGACCACCATCCAGGTCGCACTCGGGGTTGTCTCCGCGGTGATGTGGATGATCGAGAACCCGAAGAAAGGCTTCTGCCTGCCCGACGACCTCCCCCACCAGTTCGTCCTGGACATCGCAAAACCCTACCTCGGCGAGTTCTGGTCCGGGCCCTCGGACTGGACGCCGCTCAAGAACCGGACGGTCTATTTCCGGGAGAACCCGGAGAACGATTACGACAAGGAAGATGTCTGGCAATTCAAAAACTTCTTATTTGTGAGATGAATCAATCAGTACGGACAACACCGGAGGAACGGACGTGAACCCGACAGCAGACGCATGCAGGCAGGACGATGCGGTATCCCACATGGACCGCGGAAGTCGTCAGATGTTTCAGGATTTGGCAAAGAGAGAGGGGACTCCCCTTTTTGTGATCGACCATGCAAAGATCCGTGAAAACTACCACGAATTCAAGAAAAATTTCCCCAAAATACAGGCCTATTTTGCTGTCAAGGCGAACTCGAATCCCGAGATTGTCAAGACCCTGATGGATCTCGGTGCCAGTTTCGATGTTGCGTCGATGCCCGAGTTCATGATCGTGCACAATTTCATCAGGGATCTGCCGGACAAAGAACGGCAGGATTTCATCTGGGACCGGATCATCTACGCGAACACGATCAAGCCCATCGAGACCCTCGAGGAGCTCAACCAGTACAAGCCACTGGTCACCTTCGACAACATCGAGGAGCTCAGGAAGATCCGCATGCACGCCCCGCAGGCCGGCCTCGTGCTCCGGCTCAGAGTTCCGAACACCGGCTCCATGGTGGAGCTCTCCTCGAAATTCGGGGCAGACCCGGGCGAGGCCGTTGACCTGATCGCGGCGGCATTTGATCTCGGGCTCGTGGTGGAGGGCCTCAGTTTCCACGTGGGCAGCCAGTGCACCAACTTCGAGAACTACGTGGTGGCGCTCCAGATCTCGGCAAACATCATCGAGGAGACCGAGCACCGTCTGGGAAAGAAGATCCGGATTCTCGATATCGGCGGCGGGTTCCCCGTGAAGTACAACCCCGAGGTCCGGTCCATCGAGGAGCTGGCGGTCAAACTCAAGGCCGAGATCGCCCGGCTCTTCCCGGCTGACATGGAGATCCTCGCGGAACCCGGCCGGTTCCTTGTCGCAAATGCCTGCACGCTTATCGCAAAGGTGGTCGGGAAGGCCTACCGGGATGGCAAGCCCTGCTACTACATCAACGACGGAGTGTACCACACGTACTCGGGGCAGGTCTTCGACCACTGCACCTACCCGGTGCTGGCCTTCAAGGAGGGCCCGCGCCACATTTCGGCAGTCTTCGGGCCGACCTGCGATGCGTTCGACACGATCACGCTCTCGGCCGAGCTGCCGGAGCTGGCGATCGGCGACCTGGTATACTCGGAAAATATCGGGGCCTACTCGATCGCATCATCCACGTACTTCAACGGGTTTCCTCCGGCAAAAGTCGTGCATATCAACAAGTGATCTTTTTTTGGTAATCCGGGCCTGATTTTGGCTTATTTTCCCCCTAGGATCATATCTCCATACCCAAATCAGGGTTATGCTTTTCCGGGCCCAAATTGAGCCCGGATTGCCGTTTCGGGGATCCCGTTTTCCGGTTCCACAGGAAACGATGTCCACGCCCACGGAAAAAACAGCATTCTGCCTCTCTTTTCAAGAACCGGTCAAAAAGAAGGCCACTTAAACCTGCACTATAGCGGGCTTCTGTTGGCCCCCTTTTTCCGGACGTGCAAAGATACATGCAAATGAAAAGAAGGCCTGTTTTGGAGGGCGGGGAAAAAGGAGTACCTGGCCGTTACCCGAGCCGGACCGGGTTTATGACTGCCGTCTCCGGCTCCACCACCACCGCGGTGCCGTAGGCGAGCACCTCGGTCATCACACCGCCGGTCTCGGACGAATCGAATGCAACCCCGATAACCGCGTTGGCTCCCAGGGATCGTGCGTGCTCCCTGAGCCGTGCCAGCGCCTCCACCCGGGACTGGTTGAGGAGCTGGGTATATTCATGGATCTCGCCGCCGGCAAGCGAGCGCAGGCCCGCGGTGATGTTGCGGCCAAGGCCCCGGCTCCGGACAATCAGGCCCCAGGTGAACCCCAGCGTCTTTGTAATCTTATGGCCGGGCAGGTACGGCGTGCTGACAATAACGATCGCGTCTTCCATGGTTCTCACTCGATCTGCTATAGGACGGGCAAGACCAAAAGGGCATCTCTTAACAAAAAATGCTCTCCCCGGAATCCCAAAATAAATGATAAACGCCCTTTTCAGGCTACCGCCCCCGCACCCTTTTGGGGCAGGGCTGGCGTGAGGGGGATGGAATACGTGAAAAAAAAAGTTTTCACCCGTGCAAAAATAAACCGGAACCTCTCTCAACCCGGTTCTGTTTCACACTGTCACTTTCCGGAAGAGCCAGGCCCCCACAATGGTCATCGCCACGGCAAACCCGGCGATCACCACGGCGCTGATCACCGGGTTGATGGGAGAGGTCCCGGTCAGCCCGTACCGGATCCCTTCCACGCCATAGGTGAGCGGATCGATCAGCGTAAGAGGCTTGAGCCAGGCGGGGATGGAGTTGATGGGAAAGAGCGCTCCCGAAAGGCCGAAGAGGGGGAAGACCACGAAGTTTGAGATCAGCGAAAAGCCGGTCATGTCCTCCATCCGGGAGGCGATCGCGATCCCAAAGGCGGTAAACGCGATCCCGACAAGGATCATGAAGCCGAGCGCAATCAGGAAATGCAGGGGACTGGTGACCCGCAGGCCCAGGAATACGGCAAATACCATCAGGAGGATCCCCTGGAAGACCGCGGTGCTTGCGCCCCCCACGGTCTGGCCGAACATGATCTCGAGCCGGGATACCGGCGCCACGAGTGTTTCTTTCAAAAACCCGAACTGCTTGTCCCAAATGATCTGGATGCCGGAGAAGACCGAGGTGAAGAGCACGCTCATCGCTACCATGCCGGGCACCAGGAAGAGCACGTACTGCTGCCCGAGCGTGGTGGTGCTGACCACGGAATTGAGGCCAAAGCCAAGGAATACAAGGAGGAAGAGCGGCATGGCGATGCTTCCTACGATACGACTCTTTGACCGGATATACCGCTTCATGCTCCGGAGCCAGATGGTGTACACGATATCCATGGTCTAGTGCCTCATCATCCGGAAATGCATCCGCATCGCGTCCCTGCGGCTGATGTCCTCTTCGCGTATGGTCTTTCCCGTAAAAGAGAGGAAGACATCCTCGAGCGTCGGCTTGTGCACCGAGATGGACGTGATCGGGATCTTCTGCTCGTTGAGCAGCGTCACGATCTGGCTGAGCCGCTGCTCGGCGTTCTCCAGCGTGAGGATCACTTCCCCGTCATGGGTCTCCACACGCTTGATCCACGGTACGGCCAGTGTCGTGGCGACTTTTTCTGTCTCGGGTGACCGGAGGGTCAGAACGTCCCCGCCGATCGAGTCCTTGAGCCGTGCGGGAGTGTCCAGGGCAATGACCTTCCCGTGGTCGATGATGGCGATACGGCTGCAGAGCCGGTCGGCTTCCTCCATGTAATGGGTGGTGAGGATGATGGTGATGTTCTTCTCCTTTGCCAGGGTCTCGATGTAGGTCCAGAGGTGGTTGCGCGTCTGCGGGTCCAGGCCGAGCGTGGGTTCGTCCAGAAAGAGGACCTGGGGGTGGTGGAGGAGCCCGCGGGCGATCTCCAGGCGCCGCCGCATCCCGCCGGAGAAGGTCTTGACGATATCGTTTCGCCGGTCATAGAGTTCCACGAGCCTGAGGAGCTCCTCGGTGCGCTGCTCGCGGACATCTTTTGGGATCCGGTAGAGCCGGCCGTGGAAGTCCATGTTCTCCCATGCCGTGAGCTCCTCGTCCAGGCTCTGGTCCTGGAAGACGATCCCGATCGCTTTCCTGACGCCATCCTGGTCCCGGGTGACATCGATACCCATCACCGTGGCGGTGCCCGAGGTGGGCTCAAGCAGGGTCGAGAGCATCGAGATCGTGGTGGTCTTCCCGGCACCATTGGGGCCCAGGAGGCCGAAGATCTCGCCCTGTTCGATGTCAAAATTAATTCGGTCCACGGCCACGAGATCGCCAAATCGGCGGGTCAGGTCAGCGGTATGGATGGCGGCAGTCATGTCAGGTCACCTTTTTTGAGCTCATCGCGGCAGCGCCGGAGTATCTTTAACGCTTCCCGCTCTTTTTCTTCGGGCATTTCATTCAGAAGCGTTCGTATTTCAAAAAGCACACCCATCCCCGGGCTGTGCCAGTCGCCGAAGATAGCGGTGATGAGATGCCGGTACTGGTCCGTTTTCCTGTGGTGCTCTTTGCTGTGGGCCCGGATCCTTTTGAGCGTGTCCCGCCCGGTCCGGGTGAGCATAAAACCGGTACGGGCACGGGCACCACTTTTTTCCGGTGCAGGTGCGATGAGCCCTTCGGTTTCAAGCTGGCGAAGCAGGGGATAGAGCGTACCTTTGCTGGGAACCCATGCGCCATTGGTGAGTTTTTCAATCTCCCGGAGAATGTCGTAACCGGATTTTTCGTTCTTGTCAAGAGAGTGGAGCACGTAGAGGGCAAGCAGGGTGCGAGTTCTCCCGCTCTTTGATGCAAACTGGAAGAGGCTTGTCATGGGTAGTTCGGTTCCGATATAGTTCGATTTCGAACTATCAGTGTTTGGCAGTGCCAGATATAAATATTCCTGAAGTGACATGGAGAAGATCGTGACGGTACCTTATGAACCGGGACAGGCAAATGATAAAGCAGCATTACTCTCAGGCGCGTGAGGAATCTCCTGTGAACCATATCTACTGCTTCGGCCACCGCCAGCCTGACACCGACAGTATCGCGAGCGTGATCGGGTACGCCGATTTCAAAAACCGCTCCGAGCCGGGCCGGTATGTCCCGGCCCGGTGCGGGGAGCTCAACAGCGAATCGCGCTTCATGCTCGAGCGGTACGGCGTTGCCGCTCCTGCCTTTATTCCCTCGGTCGAGCCGACACTCGCCGATATTGTTTACAAACCGGTCTTTGCCCTCCCTGATGACGTCCCGACCGGGGACGTGGCCGCCCTCATGGCAAAAGAAGGGATCCGGAACGTGGTCATTACGGACGCGGAGGGAAAACCCGTCGGGATGATCGGGGAACACGCGCTTGCCAATGCATATATCGGGACCCTCCATCTCGCCGCCCTCTCGGTCACCCCGGTCCCGATCGGGACCCTCGCCCGTGTCCTGTCCGCGGAGATCCTGGTCCCGGCGCATGCAATCCTCGAAGGGCGGGTCTATATCGCGATCGATGCGCTCCACGTTACCCTTGCGAAGATGACCGAGAAGGATATTGCGATCGTGGGCGACAACGAACCGGCCCAGCTCGCGCTGGTCTCAGCCGGAATTGCCGCCCTGATCATTGCGGAGGGGGCACCGGTGGGCAGCCGGGTGATTGCCGCCGCCCAGCAGCGCAGGGTCTCGGTGCTCTCGACAAAGCTCGATGCATTCGGGGTGGGTAAGATGATCAACCTCTCCCTGCCGGCCCGGGAAGTGATGGAGACCAATGTCCCGGTCCTTACCTGCACCGAGACGATTGCCCGGGCCCGGCAGGTCGTGGCAGGGTCCATGTTCCGGGCTGCCTGCGTGGTCTCCCGCGAAGGAAAACTCCTGGGGATCCTTACCCGGACAACGCTGCTCGACGATGTGCGCCGCCCGGTCATCCTGCTCGACCACAACGAGGCCTCCCAGGCCGTTCCCGGTATCGAGGAGGCTGACGTGGTCGAGATCATCGACCACCACCGTCTCGGGGCCATCACCACGCTGCGGCCCATCCGGTTCTTCAATGATCCGGTCGGGGCGACGTCCACGATTATTGCCATGAAATTCCGGGAGGCCGGCCTTACGCCGTCCCGGGAGATCGCCGGTATCCTCCTGTGCGGCATCCTCTCCGACACGCTTGCCCTGCGGATGTCCACGACCACCCACCAGGACAAAAAGGCGGTGAAGTGGCTTGCCGGTATTGCCGGGGAGGACGCCGAAAAGCTGGGGGCCTGTCTTCTCGAAGAGGGCATGGATCTTTCGGGGGTTCCGCTCGATACCCTGCTTACCCGCGACACCAAGCTCTTCACCCTCTCGGAGAAGAGCGTGCAGATCGCCCAAGTGATGGTCCCGGCATTTGCCTGGAACCGGGACCGGAGTACGGAGATCACCGCTGCACTCGAACGAGCGAGGGCCGAAGCAGGAATCTCCCTCTCCCTTGCCCTCTTTACCAACATCCCCGAAAATGCGAGCGATCTCTACGGGGCCGGGGATACCGCGCTCCTCTCCTCGCTTTTTGGCGGACCCCTGCCGGTCCGCCTGCCCGGGGTGATGTCAAGAAAGAAGGATTTCCTCCCGTGGCTTGGCGAAAAACTGAAACGTACCTGCGGGACATAACCTGTTGTGTCTCCTGCCGGAATCCGTTTTCCCGCACAAACCTGTTATTTTTATCTGTGATTACAGAAAAGGTGTAAAATATAAAAGGTGTCCGTTATCCTGTCCTTTCCGACCCTTCCTGATCCTGCCAGCACCTCCGGCCAGCGCATCATCGTTGCCACGGTCTCCCTTGCCTCGCTCATGGGTGCCCTTGACATGAGCGTGGTCAACATTACCGTTCCCACGATTATCAGGTCATGGCAGATCCCTGTTGGCGTGGGGTCGCTTATCATCATCTCCTACATGCTCACCATCACCGGTCTCATCCTCTTTATGGGAAAACTGGGCGACCGGTACGGGTTCCGCCAGCTCTTCCTTCTGGGACTGGTACTCTTCGGCCTCGGATCCTTTTTGTGCGGGGTTGCCACCGATATTACAAGCCTGATCGTGTTCCGGGTGCTCCAGGGTGCCGGTGCTGCGATGTTCTCGGCGATTGGGCCGGCGGTCATCACGACTTACCTGCCGCTCTCCGTGCGGGGCAAATCCCTCGGTTTCCTCATCGCCATGTCCGCGGCCGGGTATGCCCTCGGCCCCGGCATCGGCGGTTTTGTCTCGCAGTATGCCGGCTGGCGCTGGGTCTTTTTCCTGAACCTTCCGATCGTGCTCGTCGCGCTTTTTATGAGCTGGTACTGCCTCCCCTCTGCATCGGGCACCACCGAGCAGAAACCCCTCAACATCACCGGTCCCCTCATCTTCGTTGCCGCCCTTATCCTTGTCCTTTCTGCGTTTACCTTCTACCAGGTACCGGGTACTCCCGACATTGTCCTCGAGCTGCTCTTGTTGGCCGGCGTGATCCTGGGCGTGATCTTTGTCCTGCGGGAACGGAACAGCCCGGATCCCCTGATCAACCCGGCGCTGGTCCGGAACCGCGATTTCCGGCTGGGGATCCTCGCCTGCCTGGTTATCACTACGCTCTTTTCCGGGGTCACGTACCTGATGCCCCTGTACCTGATCAACTCCCGTCATCTCGATGCAGCCCTTGCCGGCCTGATCATGACCGCTCCCGCGCTCCTCTCGATCCTGGTGGCCCCGGCAACCGGGAGCCTTGCCGACCGGCACGGGAGCATCCTGATCTCCATGGTTGCGGTCGCGCTCGCGGGGGCCGGCTTTCTGATCTTCTTCACGTTCAATCCCCTCACGCTCGTGATCGTGATCATCGCCGGGATGCTGATCACCCGTGTCTCCACGGCTGCGTTCTTCGGCCCCAATGCCCGGCTGATCATGGGACACTGTCCCCCCGATTCGGTCGGTGACGGTTCCGGGGTCATGATGACGGTCCGCCACGTGGGGATGGTGGCCGGGATTGCCTTCTTCCAGAGTGTCTTTGCGATCCGCATGTACATGGCCGGCATCCCCCGTGACGGGACTCCGCTCGTCTCGAAGCTGACCCCCGCCCTCTCCGTGCTCGGTTACCAGGCCGTGTACCTGGTCTCTTTTGCCCTCTGTATCCTGGTGGTCATTATCATCCGCCTGACCCGTGAAGTGCCGGACGAGGAATACAGCACTCCCCCGGAAACGCTCCCCCCGGATGCCCTGATATGATTTCCCCTCGGTAGAACGTATACCTGTTTTACGGGTTACCTGCCACCCTCAGCGCAGTGCATAAATAACGCCCGCTGCCCTATGTTCCCATGGTAAGCGTTATGCCCGAACTGGATATTACCCGGAAAACAACAGCGCTGGTGGTCATCGACCTCCAGAAGGGGATCGCCTTACAGCCCACACAGCCGCACCCGTCATCACTGGTCATCAGGAATGCAGCCCGGCTTGTAACGGCATTCCGGAAAAACGCGATGCCGGTTTTTCTCGTGCATGTGGTTTCCACACCGGAAACGATGCTTAAGGTGAAAAGCGACGATTCGTTCTCCCGTACCGGGCCCATTCCCCCGGACTGGTCCGAGTTTATCCCGGAGGTGGCTCCCGGACCCGCCGATATCGTTATCGGAAAGAAGCAGTGGGGGGCCTTCTACGGAACGGATCTCGAACTGCAGCTCCGGCGGAGGGGAATGGACACGATTGTCCTGTGCGGGATTGCAACCGATTTCGGGGTTGAAAGTACCGCACGCTTTGCCTACGAGTATGGCTTCCAGCAGATCTTTGCCGAAGATGCGATGGCCTCGAGGACCGCAGAGCAGCACCAGGCCGCAATAAACTTTATCTTCAGGCGGATGGGCCGGGTCCGGAGCACGGACGAGATCCTGACCGCGATCGGGTAAGTCTCCTTTCTCCCTCACGGGCGGGAGATCACTTCTTTTTCCCCGTAAAAATAGGCGAATTGTTCGAGGTATACAAGGAGGAGATACCCGGCAAGGATGCCGATCACGATACCCGCCACGTGGAGCGATATGCTTACCGTCCTTGTCGAGGGGGCCAACCGCTCGGGGAAGAGATTCCAGACAAAGTACGCAAAGATTGCGACAATTGCCACCGTTACAAGCCGGGTGGACCAGGTGAATCCGGCAAGGACGCGATACACTTCAAGGAACTGCTGCCGGTACAGGAGAATGACACATCCGAGCAGGACAAGGATACCGGCAAGGGCGCCGACAAATACCGCGTTATGTACGGCATGGTACAGGATGATATACCGTGCTATAATGCCGGCAGAAAGGGCAAGGACACCCGAGAGCACGATGCCATAATAGTGGCGCATGCGCTGGCCTGAAAGGTGTTCGAGGTAAACCAGCCAGAAGAGGAGCAGGAGCCCGGCAAGCGCTGAATCAATGCCCGAGAGACCGGCGTAGTATGAAGTCGTTGCATTAAAGTATGCGAAGAATGCCCCGAAAACGAGGAAGACCACGACGATGATCTTGCTGAGGACGAGATAGAGCCGTTTCCGGTTCACCAGCGTGGCAAGCACCAGCCCGTAGACTGCGATCAGCAGGTACGCGGTCACGTTTGCCACGAAATGATCGAAATTGAGGTGGACAAAAGAGGAGGTAAAGACCTGGTACAGGTGGAAGTTCTGCATGTCGACCTGGAGATCGTTACGGAGCCCGGGATTGACCGTGACCAGGTACTCGATGATGATGGTGATGGCCGGGATGATGAGCACGATGGAGAGATAGAAAGAGAAGAGCCGGAGGTTTACCCTGGATCGGGCTTCACGAAGTCGCGTCAGTACGCTCATGGGTATGCTGCCGGCCGTATTTCACCTGTACATCGGTCGGGCCGGCATAAAAAGGGAGGGATCGGGACCCGGACTATAAACCGGGTATCCGGTAATATACAGATCTTTTCTTGTCATCCGTACAAAAAATAGAAGCGGAAGGTGGGATCAGGATATATTTCCGTTCCGGTCTCTCCAGTGCCCGAGCACCTCCACCCCGGCAAAGACAAGCAGCGTGACAATGAGGGCAAGGACGAGTGCGGGAATCAGCTCTGACGAGTACATGGCAGGGAGAGCGGATCCGGTCTGGAGGGAGCCAGAGATCGGGCTGACCGGCCCGGACGAGAAGGTAACAAACGGCTGGACAAGGAAGATGGCAAACGACACGACAAAAAGACCGCAGAGCGTTGCGTATTTCAGCAGGACTGCGCGGAGGGCCGGGCCTGAACTGACTCCCGGGGCAACGATGAAGACCTGGTTTTTCAGGCGGTAAACCTTCATTTTCTTGCCCTTGACACTATACCGTGTATTGGCTATCTCGATAAGCCCCGCATTTTTGAGGTTTTCCACGTGGTATTTCGCCGCATTGGTGGAGAGCTCCATCCGTGACGCAATATCCGAGAGCTTCATCGGGCCCTCTGCCGAGAGGAGCGCCATGATATCACCGGCATTCTGGTGCGATATGGCTTTTACGATATTCTGTGCTTTTTCCTGGCCCGGCTCGAGAAAGATGATCTCTTCCTCGGCGGCGACAGGTGCCTGTGCGCTGGCATTTACGCTGTTTGCGTCCATATATCCCCCGGGTGGTCCACACGATGCACGGGACCGGCTGAATGTTCCTGACCCCTCGACCGGGAGGCCGGAACAGGTATGGCCGTGACGCCGTCGTTTTCTCGCGTTCCACTCATATGATCCCGTTAGCTGATGACAGGCTATAAACTCATGGATAACTGAAAAAAAAACTTCACTCTCCCGGCGGGCACCGTTTTCGTGGGATCATCTGTCCTGCAAAAGCCGTGAAGACCTGCCTGCAGGGTCTCCTGCATTCCATTGAGAGGGGAGAAGGGGGCACACTTCCTCCGGTGAAGGGATGTGCTCAGGCCGGGCAGCATCTTTTCCGGGGGGGATATATGCGGGTTTTTGGACTTTTATGGTCGCATTAAACCCGGCATTATGACACCAAGGTGATCCGGGTATGCATTATCTGATCTGCCGCCCCCTGCCTGCAAAACCCCGTTTTGGCCATTCTCCTGGTGGAGAGATCCTCTCCCAATGTGCCAGATTCTGGCAGAGGAATATGGTATGACAAGGCTGTTAAAGCACGTGTTAACGAAAATTTTTTTTTCACTTTATATTCTGCAGGGGATCACATCAAAGGGCTAAACATCCGGTAAGCGTACATGATGGGTAAGCGGCGGTACGATGGATCCAGTCCTTGCGGTAGTCTACCTTCTCCCCTTCATTATCCTCACAGCCATTATCGGGAGGGTGGATACCCGGTTTATTCTCTTTGTCCTCTGGGGCTGTGTAGCGGCCATACCGGCCGTCCTCCTTGAACCGGTCCTCTTTGGTGCAGTCAGCAGCGAGATCCCGGCCGCGATCGCCCCCCTGACCATCTCTCCTCTGGTTGAAGAGTTTTTCAAGGCGCTTCCCCTGCTTATCCTTGCGATCGGAGGGAGCCGGCAGCAGGACCGGGATATTTTCCTGTACGCCATGGCCTCGGGAATCGGTTTTGCGGTCATCGAGACCGGCCTGCTTGCTTCTCCGGATCCACTGGCCATTCTCATCCATTCGTTCTCGACCGCACTCCTGCACGGGTGTACCTGCGGGATGATCGGGTATGGTATCGTGATCGCGGGCCATTTTGACCGGCGGGCATTTCCTGCACTTATCATGGGATTTTTCACCCTCGCGGTCACGGTGCACGCGATCTACAATACGCTGGGGACGACGTTTTTCGGGCTGGCCGGGATCTGTGTAGACCTTGTCTTCCCCGTTCTCCTCTTCTTTGCCCTGCTCGCCTGCTACCACATCGATCTTCCGGCACTCTTTGTCCACCAGAGCGGCAGCTGAAAGGCCTGCCCAGTCAGGCGGCCTGCCCGGCCCGATCGCCTTCCCCGATGTAATCGAGGAGACCGAGAACGATCAGGGCAAAAGAGACCACGATCAGGGGACCGACAATGCTGAAGAGGTCGTAGACCGAGATCGCGCCCCCTGACGGGTACAACAGGGGCAGGGTCCAGGAAGGATAATTGATCAGGAGCGTTTCGCGGAGACCATAGAGCATCGCGGCAAGGCACCGGATGCAGATCCCGGCCCAGAGCAGCGGGTAGCGGAAAAACCCGTACCTGATTGTCACCACGACGAGCTGCTCCACGATAAGGAACCGCACCAGCAGCATCACGGTCCGGAGGGTGATGCCATACTCACCGATCACAAGGAGTGGCATGGCAAGGAAGAGTACCAGGAACAGCCAGGGGTATGCGGCATTTCCGGGCTCTTTTTTTCCCTCGATCTGGAAGGCCGCGATAAAGAAGAGCATGAAGCCCAGAAACGAGAGCTCGGCGACACTGGTATAGACGAACGGGCGACCGAGGCTTCCGGTCAGGGGGAGGAGAGAGAAGAGGTACCAGAAGATCGTGGCAAGGGCGTATTCCCCGAATGCAAACGCCGCGAGCAGCAGGATAATGCGCCCGGACCAGCACCGGTATGCGTACAGGCATATGACCATGCAGATAAGCGCCGCGGTTGCTTCAAGACAGTGACCGGCAAGGCGGTACAGCGGCAGCGGGATGACGACAACAAGAGCCCCGAAAAGGATGCAGAGCGCGACCAGCCCCCAGAGCAGGTAACGGGCCGGCAGGTGCCGTGCGGGCTCTGCTGCAACCAGGGGAGGGGATACGCTGCCATCCATTACTGTACCGGTGCGGCACGCGCCATAGAGAACCTTGCGGTTGGCCGGGGGCCTCCTATGGCCCCTGCTGCCGGGAATGCGCCGGGGCCGTGTCGGCTCCCAGGAACTCTGCTCCTCCCAGCGCCGGTCCCGGGCAGGGGATGCAGCCCGGTCCGGGCACGGTGAGCGGATCCCCTTTTTGCCTTGCCGTCTCTTTACGTACCCCATAGAGGAAGTAGATCGCAAGGCCCAGGGCAAGCCAGATCACAAACATGAGATGGGCGTGGGAACTGAGGTTGAAGATCAGGAACGCACAGGTCCCGACACAGAAGAGGGGGATGAGGGGGACCCCGGGACAGCGGAACGGGCGGGTGAGGTCCGGTCGCTGGACCCGCAGGAGCAGGATCCCGATCGCAACGATCGCAAAGGCCATGAGTGTACCCATGTTCACGAGCTCGGCCACGATCTCGATGGGGAAGAACCCGGCTACACAGGCCGTGAGGACCCCGGTGACGAGAATGACTTTGACCGGTGTCCTTGTCTTCTCGTGGACATCGGAGAAGAAGGCCGGCAGGAGGCCGTCCCGGGACATGGCAAAGAAGATCCGGCTCTGCCCGAAGAGCATGACAAGAATGACCGAGGTCATGCCGCAGAGCGCCCCGATCGAGACAATAAATGCTCCCCAGGAAAATCCGATCCTGCCCAGTGCGTAGGCAATCGGGGCGTTGATCGCATCGGGCCCGGCAAGTTCCGCGAAGGGGACAATCCCGGTCAGGATTACGCCGAGGATGATATAGATGACAAGGCAGATGACCAGGGATCCTATCAGCCCCAGCGGAAGGCTCTTCTGGGGATTTTTTGTCTCCTCTGCAGCCGTGACCACCGCGTCAAACCCGATAAAGGCAAAAAAGAAGATGGCCGCACCCGAGAACACCCCGAGCCATCCTTTCGGTGGCATAAAGGGTGTCCAGTTCGCCGGGTTGAGCGAGAAGAGGCCCAGCACGATAAAAAAGACGATGACCGCGATCTTGATGGCAACGATAATCGCATTGGTCCTTGCACTTTTTTTGGCCCCCCGTATCAGGAGCAGGGAAAGGCACAGGACAATGGCTATCGCGGGAAGATTGACCATCCCCCCTTCCATGCCCGGCGGGCTGGTGAGGGCAGGGGGAAGTGTGACCCCGACAGACCTGAGAAGGGCATTGAAATAGCCGGACCAGCCAATCGCTACCGCCGAGACGGCAAGGCCGTATTCGAGAATGAGATCCCACCCGATAATCCATGCCCAGATCTCGCCGAGCGTCATGTAGCAGTAGGTATAGGCGCTCCCGGCGAGCGGGATCATTGCGGAAAATTCCGCATAACAGAGGGCGGCAAAAAGACACGAGATACCGGCAATGACAAGCGAAAGCGGGAGAGCGTTTCCTGCATGGAGGCCGGCAACGAGACCGGACAGGACGAAGATGCCCATGCCGATGATGCCCCCGATCCCGAGCATGACAAGGTCAAATGTGCTCAGGGTCCGTGAAAGGGATCTGCTGCCCTTTGGATCCGGGGCCGATTGTTCGATCGGCTTTTTCTTGAACATGGAATGGTTAAGGAATGAGGTTTTATTCATGGACCGACCCGCCTTTTGCGTGCACGGTCTTCCCGGTATTTTGCACAGACCATGCCTGGACGAGGTACTCTCCGCTCCGGCATCTGATAAAGAAACGGATGAGTGAAAAAATTATTTCATCCAAAACGGCTCTGTTTTGAAAATAAGACAAGAATTACACGAATCCGGTATGTTCTCCCGGTTTTTCCCGTGATTAGTGTCTCCCTTGGAAAATCAGGATCCCGGCCCTTTCGGGTTCCGGATCCGGCCGGTACGGGTATGATCCCGCAGAATAAATGAAATGCAGCCCGCAAGGGCTGTTCCGGCCCCTTAAGCGCAGTATTTTTTTCACTTATCGCCGTGTTTATGCGGTGCTCATGCATAACAGGTGTACGTGAAAGTTCCGTCCCGGCAGGGTGCCGGGACCGTGGTTTGGCATGACCGTGTTCAGCGATATCGACATTTCGGTGGCAGTCAACCTGCTCATGAGTATCGGCATCGTCGCTGTCAGCGTATGGGGTTATTTTCGGATCCGGAAAATAACGCCGCTGTACTTCGGCGGTGCCTACACCCTCTTTGCCATCTCCCATTACCTCCTCCTCACAGAAGGGAACACTCCCCTTGGCCCGGAATTCTTTGCACTCAGGACCGGCGGGTATGCACTCGTCGTGATCGGTCTCTTTGCACTCCTGCAGGAGATTATCCGGCGGACCCGGTCCGAGGAGGATCTCGCCCGGCTTACCGGGCAGCTGGAGGAGCGTGTCCTTGCGCGGACCGCGGAGCTCGCACGCACCAATGCTGCGCTCGTTTCCGAGGTCAGCTCCCGCACCATTGCCGAGGAACGCCTCCGGCAGTCCCTGCACGAGAAAGAGGTGCTCATAAAAGAGATCCATCACCGCGTGAAAAACAACCTCCAGATCATTGTAAGCCTCCTCTATCTCCAGTCCAGAAAGACCGGGGATCCCGACTGCGCAGCTGCACTGCTCGACAGCCAGACCCGGGTAAAGTCCATGGCGCTTATCCACGAGAACCTGTACCAGTCTGGCGATCTCGCATCCATCAATTTTGACCGGTACCTGCAGAACCTTACCGGTAACCTCAGGGTGGCCTATGGCGCTGACCTGGCCGACATCCGGGTGATCACCGATGCGCGGGACCTGGACCTCAGCCTTACGACAGCCATTCCCCTGGGGTTGATCGCAAACGAACTTGTGGCAAATGCCTTCAAGTACGCGTTTGACGGCCGGGAGAGTGGAGAGATCACGCTCACCGGGGAAAAGGACGCATCGCAGGTCACGTTTGTTGTCCGGGACAACGGGAGGGGGATACCTCTGGAGGTTGACTGGGAGCATACGGAATCCCTCGGTTTTAACCTGGTCCGGATGCTCGTGCGGCAGCTCAGGGGGAAGATCACGCTTGACCGGACCAGCGGAACGCACTTTGTCATCACATTTCCCGTAACCGGGTGAGATTATGGAAAAAAGACCGCCAACTATCCTGATTGTTGAGGACGAACTGATCGTTGCCGAGAACCTGCGCCTTGTGCTCAGCGGCATGGGGTATGAGGTCCCCGAACCTGCCGGGACCAGCAGCGAGGCGCTGGAGCGGGCAGCCAGCCTTGCCCCTGACCTGATCCTGATGGACATCGTGCTGGAAGGTTCACCGATGGACGGGATCGAAACGGCCAAGAAGATCGGCCAGATGAAGGATGTGCCGGTGATCTTTGTCACCGCATATTCCGACAAAAAGACCCTGTCCCGGGTGAAAGGCACCGAACCGTATGCCTATATCCTTAAACCGTTCAACGAGCGTGAGCTGGCGTTTGCGATCGAGCTCGCCCTCCACCGGTACCAGCTCGACCGGGAGATCAAAAAGCGCGATTCCCTGCTCCTTGCCATCAGCTTTGCCATCGAGTGGTTCCTGCGCCGGCATGCCTCTGTTCCTTCCCAGGATCCCGGCTACGAGAAGAACCTCTCGGCGGGTATCATGGAGATCCTGGAGCATATCGGGTTTGCCGTCCATGCCGCAAGTGTCTGCATTTTCCGGATGAACCCGGGGCGGGAAGGCCGGGACGGCGCTACCGTCCAGTACCTCTGGGTTGATCCAGGTATCACGGGGAGGGGGAAAATCTCGCTCTCCTCTTCAGAGTCTATCACGTTTACCTCCATTCTCTGGAGCTCGCTCCTCGGGAGTGGCAACACTATTGCCGGTGACGTGAAGAAGCTGCCCGGAACCGAGGGCCGGTTCTTCGAGGACCGGGGAATCTCCTCCATTGCGGTACTCCCCCTCTTCCGGAACGATACCCTCTGGGGCTTCGTGGGATTCTCCGATACGGTCCAGCGGGAATGGTCGGACAGCGAGATGGAGACACTCCAGATCGCCGGGAACCTGATCGGCGCCGTGCTGAAGTAAGGGGCTGGTGGCTGTCCCATCCTTGTCACCGGGTGGTCACTTTTTTAAGAGTGCGTAACGATTCCCTGCCCTTTCATCACTGAAAATTTTCTTTCAGTTATGAGAAGCCCTTTCCTTATGGGATCCCTATTCGGTAGGAGATCTATGGCCAGTCAGTATCCCCCGACACCCGGCAGCCGGTTCCGCGATCTCCCGGTCGATCTCCTGCGGGGTATTGCGATCGTGCTGATGGTGGGGGCAAACACGGTCCCATACCTTCTCCTCCCGCCAGTACCGTTCGCTCTCCGGGTCCTTGCCTCGCTTGCTGCCCCGTTATTTATCCTGCTCTCGGGGATGATGGTTGCCCTCTCGCGGTCACGAAAGCCGCACAAGCTCTCCTATTTCCTGGTACGGGGCGGTCTTGTCATTCTCGTTGCCGCGCTCCTTCAGTCTGCGGTCTGGGGAATCGTCCCGTTTATCGATATGGACGTCCTCTTCCTGATCGGGGTCTCGCTCCCGCTCGCGTACCTCTTCCTTGGGCTGCGACAATCAGTCCGGTGGGGTATTATCGTAGCGCTCTTTGCAGTGACGCCGATCATCCAGCTGGTTTTTGGCTATCCTGTGCTTCCGGTCCAGCTCCCTCTTACCGGTTTCCCTGCGGGGGTGGGGGATTGGCTCCTCCCTGCGGCGGCCGGAGACTGGCTTGTCGGCGGCTGGTTCCCGCTCTTTCCCTGGCTGGGCGTTGCCTTTCTTGGGGCCGAGCTGGGAATGGTCCGGTGGGCGAAAAACGGGATCACGACATTTGGGACGCGGCAGGCCGCTCTTGTCTCTCTGGGGATCCTTGCAGCAGGGGCTGCACTCTGGGCGCTCCATCCCGGCCCGCAGCTGGTCAGGTACGGGTATGTGGAGCTCTTCTACCCGCCTGAACCGGGCTTCTGTCTCTGCGTTTTTGGCGCCATCCTGTGCATGTTTGTGATCGCGGATCTCATCCCGGCGGCCCGCATCCCCGCCCCGCTCTGCGCGATGGGCGAATGCTCTCTTGCGATCTATATCCTCCATTCGGTCATCATTGCATGGGTGATCGGGCCTGCCGGTCTCATGCTCCCGCTGCCGGCATTTCTCCTCTGCATCTGCCTGTTCATTGCCGGGATGTGCGCTTTTGCCTGTCTCCTGCGTTATTTCCGAAAGCGTGGGAAAGGATCGTTTCTGGTGCGGTTTCTCACCGGAGGATAAAAAGAGGGCCGGACCTTCATCTCCTCCCATCCGGAGTGGTCCTAGAGGATGAGCAGGAGGAAGAGGAGAATATAGAGCGAGATGGAGATCGCCGGGATAACGCGGATCGACCAGTAATTCACCTGCTCAACCTTTTCTGGGTTTTTGTCTTCCGTGAACTTGATGATCAGGATCCCGGAGACGCAGACCATTACAAGCGTGGCATAGGTGATGATCATGAAGAAATCCAGGAAGGTCGCGTAAGCCACGAGCGGTATGGCATCCGCGATCCGCCAGTGGATCAGCACGGCCGCAAGGAACATTGAACCGTTCAGCCCCAGCCGCGAGGAGACCTTCATTAAAAGCGAGGCAAGCGAGACGATCACGATCAGCGTGATGGGGAGGAAAAATTTCAGCAGGGTGGAAGCGGTGTCCCTCTGGATCCCATTGCTAAAGGTGGCGCGGGAGTAGGGGACTTCGCCTTCCACGTAAGTCCGGTTGGTGACTGCCGCGGACATGCCGGTGAGGCTCCAGCCGGGAAGGTTTGCCTCTGTGTCCAGGCCGGTGTTGTTCCGATCGATCACAAGGATCAGGTCCTTTTCGGTGAGAACCTTTGGCTCGATAATGATGGGGAGCGTATGGTTATCGAACGGGTACCGGCGGAGGTCGGGGTTTGCGGTCATGGTCGCGTACACCCGGTAGTCTTTTTCCGTGGGTGTATCGGTGATGAGATCAGCCGAGGATACATGCCCGTTCATGAACTCGACGTCGTTTATCGAGATATTGTCATCCGAGGAAAGGCTGAGGTAAAAGTCGGTCTGGTAGGTTCCGTCAGCAACGCTGAACTCCTTGACATCCACCACGTAGACTCCCACAGCGACCTGGTGCGGGCCTGCCGCGCCAGGAGACATGCTGGTGTCGGCTGAGGCGGACGGGAGGATAAGAAGGGCGCAGGCAAGAACACACAGGAGAAGCCGGGCCGGGAGGTCCGAACGTATCCATGCGGTTGATGTCCGGTCTTTCCGTTGCTGCCCCATGCCATCATCCCGGAATTATTCCTGATTGTTGTGTAGAGGGCAGGAGAGATAAAAATCGATCTATTCTGCTCCGGTGCCCTTTTCCAGTTTTACGGGCGCAGAGGATGGAAAAATCCTGTACCCGCCGTTCACTGCAGGATATTTTTCACCCAACGCCAGCATTATCCCTACCGGAAGAGAGACGGGGGAACAGCAGGAACGCTCATGGTCTCTTTAGGCAGGAACGAACTGGTGCTGGGCGCAGCGGCTTTTATCGCCCTGATCATTGCCGGTACGGAGCTGGCCGGCTACAGCTCGGATCTGGTGCTTCCCCGCGAGAGCGTCTGCATCATGCCGGCATCCGGTGGCGACTGGCTCTCCGGTTATCCGGAGGCGCTGATGGCCCGGGCCGGAAGCGATCCCGTCCCGGGCCGGCTGGTGATGTTCCGGGCCGGGATTGGACCTGACGGTGTCCCGTTATCCATCGATCTTGGCATTTCCGGGACCCGGAACGGGAGCGGCCGGCTGTACCAGCTCGCGTACCGGAAGACCCCGGATGCCTGCGGCTGGCTGGACGGGCTCTCTTACCCGGAACGGCCCGGCATGACTCCCGACCCCCTTCCGATCGATGCGGATCGTGCGCTCTCCGCGATCGGGAAGGTCCGGTTCGACTCGCTGGGACTTTCCGGCCTGTCCCTCGTGCTGGAGACGGTCCCGGCGCCGGGTAATCCCCCTGTCCCCTCCGTTGTCCTTTTCGAAAACGGGACTCCGGTGGATCCGGCCCCTGCAGACTCCGGCCTGATGCCGTTTTCCCTGCTGGTCTCTGAAAAGAGCTGCAGGTCCGTAACGGGTCGCGACCCGTCCTGCAGCCTCACCCCCCGGGTAAGCATCTCCTTTGTGGGTACCGGCGAAAGGGAGATCGGGTAATCACCTGCCCCGGTCCTTTCCTCCCCGGCGTCTCACGAAATACAGGGCAGCCGCACCCGCGATGACCAGAACCGCGGCCACGATCTCTGCAGGGTTCACCGAAAAACCGATTTCGCGGGGTACGCCCGCCATCTCCCCTTTCGGGGCGCCGGATAGCGGCCCGCTGGTGGAAAAACCGATAAAGAGCGGTGCCGGGGTCTGGCGGTATTCTGCGGGAAAGGTGGCATTCTCCAGCGACACGTTCGTCACATTCAACCCGGCGGCCGTTACCCCGGGTCCGGAGACTGCAATGGCCGCAGGAATACAGAGCAGGAAAAGGAGAAATAGGCTGGTCATCCGGACCGGGACAACGGCGTGGCATATCATGGATGAGCTCATCAGGGATCCATTTGCACGGTACCTTCCCATCAGGTTTTTGGTTGGACATCGTACAACCGGAACCGGCTATACCTGTCCCGGGTACAAAGGCAGAGCGGGGGAGGAGTCAGGCGAAAGGGATGGCCGATCCGCATCCCAGCTATGATAACCGAGGAGCACCAACCTAAAGAGCAGCGGACAAGCCGTATCTTTCCATGGCACGACAGGGACGATCTTCCGGGCCGCGGCCCTTCCTGAAATGGGCCGGGGGAAAATCGCAGTTACTCGGCGAGTTTGACCGGTACCTGCCGCGTGCGGCGCTCAGGGACCGGCGTATTGTCCGGTACGTGGAACCGTTTGTCGGGGGAGGGGCGGTCTTTTTTGCCCTCGAGCGATCCTTTCCCGTTGAGGAGTCCACAATCTGCGACATCAACGGGGAACTGGTGCTCACTTACCGGGTGATCCGGAACTCCCTTCCCCGCCTGGTCAGTGAGCTTGCAACACTTGAATCCGAATATTTCGCTCTTTCCGGTCCCCGGCAGGAGGCATACTATTACGAAATCCGGGATGCGTTCAACCGGGAGCGTGCTGCTCTCAGTTTTTCCCGGTATACCTCACGCTGGATTGCCCGGGCTGCGCAGATCATCTTCCTGAACCACACCTGCTACAACGGCCTCTTCCGGGTAAACAGGGACGGGGGATTCAATGTCCCGTTCGGGCGGTACCGGAACCCCGAGATCCTGAACGCAGAGAATCTCCAGGAGGTATCCTCCCTTCTTGCCGCGACACGGATCCTCTGCGGCGATTTCACCCGGTGCCGGCGTTTTGTGGACGACCAGACCTTCGTGTATCTCGACCCGCCCTACCGGCCCCTGAACGCGACCTCCTCGTTTACCGCCTATGCCCGGGGCGGATTCTCCGATACCGACCAGGTGCGCCTGTCCCGTTTCTTCCGGGAACTGGACCGGAAAGGGGCCTTTGTCATGCTGAGCAATTCAGACCCCGCCGGTGAGGACCCGAATGACTCCTTCTTCGATGATCTCTACGACGGTTTTACCATACGGCGGGTCCCGGCAAAACGGATGATCAACTGCAACGGCTCCCTGCGCGGCGCGGTGAGCGAACTCCTGATCACCAACTACTCTCCGTGAGGGTATCCCCCGATTTTTCATCTGCATGGCGGGATGCCGGGGGGAACGCTTATGTAACCAATATGCAATTTCTTCTTTGTCATTATGTCACGCTCGCAGGAGCCGGAAGGGCTGTACCGGATGCTCGCCATGGTGTTTGCGGCAATGGTCGTTCTCATGTTCTTCTTCGAGCTTGCCAAGCAAACCCTCAATCCCGATATTACCCTCTGGGAATCCCACGGGGTCACGATCGTTTTTACCAGCGCCCTGTCCGTTGTCCTTGTCTTCTTCCCGCTCCGGTCCGCGTACCACGAGCGCCAGAAGACCAAAGAAGAGCTCCGGCTCCGGCAGGAGGCGGAAGAGAACCTGCGCCGTTCCGAGATGCAGTACCGCTCTTTTGTTGAATCGGTCGAGGACTCCATCTATACTGTTGACCGGGAAACCCGGTATCTCCTCATCAACACCCGGCACCTGGTCCGGAGCGGTCTTTCACCCCAGGCTTATGCCGGGAAGAAGTATGCGGACTTCCATTCGCCTGCCGAGACCCGGCTTTTTGAGAAAGGGATAGAGACGGTACTGGCCACAAAACGTCCGTTCCAGGATGAGTACGAGAAGGACGGCGGGTATTTTCTGAGAAAATTCTACCCGGTCATTGATCCGGAGAGAAACGAGGTTGTTGCTGTCACGATCATCTCATCCGATATCACCGACCGGAAAAATGCCGAGAAGCATATCGAAACGGTCAACCGGAAACTGAACCTGCTCAACGACATCACCCGCCATGATATTCTCAACCAGCTGACAGTCCTGCATTCCCTCCTTGACCTTGCGGACGAACAGTCCACCGATATGTCCGCCAAAAAATACCTTGCACGGGGGGAGCAGGTGATCGATACGATCCATGCCCAGATCGCGTTCTCTTACGATTACCAGACGATCGGGGTGAAATCGCCGCAGTGGCAGGATCTTACCCAGACGGTTCAGCGGGCGCGGATGCCGCTGAAGATTGGCGACGTGATCCTTGATGCCTCCTGCAGCAACCTGGAAATCTATGCAGACCCGCTGCTTGAAAAGGTGTTCTTCAATCTTTTTGAAAATTCCCTGCGCTACGCCGGTGCCCATCCCCGGATCCGGCTCGCCGCTGAAAAAAAAGACGGGTATCTCCTGCTGACCTACGAGGACAACGGGCCCGGTGTACCGGATGAGGAGAAAGAAAAGGTCTTCCTGAGAGGGTTCGGGAAGAACACCGGCCTTGGCCTCTTTTTGATACGGGACATCCTTGCCATCACCGGGATTACGATCAGCGAGAACGGGACCGCGGGAAAGGGTGCACGTTTCGAGATTGCGGTGCCGGCCGGTGCGTACCGTTACCGGTAGACCCGGAGTTTGATGCGGTTATCAGGGTGTTTTTGCGGACGGGCCTGCCGCGACTGTCACGTAGTTTCTCCTTCCTGACGCCCGTGGATCTCCCGGCCTCAGGGCAAGGGCGCGATCGAACGCCTCCCCGGCCTCCCCGTACTTCTGCTGGTCGATGAAGACCAGGCCGAGGTTGTACCAGCCATTAAAATGCGCCGGATCGATTGCAAGGGCGCGCCGGAACGAGGCAATGGCCTGCTCCTCTTCATGCAGCCGCCGGTGGATCAGCCCCTTGTTGTTCCAGACCGCGGCGTTGAGGGGATCGATAGCGATCGCGTGGCCATAGGCCTCGAGCGCCTGGGTGAACCTGCCGATCCGGGCACAGGCCTGGGCAAGGTACGACCAGGCCCGGGCATGCTCCGGGTTGAGGGCAAGCGCCCGCCGGAAAGCAGCAATGGCCGGGGCATTTTTCTGTTCGTGGAACAGCCTGGTCCCCGCCCCGAACCAGTAACCGGCCGGGTCCGGAAAGGGCCGGGCCCGCCGGTCGAGTTGTCGAGCATAGACATGGTTTTTCGGGACAACAAAGATCGCCCCGCCCTGGATGCGGCGCTGGAGCGAGAGGCCGTGCATGAGCCCGGTTGCCCGGATAAATGCCTTTTTCCCGGGGCTGGTCCGGCCCAGGTTGACCAGGGCCAGGCTCTCGCAGAACCACGAGAGCGCGTGCCGGGGATCGGCTGCGAGGGCCCGGTCGAATGACTCAAGCGCAGGTTCGAAGGCACCATCGCGGCATTGCAGAACGGCCTTGTTGTACCAACCCGCTGCCCGTTTTGGATCGATTGCAGCGGCCTGATCGAACGAATCGATTGATTCGCGTATCCGGTTCATCCGGTACAGGATCACCCCGCGGTTGTGCCAGGCAATAGCCAGGTCCGGATCTTTTTCTATCGCTGTGGTGCAGGCCACCAGCTCCTCCTCGAAGAGGTACAGCGCATGGTACACGTTTGCCTTTGCCATCCAGACCAGGGCGGATCCGGGATCGAGTGCTGCGGCATGGTCGAGGGATTCGAGCGCTGTCTCGTCCTGCCCGAGATCGCTCTCCGCGAGCCCGCGGTTGTACCAGGCTGCTGCCATGCGGGGATCGATGTTGAGCGCATTTGTGTACGAGATGATTGCCTCGTGGTGCCGACCCATAGCATCAAGCGCTAATCCCCGGTTGCACCAGAGGACCGCGGACTGCCGGTCCTCACCGAGTTCCCGGTCAAACGAGCGGACCGCATCCTCGTACAGCTCCGATTGCATCAGGTCCGCTCCGGGACTCGCCCCTGCACCCACAACACCTTTTACCGGTGGCGGCATGCGCCCGATGCCCGGGACTCTTCCCTCGAGCCGGCCCGCGAAACGATATACTGGGCCCTCGGCATACCAGGCTGCCGCGCAGTCCGGTTCGAGCGCCAGCACCTGGTCAAAAGCCAGCATGGCAGAATTGTGCCTGCCGAGTTTTCCCAGCGCCATACCTTTTCCCAGCCATGCGTCAGGGAGGGCAGGGTCGAGATCGAGGGCCCTGTTGAAGAGCTGCAACGCATCGGCAAAACTGCCCAGCTCGCAGAGTGCCGCAGCCTTGCCGGAGACTGCCGGCGCAAACTGCGGGTCCGCAGCCAAGGCCCGGTCAAAAGTTGTTATCGCCCGGTGGTGGTGCTTCTCTTCTACGAGCGTCATGCCCAGCAGGGTCAGCGCTGCCACGTGTGCCGGGTCAAGGGTAAGGATTTTCGTACAGAACTCTTCGGCCTGCGGGTACTCGGCAAGTTCGAACGCGATCATGCCCAGGCCCAGAAGTGCGACAGGAGTTTCCGGGGCATTTCCGAGTGCCTCCTGGTAGGCCTCGCGGGCGCTCGCGTACCGCTCCAGGGTGCGCAGGGCATCGCCAAGACCTGTCCACGAGAGAGGGTTTTTCGCGTCCGCGGCGATGGCCCGGCGGTACGAAACAACCGCCTCGTTCTCCTCCCCGAGAAGATGGAAGGCAAGGCCGCGGCTGTACCAGATAAAAGGGTTTTCGTCTCCGAGAGCCAGGGCGCGGTCAAACGAGCGGATTGCGTCCTGGTACTCCCCGAGTCGGGCCTCGGCCATGCCCCTGCCGGCCCATGCCCCGGCATTGGACGGGTCAAGGGTGACAGACTGGACAAACGCGCTCAGTGCTTCCTCCTGCTGGTCCTCTTTCTGGAGGCGCATCCCGGAGAGGTACCAGCTGAGCGCATCAGCCATATGCACGCTTCTTTGTGTACCGTGTCATGAACTTTTCTGTCCCACCCTCTCACGGTGCCTGCATGACCGGCAAACCCTTATGCTGCGGCCGGGTGAATAAAACTGGAAGCGCAATGGACGAGTCTCCTCCTGAAGAAGAGCCGTGCGAGCAGTGCGGGCTCTGCTGCCGGATCTTCGGCCCCGGTATCGCACCAACCGCCGCAAATGTCTATCTCTGGATCGAGCAGGGCCGGACCGATATCCTGCGCTGGTTCGTTGCCTATGTAACCGGGGGAAACTCGCCCGTCCCCTGTACTGAACTCTCTGCAGAAGACCTCGGGAACGTGGCAGTCTTCGAGATGCGCGACCCGGAGACCGGCGGGTATGTCACGGTCTGCCCGTTCCTGCGCAGGGTGGCAAAAGAGCGGTACCTCTGCGGCATCCATACCGTAAAACCCGAGATGTGCTGCACGTACCAGCCATGGATCTGGGGGGAGACCTGTTTTAACCGGTGCAAAAGCCTTGCACGAAGGAAACAACCCCTGGTACGTTTTTGAACGAAAAAGACCGGGAGTTTCTCGCACCGCCGTGGATCAGACCCCGGGAAAAAACGGCAGCCTTTTTAGCGAAGGCTGCAGAAGGTATTATTCATCCGTTGAAAATAATATCCCGAAGGATAGAAATGGAATCTGAAACGCCGGAAAAGGAGCGCCCGGGTCAGAATATATCTCGCCCCGTGGGTGGCTTGGGCCGGATCTTTGCCATGGCCCCGGTCAGGATATGCCTTGTCTATTTTGTCTTCGGGTTTCTCTGGATCATCTTCTCGGACAACCTCTTCCTCTCCCTTCCCGTACCCCGGCAGGAACTTATCCTCATCTCCTCGATCAAGGGCACGGTTTTTATCATCGTCACCACGCTCCTTTTGTTCCTGCTTATCCGCCACTTCACCCGGCAATGGGAGGAGAAAAACGAGGAGCTGCGGACTGCAAACGATCGGCTCCGGGAGCGTGAAGAGGAACTACGGATCCAGAACGAGGCCCTTGCCCTCAGCCAGGCGGAATGGGAGATTACCTACAACTCGATATCCGACTGGATCTGCCTGATCGACCCGGATGGCCGGATCCTCCGGACAAACCGGAGTATCGAACCCCTGCTCGGGATCCCCCCGGAACAGGCCATCGGACGAAAATGTCACGACCTTGTTCACGGATCTGCATGCCCTGTTCCCTCGTGCCCCCGCCTGCGCATGCTGGTAACCAAAAAGAGGGAGACTATTGATCTCCAGTCACTGCAGCACGCCGGCTGGCTCCAGATCACCGTGGACCCGGTCTTTGACAGCAAAGGAAACCTGATCTCGGCCGTGCATGTGGTCCGGGAGATCACCGATCGGATGCGGGAGCAGAAGGCGCTCGAGCAGGCCAAAAAGAAGCTCTACCTCCTCAACTATGTCACCTTCAACGAGATCCAGAACTCGGTCTTTACCCTCTGGGGGTTCCAGCAGTTCGTCAGGGAGCGGGTAAAAGAAGACTCGATCCGGTCGGCGTTTGCAAAGGAAGACGAACTCCTCTCCAAAATCACCCGGTCCCTGAAGTTTGCCCAGGCCTACCAGAACCTCGGGCTCAAGCCCCCGGCATGGCAGGACGTACGCCAGGTCTTCCTCCTGGCCATCTCGCACCTGGACTTCCTCTCGATTAAACATGATATCCGGCTGGACGGCCTTGAGATCTTTGCTGACCCGCTGCTGGAGCAGGTCCTGGTGATCCTTGCCGAAAACACGCTGTTCCATGGGAAGAAGGCAACGCAGGTGACGCTCCGGTATACCGTGGGGCCCGGGAGCATTACGCTCATCTACGAAGACGATGGTGTCGGGATCCCGGAAAAGATCAAGGAAGAGATCTTCTCGCCGGATTTCCAGAAGACCAAAGCGATCGGTCTCTTTCTTGCGCAGGAGATTCTCGAGATCACCGGTATCACGATCCGGGAGACCGGTATTGTCGGGCAGGGTGTCCGGTTCGAGTTCACCGTGCCCCGGGGAGTGTACCGGTTTCCGGCCGGAAATAACCCTTAATTGTTTACCTTCAGCCCCCGCGTGCCCGTCTTCCCGTTTTTGGCCAGCAGAATTGCACAGGCGATGAGTGCTGCCCCGAGCAGGAGAAAGAGCACAAGGGGGAGTGTCCCGGTGAGCCTGCCACCGGCAAGGCCAAAGACGAGCGGCCCGGCGAGTGCTCCCACGGAAGCGATGGTGTTGACCAGTGCCGTGCCGGATGCCCGGAGCGCCGGCGGGAAGAGATCAAGGGTGAGGGCAAAGAACGGTGCATAGGCCGCATAGCAGGCCGCGATCGCGCAGGAGAGGATGAGAAAACCGGGCCCGGCTCCCCCGTGCGGGAGGGCGAGGGCGACAAGGAAGACCGCGGCAAGAAAGAGCGGGACTGCCACGTGAAGGCGCCGGTCCCCGGTCCTGTCCGAGTGGCGTGACCAGGCGTACATAACGATGACCGAGAGGGCATAAGGCATCATCACGAAAAGGCCGGTCTGTTCGATCGAGCCGGAGAGTCCCGAGGACGCCACGATCTGCGGGATCCAGAAGAGGAGGCCGGTCAGGAACAGCCCGACCAGGAACGAGGCCGCGCAAAGGAGTCCGACCCCGGGTAATGCCACCAATCCCCGGAGCGGGATCTTTGTTCCGGTCTCGTCGTGCACCCGCTTACCCTCAAGGAGGGGAGCCAGCCATGACCGTTCGGCGCCGGTCAGCCAGACCGCTTTTTCGGGGAGGTCCGGGAGGCAGACGAGGATCGCGCAGCCAAGGATGATGGCGGGAAGTCCTTCGAGGACAAAAAGCCAGCGCCACCCGGCCATCCCGAACCAGGCGACATGGGAGAGGATAACCGCCGAGACCGGGGATGCGATCAGCATCGCGAGTGGTATCGCCATAAAGAAGACCGCGAGCGCTTTTGCCAGGACCTCTTTGCGGAACCAGAAAGAGAGGTACAGGACAAGCCCCGGGGCAAAACCGGCTTCGGCAGCGCCAAGAAGGAACCGGAGGATACCGAGTTCAAGGGGGGAAGTTACCAGCGCCATCAGCACGGCAATGACTCCCCAGCTGGCCATGATCCGGAACAGCCAGACCCGTGCCCCGGTCCGAGCCAGGTACTGGTTGCTCGGGACCTCGAAGATAATGTAACTCACAAAAAAGATCCCCGAGACCGCCCCGAAGAGGAACGGGTCGATGCCGAGATCCGCGTTCATGGTCAGGGCCGCATAGCCGATATTGACCCGGTCGAGGATGCTTACCACGTAGAGTGCAAGGGCGAAGGGGATGATCCGCCACCAGATCTTCCGGTCAAGGGCTGCCACATCCATATCGGTTACCGGGTCCGGCGTTCCGGCGGATGCCGGTGTGGTCTCTTTGCTCATCCAGATCTTCCTCCCCGCAATTCCTGCACGCTTCCGGACCTGCTGCCCGGTAATCCTGAATGAGGAGTACCGTTTTTCGGGTAATAAGTGCAACAGATCCGGTTCCTGCACATTTTCCCCCGTAACTGCCCGGAAACGGCAGGTATATGGAGCGGGAGAGGACTACCTGATCACCGGTCAGAGCCCGGGATCAAAAACAGGCCGGCGCCGGGTCAGAGCCCCAAAAGGGGAGGGAAACAAGACATGCTTCTTGTCGATGCGAAGTGTACCATCCTGCCAGAACGGCGGGAGGATTTTCTCCGGGAGACAAAAAGGATCATCCCGGTTGTAGAAAAAGAGGACGGGTGCACCCGGTACGAACTGGTTGCCGACAGTGCCGATCCGAAAATATTTCATTTTATCGAGGAATGGGAGAGCCAGCGCCATCTCGATGACCACCTCGCCCGGCCCCACATGCAGGACTACTTTGCCCGGACCACAGGATGCCACGCGGTCCCGATACATCTCATCGTGTACACGGTCCTTTCGGCACAACAGGTCAGGCTTTGAGCAGGCCGGTAACGCCCTCTTACCCTGTCACAATCCGGATCCTGGCCAGCTTCTCCACCGGCTCTTTTACCGTGAAATATTCCCGCGGCAAAAACCGCAGGGGACCGGCGACGAACCGGCCGGGGATGGTCTGGAGCCGGGTGTTATGGATCATCACTGAATCGTTGTAAAATTCCCGACGGAGCGCGATCTAGCCTTCAAGCGCGGTCAGCTCCTTTTGCAGCGCAAGGAAGCTGGCGCTTGCCTTTGTGGTCCGGGTAATTTTCCGCAAGTGCAAAGACAGGTTTTAGAGATGCACTCACGGCCTGATTTCCCTTCCGCCTTCTCCGCCTGCAGGGCGGATGCGCGGATACGCGTGATCTCCGTGAGCACGCCCTGCTCATCCTTCACGTAGCCGCTGACGACCGCCACCCGTTCCGGGATCAGGTCCAGCCGTTTTTTGAGGAACACATCGATGTTTGCCCGGGCCGGAAAGTAACCGGCCGGGTCTCTTCTCCCTTCTTCTTACCGGGCGCATACCGCGGTCTCTTCCCGGTTGACCTGCTTCCAGTCCACGGGTCTCTGGTCCACCGGGCAGAACTTCATCTCCCCGCTGTCGAGCGTGGTGAGCATGCAGGGTTTTTTGCAGTGTTCGCACCGGAAAATTTTCAGGAACGATCCTCCTTTTACAGGTAGTGTTGTCATGGTGTGGTACCCTGAAAAAGTCGTTACCCGGTTTTCTTTATGTATTGGGCCGATAGGAAAAGTTCTCTGACCGTCCCTCCCGGGTATACCGGATAACCGGATGGTTATCCCCACGGGAAAAAAGCGGGCCGGAAGGTGATGCCCCGGTTAAATTGCTTTCTGCATCAGGACAATGTCGAAGGGCTCTTCAAACTTTACCCCGATGTTTTTTAAGCGTCCTGCCACGTAGAACCCATGCTTTTTGTGGAACCGGATCCCCTCCTCGTTCCACGAGGCCATGTGCGCGATCAGCATGGTGATACCTTTCTTACGGGATTCCCGGATAAGCCGGTAGAGGAGCAGTGACCCAAACCCCTGGTTCATGTACTCGGGCTGGATAAAATAGCTCAGTTCTCCGGTCTTTGAGAATGCCGGGAAGGGAAGGAACGGTTTGCAGAACCCAAACCCAATCACCCCTTCCGGGGAGTCGACAACATAGAACGCGTGGGCAAACCGGAGAAGATCGGCAATGTACGCCTCTTTCACCGGTCTATCCGCGTACGCTGCAAAACCGTTGATGGCATAGTGGTTGAAGATCGAGAGGATCTCCCCGCGATCCCCGTCGCAGACCGGGCGTACTGTTCCCTGTTCCGTTCCAGCAATCACGTCATTTCCCGAAGAGACTTGCCCGACTTCAGTTTCCGGCATTCCGGCTCCCGACCGTCCAGGATTACCCGGGTTTTGGTAAATGATAATGAATATACCCTGCACTTATATATTTCCCCACGCCGGTTTCCGCCCTGCTCCGGGCCGGCCCTTTTTTCGGGCGCCTCCCGGCCGATCCATGGGCTATTTCTCATATCCCGGCTAACTCTTTCCTATCCTATGGCCGGAGAACAACGCGATTTTGACGGGGCAGCGGCAACGTGGGACGAGAACCCGGGCCGGGTAAAGATGGCACACGATGTGGCAGGTGCGATCCGGGATACCCTCAGGCCGGGTCTCGGTACTGAGGTGGTGGACTTCGGGTGCGGCACCGGTCTCCTCTCCCTTGCCCTCCTCCCTTCCGTCCGCTCGGTTACTGCCGTTGACAGCTCGAAAGGGATGCTCGGGGTGCTGGACGCAAAGATTGCTGCAAAGAACCTTGCAAACATCCGGACCCTTCTTGTGGATGTGGAGAAGGGGGACCCGCTCCCCGGGCCGGCAGATCTGGTGATAAGCAGCATGACCTTCCACCACCTCAGGGATATCCGGCCGGTCCTTGCAGAGATGGCCCGGGTCCTCCGGCCCGGGGGCCGGATCGCGATCGCTGACCTTGATTCCGATGAAGGGAAGTTCCATGATTCTCCCGAGGGCGTATTCCACAACGGTTTTGACCGGTGCACGATGCAGAAGTGCCTTGAGGCCGCCGGCTTTGGGGAGATACGGAACCGGACGGCCGCGATCGTCCACAAGCCCGGGCCGTCCGGGGAAGTCCGGATGTTTACCGTTTTCCTGATGACCGCAACAAAGAAGGCATAAGATCCGCACCGGGGATCGTGCGTTCCCCAGCAAATCCATTTTTTCAAAAACAGGTATCCTGAGCAGGCCCTTCCTGAGCAGGTCCTGTTACCTTATCCGTGACCGGTGGCTGGCTCCCGGGTACTGCCGGACCGGGCGAACCCAAGGCCATAAATACGCCGGTGTGGTACAACTGCCCATGAGCGATGAGAAGACCCGGGTGCGGGCCATCCTGCGTGCCAGAAAAGAGGCGATGGCGCCGGAGGAGCGCCGGGAGAAGAGCGGGTACATCACCCGCCACCTGATGCTGCTCGTGGCGGAAGGTGAAACGGTGATGGTCTTTACCTCCAAGGAAAAGGAGGTCAACACAAAGCCGCTGATCCTTGCGCTGTTTCAACAGGGTAATCCCGTGGTCGTCCCGATCATCCAGAAAGAGGACGTGAGCCTCCGGCTCTCGTACCTCAAGGACCTTGGAGCGCTTGTGCCGAGCACGTTCGGGGTGCCCGAGCCGATCGGGAACGAGATCCCGGCTGACCCCGAAGACGTGGATATCATTATTCTCCCGATGCTCGGTTTTGACCGCGCCGGGGGGAGGATCGGGTACGGGGCCGGATACTATGACCGGTTTCTGTCGAAACATCCCGACCTCTTCAAGATAGGTGTAGCATTCGGCTGCCAGGAGATGGAAGACCTGCCGACCGATGAGAACGATGTGAAGATGGACCTGATCGTCACCGAGGAGGGGATCGTGTACGAAGGCGGGGGAGGGCGCCATGGAGATCGACGGGGCCGTCATAACTGACACCTTTGCCGAGGCATTCCCGGTCTGGATCTCCCGGGTCCTCGTGACCGCGGAGACGCCGGACTGGGCGCTCGCAGCCGCGACCGAGGCCACGGGGTTTGCGACATCGAAGATCGGCTGTCCCTGTGAGGCCGGGATCGAGCGGGAACTCTCCCCGGGTGAAACCCCGGATAGGCGGTCCGGGTACGCGATTCTCATCTGCACGGAGAAGAAGGCAATGAAGGCGCAGGTGGCGGCCCGGATCAGCCAGTGCATCCTCCCGGTACCGACCGCGTCCGCGTTCGATGGACTCCCGGATGCGAAAGACCGGTTCTACACCCGGATGCACTATTTTGGCGACACCTACGAGGAACGCTGCACGGTGGGCGGCCGGCAGTGCTGGAAGATCCCGGTGATGGAGGGCTGGTATACGGGCGAGGAGCGCTTCGGCCTTGTGAAGGGAATTGCCGGGGGAAACTTCCTTGTCATGGCAAAAGACCGGGCCGCGGCACTTGCCGGGGCGGAGGCGGCGATGGAAAGGATCGCGGGGATGCCCGGGATCATTGCCAGTTTTCCCGGGGGCATTGTCGGGAGCGGGTCGAAGGTCGGGTGCAGGAACTACCGGTTCCCGATGCCGGCGAGCACGAACCACCGCTGGTGCCCGGTCCTGAAAGGCCGGATCCCGGACTCACTGGTCCCTGATGGTGTGGGCGCCGTGTACGAGATCGTGATAAACGGCATGGATGAGACGACCGTTGCGGGTGCAATGCGGGAGGGGATCCGTGCCGCTGCAGCAACCGGAAATGTCCTCTGTATCGGTGCTTCGAACTTTGAGGGAAAACTTGGCCAGTACCGGATAAACCTGCACGGGATCCTCCGGTAATTTTTTTGCATGACTCTTCCGGCCATCGCGCTTTTTTCCCGAGGCAGCGGCATCTTTTATGTCCGGGGCTGCTCGAATTACGGCCGCTAAAGGGCGAAGACGGTCACGTTACCCAGTGCAGCTCGTTACGGATCACGGACCAGCGGGGTTCCGTTACAGACGGAATCTCTCCGAGCACCCAGTAATTGTACTTCGCATCGAGCATCCCGTAGTCCTTCTCCGTCCGGAGCCAGTAATCGAGCGCGAGGAGATAGGAGTCGCTGCTCTCCTTGGCTACCGGGTACGCGTACATCATCTGGTAGGAGTCGCTGGGCTGGATAATGGCCACATCGAAGAGCGGGTACTGCAGGGTCAGGGTATACCCTTCCTCGGCAGGAATCAGGAGGACATCGGCCTTCCCGCCCACGAAGAAATCCTCCTTTGTGTCGATCGGGACAATGGTTGCTCGGGGGAGGAGCTGGTGGGCAACGCCGACAAGCGCCGTGTTGTTGTAGACGGCGACCCGGAGGCCGTCCATCTTCTGCACATCGTCCAGCTGCGTATACGTATCCTTGTTCCCGTCAGGGACAACGAACGCCAGGTGGACGGTGACGGTCGGGTCGGTGAATTTCATCTGGTCGAGCCGGTCCGGGGTCACCACGACTGCGGACATGGCAATGTCGCAGTAGCCGCTGTCGAGTGATTCGGCAAGGTTGGTCCCCGTGATAGGGACGAACGCGATCCGGGAGACATTTAAGGTCCGGGCCAGGTCATAGGCCATCTCCACGTCGTATCCCACCAGTTCGCCCTTGCCGTTGAAGAACACAAACGGGACATTGTTGCTGTTGTACCCGACACGGAGCACGCCCCGATCGCGGATCTCCCGGATCTCGTCCCTCCCGACAGAGGGAGGGGGAGCAACGGGCGGGACGTCCTCCCGGTTCAGGTACACGGTCGTGTTTATGACACTGTCCAGCCGGTTCCCCGCCGGATCCAGGGGCAGCTCGATCTGCGAGATCTTGTCGCTCCCGTGATAGGTACCGGCCAGCAGGTAGGTAAATCCCGCGTGCAGCCCGGCGATCGCGATTGCGGCAAGCAGGACGACCCCGATGAGGCACATGACTGCCCTTTTCCACCGGAACCGGGCCCGGTTCGTGGAGAGGGCGATCGTGATGGTGGAGAGCGAGAATATCGAGATGACGCTCAGGGGGGCCACGAAAGCCTGCCGGAGGATCCCCGAACTGACGTACAGGTTATTCGCGTCTGCTGGGAGGTGCATCAGGTTCAGGAGCGAGATAACCGAGGCCTTCGATGAGCCGAAGAAGCTGGGGATCCCGATCGCGATAAGTTTGAGCTCCCCGATGAAACCGAGAGGGTCCTTGTACATCCAGGATACGAAAAGGATGAAGAGGAAGGGAACGAACCCGCCGAGGAGCGGGAAGGTATAGGCCACGGGTACCATGATCTCGCTGAGCGACCGTACATCTCCCGGGTCCTTGCCCGGGGCCGGGACTCCTTTGGGATCTCCGGCCGAGCTGGTACCGGTCCCGCCGAGTGTACCGCGATCCCGGTCACCGGCCTCGTCATCTATATTACCGTTGCCGGTCTCCCCGGCCCGGCCCTGGAAGAGCTTCTCCACCCCTTCGGAGATGAGCGGCAGGGTGATGAATTCGGTGCCGGTCGAGAAGGCCAGGAGCATGGCCCGCGAGGAAGCGGCAAGGATGTCCCGGTACCGGAACGTGGTAAAACAGGTGACCAGCAGGGGCATGGCAATGAGGCCGAGCAGGACTGCGGCAACCGCGAGGGTGACAATGAAGACCTGGAGGTCCAGGAAATTCTCGAAGGTCAGGGTCCCGGCCGTCACGGCCGTGATAACGAAGATGCCGACCGGGAAGGTCAGGGAGATGATGTGTGTCATCCGTTCGAGGGCACGCAGCAAGGTCCGCAGGATGCTCACGATCGGCCCGCTCCCGTCATCCAGCATCAGGGCAAAACCCAGGAACAGGCAGAAGAGGACGGTGGCAGGGATGATCCCGTCCGAGAGGGAGAGGAACGGGTTTGACGGTATGAACAGGTCGAGGAGGTTGACATCGGTCACCGGGGTCAGGAACTGGGTGCTGAAAAACGAGGCCTGCACGCGGGGGGGAAACGCGAGCTGGAACGAGAAATACCCGATGATGCAGATCGCCCAGATCAGGAGGAGAACCAGGATTGCCTTGACCGCGATCTGTTTTGCCGTGTCCCGCTTCAGGCTCCCGATACCGACAATAAGGGAGAGTGCAACGGAAGGCAGGATCGTGATCTGCCAGATCTTGATGAAGGCGTCGCTCGCCGGTCTCATCACGGATGTGAGGTCGCCAAAAAAGAGGCCGGTGAGTATTCCGAGGATGAACCCCACCAGTATCCAGCTTGTAAGATTAAGGCGGGGCAGTCTCATGGTGATTCTTCCTTCCCGGGGCTGCGGGTGCACGATCGATCCGGGTCGCGGTTTACAATGCAACCTCAAAAACGCCGGAAAGAGAACCGGGTCCATGCACACGAGCATGATCCGGCACCTGATGAAAGCCGGGCGTCAGGCAATAAACGATTATTACATCCGTCATTATTTAACAGTAACCGGAACCCCGCCATCCGGCTGCCTCTATTACCGGCAGTACCGTTTCAGGGGGAGAGATTCATGTGGCTTGACTGCCGAATACATCCGGGATGAAACTCGGGGTGCTCTGTTCCGGGGGTAAGGACTCGTGGTACGCGTGTTACCGCGCGATGGAGAAAGAGGAGGTCGCCTGCCTCATCTCGATCCGGTCCGGAAACGAGGAGAGCTACATGTTCCACACCCCCAACACCCACCTCGTACCCCTCCAGGCAGAGGCCGCCGGTCTTCCCCTCGTCACCGTGGAGACGGCGGGGGAGAAGGAGGCCGAGCTTGCCGATCTTGCCTGCGCCATCCGCACGGCCGTGGAGCAGTACGGCATTGAAGGCGTGGTGACCGGCGCCCTCCTCTCCGTGTACCAGGCTACACGGGTCCAGCGGATCTGCCGGGACCTCGGCCTCTGGTGCTTCAACCCGCTCTGGTACACGGACCCGGATACGTACATGGAGAGCCTCCTTGCCGCCGGTTTCCGGGTGGTCATCACCGGGGTCTTTGCCGCCCCGTTCTCCGCGGACTGGCTGGGAAGGGAGATTGACGCGGATGCACTCTCGGACTTACAGAAGTACGTGCGATCGCACCGGATCACCCTCACCGGTGAGGGAGGGGAGTACGAGACGCTTGTCCTTGACGCCCCGGTCTTTTCCCGGCGGATCGCGATAAAAAAAGCGGAGAAAGAGTACGCCAGCTACCGGGGCTTTTTCCGGGTAACACAGGCCGTGCTGGAGGCAAAATGATCCTCCTTGTGGATCTCTCGTGGAAACCTGCATCCCTTTCCCGTGACGAGTTCGTGGGCCCGGTGGCCCGGATTGTCTCCCGCGCCGGGGAGCAATGGCGCGAAGCTCACTTTTCGGAAATCCGAAACGCCGACCTTCGTGATGCCCGGGGGATCATCCTCTGCGGGACGGCGCTCTCGGATAATTCATTCTCAGAACAATCAGGGGCATTCCTCTGGCTCCGCGATACGTCTGTGCCGGTGCTTGGGATCTGCGCCGGTATGCAGGCCCTCTGCCTTGTGCACGGGGGCGCCCTCCGGCCGGCGTGCGAGATCGGGATGACCACGGTCCAGGTCACGTGTCCCGACCCGCTCCTTCCCGAAAAACCCGCATTCGAGGCGTACGAGCTCCACTCCTTTGCCTGCGACCCTCCCCCCGGCTGGGTGGTGACCGCGGTCTCGGACCGGTGCGTCCAGGCCGTCCGCCACCCGGACCGCCCGCTCTTCGGTGTCATGTTCCACCCCGAGGTCAGGAACGATGCCGTGGTGGAGCGGTTCTGCAGTTACTGCCGAAAGCAGGAAATTTCCCGCTGACCGTACCCTAGTATTGTGCGAACATCTCCGCGATCCGGTCCCGGTCATTTGTTTTTGTGAGCGCAAGCATCAGCAGGATCCGTGCCTTCTGGGGATTGAGCGTCCCCGCGGACAGGAAGTGGGGATCGTGTGCGGTCGCGATCCCGGACCCGGTCCGGGAGGCGACAACCACCGGGATCCCGCGGCCTGCTGCTGCCTGCAGGGCCGGGCCGATGGTTGAGGGGTATTCCCCGTTGCCCATCCCGGTAACAACCAGCCCTTCTGTACCAGCCTGCACGAAGGCATCGATTGCGGTCGTGTCCATTCCCGGGTAGGTTGCAATGATATCGACCCGGGGCAGCATGGAAAGCCCGCTCACGTCAAATTCCGACCCGGTCGTGTGGTTCCGCGCCGGGAGCCGGAAGATCTGCGGTTTCCCGTCCTCCATGTACCCCAGTGGCCCGAAGTCCGGCGAACGGAAGGTGCCGGTCGACTGCGTGTTTGTCTTGGTGGTGTCGCGTGCGGCATTGATCTCGCCATTGAGGAGGACGAGCACACCTTTACCCGCCGCTTCCCTGCTTCCCGCCAGCTGCACGGCCTCAAGCAGGTTGAGGGGGCCGTCTGCGGAGAGGGCGGTTGCCGGGCGCATGGCGCCGGTGATCACCACCGGTTTATCGCTCTTTGTGACAAGGTCGAGGAAATATGCGGTCTCTTCGAGCGTGTCTGTCCCGTGAGTGATGACTATCCCGTCGGTTTCAGGAGACTGGAGGAGCTGGTTTACCCGGTGCGAGAGATTGAGCCAGATTACCGGAGTGATGTCGTCACTGTTGAGGTTGCAGACCTGCTCCCCGGTGACCTGCGCAGCGCCGGTAAGTTCCGGTACCGATGCAATGAGCGTGTCAATGCCGATCGTTCCCGGCTGGTAATGGAGCATGTCGGTGGCGTTCTGGGCTGTGCCTGCGATAGTCCCTCCGGTGGCAAGGATGTGGACACGGGGAAGCGGGGCCTGTGCATCCGCAGCTGCTGCAGGTCCGGCAAGAAATAATACCAGAAAAAGCCCGGCAACAGCAAAAAAAAAGTACTGCAATCCCACGGGGCGGCACCCGGGAGACCCCGAAGCCCGCACTTGCCGGGGGTTTCCCGCATTTCTTTGTGCCATCCAGCCCCCTGTCCCCTTCTCCGGCGTATGAAACATCATCTGCATCACATGGTTCCTGTGTATCACTGGATCTCAGCACCGGACAATCAAAAAGAAAGCCATGAATGAAGGTATTTTTTCACTAAACCTTCTGGCAGGTCTCCAATAACGAAAAAAACGATGGAATAACTGCAAATTATTTTTCATTTATCGCTGCGCTTATCAAAATTCTTTCAGACATACAAAGGATAAGCGAGCTACGTCCCATGAACACAGAACTGCCGCTCCGGGCCGCCACCGCAGATCCGGCATTCGGCGACCGGGTCATGCACAAGGTCGTCCTCCGCCTGGTCCCCTTCATTATTATCCTCTATATGGTCAACTACATCGACCGGGTAAACCTGGGCTTTGCAGCGCTTACCATGAACCCGGATCTCGGGATCACGCCGGTGATGTTCGGCCTGGTCTCCGGTGTTTTTTTTATCGGGTACGTTATCTTCGAGTACCCGAGCAACCGGATGCTTGAACGGCTTGGGGCGCGGGTCTGGATCTCGCGCATCCTTCTCTCGTGGGGTGTCGTGGTTGTCCTCCTCTCGCTTGCCGCGAGTGCATTCGACGTGGGAGTACTCCGGCTGCTCCTTGGGATCGCGGAGGCCGGGTTCTACCCGGGGATCGTCTTTTACCTCTCGCTCTGGCTGCGGAACCGGGAGCTGGCACGGTGCATGAGCTACCTGTATGCCGCCCAGATCATTGCCATCATCATCGGGGCCCCGCTCTCCACCATAATCCTTGACAATGTCTCGTGGCTTGGGATCGCCGGGTGGCGGTGGCTCTTTGTGCTCGAGGGCATCCCGGCAATCCTCCTGTGCTTTGTCACCTGGAAGTACCTGACCGACCGGCCCGAGCAGGCCGCGTGGCTGGAACCAACAGAACGGGCATGGCTGGTCGCAACGATCCGGGCTGAACGGGAGGTTGATGGCGTCCCGGTACGGAGGACCCCCCGGGACTTCTTTTCCCGGCTCTGGTTTAACCGCCTCTGGATCGCGTTCTTCTTCGAGATGGCCTGCGGGTATGCGATTGTCTTTTTCCTGCCGCAGATCGTGTATGCGTTCCGCTTCGATACCGGTCATACCGCAACCGGCATCATTACGGCACTCCCGTATGCCGGGGCGCTCGCCTGCATGCTCCTGTGGGCCCGGCATTCGGATATCACCGGGGAACGGATGTACCATCTCCTTGTTCCGTGGACCTGCGCGGGTATCGGGTTTTTCCTGACAGCAGTTACGACCGGCCCGGTACTTTCACTACTGGCACTCTCCCTTGCAACCATCGGGATGTACTCGGGTATTCCGGTCTTCTGGGCCGTGGTGACGGAACGGATGCGGAGCCTTGACGGATCGGGGGGCATTGCTCTCGTGAACGCGCTTGGGACCACCGGGGGTTTTGTCGGCCCGTTTGTGATGGGCTTTGTTATCGCAGCTCAGGGCGGGGCAGCGGAGGGGCCGGTCCTGACCCTTTTTGGGGTGTTCATGATCCTTGCGGTCCTTCTCCTTGCCTGGGACTTTACTGACTGGCGTAAAAACGGCTGCCACGGACACTGATGCTGTCTGTTCTTCGGCGGATGCAAAATAGCAGCAGGGTGGTCTCACCCGCCCAGCCGGAACGAACCGGGAGGAAAATGGTAGAAGTACTCCTCGTACATCTCGGAGGTGCTCGCGGTCTTTGGGGGAGAATAGGGCCGCGGGATATACCCGAGCGCCCTGCGGAGGTCCTGCCGGACAACGTACGGGCGGCGTCTTACGATCTCCCGCTGGTCCTTTACCCGCATGGGCAGCCGGTGGATATGCTCGTGGCAGGGCCCGCAGACCACGAGGATCCGGGTTGAAGGGTCACGGACCATCTCCCGGTACAGGCGCCGGGAGATCCGGTGGATTAAAAGGAGCGGGAGGGCGAAGTATTCCGAGCAGAGTTCGCATGTCCCCTCGACCGCCCGCTTCGCGTTCTTTTCCTGTGCAGCAGTGAGCCCGGGATACTCGGACGCCCGCATACACGTCACTATTCCCCATAAGATCTATTAATTATCACCTCCAACGTTTTTTCACATGTTTGACTCAGCCAAACCATCCGCGATTGAGAACACGGAAGAGAACAAGCAGATCTGCAGGAAGTACTGCCCTATCTGCCAGAACTACAAGAAGCACGACCTGCGCCGGAACGAACCCAAGGAACTCTTCTGCGCCCAGGGCCCCTCGTCCTGCCAGAACATGAAAGAGATCGGATGCTTCTGTCCGGCCTGCGAGCTCTTCAACAAACACCATCTCCGCGGCGGGTACTTCTGCGTAAGAAGGTAAGGAATACTTTTTTTGTTTTCGGGCCGGCCGGGCTGCAAGGTTTCGCGTGTCCCCGGGCAAGGGTCTGATCCCGCCTTACGGGAAACCTCTTATCCCGGCGACACTATCCACTCATCATGAAAATTGCCACGGTCAGCATTGAGGACACCGATGAGAACCGGCAGATCTGCATGAAGTACTGCGGCATATGCCCGAACTACAAAAAGAACCACCTGGGAGAGCACCGACCGGACTGCCTCTTCTGCGCCCGCGGGGGCTCGGATGCACCGGACATCCGGGAGGCCCGCTGCTTCTGCCTGGCCTGCGAAGTCTTTACCGGGCACAGCCTGTCCCTTGGGCATTTCTGCGAACGGCATTAAAGGCGATCTGATCGGGCAGTCACCCGGCCGGTCCGGGCTCCTCCGGGACCGTTCCCGGTATTTTTCCTGCTCCATCCTGTACGGAACAGGTGACCTTATTCTCTTTTGATCAGGACCCTTCGGTTTTCATCCGGCGCAGCGAGAGGAGGCGGTACCCGCTCAGGAGAGCTACCCCGGCAAAGAATGCAAGGATGACGTATGAGCCCCATTCCAGGGTGCAGGTCCCCACCGTCGTTGTCACGCACTCGTAGCACAGGTACAGATCGATAATGAACATGACAATGGCGAGCAGCAGGACGATGGTGTACTGTGCGACCATGGAGGGAGCAGAGGGTACGATGGTCATATACTGTGGAAATTAAAGGCCGGTGCACTTAAAGATCGTGAAATAATTCCGGTCGTGATCATCCCACCGGCCATCTGGTTCGGGAAGTCAACCTATATGTGGTAATCCATCCCAGAATATTGTAAGGTATAGCATACATCCTTTGAAGGTGTCCCCTCATGAATTTGTCGTATTTTACCGATCGCAGAAGATTACTGGTTATCGGTCTCGTGGCGTTTTTTATTCTTGTTGCACTTTGGGTTCGCCTGATTCCCATGCTCACCGGGAACCATGGTGATATCCTTTCCATGGTGGCAAGCGATGACCCCCAGTATGATCTCCGGCTTGTCGAGCTCTCCCTTGCCAACCATTTCCAGTACCCCTGGTTCGACCCGATGACCAATTTCCCTGTCGGCACCTCCCTGTACTGGGGCCCGCTGACCATCATCATTGCAGATATTGCCTGCACGCTCACCGGAGCGGTCACCGTCCCGCAGATCATCGGGACCTGCCTCCTTGTGACCCCCTTCTTTGCGGCCGCTACAGTTGTCCTGATGTACTTTGTCGGGAAGGCATTCGGGGACTGGAAGACCGGCCTTCTTGCATCAGGATTTACGGCGGTCGTTTCGGGGACGTTCTTCCTCTATTCCCTGTACGGCTATTTCAACCACCGCGACGGGGAGGTGCTCTTTTCCACCCTGTTCTGTCTTGCCTATCTCTCTGTCCTGCTCTCGGAAAAAGAAACCAAAATTAACCTTGCGGATTTTTCCACCTGGAAAAAGACGGCAATCCTCTCTGCCCTTGCGGGCATTGCATACCTGCTCGGCCTTTTTTTGATGCCGACCATGATCCTGTTTGCCTTTATCGTCGGTGTCTTTACCCTTGTCCAGTTCATCTTTGATTTTTCCCGCGGCAGGGAGAGCACGTATCTCCTCATTGCAAACAGCATCATCTTTGCCATCGCCGCCGTCGGGCTCCTGCTCTTCGGGTTCAAGAGCCCGGGCACGGATCTCTCCACCTACTCGATCGGTCACGTGTATGCTTACGTCAGCCTTATCGGCGGTACCGTGCTGCTCTACCTTCTTGCCCGGTACCTGAAAAACCGGGAAAAGTACTGGTATCCCCTCGCGATTATCGGCTGTGGGATCGGTTTTATCCTGCTCCTTTTTGTGGCCGCACCGGAGCTCTATACGCTGTTTGTAAGCGATCTCTACAATTTCTTCGGGCAGCCGGCGGTGTCCCAGACCGTCATGGATGCACGGGCATGGACTCCCGCAGAAGCCTGGACGGCCTTTTCCTATGGGCTGTTGCTGATGGCAGGCGGTATCGCGGTCACGCTCTACAATAATATCCGGGAAGAGCGGCCGCAGGAGATATTTGCGCTGGTCTGGGCGCTGATCATCCTGTTTGCCACCTGGCAGCACGTGCGGTACGAATATTACCTCGCGGTGGTCATCGCGCTTCTCTCTGCTGTCTGTATCCATTTCGTCTTCGGGAAAGGATGGAAAGAGATCCAGGGTCTGGGCAGGGATTTGATATCCCCGTCTGCAGAGCAACCCGAGGACGACGAGAGCAGTCCGCGCCGGAGTAAAAAGGCAAAGAAGAAAAAAATCGCAGAGCATGCGCGGAGCCGGGATTACCTGGTCCTTTCTGCAGTGACCGTAGTGTTTGCGCTCGGCCTCCTCTTTGCATTTACCTCCCTTTCGTACAACTACCAGGTCTCAACGGCGGGTGTCAACCAGATGAACCCGGACTGGGAGGCAGCACTCCAGTGGCTGGGCAACAATACGCCGGATACCGGGGTTGACTACTACACGATCTATAACCAGCAGACATTCCAGTATCCCTCAACTGCATACGGGGTTATGTCCTGGTGGGATTACGGCCACATGATCACCAACATTGCGCACCGCATTCCCAATGCAAACCCGTTCCAGCAGGGTGTGACCGGGCCGGATGGATCGGCTGCGTATTTTATGTCCACCTCAGAGGATACAGCAAATGCCATCCTCAATCATGACGGCACCCGGTACGTGATCACGGATATCGAGATGGATACCGGTAAGTTCTGGGCTATGGCTACATGGTACAATGCAACAGCCGCCGGTGCTCCCTACCAGGAGGATCTGTTCATCCCCAGCCAGACTACCCAGGGAATGTATGAGTCCGGGTTCTTCAACGAGGCTCCCTATTACCAGACCATGGTCTCGAAGCTCCAGAACTTTGACGGATCCATGACCCCGGCAACCACTGCCTATTATATCGAGTACGTGGATCCCTCGGTCTCACACGAGGCCCTGCCCGTTGTCACCGATGCAAAGAGTATGAACGTGACCGATGCGGATGCCGCGGCTGCACAGTACAACCAGAATGCCCAGGCCGGGTACCATGCCGCCGTCCTCGGGGTGTCACTGAACCGGCCGCTTGAGGATGTACCGGCCCTCGACCATTACCGCCTTATTTACGAGTCCCCGTCGGATGCAGCAAGTTCCGGTACTGCCGACCTCAAGTATGTGAAAATCTTCGAGTATGTCAAGGGTGCCCAAATCAAAGGTTCCGGGATTATCGATATCCCGCTCGTTACCAACCAGGGCCGGAATTTCACCTACCGGCAGGCAAGTGTCAATGGCGAGTTTATCGTTCCCTACTCCACCAGCGGCAGCACGTACCCGGTACAAGCCACCGGCCCTTACCAGATCGAGGGAACGTCGACTACCTTCGAGGTGCCCGAGTCAGCGGTCATGAACGGGGACACGATCAATTAACATGAAAGGCACGGGAAAAGGACGATGGTGACCAAACCTTTTTTTTTTTCTGAACGGTAGCCTTAGGGCCGGCAAGAAAGCATAACGGGAAGGAACGATTGCCTTTCCGCTTCTGCGCATCGTACCATGCCTAAGTTAATATCCCGAAAATTCTATTTACCGGATGGAAACAGTTCCTTGCCGGGAAAACCTTACTGTTGAACCGGGAGTTCCGGGTACCGACAATCCGAACTCTCTCCGGGGCAGGGATGCGTGGAACGGTCCCTCTTTGGGATGTCCACCTGGTGGAAAAAGAGGAAATGATGTTATGACTGACGAGAGCATGTGCCCGGTAACGGGCGGAGCACACAAACAGGCTGCCGGAAGAGGCACATCGAACCGGGACTGGTGGCCCAATCAGCTGAACGTAAAGGTTCTTTCACAGCATTCTCCCCGGTCAAATCCGATGGGCAGGGATTTTGACTATGCAGGGGAATTTAAAAAACTCGATCTCGCGGCTGTAAAGGCAGACCTGCGGGAACTGATGACTGCCTCGCAGGACTGGTGGCCGGCGGACTTTGGCCACTACGGCCCCCTCTTTATCCGGATGGCCTGGCACAGCGCCGGCACATACCGCACCGGTGACGGCCGGGGCGGCGCCGGTGCTGGCCAGCAGCGCTTCCCTCCCCTCAACAGCTGGCCCGACAACGCGAACCTGGACAAGGCGCGCCGGTTGCTCTGGCCGATAAAAAAGAAGTATGGCAGGAAGATCTCCTGGGCTGACCTCATGGTCCTTGCCGGTAATGTCGCGCTTGAATCAATGGGCTTTCCAACATTCGGCTTTGGCGGCGGCCGGGTGGACGCATGGGAGCCCGAAGAAGACGTATACTGGGGTTCCGAGAACAAGTGGCTGGATGACAAACGCTATTCCGGTGACCGGAACCTCGAAAACCCGCTCGCTGCCGTGCAGATGGGGCTGATCTATGTAAACCCGGAAGGGCCCAACGGAAAGCCGGACCCGGTCGCGGCGGCGAAGGATATCCGCGAGACATTTGCCCGCATGGCCATGAACGACGAGGAGACCGTGGCGCTCATTGCCGGTGGCCATTCTTTTGGGAAAACCCATGGTGCCGGCCCTGCGACCCACGTGGGGCCCGAGCCGGAAGCAGCCCCCATCGAGCAGCAGGGCCTTGGCTGGAAGAGCAGCTTCGGTACCGGTAAAGGCGGGGATGCAATTACCAGCGGCCTTGAGGTCACGTGGACCAGTACGCCCACAAAGTGGAGCAACAATTTCTTCCGGATCCTGTTCAGCTACGAATGGGAACTCACCAAAAGCCCGGCCGGTGCATTCCAGTGGAAGCCCAAGGGTGATGCCGGTGCCGGTACCATACCGGATGCGCACGATCCATCAAAGCGCCGTGCGCCGTCCATGCTTACTACGGATCTCTCCCTGCGCTTCGACCCGGTGTACGAAAAGATCTCACGGCGTTTTTACGAACACCCGGACCAGCTTGCCGATGCATTTGCCCGGGCATGGTTCAAGCTGACCCACCGCGACATGGGCCCGAAAACGCGCTACCTCGGTCCCGAGGTCCCAAAAGAAGATCTCATCTGGCAGGACCCTATCCCGGCGGTCAACCATACGCTGATCGGGGCAAGGGAGATCACATTCCTCAAGAAAAAGATCCTTGCTTCGGGGCTTTCCGTTCCTGAACTGGTCTCGACGGCATGGGCGTCGGCGTCCACTTTCCGCGGCTCGGACAAACGCGGCGGTGCAAATGGCGCCCGCATTCGCCTCGCGCCCCAGAAAGACTGGGAGGTCAACGAGCCGGCCCGGCTGACAAAGGTGCTTACGGTTCTCGAAGGCATCCAAAATGAGTTTAACAGCGCCGCTACCGGCGGCAAAAAAGTATCACTGGCAGACCTTATTGTCCTTGCCGGGTGCGCAGGTGTCGAAAAGGCGGCAAAGAACGGCGGCCACAAGGTAAAAGTCCCCTTCACGCCGGGACGCATGGACGCCACGCAGGAGCAGACCGATGTGAACTCCTTTGCCGTGCTCGAGCCACGGGCAGACGGTTTCCGCAACTACCAGAAGGCCCGCTATGCCGCCTCGGCCGAAGAACTTCTCGTGGACAAGGCGCAGCTGCTCACGCTCTCTGCGCCGGAGATGACGGTGCTTGTCGGGGGCCTGCGTGTCCTTGATGCCAACTTCGGTCAGGCAAAACACGGGGTTTTTACCAGCCTTCCCGGGGCGCTCACCAATGACTTCTTTACTCATCTCCTTGACATGGGCACAGAGTGGAAGCCGGTTGCACCAGACGCTGACGTGTTCGAGGGTTACGACAGGAAGACGGGAAAAGTACGATGGACCGGCACACGGGTCGATCTCGTCTTTGGCTCAAACGCCCAGCTCCGGGCTATCGCCGAGGTGTACGCAAGCGCTGACGGGGAGGAGAAATTGGTCCAGGACTTTGTCCAGGCCTGGGCCAAAGTGATGAACCTTGACCGCTTCGATATCCCCCGTCGGTAAATGTACGCCGATAAAAGTACCGGGAACCATGGGCAGGGTGTGGCAAAAGGGTTGAAGCAGTGAATATACCAAGAGAAGCGCCGCGTATTATCTCGTGGAACCTTACGCTCAGGTGTCCTCTTTCCTGTTCCCACTGTTACGTGGATGCAGGAACAGAGGAGGCAGCAGGAGTGCTCTCCACGAATGAGGCGCTCGCGGTCATCGACCAGGTCCGCGCAACCGGGACACCGGTGGTCGTGCTGTCGGGAGGTGAGCCCCTGATGCGTGACGACCTCTGCACGATCGCCCGGTACGGGACCGACCGTGGCCTGCGGATGGTGATGGGGACGAGCGGGTACTTCCTTGACCGTCCCATGGCGGCCCGTCTCAAAGAGGCCGGGATCCGGGCTGCAGCCATCAGCCTCGACTCAGCCGACCCGGCCGTGCATGACTCGTTCCGCGGGGTGAGCAGTGCATGGGAGCGGGCCGTTCGTGCAATCAGGAACTGCACGGAAACCGGGATCGGTGTGCAGATCAACATGACCGCGGTGCGACCGGCCACAGGAGAGATTGAATCCGTAGTGGAGCTCGGTAAGAGTCTCGGGGTGCACGACTACCAGGTCTTCTTTCCCATCCCGACCGGGAGAGCCGGAGGGACCGGCCCGGCAAACCCCCGCGAGTACGAGGAGGTGATCCGGCAGGTGCTCCTGAAGTACAGCGACAGCGACGTCAACCTCCGCCCTACCTGCGCCCCGCAGTTCCGGAGGATCGCCGCTGAGCTGGGGATCGTACAACCGGCCTCTGGCCGGGGCTGCATTGCCGGGACCAGTTACTGCCGCATCTATGCAAACGGCGATGTGACGCCCTGCCCGTACCTGCCGGTCAGCGCCGGCAATGTCCGTGACATTCCCTTTGACCGGATCTGGAACGAATCGCCGATCCTTATGGCACTGCGTGACCCGGGCCGGCTCACCGGGAAATGCGGGCGATGCGACTACAAAACCATCTGCGGCGGGTGCCGGGCCCGGGCCTACCGGGGAGCGGAGGCAATCTCGTCCCGCTGGTGCGATGGCCTTGAAAAACCCACAGCAATCGCGGGCGAGCTCTGTGCAGAGGACCCGTGGTGCCCGTACGAACCGGGAGGCATTTCGTGAACGACAACACAGCGACAGACACACTCGATCTCAGGATCCTTGACGCACTCCAGCAGGACATCCCGCTCGTGGCCCGGCCATGGGAAACAATCGCCTCCCGGCTGGATATTCCGGAACCGCTGCTGCTTGAACGGCTCAGGCACCTCTCTGCAAAAGGCGTGATCCGCGGGATCTCGCCCATCATCGAGTCCCGGGCGCTCGGCATCACTGCCGCAACACTCGTAGCCCTCCCGGTCCCGGCGGAAAAGATCCGCGAAGTGGCGGAACTGATCAACCGGTACGCGGAGGTATCGCACAATTTCCGGCGGGACCACCAGTACTCGCTCTGGTTTACGCTCTCGGCAGAAAATGAGGGGGCACTTGAAAAGATCCTTTCCGGGATCCTTGCCCGGACCGGATTTTCCCGGGATGAGATCCTCAACCTGCCCACGGTAAAAAAGATCAAGATCGATGTCCGGTTCCCGCTGGTGCCGGGCACAAAGGGGGTCTCGTGATGGACCCGGCCGACATGAAAATCCTTGCAGCCCTTGAAGACGGGCTTCCTCTTGTACCGGAACCGTTTGTGGAGATTGGGAGAAAACTTGGCCTTACGGGAGACGAGGTCCTGGAGCGTACGCAAAAACTGCTGGAGTCCGGTGTGATCCGGCGGTTCCGGGCCCGGATCAACCAGCGGCAGGTAGGCATCTCCGCAAATGCCCTTGTGGCCTGGCACTGCAACGGGGAGCCGGCCGAAAAGGCCGGGGCAGTCCTTGCATCGTATCCTTCGGTCACCCACTGCTACGAACGCCGGCCCGTGCCGGGCCGGTGGGACTATTCCCTGTACACGGTCCACCACGGCCGCTCGCGGGAAGCAGTTGAAGACGAGGTCAGAAAAATTGCCGGTGCCGCCGGCCTTTCGGACTATCTCGTCCTTTTCAGCACCGAGGAGTATAAGCGTGTCCCCCATGTCCGCGTCAACGAGAACGGGAGGGGATCATGAACCGGATCACCCAGTGCCTGCACGGGAAGGGAACGGTCAGTGCCGTGATGAAGCACCGGCATGGGGATGTCCCGTCCCGGTACCTCGCGTTTTCCGGGATGCGCAGGCCCGTTGTCTTCTGGAACCTCACCGACCGGTGCAACCTTTCCTGCACGCACTGCTACAGCCGCTCGGCCCCGGACAGCCCGACACAGGGAGAACTTTCCACCACGGAAGCGCTTGCGTTCATCGATGATTTGGCCGCAGCCGGCATCCCGCTTGTCATCTTTACCGGCGGGGAACCGCTTGTCCGTCCCGATATCTGGCAGCTGGCCGGACACTGCCGGGATAAGGGGATCAAGACAGCGCTCAGCACAAACGGGACACTCATCACCGATGAGATAGCGGAAAAGATCAAGGAGAGCGGGATCGAGTACGCCGGGATCTCGCTTGACGGGGCAACTGCCGCGACCCATGACCGGTTCCGGAACACGCCCGGATCTTTTGCCCGGGCCACTGCTGCCTTTGCCCGGTGCAAAAAGGCCGGGGTCAGGTGCGGTGTGCGGGTGACGCTCACCAAAGAGAACCTGGACGAACTCGGCCCCCTTGTCCGCCTCTCCCGGGAACTCGGGGCAACACGGTTCTGCCTGTACTGGCTGGTGCCCTGCGGGCGGGGGAGCGACGCCTATTCCCGGCTCCAGCTGGGCGCAGGGGATGTCACGAAGGCGCTCACGCTCCTGTACCGCACGGCACAGGAGATCCCGCCGGAACAGATGGAATTTCTCACGGTCGATGCCCCACAGGACTGCATCCACCTGATCCAGTCCATGGAGCGTGACAATTCACCGGATCTTGCCGAGGCCCGGGAACTGCTTGCCTCGCTCAACGGGGGGTGCAGCGCCGGTGACCGGGTGGCAAACGTGGACCCACACGGGAACGTGTACCCCTGCCAGTTTGCCCGGTCGCCGGAGTTTCTCGTGGGAAACATCCGTGACCGGCCGTTTTCATCCCTCTGGAATGACCCGCACAACCCGGTGCTCTCGCGGTTCCGGACTCGGCCTGCCGTAGTTGGCGGAAAGTGCGGTTCCTGCACCTACCTCTCGCTTTGCGGCGGCGGGTGCCGGGTACGGGCCTGGGCAACGGGTGGCAGCATCGAATCCGAAGACCCGTTCTGCTCTGTAACCGGTCCCGGAAACGGGCATACCGGATCCCCCTTGTAACAGCCGGGACTGCAGTACCGTTTTTATTGCAGTTCATAACCTCGTAGTAACGGGATGCCGGTGCCCTGCACAAAACCTGAAATAGTTCCCTCTCTCTTTTTTCATCAGGAAGTACCTGATGGAACCAGACCGCAGCCCCCACGCAACCGGAAAAATGCCCGTGCTCTTTATCGGGCATGGTTCGCCGATGAACATGGTCATGGAAAACCGGTTTACCCGGAGCCTCGCTGTTCTCGGCCCCTCGCTCCCCCGGCCCCGGGCCATCCTCGTGATCTCAGCACACTGGCTGACAAAGGGGAGTCTTGTTGCCTGCACTGACCGCCCCCGGATGATCTATGACTTCTCCGGTTTTCCTCCTGAACTTTACCAGGTAACGTACGGGTGCAGCGGGGCGCCGGCCTGTGCACAGCATTCAGCAGACCGGTCCGGCGGGGCGATCCGGTGCGACCCTTCCCGGGGGCTGGATCATGCCGCGTATGCAATCCTCCGGCACCTGTTCCCGGCTGCAGAGATCCCGGTCTTCGAGATGAGCCTTGACTACGCGTTTGGCGACCCGCACCCCCGCCCGATCCAGTACCACTATGACCTGGCACGGCGGCTCGCACACCTCCGGAACGAAGGGGTCCTTATTATCGGCAGCGGGAACATGGTGCACAACCTCGGACTGGTCGATTTTGCCGAAATGGAACGGGAACCGTTCGGTTGGGCCGAGGAGGCGGATGCATGGATGCGGGACCGGATCCTTGCCGGGGAGCACCGTGAACTCTTTACGTACCCGTATACCGGCGGGGAAACAGCCGTGCGTGCAGTCCCGACGCTGGATCATTATCTCCCGATGATCTGTGCCCTCGGGCTCCAGGAAGAGGGGGAGAAGGTCCGGTATATCTTCGAGGGATTCCAGAATGGATCCATGTCGATGCGGTCCTTCCGGATCGGGTAAAAAGCATTTTTCCGGAGAACATTCGCCGAAGTCCGCTGCCCCACGGTGAGCCGTGTCTGTCCCTGGCACCTCCGGCAAACCTTTAAGAGGAACCCGGGATACGTGCTGGTATGTATGACCGATCCCCTCTTCTTCGCATGACCGTGGTGGTACTGCTCGTGGCTGCCGCTGTCGTGTGTGCCGGGTGTACCTCCTCGTCTTCCGCGTCCGCCGGTTCGCCCACCGTCTCCCCCTCGCCGGCGCTCCCGCAGGCCACCGCTCCGGGCCAGGTTTCCCCGTCCATGTCCGCCATGGGAACGCCGGGATCAGCTGCTGCATCGCAGGGCGGCTCCTCGGTTGCCATCCAGAACTTTGCCTATGTCCCTTCGGCCCTCACGGTCCCGGCCGGGACCACCGTCACGTGGACAAACCTTGATTCGGCCCCCCATACGGTGACCTCTACCTCATCCCCGTCCGTGCTCGCTTCGCCCACGCTCCACACGGGCGACACCTACCATTATACGTTCACGAAGACCGGGTCCTACAGCTACCAGTGCACGATCCACCCGTTCATGACCGGCACCGTTACAGTCACCCCGTAACCGCTTTTTCCTTCTCAACAGGCTCATCGCTGGAAAGAAGTGATCCTCCCCGGCTCCGGCAGACCTGTCCCGCGTACTCGATTTACGGGCAGTTCCACTGCTGATCCCCGTACCGTGATGCGAACCGCCGGGCCGGGAAACATACGATCTTCCCGTTTCAACGGCTGCAACTGGCGGGGCCTCTAAAAGACGGAAGCGTAGCATCCCGCGATCTTTCCCCGCCGGAAACATCCGGGTACCCGGGCGCACCCGCGTTCCGGGATTCCCGGTGCCTCTGCAGTTTTTTTAATGATCGCTTCTTATCCCGGGCCCATGATGCCTCGCGTGCCGGTTGATCCGGAACCCCGGCCACAGATATGGTTATTACCCGGCAAACCAAGCCATCATCAGCGATGGAACCAGCACCCCTCCTCCCCGGTTACCGTTTGCCGAACACGTTCCAGATAACGCAGAACGATTTTGTCAGGTTCTGGGTGATCGCCTCCATTACGGCCTCCATTATCGGCGTCACCTATGTCTCCATGGCGGCAGGATATGGATCAATCGTCCCGCAGCTCTTCTATTTCCCCATCCTTTATGCCACGTATTTCTATCCTTCCCGCGGGATTTACGTTGCCGGGAGCTGCGCTGTTGCCTACCTGCTCATTTCCGTGTATTTCCTTACCCCGAACGTGTTTGTCGTGGGCGGTGTCGTTGTCCAGGCCCTGCTGTTTATCGGTATTGCGGTGATCTCTTCCTATGTCGTAAAACAGCGGGATACCCTTAAGATCACCGTGCCCGAGGACGATGTGGTTGCCGTACGCATGATGATTGCCACCGGGGAAAGCGAACGGGTTGAATTCAAGTTCAAGGCCCTCTGGAGCACGAGGGTCTCCAAAGAGGAGGCAGAGGCCAGCGAATCACCGGAAGTGCGGAAGTACCGGACGAATGCATCGAAGTTCATCATCGCGCGATCCATTGCCGGTTTCCTGAACTCCAGCGGCGGGGATCTCATCATCGGCATCGAAGAGGACCGGGTTAATAACATGATCCGGGTGGTAGGGATCGATGAAGATTATTCCCGGATGCTGGAGAAGGACCGGAACCCGGACGGGTACCGGCGGATGCTGATCGACTCGGTGATCCGGCGCTACATCCCCGAGATCTATGAAACAGCGAGCCGGCATATCCACATCACCTTCCCGGTGATCTCGGAAAAAACGCTCTGCCATGTGCATATCACCCCGGCAGAAAAGCCGGTTTTTGTGGATACCGGCAGTGAAGAGTTCTTCTTCATCCGCCTTGACGCATCCACCCGCAATATCAGCGGCAAGACCCTGACTAACTATATCCTCACCCGTTTCAAAAATTCCTGACCCGGTCAACCTTTCATTTTTCCGATTTTTTCCGGGAGTGTGCTGTTTTTCGCGAGGACAATCGCCTTTCAGCCATGTGTAACCGTCCCGCAGCTCAAAACTGAATGGCGATAAGGGAAGGAAAAATTTCACTTAACCCAGCGAATTTAAGATTCGGGGAAAATAGTAACAAACCGGAAAAGGAAGTGCCTGCCGGCATTCATTGCCGTGGACTGCCTTTTCCCCTGTCCCGTAAAGGTGGCATACCATGTGTGATATGTACTCGGACGTCCATGTGCAGTTTATTCTCTTCCTGATCGTTGCGGTTTTTGTCGGCATCATATCTGCAGCCGTTTCCTGGCTCCTGTTAAGAGATAAACGAAGGTCCGTCCGGGTAAGCGCTGTTGTTGCCCTCACGATCCTGTCGTTTATCGCTTTTTATTTCCGTGACTCTCTCAATTCCCCGTTATGGGAAATTGTCGTCCTGTTCATCGCCATCCTCTGGTTCCCGGCAGCAATAACCCTGGCCGGTCTTGTCGTTCCCGGAGTACCCGGGACCAAATCCCTTCCTGTCTGGATTCTTGTAAACTCTGTGCTGGTCTACCTGATCGAAATTTACTTTGACGCGTATATCGCCGACATGCTCGGCCTGCGATCCATACATTCACTCATCCTCATTCCTCCTCCGTCCCTGCCCTATGAATGGCTGCAGATCCCGGAAATTTACAAGGTCTTCATCCAGTTCGGCGTGACCTTTGTCCTCGCGGCCCTGATCTTCTGGCTGGGCCTGAAGCTGAACCGGTGGCTTTCCGGGAAAACTGAAGGGGAACCGGCGAGCTGAGCTGCAACCGGCCCGGGTTTTGTGTTCCAGGTCGAGGAGAAGCCGGAACCGTATCGGGCATATTTTAGGAGTGGAGGTGATTGATCCCCTGCCCCCACCTCATTTTTCCCAAAAAGCTCCCCGTAGGAGCGTCATTTTTTCCCAGCAATATCGTGATAAAAACCGAAAACCAGATAAAATCCGTTTTCATAATTAGAGAAACGAACCAGACATCAGCGCAATTCTGTTTATAGAAAATGACCCCTACGGTTTCTTTGATTATAAAGGCTAGTTATCAGGGTGTGGATCTGCTCAATCTACAGATTCGACATATTGTAAAAATGCTGGAACACAAAAGGTTCTGTGAAATTATTCTGGTTTTTGATCCTACGGAATCTGTTTTTATTCGACAATATTCCCAACCCTCAAAATTGCTGGCGGTGGACATTGCAGAAAAACTTCTGCATGACGGAATACTTGATAAGTACGTTGTTCCGCCTATGGATAATCCGGGTCTAATAGAAGACATCAATGAACGGTGGTTTGGTATCAGAACTGCAGAAACCCATACGATTACTAAATCTCCCTTGTATCAGCAATTATTTGCTTTTGAAATTTCAAGCGGAAAATATGTTCTTCAGACTGATGCAGATGTAATAATCTGCCGCAGGGACAGGGATCATAACTATATCAGGGATATGATCGCGGCCACAGAATCTGCACACAACGTTGTTTCTGTCGGGTTTAATATCGCTCACAGATCCAATGACTATTGCCCATATTCATCACCGTCTAATGGAGAGTATGTTCCAGAAGTCAGGATCTGTCTTTTTCAGAAAGATCGTTTCTTTTCGTTGCGGCCATTTCCCAACGAATTGATTGAAGGAAAATTTAAACTGACCTGGTACCGCTCCCTCCATCAGTTACAAAAAGAAAAAGGACTTGTTTCATTACGCGGGGGTGATGGGCGGACTTTCTTTATCCACCCGCCGAATAGTGTTAAAAAAGATCTCCCCTTTTTGACCGGCGTCATAAGAAAGGTGGAAGAAAACCAGATTCCTGAAATTCAATTCGAACATGTTGATCTTGTTGGAAACTACAGAGACTGGGATATAGTGTCATCGAAGGCTGATATTTTATGAGATGGCATAATCTCTGGCATTTATACCGTGCTTCAAAAATGGGAAGTCTCGTTCACGGGTATGAATTCCCTCCGAATCTGAACCGGATTGAGATAGATATCACATACGATTGCCGACTTCGTTGTTTGAATTGTGCCCGCTCCTGTTCCCAAGCCCCGGATATCGCGGCTATGTCAATCAATCAGATTGATAAATTTGTATCTGAATCAATCTCACAGAAGGTAAAATGGGAAAAAATCGGTGTGTTGGGTGGAGAACCCCTGCTCCATCCGGACCTCCTGGAAATATTGGATATTCTTCTCACCTATAAAGAGACATACTCCCCGTCATCTCTCATTGAAATTACTACAAGCGGATATGGGACTGATGTGAAAAGTGCAATTTCTACGGTTCCAAAAGGTGTGGAGATCAACAATACTCATAAGCAGGATGCATATCAGGATAAATTTGAACCGTTTAATGTTGCGCCGCGGGATCAATGGAAATTTTGTCTTTCCGATTTTCGAAATGGGTGTAGTACCACAAAAGACTGTGGACTTGGATTAAACATCTACGGATACTATCCCTGCGGACCCGGGGGTGCCATCGACCGGGTTATGGGATTTAATATCGGATTAAAACACCTGCCTCGTTCACACGATGATATTTTCCCACAAATGCAACAATTATGCCGATTTTGCGGCCATTTCTGCAGTCGACATTTCATTCCGAAAGACCAGCGGGATACAATAATCGGAAATCCGATGTCAAAGTCCTGGAAGAAATCTTATGCAGCGTTTCAAAAGAATAAACCAACATTAACAAAATATTAACAACGAAGGGGAAATCGTGAAAAAAGAAGCTTCTGTAGTTATTCGATGTAATAACGATGAACGCGTTTTTCAGTGTATTTCCAGCATTGATGCAGATGTCGAAATTGTTGTTGTGATGAACGAAAACCATGAGATGCAGCAACGGTTAGAGAGACTGGGAGTCATCTGTTGCATTTCTCCGCCGGGAAATCTATCCGTTGTCTCTAATATCGGTTTCGATGCTGCAACATCGGATAAAGTGATTATCACCGATTCGGATACGACATTTGGTAAAAACTGTATCCGTGCGATGATACAGGGTTTGGATACGTATGACGTTGTACGTGCCCCGTTACGATTCCAAAAAAATTCAGACCTGCTTTCACGAGAAATTGCGGAAGCCCGGGATTATGTAAATTCCCTGCCTGTCGTTTATACGCCAGGAATCGGAGTGAACAAACGCCTTCCCGGTCTGATTCAAGGATTTTTTTTTGACAACGCAATCCCCTTCGCTGTCGATGCCAATCTCACGTACAGAATTAACAAAGAAAAAGTCCCGGTATTATTTTTACAAGATGTTTGGATAGATCATTCGGCGGAGAATGTCCAGCATGATCTTCTCGCAGCACAGCGGATCGGTACAGGTTGCCGGCAAAGTAGTAGGAGACTTCATCAAATGTACATACATGAACCGGAAGCAAGTATAGGTAAATCGCTCAAAGGTGTGAAAATAGTACATTACCCTCATTTATTAAGGCAGAAAGGTATTCGTGTTCTTTTATACCAGATTTTGTGGGATCTCAATTTTTACAGGGGATACTATCTGGGGGGATAACAAAGGAGCTCCCAAATTAGAGAATATTGTTGGCCCAAGATCGTATTTTACGCGGTAGATGGAAGTGGTTTAATCAACGATAGTAAAGAACAAATCGTCAATGTCGATCCGCAATACATATCCGGAAGAGATCTTCAGATCGTTTCTTGAAACATTCCCGTTCAGTCTGACTCATTCTCTCCTCGTATTTATCGTAAAAATATTGCAGACCTTGACCTTTTTTCTTCGATCCGACAGATGATAATCGATCTCGCAAGTGATCTGCATCATGGTGGACCAGGTGATTGTTGAGAGTTGCCGGAACCGAATTAATATCGAGTAATCGTATGCAAACATCACGGTCCGTTGTTGACGCAAGATTTTCATCAAACCCGCCGATTGCGATGAGATTTGATAATCGCACGAACAAATTTGATCCTTGGATGTTCGGATTTGTGTAAAAAAACGCATTCGGAGTTATTTTTGCGGGTATAGTTTGCATCATCCCATTCTGTGTCGCATCATCGTGGCGGATGAGTCCAGAGATAATCCAGTCCGCCCCTGTTTCCAAAGCATATTTTGATACGTTTGCCAGGTAGGACATATCCCACCAGTCATCATCGTCAAGAATGGATACGAAAACGTTGGAAGTATCCGGGTAATCAGCACAGGCTTGTTCAAGTGCAGTATTTACCGCCCCGGACAGATTATGTGACCTGTTATTTTTTATTAGATTGACCGAGATAATCGTTCCAAAATGGGCAACAATTTTTTCCACCGCAGCATATGATGGATCATCATCATCAATGACGATATAGATGGTATTGGGCTTTTTTTTCTGCGACGAGACTGAAGAAATTGCCCGGTCGAGAAAAATTGGGCGATTATGTGTGGGGATAACGGTTATAACAACAGGTTCACAGGTTTCCTTAGATTTTACCTTGGTTTGTGCATTGACGGATTCCACAGCGGAAAGCAAAATTCTCTTTTTCCCGGAATGCAACAGTTCATTTACATCTTTTGGTACACATTTTCCCCCATAAGGTCCAAGATTCGGAGTCAGGTGGTCTTGTGAGTGAACACGACGATCTGCCCAGATTACGCTCATTACGTCAAAGGCATTAGCATTATATTCTGCACATATTGCCTCCATCTCATTGGTGAAACTCACTTTTGTCGCAATATACGCATTATGGGCAAGTTTTCCAACCTCTGCGGACCGGTAATTCATCCGTAGAACCGGAACATGTTTCTCCACCCATGAAAAATAGGAGAGAACCTCCATGATATCAGTATCAGACCCGCTTATAACGAGGCGATCCGGATCGGCAAACCATGTAAATGAAGATTTTTCCCGTAAAAACTCTGGCATATAGACGATTCGCAACGCAGGGTATTGAACAACCACCCGATCCATGAATCCAATAAAAACGGTGCTTTTAATCACAATACATCCAGAATACTTGTCTTTATCGAGATGATTCAGGACATCAATAACCGCTGAACAATCCAATCTTCCAGATTCATTAGCAGGAGTCGGAACACAGAGAAAAACGATGTCGGTCGACAGAATGTTATTCCATACATAATCGCCGACGATATCATATACTGCGTAGGGGAATCTCGTTGAGAGTCCGTGAACAACTGCCCACCCAACCGACCCGAGACCGATGACACCGAAAGATTTTGAGACCATGGGGTTCAGACTCCGGGATTAATTTTCCTCGATTTTGGATTGGAGTTTTGAAGATAATTTTTCGAGAAATTTATCAATTCCAATTAATTCCCTGACCTCTCCAGGACGATGCAATGATGACATGAGGTCGACAAGATCACTTCTCTGAAAGAAATAGGTTGAAAGGAACGCACGACGGATCATGTTACCATAACCATTTTCGTTATAGGATTCGAGGGATCTCCCTACATCAATGATCCTGAGCTTGTGACTTGTATCGTACATCAGATTTTTGGGATGAAAATTCGTGTATATGTAATCGTTGTGTTTTGCATCAACAAGAATTGCAAGAACATTCTCTACATCTCCTCCACGATATGGGGTATATGATTCATAGGGTGTGATAAAAATCAGCACATCGTGATCAGTGATTATATCAGACAATTGCCTTACGCCGGATATTTTCTCATTAGCGCGGAAATTTTTAGATATAAATGCAAGTTTTTCTTCTGAAATTGTTTTTCGGCAATCAAAAAAAATTTTAAAAATATGAGTGTTTGTTGAGTAAACGGCGCCCTCTGATCCATTTCCCAATAATTTCAGATTTTCTGTGGTGTATCCGTAACTTACCAAGGATCTGGCGAGAATTTTTGGGCATTCTACTTGAATATTAATCATATTTTGTCCGGAATGTATTTTGTGATTTAGACTTCCAAATTAAAAATCCTTGATATTTGTGTTTGGTTGGCCGGATAAGGTCCAGTCGTTCAAAGACGTTGGCAGACGTGCTAGAACCTAAATGAGAAACATATTTCAGATACCGGGGAGGCCATGGGCGACACCGGCTCCGAAACCATAATCGGGGCACGGTGTAACCTGACCGTGCCCTGTTGCCGGGCTCCTAACAAGACGCCGTAACGGGGAACCTGTCGACGGATTACGTTTTAACCGGATGGCCGACGTTCTCCATTGCCCGGATTTTATTCCCGCCGGATCCGGCAGGTTCGGAATACCCGGCGGCTCACTCCGGAAACCTGCTTTCGGCGTAAAAATCCCTCCCCGAATCGCCAGTTTTTCGTCGAAATACGCCCGTAAAACCGCCGGATTCCGACCCCTCCGGAAACGGTCGCCATCGTGTTTCTTTTGGCAGATCTCCTTTTGATCGGGCAGGTGTATGCCGGAAATGAAAAAAAGGCCTTTTTGGCGATCCGGATCAGGGGATAAATACGGCGTATTTTGGCAAAAAAGCCCCGTAAAACCGACTTCCGGCCAGCTCCCGAATCCGGGCGTTTTGCGGGGTTTTCCGGAGCCGGTTGGGGGGAATCCGGGGCCGTATCGGGCGTATTTTGGAGGCGGGGGAGATGGGGATCTAAGTGCCGGCCCATGGTACAAATACTGGCCGGCAGGTCATTCTACCGTCTGTAAAGAAACCTGCTGCTTCTGCCCGGCCTTTGCGGGATCTTTATGAATCTCCGGATCCGCACCGGGGACAGGTCCGGGCCATTGGGCAGACGGATTTTTGCTTTTGGCCGGAGGATTCTCCGGCGAATTTCACAAAAAGTGGATGCGAGACCGGGACGGCAATCCTGTAGTATGGCCGGTGGGAAAGACCGGTTTTCCTTTTGCCCGCCGGTCTTTTCCCAGCCTGCCGTTCCAGGATCAGATCCCGAACTGTCCGCAGTCCGCATAGTCCTCTGAAATGACGCTCCACCAGTCGGCGGCAAGACCTTTGATCAGGTAATCGTAGGGCATCCAGAGGTATCCCCCCATCGGTCCCCACGATGTTCCCCAGGAATTCCGGATCAGGAATGCGCCGGTGGTCGTCATATTCCCGTTGGTATTGACGATCTTCATTGCATTATCGTACCCGACCGCGACCACCGCATGGCCGCCGAGCACCGATTCCTTTGGACCGGGGAAGGGAATCTTCCCGGTTGCCTGCGCCTGGGAGATCGAGCTGTAGACCGTAAACCCGAACATTGCCGGGAAGCCGGCAGCGAGCTGGGTCTGGATCTGGCCGAGGACCTGCTGGGGGGTGGAGCCGGCGGGGTCCAGCCGGAAGTATTTCAGTGCACGGAAACTCTGCCCGAATGCGTACAAAAATGCCGAAGGCTCGCAGTCCCATCCCTGGGGACAGGCAAGGTTCTGGTCTGTATACGGCCAGTATTTTTCCGGGGGAGCACCGAAGAGGACAAGCGCTCCCATCGTACCCCGGAGCGTTGCGCCCGAGTCTCCCTTATAGCCGAGGAAGTCCCGGGTTGTTTTGTAGATAAAGAGCCTGCAGGCATCGATGAACTGATTGTTTGCCCTGTTCTCCATGTATTCAACAACACCCGCTGCTGCGTTCGCGGTGCAGGACCCGAGGTTCTTCTGGTCTTCCACCGGGGGACACCAGGGCCTGAGGTCGACTGCAGCGGGAAGGGATGGCCCTTTGAGGATCTTGTCGATCTTGAGCTTTTTTAAGTGACGGGCGATCTCCGGGTGCGACGGGGTGTAATCCCTCATGTCGGGATTTTCATGGACCCAGCCGAACGTTAATTTTTTTACCGATTCACTCATTCGCATTTCAACTCCGTTTTTTTGTCTCTGGCCGGTACCTGCGGCGGGCACTGGTAGTTCCTGTCACGGATGCTCCGGGCCGGTACCGGCCTGACACGAATGAACGTCACACGCGGGTGCCGGCTCTTGCGGGAATGCAGCACCCGGCATGAGAATTCTTTCCCTTGGATCCGGGGGCGGTCCGCAAAGGCATCGTGCCAGTGAAAACAAACCGGTATGAAATTAATAAAATTTGCAATATACTATTGCATGGCAGAACCGCCGCAGGCAGTGCATGGCACGGCCCTGTTAACCGGTTATGGGATTATTCGCGTTTCAACGCCTGAAAAAAATTCCTAATCCCGCCCCGGGATAACGGAATCTTTAATACTACAATTAATATACTGTATAAACAATCGACACTCACAAAGGGTTACGGCTGGGGAAAATATGGCAGAATTTGAATTTACTTCCGACCAGATTGAGAAGTTAAAATCCTGGGAAAACATCCTCAACACCGAATCGGTGAAAAAATCGCTCGAAGATTTAAGCATGTACATGATTAACGAAGAAAGCCAGACGATCCGGGTCATGCTTCCGAGAGAGGATATCGATCGCATCCAGCAATTGAAAAAGCCTGTGTCCGATTTCTGCCGGGATGCCGTTCATGAGCGCCTGAATGTCATACGCATGAGTGAAGGCAATTTCATTCTCGAAGAATTCCGCTCCGGCATTGCTCACGGTTGAGATAAGTCCGAAGACTGCTTCACCTGCCTTTGTGACAGAATAGCTTTTTTTGGTGTAAGCCCGGGAGGTGAATGGCTGAACAGCAGCAGGGTGCGTGGTCGTTTGCTGCATTGCTGCATGTTTCCTGCAGCTTTCCTGCAGTTGCAGGAAACCAGAAAAACAGACCGGTTCGCCCGGTTCCTGTAAATAAGAGATTATAATAGAATTTTTTACTAAGGAGATCTTATTTGCTGCAAATCCGGATTATGCAGGTCCGGACAATACAGGGGTCTGTTACGGTCAGTGTGTGCATAATTCCGGAAATGCAGCAAACTAAAAACGATCTTTGCTAATCAGGCTCAAAAGAGAAATCTGGGTTTGATTATTTTGCCGTTTCATTGAAGCAGTTGCAGGAAACGTGCTGGAAACTGCAGGAAAAGAGGGGCAACTGCAGCAAATGAGGGCCACCCCCCACGCACGATTTTTCCAGGTGGGGATCACCCCCCTCCTCCTCAGTGCGTGAAGGTGGGGGTACCCCCCAGGGTTCCGGCGCCACAATCCAGAATTTTGTGCGGAGCCCTCCGCCGGAGCGTGAGTACCGGAAACGGCCAGAGGAGGGAGGGGGTGGAGGGTACCCCCACCCCTTGTTTTTTTCCGGAGGGGGTCCCTACCCTCCCTCTCCTTTTGTGTTGGGAGGTGGGGAAAACCCTGCGAGTCTTTCGCTAAGAATAACCTCAGTTGAAGGGAGAAAACAAATTTTTCCAGTTGAGTATTTGACTCTAGAAATTTTTTATAGTGATCTAAATCATCTCTTTTTCTTCTTCTCACCAAACAAACCACTAATCAAAGATGATGGTTTTTTTCGTCCATCTCCGGTGACTGCTTTATTCATTATACCACTGAGTGTTCTGGGTCCTTTTTTAGCCATAGGTGTAGTTTAATTAAACAAACAAAATATATTTTTCGCAGTTAATCAAGGGACACACTGAAAAAACAATCACTGACACTTCTTGCAGGTCTTTTTCTTTTTGATCAAACCGGAAACTACTACGCACGATGAACACGCCTCTTTACCGCAGACATCGCATTTCACGAGATGATCGCTTCCGACTTCCTTCCCGCATATCGGGCATTTCCTGATACATGCATCGCAGACAAAGTTGCCGCAGATTGTACATTTTTTTGAGATATGATCTTCACAAAATGCCTTGCCACAAGAACTGCAGATAATGGCGTGATTCTCGCAGAGATGCATCTTACAGACTTCGCAAATTTTCCCATGATCTTTGCAGAATGCAATCCCGCATTTTTCGCAGACTGCAAAGTTTTTCTGGCGCACTTCAAGAAATCCCAGTTTAAAATGATGAGGACAATAAGCAATGGTATCTTCGAGCCTTCTCCCCGAGCAGGCAAAAATTTCGCGTGTATAGATCGTACCGAGTGCGTTGAAGTGGATTACCCATTTCGGGACACAGACCACTTCACCAATATCGATTGAGATGTCTTTTCGATCCGGGATAAAATCGACAGGCCGGGTTTCTGGAAATGCTGATTTCGTGTCAACGTTGTAGGTAATTCGTTTCGAATTTTTATCTATGACGTAGTCAAGCGCGGTCCTTTTGACGTCCCTTCTTGCAAGATCAAATGGGAGTTTTGTTACCCGGTAGTCCTGGCCGATAGAAATTGTGATCTGGCTGAGGGGAGTGTTATCGTTCGCTTCGTGCAAAATGGCGGACCTGCCTATGCTCTCCTGCCGGCCTTTCGCTGTGAAGGTTTGTGTCAGTTTTTGTGCCAAACCCTCAACATTTTTCCTGATGGGATTATTGACAATCTCGTTGTCCAGGAGATCGATTACGACAACACCACGGTCCTCGAATGTATGTTTCTCTTTGGATGGATCGGTAAAGACCCGCTTGAAGCGGTACTTGTACCGAATATACGGGTGGAAGACAAGCCTCGCATCGCTTACCGTGACGTTTTCCTTATTAATGAGATCAAGCGATGTTGCAGCAACAAAATCGATATTGACCGGAAGAGTCTGCTCGATGGTGATCTTCTCACCCTGTTTTCCGAATCTTCCGACAGACAACGCGAGCCATTGCTCCATTAATCCATCGTGCCCGATCTGTTCGATATTGCGGCTGTCGGCAAACTGGCTGGCATCCTCCGTGAAATCATTGTACCCGACAAAAATGCCTCTCCACCCAGGTCCGAGATCAATAATCTTTTCTGCAAAATCCCGGACCTGGGAGATCCCCACAGGCTGCGAAAAATTCTTGCACTCGATTGCCACTTTGTCGTTTTCCCGTTGGGCAACGATATCGATCTCGTTATGGTATCCCTTGGCTCCCGGTATTCGCTGTCTCCTCTGGGTCATATAACCGTCAGCCTTGAAGATAGCCTCTACAACCTCTTCGAGTTTGACACCAAGATCGTAACTGCTGGTAGCCGGCTGGGGTGGTGACAGGGAAATTTCCTGCGCCGGTTGTTCCGTTGCCGGCGGCGGAGTCACTTCCTCTGGTGTCTGCGTAAATTTTGTGCCGCATTCAGGACAGAACTTTGGAGCGCCCTCAAGTTTTGTTCCACATTCAGGGCAGAATTTCATAATGGGTGATTACTGAGGGGAGACGAAAAAGATTTTGATTTTATTTTTGTAAAAATATTTTCCAATTCAAGATGGGTTAGCAGAAAATATTACAAAGGTAAATTTTCGAAGTATCAATATAAAAAATGGAAGGTAAAAAATCTTAAATGTAGTCTATCAAAGATAATTTTTCTATGGAGTGAATCTTTAAGTGGTTTTGTATTTATCTCTTAATATCATCTTGGCATTTTGTTTAAAATGATCTCAATTTTATTCAACAATATTCGATATTTTCTCAACTAGTGTCCTAAATGCTTCAAATCCCATGAGCTCATCTCTTGTAATCAAGCCCGCAACTCTGGTGCCAAATTCCGATTTTTTAAAATCTCGATTTCGAATCCCCTTTTCGTATTGATATTTACCGACAATATTTTGAATATTTTCAGAAAATTTTCCTTCATTACGCAAATTTTGAATATCTGATTCGATCCACAGTGCTCCTTCCAGTTTTGGATGAAATTTATTCAGGTATTTTGAAAGGAATTGGTTTGAAAAAATATCCTCAAATTCTTTTGTCCCTACAAAAATTACATTTGTTCCGATGAAACCGTCATCGAAGCCTACCTCCCTAATACCTTGACTCGTAAGACTCCTTCGTCCGTCATGTTGAATATCTGCGTCTAAAAATAACAAAGTAGATTTTTGTTTATTTTTATTCAAAAGTTTAAGAAAACTTCGCCAAGAACCATTTCCTTCAATATTTACTAAAACAACACCATCTTCATGTATACTTTTTTGAGTAATTTTTCTATAAAATTCTGGAATTGCATTGAATTCTGTTTCACCTTCAACAATTAAAAAACACCTTTCAAAAAACAAGCTACTATTAGATATACCAGAGATTGAGGAAACATTATCTAAAAATTCCTTAATCTCGTGATCTTCATCACCTTTCAGGTAATTAACATAAGATATCCCATTTTTATTTACAACTTGATTAATTATACGAGGTGGTGCGCGATCAATCATTGATAATGAATGAGTGCAGAGAATTGGTTGAACGTTCACCTCATCAAGCTCAGAAAGTTTTTTGAGAGTATAGTACATTTCTTTTTGTGCTTTATAGTGAAGACTTGTATCGGGTTCATCATATCCACGAATAACTTTTTTGTAGGCTTTTTTTGACCGTACTTCTTTATCCCATTCTGTAATCGCTAAAAACATTCGTTTTTTTGAACCCTCCCCTATATTGTTTATATCGCGCAAACCTTGCCCAAAGTCCGTTTGAAGACTGTTAAGTTGAAAACCACTTCCAAAATCAATCGAAAATTGTCCTGATATATTCAAAATTTTACTATTTTTCTCTCGAATTTTCTCTTTCAATTCTGTTTGAATTTTTTCATCCAGTTCTTGTTTAATTGTGAGCTCTTTCTCAACCAATTCTGGTTTAAGCGTTTCCTGCTGTTGTTCATTAACATCGTAAAAAAAAGATCTATATACCGATCTTAAAGTACTAGCAACTAACTGAACAGGATTTCCAATTGCTGAACTGTTGTAATATTCAAAAATAGGAAGATAACTTTGAATATCATTCCAATTTAATCGGACCCAGTCTTCGGCTTTTGGAATGGTATGAAAGTTGGTTTGAATATATTCACGAAGGAATGATCTTGCTTCATCAACAGTTGTGTAGATTAAATCAAAGGTGGGAAGTATTTCTTTAAGTTGAGCTGCTTTTAGTGCACTTATATCGTTTAATTCAGTTTGAGAAAAAAAGTAAGATTTTATTAGGGCCTCAGATTTCATTTGGTAGTGTTCATCTAATGAAAATACCTTTTTAACACATACTTCGTCATTGACAATAAATTGTTTTGGAAATGTAGGATCGTTTTCGTGAAGGGAACGAAATTTTATTTGAATTTCACATTCTCTTTGAATATCGTCACCAATTTTATGAAAAAGATCTAATGTCATTGGTCGATTATTAAAAAAAATTTCCATCGCTTTTATAATAGCAGTTTTTCCGCTATCGTTCTCTCCAATAAAAATAGTAATTTTATGTAGGGGTATCTCATTGCTATCTTTAAAACATTGAAAGTTTTTCAAATGAATCGACTTCAAATAACTCCCTCCCTCTTTTATTGAAATAAGTATAATTAGTATAAAAATACTTATCATCTTTAATTTAAAATACAAATTTATGACACTGCAAGATATTTTTCTGAAGGCAATTCACGAAAAAAGGATAGTAATAATTGAAGTAAATTCTTTCGAAAAAGGAGTCATCCAAAGAAAATGTGTGCCGTATGATTTTGGCCCAAGCAGAAAATTCAGAGATGGATTCAATAGATATCATTTTTATGATTTGAATAGTCCTGAAGGGTCTCATAACCTCTCAATTTTGCCCGAACAACTTCTGAACATTCAAATTACTGATGAAAAATTTCATCCAAGGGACTACGTTAATTGGAAACCTAATTGGTATGTTAAAAGAGATTGGGGCGAATGTTCATAAAATTAAATGATTCTGTAGTAAAGATTTTTCTATATCCCTCATTATTTAGCTCGAACAGATCAGTATAAATGTAAATTTTTGGGTTTGGCACATTTGTTATAGTTTCCCCCCGCTCCCCTCCTCCTTATATCCCACAACCGCCCAAATAAAAATCAGACACAATGAAGCTCGTCCATATCGCAGACACGCACCTCGGCCTCGCTGCATTTTCCCGGCTCGACCCGGACTCGGGGATGAACCTGCGGGAGAAGCAGATCTACGAGAACTTTCTTGCTGCGATAGACGTGATCATCCGGGAAAAGCCGGACGTGCTCGTACATGCGGGCGATCTTTTCGATGTGGTAAAACCCAAGACCCGGGCCTATACCACGGTGCTCGACGCGCTTACCCGGCTCCACGATGCGGGGATCCCGCTCGTGATCGTGACCGGCAACCACAGCATGACCAAGACCCGGTACACCACCTCGCCGCTCTCCCTCCTCGACTACTATTCCGCGGAGATCCATGCCGCGTACAAGTTCAGGTACGAGCGGGTGGAGATCGGGGATACGATCTTCCACCTGATCCCGAACATGCTCCGCGTGGAAGATTACCGCACGGCCTACGACAGGGTGGAGCTCGCGTCGGGCAAAAACAACGTGCTCGTGACCCACGGGCTTGCCACCACGATCAAAGACAAGCGGCTTGCCACCGTTGCGGAGCACGAGCTCGACAGCACGATCCTCTCCGACAACTTCGATTACATTGCGCTCGGCCATTACCATAACCAGTCGCAGGTCGCAACACGGGCCTGGTACTCGGGTTCAACCGAGTACCTGACCTACGGTGAGATCCGGGACACCAAGGGCGGGCTCGTGGTCGATCCCGGGCGGCGCACGGTCGAACACCTGGACCTCCCGAAGACACCGATGTACGACTGCGGCACGGTGGCCTGCGCCGGGCGTCACGTCCACGAGATCACGGAAGAGATTATCGAAAGGGTGGAGAAGAAGCGGCCGGAGAAGTACTCGCTTGCGCAGGTGACGCTCGACGGCATGTCCCGCGAGCACGGGAAGGGGATCGATATGAAGGCCCTTGCCGGCATCCGGGAAAACCTGCTCGACCTGAAGATCCGGGAGAAGGCACGGGACGGGGACACGCCCGTCCTGCCCCAGCAGGACATCAGGATGATCGATTACCTGCAGGAGTTCGAAGGGTTCGTGACAAAGCACCAGCTCTCCGAAAGGCAAAAGGCGTTCGTTCTTCTGCACGGTAGGGAAATCCTCGCGTCCGCGATGGACGAGCACCGGGGGAGCGTGGAATGATCTTTCCGATTGGTTTTCCGGCAGGTTGTTTTGTGGTCCGGGACAACAATTCGAATCAGGTGAGATTCCTGCCGCCGCCCCCGCGGGGGCGCTCCCGCGGCTGCTTCAATTACCGTACTGGTTTCGCGTACCCGGTAATTGCCCGGCCACGATCCCCGAAGGGGGTGGGCGTGCTCACACATTTCACGAACATATACCGAATCTCGTTCATTTCCAGATCCGCTCATACGTCGTCATCGCAAACGGGGGATGCCCACGCGGCGGGGGCGTGGCCCCCAGGAGCGTCAATAAAAAATCGTTCCGGAGCCCTCCCATGATCCTCGACCGGCTCGAACTCCATAATTTCAAAAGATTCCGGCACGAGGAGATCCGGTTCCGGGACGGCATCACCGGCATCCTCGGGAATAACGGCACGGGCAAGTCGAGCCTCGTGCAGGCGATCTTCTTTGCGCTCTATGGCGTGCAGGCAACCGGGATTGCCGCTGACTATATCGTCTCATCGTTTGCATCTCCCAAGGAGAAATGCGAGGTGCGGCTTGACTTCCGTATCGGTGGGGACACATGCACAGTAGTCCGCACGTTCAGGAAGGGAAAATTCGTGACCCACGATGCGACATTCCATAAGAACGGGAAACTGATGGCTACCGGTGTGAGCCAGGTCGAGACTGAGATGAAGCGGACGCTCGGTATGGGGCCGGTGGATTTTAAGAATACCATCTATGCCGGCCAGAAAGACCTCCTGACCCTGCTCGAGAACACCCCCGGCAAGCGCAAGGAGTGGTTCTTACGGGCTCTCGGGATTGATTTTTTGAAGGCCGAGAGCGAGAAGATTTTAAAAGACCTGATTGATGTAAAAACAGCAGAACTCCAGAGAAAGGAGGGGGAACTCTTGGCCATGACTGCCCGGCAGAGCCCGGAGGAGTTCGCGGCGCTGGAGGCAACCGTTGCCCGGTTCCAAGCAACAATTGCGGAGCACACGAAGGTACGGGTCCTTCACGAGGCCTGCCGTGCAAAACTGGAAGCAGACCTGAAACTGCTTGCCGAGAAGAAGACTGCATATGCCCGTCTTGTCCAGAAACAGCAGATTCTCGAGCGTGAACGGGACGCTGATTTTGTTAAGGTAAAGAACCTCGAGGCTTCGCTTACCCTGGTCGCGGACGAGGAAGCGGAGTACCATCGTATCGAGAGAACAGCCGGTTCCTATGCTGAGATCCGGAAACGGCTGGACGGTCTGCAGCAGAAGAAGGCTGAATATGTCCGCCTCACGGGCGAGCTCGGGTTTGCGACCCGGGAGATTGCCGATCTTGTTGAACGGGCGGAGAAAAAGCGGGCCCTGATCAAGGGTCTGGAGGCTGATGCTGTAAGGAAGGCAGAACTCATCGCCAAAGTCCGGGCCGGGCTTGGGACCGCACAGGATATCGCGGAGGACCGGCTTGAAACCGCTGTCAGCTACCGCCTCGCGGAGATTAACAAGCGGACCGGCACGTTCGATACGCAGCAGAAACATTACAAAGAGGAGCGGGAAAAAATCCTTACCGATCAGAAGACCATACGGGAGGCCGGGCCTGATGGCACCTGCCCGCTCTGCCGCCAGAAACTCGGTTTGCACTTCGGGAGCCTTGATGCAGAGTTCACGCAGAAACTGCAGGAGCTCACCGATAAGTCAGTCGCGGATCTCGAAAAACAGGAAAAACTCGGGAAAGAGAAGACCACGGTCGAGTCCTTAAAACCATTGCTG
>NZ_DATKKA010000034.1:0-10686 GCF_035543475.1 Methanoregula sp.
CCGGCAGATGATAATACTTAAACAGGGGGGAGGTGAGATCATAAGTGGTGCGAGCATGAAAGATGTGCCCAATATTCTATGGCTCGAAGAGATCAGGAAGGAGGATATCGCCTCCGTGGGCGGCAAGGGTGCGTCCCTTGGTGAGATGGCTTCGATCGGCCTTCCGGTTCCCCCGGCGTTCGTTGTCACTGCCCAGGCATTCCGGCGATTCCTGGTCGAGACCGGCCTTGAACAGAAGATCTTCAAGGTCTCGGATAATATCGACGTAGAGAATAATGCGGCTCTTGAAAAGGCCGCCGATACCATAAAGGCGCTGGTGATCAAGGCAAAGATGCCGGCTTCGATAAAAGACGACGTCAGGGCCTCGTACAAGAAAATGGCACAAAAAGACCTGGTAGTCGCGGTCCGCTCGAGTGCCACGGCAGAAGACCTCCCGGATGCAAGCTTTGCCGGCCAGCAGGAGACCTACCTCAACATCAAGGGAGAAGCAGCACTTCTTTCTGCGGTCCAGAACTGCTGGGCCTCCCTGTACGGGGCACGGGCGATCTACTACCGGGCAAAGCAGGGATTCGAAGAGCATACGGTCAATATCGCAGTCGTGGTCCAGCAGCTGGTCCACTCGGAGAAGGCCGGGGTTATGTTCACCTCCCACCCGATCAGCGGGGAACCCACGACCATTATCGAGGGATCGTGGGGACTGGGAGAAGCGGTCGTCTCCGGGTCAGTCTCGCCGGACCACTATGTCTTTGACCAGAGGACGGAAACCGTGGGGGAGACCCTGATCGCCAACAAGAAAGTGGAGATTATCCCCGACGGGTCCCATGGCACGAAGCTCGTTCCCGTGGATCCGGCACGGCAGGACGCGCAGGTCCTCTCCATCGAGGAGATCGCAAAACTTGCGATGTACGGCAAGATTGCCGAGAACCATTACGGGGTACCGCAGGACGTTGAATGGGGCATTGTTGCCGGGACGATCTATATCCTCCAGTCCCGGCCGATCACGACAATCGGGAAGAAAGAGGCAAAGGGCATGTCAGGACAGAGCAAGGATGCAAAAATTCTCCTGAAAGGACAGGGGGCGGCACCGGGAATCGCGAGCGGGAAGGTCGTCATCATCCGGGATGTAAAGGACACGGGTTCAGTCAAGGAGGGGGACATCCTTGTCACCCGCATGACCAACCCGGACATGGTGCCGGCGATGAGAAAGGTCGCCGCCATCGTGACCGATGAAGGGGGCATGACCTGCCACGCAGCCATCGTCTCCCGGGAACTGGGCACCCCTGCAGTAGTCGGGACAAAGACCGGCACGCAGCAACTCAAGAACGGACAGGTCGTTACCGTCGATGGAGAACTGGGGATTGTCTACGAGGGGGCAGTCAGCAGCCCGGCACAGGCAAAAGCGGGCGCAGCTGCACCCGCAGCCCTTGCCGGCAGCGCTCCGCTCATCACGGCGACCAGCGTGAAAGTAAACGTCTCGATCCCCGAGGCTGCGGCACGGGCTGCAGCGACCGGCGCGGACGGTGTCGGCCTGCTCCGGATCGAGCACCTGATCCTCGGGCTCAACAAGACCCCAGGCTGGTTCATTGCCAACCATAAGGAAGAGGACTTCGTCAAGGAGCTCTATGACGGCATCAAGATCGTGCTCGATGCATTCCCGGGAAAGACCGTCTGGGTGAGGACGCTTGACGCCCCCACCGACGAGTTCCGGAACATGCAGGGTGGCGAGAGCGAACCCCACGAGCACAACCCGATGCTCGGCTGGCGGGGCATCCGGCGCGACCTCCAGAGCGCAGAGCAGTTCCGGCTCCAGGTGGAAGCGTTCAAGCGCCTCTGGAAGGCCGGCTATGAGCACCTCGGCGTCATGTTCCCCATGGTCTCCCACCCTGACCAGTTCATCAGGGCAAAGGAGATGATGCGGGGCTGGGGCGTGGATGTGGAGAACGTAACCCTCGGGATCATGATCGAGATCCCGGCCAGTGCCATTATGATCGAGGACTTCCTCCAGGCCGGTATCAAGTTTGCCTCCTTTGGGACAAACGACCTTATCCAGTATACCATTGCCATTGACCGGAACAACGAGAACGTGGCAGACATGTACAACCCCCAGCACCCGGCAGTCCTCGCCCTGATCCACTCTGCAATCCAGAAGTGCCGCGAATATGATGTCGAGTGCTCGATCTGCGGACAGGCGGGGTCCGACCCCAAGATGGCGGTCTGGCTCGTGGAACACGGGATCACCAGTATCTCTGCAAACATCGATGCCATTGCAAAGATCCGGGAAGCGGTCGCAAAGACCGAGAAACGCATCATCCTTGAAGCTGCGAGAAACCGCGATGCTCAGTAACGGGTTAGCCGAAGACGAGCTCTTCTCTTTTTTATCCTCGCACAAGAAGGAGGACATAGACCACCGGTACATCCTGAGCTCCATGTGCACGCTCCCGCACCCGGTAGCGATCCGGGCGCACTGCATGTTCATGGAGACGAACCTTGGCGACCCCGGGCTCTTTCCCGGGACCGCAACACTGGAGCGCCTGCTCGTTGAGCGCCTTGGCACCCTGTTCCATCACAAAAATGCCGGCGGCTATGCCACCTCAGGGGGGACCGAGTCCAACATCCAGGCGCTCCGGCTTGCAAAGGCGCTCCGGCCCAGGACCTGCCCGAACATTGTTCTTCCCGAATCCGTCCACTTCTCCTTCAAGAAGGCCTGCGAACTCCTCTGCCTGGAGATGCGGAGCGTGCCTCTCGGCGCTGACCGGAGGATGCCCGCCGACAAGGCAGCCGAACTGATCGATGAAAATACCGTCTGCCTGGTAGGCGTTGCCGGTACCACCGAGTACGGGATGGTCGACCCGATTGCAGACCTTGCAAAGATTGCCGCCCAGCACGATGTCTTCCTGCACGTGGACGCGGCGTTCGGAGGTATGGTGATCCCGTTCCTATCCCGTCCCATCCCCTTTGATTTCTCCCTTGAAGGGGTTACCACGATCGCGGTAGACCCGCACAAGATGGGCATGAGCACCATCCCTGCCGGTGTCCTGCTCACCCGGGAGCCGGACATGCTCGATGCGCTCAATATCGACACCCCCTACCTCACGGTGAAAAAGGAGTACACCCTCGCCGGCACCCGGCCGGGAGCCCCGGTGGCCGGGGCCCTCGCCGTCCTCGACTATCTCGGGGTTTCCGGTATGAAGGCTGTTGTTGCCGGCTGCATGAAGAACACGGAGCGGTTGATCGCCGGGATGAAAACACTGGGCATCGAACCCGCTGCCACCCCCGACGTGAACGTAGCGACCTTTGCCTGCACCCGGGCTCCTGCCCCCTGGAAGGTCTCGTGGACACGGAACGGTCACCTCCGTATCGTCTGCATGCCGCACGTCCGGAGCGACAGTATCGAGGCATTCTTAAAAGATTTTGGTGATATGCATGCTTGACAGACTGGTAGAATCCCTGGAAACCTGCCCGATGGTAAAAAGGGGCGAATATAATTATTTCATCCACCCGATCACCGACGGCGTCCCGCTTGTAACTCCTGCCCTGCTCCGCGATGTGTGCAGCGCGATGGTAAAAGTCCTTGATCTCAACAATGTGGACAAGATCGTGGTGGTCGAGGCAATGGGCATCCACATCGGTGCTGTCCTCTCGGTGATGACCGATATCCCCATGGTTGTCATGCGCAAACGCGAGTACAAACTCCCGCATGAGATCCCTGTGCACCAGAAGACCGGCTACTCCAAGGGAGAGCTGTACCTCAACGGCGTGTACAAAGGAGACCGGGTCATCATTATCGATGACGTGGTGAGCACCGGCGGTACGATGAAGGCGCTCCTCTCTGCCCTGGAGATCGCGGGTGCCGAAGTCAGGGACGTCTGCATCGTGATCCAGCGTGGGAATCCCGACATAGGCCGGCCCTACAAGTCGCTTGTCAAGATCGAGGTTGACGACCGGGTGCATGTGGTTGAACGGTTCATCTGATCTGATTACAAAACTCAAAAAGCGGGGGGCCCGCAAGGTCGCCCTCCAGTTCCCGGAGGGGCTGAAAAGGCAGGCAGCCGGCATATCCTCGGATCTGAAAGCTGCAGGATTCGGCGTGATTGTCAGCGGGGATCCCTGCTACGGGGCCTGCGACCTTGCACTCGATATGGTCACTGAAGGGCAGGCAGACGTGCTTGTCCATTTCGGGCACACCCCGGTTGATGACCGCCCGGAGATCATCTTCGAACCATGGAAGGTTGATTTCAATGTGTCAGTCCTGGCACAGGCCCTGCCCCTGCTCCATGAAAAGACCGTCGGCCTTGTCACCACGGTCCAGCATACCCACCTCGTCCCGGCCATGGAAGCATTCCTTGCCTCCCATGGCCACGAGGCCCGGGTGGCCGGGGGAACCCCACGGACACCGCTCCGGGGGCAGGTGCTCGGGTGCAGTTTTGCCGCGGCAAAAGCGACCGCTGCCCGGGAGATCCTCTTTGTCGGTACCGGGATCTTCCACCCGATCGGTATTGCCCTTGCCACAAAAGCCCGGGTGATCGCGCTCGACCCGCTTGCCGGCACTGCGCAGGAGGTGAGCGCCGAATCCCTCCTGCGCCGGCGTTCTGCGGTTATTGAAAAAGCGAGAGCGGCCCGGTCCTTCGGCATCATTCTCAGCACCAAGAGCGGGCAGGAGCGCCGGGCGCTGGCTGCACGGCTTGCCGGGCTGGCCCCCGGGGCGGTGGTGATCACCCTGCGCGAGGTGACCCCCGACCAGATCCTCAATCTCGGCTTCGACTGCTACGTGAACACCGCCTGCCCCCGCCTTGCCTACGATGACCAGGTACGGTTTGGCAGGCCCGTCCTCTCCCCCCAGGAGTTTGAGATCCTCTGCGGCGTGCGGGCGTGGGACGACTACACCATCGACGAGATTGCATGAAACTCAGGCAGCTGGAGATGGCACTGCAGCGCTGCGCCGGCTTCGAGAAGCCCCGGGCAGCCCGCGAGCAGTACCAGACGCCGGCCACTCTTGCGGCACGGCTCCTCTATGATGCGTTTGTCAGCGGCGATATTGCGGAAACGGCGGTCACGGACCTCGGCTGCGGCACCGGTATCCTCGCCATCGGGGCTGCGCTGCTTGGTGCCGAGACGGTGCGGGGCATAGATCTCGACCCGGATGCCCTCCGCACTGCGGAAAAGAATGCGGCGCTGCTTGGGGCAGAAGTGAATTTTATCGTGGCCGACCTGGGCGGTACGGGTAAAGATGCCGGGTGGGCCTGTACAGAGGAAATCGGACCCTGCGATACCGTGGTGATGAACCCGCCGTTTGGCGCTCAGAAACAGAACGTGCATGCCGACCGGCCGTTCATTGACTGTGCCCTTGCCATCGCCCCGGTGACGTATGGCATCTTTAACGCCGGCTCGACCCCCTTTGTGGAGGCATACATTGCCGGGCGGGGCAGGGTCGCCGGCAGGGTTGCCGGTACCTTTCCCCTGAAACGATCGTTTGCCTTCCACACCCGGGATGTGCAGGAGATCGCTGTCGAGATCCTCAGGATCGTGCGGACCTGAACGCTGTGTTCTCTCCTCCGCTGATACTTTCCGGGACCGCTTCCGGCAACACGCTTATAAGGGACGATTCAGAGAGATTATAGCGGAGATTCATATGGACAAGACTGGAATTGCTGCACTGGTAGTGGGTATTGTACTGCTGATTCTCGGGGGTTATGCGATCTGGGCCTTCCTGCCCGACGTGATCGTTGCAGTCAAAGGCCTGATCGGGATCGTGGTCCTCCTTGCCGGCCTGATGCTGATCATCTTCGGGATCCTGATCTTCAGGGAATAACCGGTTTTTCCGGCCACTTTTTTTGCACATTCGACCCGGCGGGATGCCGGGACAAAAAAGGACGGCGTGATCAGCCGTTATAATTTTATCACGATGCACTGGGAGGCGGAGGTCTCCACCACCGGCTCGGGCTTGTCAGCGAAATACTCGTCCACGGCCTTGCGGACGCCCGGGGCAGTAAGATAATCGTGGGAGACGATCATTCCCCCGGGGTTCATCCGGGGATAGAAGAACTCAAGGCACTTCTTCGTGCTCTCGTAGGTGTCCACGTCAAGGTTGACCAGGGAGAACGTCTTGTCCTGGACCGGTCCCGACGTATCGGGGAAGAGCCCCTTGTACAGGTGGACGTTCTTCTCCGATGCCAGGTATGCCTTAACCTCATCGTAGGACGCGGCAAACTTCCCTTCGTAGAACGGCCAGACCGCGTCCACGTCATCAACGCGGGGCAGGCCGGCAAAGGTATCGAAGAGGTGGAGGATCCGGTCACCCTTCATCGAACAGATGATCTTGGCAGACCCTCCCTTGTATACCCCGACCTCCGCGATATCCCCGGGGATCTTCCGGGTGATCCGGGTGGCCATATAGATCTGGTAGGCCTCGATGTCCTCCAGGAGGAGGTCAGTATCGGACCGGATCTTTTTTAAATCCGACGAGAACCGTTTCCGCTCGGTACTGCCGTAGTGAGGAAGCCTGCCCCGCTGTGCGATATCGTATCCCATAAACGGCTCGAACATAGCCAGTTTCCTGAACTTCAACAGGTATTTGCTGGGGGCTATGGTATCAAAAAAACAGATGAGATGTTTTTTGGGAAACAGACTCATGACCGGTCTTATATGTCGTGCCGGGATTTATACTGGTGCGATGCCCACGACCTCACCGCCGGCGCGAACGGGCTGCATAATACGCGACCACCATCGCAGCACAGAGAACGACAAGGCCGGCGACCAGATGGGAAAGGATCACCAGCCCCGCCACATAGGCGAGCAGGACGGCAACCAGGCCCGGGACCCTGCCGTTTATGTATGCCCCGGCAACCGAAACGATGAGGATAAGGGTGGGCAGGAGAAGGAAGAAGGTGTGGAGCGCGGGATCCGAGTACTGCGCCGTGACCGCAGTACCCAGGGCATTGATGAGCACGTTTTCCGGGTTAATGCCGATGGCTGTCCAGAGCCCGGAGAGGAAACCGAACCCGATCACGAACTGCCAGATGAACCGGTGCACTTTTTTTGCCATGGTACTTCACCCTGCTCCCGGCAGGAACTTCCCGCAGCATCTCAGCTGCAGGAGGATCACCGGAGATTCTGTCCTGATTGCTTCGTCAGGTCGACATCCACATCGAACTCGTCCAGAAACGGCATCAGGCCAATAATGACCGGCAAGGAACGGCCGGTGGCGGGATCGGGCTCTTCGCTGACCGATGCAATCTCGATCATCATGGGAAATTCATCGAGCGTGCGGAGAAATGAGGGGTCATTCTCCTGCGTAAACGCGAGGAAACGGTCCACCCGGACGTACGGGCGCTCGTACTCGGGGACCCCGCGGAACTCTGCTTCTACCTGGGCAAGCGTCCGGTTCATGGCCAGATCCTTTTCAAAAAAGAGGTACACGGCAATCCCGTAGTCCCTGCCAACCGAATCGAGATGGCGGATCTCGACCATCCGGCCCCGCTCGATACCGATCGATGCCAGTTTTTCCGCAATCGTTGTTCCGCGAAGGGCGTTCCGGGCCGCCTCGGTGTTATCCATACAACAAGGTGGGGTACAGGAATTTGTATAGCTGATCCTCGTGTCACCGGCCCGGACCGTCCGGGGGTCCGGGGGGAGGGCCCGGCACAGGATGTGTTCCAACAGGCATAATGGGGGGAAGGATATACCGGTTGTACGTGAATACCCGCGAGAACGAGGAGATCGGGCCGCGGACGCTCAAAAAGGTGAGCGCCCGGCTGCTGCCGTTTCTTATCCTCCTCTACGTGATCGCCTACCTGGACCGGGTGAACTTCGGCTTTGCCGCACTCCAGATGAACAGTGCGCTGGGGCTTTCCAGTGAGGTCTTCGGCTTTCTCTCCGGGATCTTTTTTATCGGGTACCTCTTATTCGAACTCCCCAGCAACCTGATCCTCCAGAAGACCGGGGCCCGGACCTGGATTGCCCGGATCCTCATCAGCTGGGGGATCGTCGTGATAATTACGGCTTTTGCCACCGGTGCACTGCAGCTGGCCGTGCTCCGGTTCGTCCTTGGGGTGATGGAGGCAGGGTTCTTCCCGGGCATCCTCCTGTACCTCACCTACTGGTTCCGCGAGGGCGAACGGGCAAAGGCGGTAGCGCTCCTGATGACCGCACTGGCCATCTCCACCATCGTGGGTGCGCCGGTCTCCACCTGGATTCTCGATTCCATCCACTGGTTTGGCATGGAAGGCTGGCGCTGGCTCTTTGTCCTGGAAGGGTTGCCCGCGGTGATCCTCGGCCTGGTCACGTACTGGTACCTGACCGACAGGCCGGAGGATGCCCGCTGGCTTGAACAGGAGGAACGGGACTGGCTGGCCGGGGAGATCCGAAAGGAGAACAGCGAGCGACAGAAACAGGGAGGACACCGCGATCTGACCTCGGTGGTCACCGACCGGCGGGTCTGGCACCTTGCTCTTGTCTACTGCATGCTCGTTATTGCCCTGTACGGCCTGGGATTCTGGATGCCCCAGATCATCCGATCGATGAATGGAGGCCTCTCCAATACGTCCATCGGCCTGATCATGACGGTGCCGTATGCCTGTGCAGGCGTAGCGATGATCCTCTGGTCGCGGCACTCTGACCGGACCGGGGAACGGCGCTGGCATACTGCTCTCCCGCCCCTGATCGGCGGACTGGCGCTGGCGGGATCCGGGGTTGTTGCTTCCCCGGGATGGGCATTTCTCCTGCTCGTCATTGCTACGGTGGGAATATTCTGTGCATTCGGGCCGTTCTGGACACTCCCTTCGATCTTTCTCGCCGAGATAACCGCTGCGGCCGGGATCGCTGTTATCAATTCCGTGGGAAATGCCGGTGGTTTTGTCGGGCCTACCCTCATGGGATACCTGACGCAGGTGACCGGCAGCACGCATGCCGGCCTTGTAGTGATCGGTGCCTGCCTTGCGCTGGGCGGTGCAGGCGCAGCGGCGGTCAGCAGATGGCTCCCGGCAGAAACGTCACGGAATGCCCGGTAGGATCAGCGCCGTGACCGGGGCAGACCGTATATCGCTGCTGCAGCCACGGTTGCGAGAAGACCGGTAAGAGGAAGAAAACCGGGGGACCGGGCTTGTGGGGTTGGCGACACCACCGTTGTCATCGCCACCGGCTCCTCGGAACCGGTACCATTTACCGGTACCGGTGTTGCACGGGGCGCACTGACCGTGACACTGCCCCCGGGAACGGGTGCCCCGCCATTGTCGAGCTCGGTGACCTGCAGGATCGTGACATCAGATCCGGTGCCGGCGGGGACTGTCCCGTTAACCCGGACCGTTAACGAGACGTCGTTTGTGGTAGGGTACGAGAGGAGATATCCGTTCACAAATGCTGTATCGCCCGATGCAGACTGCTGCGCAGCCGGAGCGCCGTTGACCAGCACCTGGATATTCCACCGGGCACCAGGAAGACCGGTCTGCATCTGGAGTGTGTGGTACCGGGAGAACGTGGTGGCACCCGAAGGAAGGATGACAAAAGAACTGGTTGCATTTTCTCCACCCGCGACAACGAGCGGGGGAGATGGCGAGAACACCGTACCGGTAAGGACAAGGGTAGCCGAAGACGGGGTTCCGATAAGGAACATCAGGGCGGCAAGTGCCAGCAGGACAGCCGCCGGTCTGCAGCAGCAGGAAGATCGCCGGGAAAGGACCATATAGTATGCAGAGATTTGCCTGTTGTCCATGGTTAAGGTGTCGGTACAGTATACCCCGGGAGCAAATACCGGATGAGGCAGGATAATATGGTGCCGGCACGCACGGTACCTCAGTTATTCCGGTTTGGACCCAGATCCCATGACGGGCGCAATTCAACCCCCTGCATCAGAAAAAGAGGAAATCGCAGCCACATCACGCCGTCTTGCGGCGGCCAGGACAAAAGGGGAGCTGTGCGGGATCCTCGCAGAGGAAGTCAGCGGGTATACCGTAGCGGACCTTCAGGTGATCGGCGGGCGGCTTTTTTCAGAAGTGGACGCCCTGCCCGAACCCTACCGGAGCCGGGTCCGCCCGTTCTTCCACGAGCAGCTCTTCGGCGCCCACCACCGGCTCCTCCTGATGTACCGGTCTGGTGCGTTCCGGCAGGATCAGGATCCAATCCGGGACCGCGAAACCTTCGGGAAATTCTGCGCGATGATCCCCGAGGGCTGCTTTACCTGGGACGAGCTCGCGGAGCGGACCCCGTTCCACTACTCGCCGAAGCACCGGTTCTTCTATTACCTCATGGCTGCATTTACCATGTTTGTCCTCGAAAAACCCGGCCATCCCGTGGGCATGCCGTTTCCCGGTGGATTTAGTGTCGAGGACCGGAACGGGATCTACTACTGCCTGATCCGGGACCGGGAAAAAGAGGTCTTCTTCTCAATCTGTAACTTCTGCCCGGCAAAACAGGCAGAAGAGAATGCGCCCAGGGCCGGATAAGCCGGGACACAGGTCAGCAGATCGGTACATTCATCGCAGGTCGCGGACCTGCCGGTATCCATGTTAAACGATACGATGACATAACGGGAGCATTCGCTCTTTAGGATAAACATTACAAGAACAGATACCGTGTAAGAAGGAAAGGTGATAGCAGCTTGGTATGGTTCCCGGGGACTCGCGTACCTCAGTACAGCATACTACGTGTGTCAGCTTAACTGCTGGGTTCGGAATGAGACCAGGTGTTTCCCGA